>NZ_CAXSMM010000025.1:0-993 GCF_964238605.1 Streptococcus parasanguinis | reverse complement strand
CGCTATAAATATTTTTTATCTTTATCTATCGCCTATTGTGAATCAGGAAATATCCTATCTCATTCTTTCATACATACATTGGGAAAACTCCCTATCTTTAGTCTTTTACCTGTTAGCACAAACGATAAGAGTCAGGAAAACATGGAGTAAAATATCCTATGTGCACTAAAAAAGAGGTTGACCCAACTTCAACCTCTTTTTTTATAATTCCTGTAATAAGTATTTAAAAAGTTCTAAATTCCCTTTTTCTTCATTAACCAAGTATTCTGGGTGCCACTGCAAGCCCATAATGCGATGACCATCTACAGCTTCAATGGCTTCGATGGTGTGATCGCGCGGATCAAAGGCGGTTGCACGGAAATTTGGTGCGAGATCCTTGATGCTTTGACGGTGCACGGAATTAATCCGACTGGCCTGTCCAAAAAGCTGTTCTACCACACTGCCTTTTTTAGTCTGGATAGAATGGGAAGTCCCAAACGGAAGTCCTTGCCAATGCCCTTCGATCTCTTGGTTGAGTGTTCCTCCAAAAGCCACATTGATCAACTGAACCCCACGGCAAATTCCTAGAACCGGTTTGTTTTGGCGTACTGCTTCCTTCAGTAGGGCAAGCTCAAATTGATCGCGTTTGATGTTGTAATCGTCGCTCTCGATAGTTTTTTCTTCACCATAAAGACTCGGCTCCACATTTTGGCCCCCACTCAAGATCAATTTATCAATGGTTTCAACATAATCCTTGACTAAGGAAATATCTCCCATCGGAATAACCATTGGAAGTCCGCCTGCTTGACGAATCCCTTCTGCAAACTGGCTGGAAACGGAGGAATGAAGGTTCTTCCCTTCCGGATCAACCGGACAGAGATTAGCGGATACTCCTACTATGGTTCTGCACATATTCATTCCTCCTTTATTATTTCATACATTCATCTTATCACCTATTAATGATCGTGTCTAATATGTATTTTTAAAGGAGATGATAAATAATATTTATCGCGT
>NZ_CAXSMM010000024.1:0-1462 GCF_964238605.1 Streptococcus parasanguinis | reverse complement strand
CCTACAATTCTAGGATCTTCATCATACGATAAAAAAATATCTTGATACTTTAGATTGATAGAAACTAATCTTAATCCATGTTCCTCTCGATAAACTCGTTTAATATAAGTCTGGCTATTGCAGACTACGGCATAAACTGCTCCATCATAATCAAATCCTGTCTCACGAATGAGAGCCACAGAGCCATTTTGATATTTGGGCTCCATTGAGTCACCAGAAATCCATGAGGCGAAATCATGGGCTAGTTCTTCATGAAAATAAACAGTATCATAGTTCTGATCGTTATAAACCGATGAACCGATACCGGCAGACATTTTTTCGTAAACATGGTACTCGTATAGTTTTTCTGATATTGAAACAACATTCTTACATTGTTCTTTTTGAACTAGTTTTCTAACATAACTAAGTGCTTGATCTTTAGCTTCATCTGACAAACTATTATATAGTCGGACGATTTCAACCTCTGTAAAATAACCTTTTGGAGCATTTAGAATTTGCTCCAAAAGCTTTACTTTGTCTCTAGATGGTTGTTTTATTCCACGTTCCCATGCAGAATAAGCCTGGTAGGTAATACCTAATTGATCTGCAATATCTTTTTGAGTCATTTTTAGCTCTTTTCTACGAGCCTTTAGTTTTTCTGGTTGGTACATCATTTACCTCACATTAACAATAATTTCAATTCAGCTTTTTGTTTTGCTTCTTTGTCTGTTAGCTTATTTTTATCCCAAACATAAGCTATTGATTTTCCTCTATCATAAATGAGCCATACTTTTAGATTGTCATGGAAATTCTTAATTGTCTTCCAATTATCCTGATTTAAAAGTTCAGGTAACTCTTGGCTAGTAACGAAGCCTTTTTTGATTACTGATTGCTCAATCTTATTGATTAGAGAAGTCTGATAGTTGTTGAATTCCTTTATAATCTGATCTTTGACACCGTGAAACAAAAGGAGTAGTGTGGCATTTTGTCCATCAATATAAGCATCGATAGCCTGCCTAATGGTATTTTCTTTTTCAGGATAATATTCTCTAAGAAGATCTAAAAGGCGAAAGAACAATGCCTGTTTTGAGACATCGAGGCTATTTTGAATGTGTTGAAAGGTGTCGCAACTATAATAAATCTTTGACAACAAAACAATGTCAGGCATTAATACTACAGCAGAAAAAATATTCGCTTCACGCTCTAGTAGGTTCTCCTGATTATCAATAGATTCAGTAAAATAATTGCCTTCATGCTTAAGTACGAAATGTCCTAGTTCATGACACAGAGTAAAATTTTGCTTTACAATTGGATTATCCTTTTCATAAGAAAAACTAATACCTAATTCATCAATAACAGTTAATCCTTCAATCTTGTGATTTGAGAAGTGGTGACTAATTACTTGAATTTTATATTTTTGAATACAATGTTGAAAGAAGTAATTGAAATTATAATTTAATAATGAAATATCGTTATCCTTCAT
>NZ_CAXSMM010000023.1:366-1533 GCF_964238605.1 Streptococcus parasanguinis | reverse complement strand
AGCTTTGAATTGTACGAGGGTGCTAACAAGCTTCAAACTGTTACAAACAAAAACGGAAAAGTAACATTTGCACCAATTGAGTACACCGAAGAAGGTGAACACACTTACACTGTTAAGGAAGTAGCTGGAAATACCCCAGGTATTACCTATGACAAGACTGATAAACAAGTAACTGTTAAGGTGAAAAAAGATGGCGACAACCTGAAAGCAGATGTGGCTTATCCAGATAATAAAACCTTCTCAAATACTTATACGGCTCCTCAACCAGCAAAAGCTAAAATTTCAGCTAGCAAGATTTTAGAAGGTGCTGAATTGAAGAATGGCGAATTCAATTTCCAATTGTTGGATGAAACCGGAAAAGTTCTTCAAACAAAACAAAATGCTGCAGATGGTACGGTAACCTTTGATGACATTTCATATTCATCAGAGGACGCAGGAAAAACCTTCCACTACACGATTAAAGAAGTTATTCCTGAAAGCAAAGCAAAAGGAATGACCTACGATGAAGGAAGTATTGATGCTACTGTAACTGTCACAAAAGATGATGCAAGCAATACACTCAAAGCTTCTGTGGCATATGGTGATAAGAAATCATTCACTAACAAATTGGTAACAACTTCAATTCCACCAACTCCACCGACTGTTGACAAACCTGAATTGAAACTGTACAACATTCAATTGCACAAAGCTAACGCTGACGGAAATGCTCTTGCAGGTGCTGTATTTGGTCTCTTTGAAGCCGATGGTGTGACCCCAGTTGCCAACCCATATGGAGAAGGTCAAGCGACAGCAACCTCAGATGCCAATGGTCTTGTAAGCTTTGTAGGCTTTGAGGCTAAGGATTATGTTATTAAAGAATTGACTGCTCCGGCAGGATACCAACTTTCAAACGTTTCAATCACTGTTTCTGCGGCAGAGTTAACTGCTGCGACAGATTTGGTAGTTGATAAGGGTAATGTGGTGAATAAACCATTTACTGCTATTCCACCAACACCACCAGTTGTTGAAAAACCTGAGTTGAAACTTTACAATATTCAATTGCATAAGGTGAATCTAGTCGGTCAAGACCTTGCAGGAGCTGTCTTTGGACTCTTTGAAGCCGATGGTGTGACCCCAGTTGCCAACCCATATGGAGAAGGTCAAGCGACAGCAACCTCAGATGCCAAT
>NZ_CAXSMM010000023.1:0-268 GCF_964238605.1 Streptococcus parasanguinis | reverse complement strand
ATGGTCTTGTAAGCTTTGTAGGCTTTGAGGCTAAGGATTATGTTATTAAGGAGTTGACAGCGCCAGCTGGATACCAACTATCAACGGATGTTATTACTGTATCTGCTAGCGAATTAAAGGCTGCACCTAACCTTGTAGTAGATAAGGGGACAGTCGTAAACTACCTAACTCCACCAAACACACCGCCAACTACACCGCCAACTACACCACCAACTACACCACCAACTACACCACCAACTACACCACCAACTACACCACCAACTACACC
>NZ_CAXSMM010000022.1:0-3200 GCF_964238605.1 Streptococcus parasanguinis | reverse complement strand
ACACGATAAGTCTTGTCAGCAATTTGTAGTTTTTCTCCGTAGTTTAATCCAATTTTAGCCATGTGATTTTCTCCTTTTATTTCTTATTTTTTAATTACCAATTTTTCTGCAAAGACATTGAGATAAGGTGCAACAGTATTGCCATTTAGAGCAGTGTCTGGGAAAAAGATTGGGTTAACCACTTCTACTATAGAATCTTCTGGAATGACCGTTGTAGAGGCTGGTGTAATGACATGAAAGGCACCGTGCTCTGCGCTGTTTAGAATGTGGCGTTGGTATTTGCCTTCTTTTCCAAAAATAAATTTAGGAGCATTTCCTAAACGTTCATAGTAAGCAGGGCCAATAAATTCTGGTTTCATTTTAAGTGTTTCTGAGATCATAAGATTTTCCTTTCTGAGTGTAAAATAAAAAGAGTTAAGCTAGTTGCTTCACTCTTGAATAATAGTGGGTAAATAATTTGCGTTTAAACATACGACTATAGAATTGAATATCCCCATGAGCATAGCCATTTCTACGAGCATCTTGAGCCAGATGATCTAGATCTACCTGAGCTTGAGCATAAAGTTTAGCCTGTAGTTTATCGGATTCACTAAACATACCATAGGTAAATTCATAGTTATCATAGAGTCGCTTACATTGTAGTGCGAAAAAAGTTTGTCATATCATTCTCCTTTATTGTAAAAGTAAAAAGCTACTAAGTGAAAAAAGGAAAGAACTTAGTAGCTTGAGAGTAGGTCTATCTGATTAGATAGACAGCAGTAAAGAAAAGTTATTTGGTTGGAAAGATCCCTCTTTCCACGGTGGCAACGTTTAGCAAGGTGCTTTGCGTCAATTACCATCGCTTTCCCAGCCAATCTCTTTAGGTAGTCTTGATCATACCCAAGGGATTCTCTTACGCCCTTTGGCGAAGCCAGTTCACTTTACTATTCGGAAAAGTGCGAAAGCCCGAAATGCGTGGAAGCCCACAAATAAATGTTTTATATCTTCACTTCAACCATAAAACGGACTTGACTTTTCTTATCAAAACAATTACAATAAAAGTACCAATCTTAATGTGTAGTTTGATAGTCAGTCCTCTGGTTGTCAGACGCACTTTTTATTTAGTTGTCAATGATCAAAACCTTCTAAAATAAGGTTATTATTTTCAAAAGAAATATACTCTCTCGAATATATTTATATTATATACTCATCTGAGTATATTGTCAAGAGATTATTAAAAATATTTTTAAATTTATTGAGGAATTAGCAATGGGATTTCCAGAACGATTAAAAGAACTCCGATTAAAAAAAGGATTAACACAAAAGGAAATTGCGGAAAAATTTGGGATCAAACAACCTAATTATCAGCAATGGGAAAGTGGAAAAAGAAAACCATCGTCTAAAACTTTAGAGAAATTTGCGAATTTCTTTGGTGTTACGATGGACTACCTTGCAGGGAATGATGTAGAATTAGATAATGTGGAACTTCTTTTCCGTATGAACTCAAAAGGACTAACTGATGAAGAAAAAGAAATCTTTAAAAAAGAATTGATAGAGTTTATGGAAAAACGAAAGAAGGCGTTTAGAAAAGAAAATTAACTAAATATCAGTATTATTGGTTGATTTGATAAAGAATTTTATAAAATATATAATCAATAAAACAAATGGTTAGTACAATATTATTAAAATTATAGATATTTTCAAATTTGGAAAGGTTAGTGCTCACTCGATGGATTATGGTGATAAAATAAATAAGCGTACAAATATTTTTGTGTTGTTCATATTTTTATTTCCAATTATTATTGAAGTATGTTCTTTTTTGTTGAATAAAGGAATTAATTCTATTAATTTGGATTTTTTAGAGTTGATGAAATCTCTTTTTTCAACAATTAAGACATACATAACCTTTTATGGTACAGCATTATCTATCACTTTTACCGTTTATTCATTTATAAAACAACAGGAAAAATATGATGATGATAGAAATGAAGAAGAACTAAAAAGACAAGAAGAACAAAAAAAGGCAAATGAACTAAAGGAGAAAGAGTTAGAAGCTAAAAGAGATTATTTTCGACCTACTTTTATTATTGAAAAAGATAAAAACGATAGTCATGAATATATTAAAGTATTCATGAGAAATGAAAATTTATATTTGGAGCAAGTTAAATACTATTCGTCCTCAAACACTTTACATTGTATTTATAAACAAGCTGTAAAATCAGGTGAAACAATTGCTAGAAAAAGTGTTGAATCGTTTTATATTACTGCAAAAACACAGATTGGTGAAACTATTCTATTTGGATATTTAAATAATGGAGTTAAAATTTACAAATATCTCAAGAATGGTGGTGAAGCTCACATTCCAATGTTTGGTAGGAAGCCATATAACCAAGAAATAGTTGATAATGTTTGGGGAGTATATAATGATGATATTGAATATTCTGATAGAAGTTTAGATCAAATCTTATTTTACGATACTGTTGGGATCAGAGAAAAACTAGTCTTTAATTATAATAATTCTATTTCTGAAACTTTGGCATCAAAAACTCTAGAAGAATTTTTCAAATCGGTATTTCTTGAGATTGTTAATGAATTTAATTTGTCTCATTTCACTAGCGCAAGTGTGTATGATTCAATAAGTTTAATTTTAAAAGACCTTAAAGATAGTGTTGATTTAATGAAAGTAAGTAAAGAAATAAAAAAAAGTGATGACTATTTATTTAAACAACTTAAAAGTATCTCTTACCGTAAAAAAGACTGGCAAGCATTATTTAAATCAAATGTACTTAACATAGGATCATTTTTAACCTTAGCAATAGAAACACTGCATTATGGACGTTTTGAATTAGATGAAGAGGAAAGGTGCACTAATTACAAAGCTCTATTAAGAATTTTGATGACAGTATTTGATTATATTGATATTGATACATCTATAGATTACAAAGTTTATGATTATAAATCTATAATTTATAACAAGCTAGTATTTATAAATTAGATAAAAGTGGACATTCGTCCACTTTTTTTATATACTAAAGTCAACCAAATTGGTTTAGTTTTGTAATTTATACTTAAAGGAGGTACCATTCTTTGGATGAATTGTATACAAGAATAAGTAAGTCTACAAAACATGTGTTATACCAATACATGAAGGATAACGATATTTCATTATTAAATTATAATTTCAATTACTTCTTTCAACATTGTATTCAAAAATATAAAAT
>NZ_CAXSMM010000021.1:0-4370 GCF_964238605.1 Streptococcus parasanguinis | reverse complement strand
ATTTTATATTTTTGAATACAATGTTGAAAGAAGTAATTGAAATTATAATTTAATAATGAAATATCGTTATCCTTCATATACTGGTATAATACATGTTTTGTAGACTTACTTATTTTTGTATACAATTCATCCAAAGAACGGTACCTCCCTAAAGTATAAATTACAAAACCAAACCAATTTGGTTGAGTTTAGTATACAAAAAAAGTGGACAATTGTCCACCTAGTTTTAAAAAGATTGATTCTGTTGTGACTTCTATTCAAGGATATTAGAAATTTTCTCCCCAAAAGTTTCGAAACTTTTATTAGTTTCAAGATAGTATTTTAGAATAGCTTCAATTATATCTTTTTTATTCGAGTCCACATCTTTGTACAAATTAGGAAAGCTGAAATCTACTGAATATTTTTTTAAGTGATAAAAATATTTTTTTATATCCGTTTCATTACTTAACACAAACTCAATTAATTTAATTTGATTAGTTACAGATTTAAATTCTGTAAAAAAGTCATTATTTTCAAATACCAGTTCATTGGGATTATAACGTAGTCGGTTAATATCACTTCTGAAGCATTCTAGAATGTTTTGGTTTCTTTGACAATAATTTATTAATTTATCACAAATTTGAAAGCCGAAATAATTTTGATCTATCCAATAAAAACTATTGTTTTTCTCATATTCCATATTAACTTTGTATGATTCCTTTAAATTGTTTAAATAACATTTTAGTAATGTATTTCTAAAAATTTCAGGATTATTGGATAACGTTGAAATGATTTTTTGATACTCTAAGTTTAAGCGATGATTATAAGTCTTTTCAAGATTATAGATGTCTATAAAATTTTCAATTCTTTTATCGAAACAATTTTGATGAAAAGAAAAATTAATTCTTGGAGAAATCCCTCCTCTTTTTTCCACTAAATCAACTTTAAAATATTCTTCAATTCGAAAATCTACCGCATACGGATTAATCTCACTATTATTTTTATTATCAGATTTTACTTGATGTTTTGAAGTGTTACATTCTACACAACATTTAATTAAATTAATAGGTAAGATAGCAAAACGAAAATCTCCTTTAGATCCTTTAGGAATAATGTGTTCCAATGTTACTTTTGTCGAAAGGACACCCTCGCAAATCGGGCATATATCAATATTATGGACATTCTTTACTGTTGGAAATGAAGTAAATACTTTTTTTTCTTCCTTTCGAATATAATTATTGTATAAATATTCTGCTTTATCATTATCAAAAAAAGTAGGTCGATTTAGATTTTCAATATCTATGTCATATAATTCTGAAGCAATTTTCTCTTGATATTTTTCATCTAAGTTATTCAGGTACGATTTCAGACTTTGTTTATCTTGATCTTCTATAGAACTTGGCAAAACTTCGATTATTTTATCAATAGTAGGTAGATTGTCTATACTAACTTTTCTCAAATTTAATCATCCTCTTCTAACTCATACTCCAATATCTCATCATTAAGGAGCAGATATTTTAAATAAGCTTCATCGCCTAAATAAGGAATATCAGTCTTAAATAATAAGGGATTGTTTTGACGTTCCGGATCTTTTACTCTTTCTATAAGCAAGCTATTATATCCTGTATTTTGTAGTTCTACACCGTATATATTTTTATATAAAGCATCCAAATTTTGCCCATAAGTCTTATAAATAATTGATGATATGTTATGATTCGAATCCAACTTATATACATTACAATGAGGAATTTCTTGAATAACTACAGGCGAATGTGTTGCAACTAAACAAAAAGCTCCTACTCTATTAACTATTTCAGAAACAGCCCTAATGAAAGACTTGATCATAGGTGGGTGCATAAAAGTTTCAGGTTCATCAAATATTACCAAACTTCCTTGATTAACACAAAAAACTAGTTTAGTTAAATACAGTAGAATAGTAGCTTGACCCGAACTTAGTTTGCTTAGCTTTTTGAAATCAGATAATTTAATATTTCTATCACAAAAAGCTGCTCTAATATTTTGTGCCCATGGCTCAAAAGAAAAATAGCCTAAAGCTTCCTCCCATAATTCAAGTTTTTCTTTAGATGCAATCAAATCAAGAATTAAAGACTGAATGTACCAACGAAAACTATCTTCAATATTAATTTCATGAATTTTTTCTTTTAATAGTTTATTGTTATCATCTAGTAATTTCTTTTTCTTATTGTTTTTATATTTATCAACAAAATAGTTTTTAATTTCCTCTAATTCCAATGAATCTAATTTACTAATTACAGTTTCTATTAAGGGTTTTTTAATAGATACAAATCCTACTTTTTCGTAAAGAGTGTTTCCTTCTTTATCTTTATACACGTCAGTCAGTTTTATGTTATCAACTTCAATTACATTATCAAATGGGCTTAGTGAAAAATGAACCACCTGAGAAAAATTATTATCATTTTTAACGTGTCTTCTAATAATTTCTTCTATTTTGTAAGTTTTGCCATTCCCATTCCCACCAACCATTCCATAGACATTCATTGGCAAATATGATTTTTTTCTCTTATAAAAAATTAGTTTCCCCTTAGAAACATTCTTTTCACTGAATGGATATTCTATCTTATCAATTTTGTTATCAATTGAACGTTTTATTTTCGATTCAGAAGAATCCGTATTCATTTCGTCTAGATTAGTTCCTGATAGTGTCAAAGGATGAAATACATCTTTAATTTCCTTTATAGTTGTAGTTCTTAGAAAGGAATTATTAAAAAAATTATGAACTTTTCCATATGGCGGTTTTGTCCCTTTAGCTTTAGCATCGTAATCTTCATAGTCAGCATATAATCTGGCAAAATAATCTAATTTATTTAAATCAAATGCTAAATCATTTGTCTTAGCAAACCATTCTTTTCTAACATCAAATGTTAAATATTTCTTTAAGAAATTATAATAGTGATTAGATCCAATCGAACAAACTTCTATATCTTTTGGTTTTTCTTTGTATCCTAATAGATATAGTCTTATTTCATCAGTCAAAGGATTAATACGGAATGATATTTGTTCTCTCCATATATAAACAAGCATAGTTTGTCGATAACCATAGTCATCCCATTGATCAAATCCAATATCTATACAATTTATAAAATCGTCCAATTTTTTGAAACTAACTACATTTTCTATAATTTCAAAGCTACTAGTTTCAATAGCTGAAATTTTAACAAAATGAAATGTGAGAAACTCTGTTTTAATAGAAAAATAAGAATCCTTTTTATTTACATCACCATTAAAATCATCTAACTTCTCAATATCTGTAAAATTGTATAACTTGTCAGTATCTGTAAAATTAGTAGACTTATCGGTTATTTCCGTAATCATAATATAGTCTATTAGTTTATTAACCAATTTATTAGCACTACTTGTTAATTTCTTATTTTTTAAAGTTTCAAATTGACTAATCATTAGAATTTTTTTATTTCCATGCCAATTTTCATCAGAATACACTAGAAAACTATAATCAACAAACAACTTATCCTTTTCTTGCGAAAGTTTAAAGTCCTGTTCAAACCAAGTAATCTCATGATATTCTTTTTTTATACCTTCAATTATTTCTGCAGTATTCATAAAATCTATCCTCAAAAAAAGTATTGAATCCTCTATAAGTCATTAAATATGTTAATTTTTTAATTCTTTCTTTTACTCTTACTAAATAATTTTTTTCTTTCTTCCATAAATTCAATCAACTCCTTCTTAAAGATTTTCTTCTCTTCCTCTGTTAATCCCTTTGAGTTCATACGGAAAAGCAATTCAATATTATCTAATGCCTCTGATTTTGCTTCTGAGTTTCCAACTAAATAATCAACTGACACATTCAAAATTTGTGCTAGTCTAATAAGATTCTCTTGGGTAGGATTTTTCTTTCCTCTCTCCCAGTCGGCATAGGAAGACTGTCCTATCCCTAATCGTTTTGCGAGTTCAACCTGAGTTAAGTGAGCTTGTTTTCGTAATTCTTTTAAACGTTCTGCAAACGCCATAGCTATTCCTCTTCAAATTTTTTTAAAAAAATTTCAAAAATCCCTTGACTTTTATCGCCAACAGCGATAAAATGTAAATATAGCTGGTGGCGATATTAAAAATCAAAATAATAATCCCTACCAATTGAGATCATTGACAATTAAATAAAAAGTGCGTCTGACAACCAGAGGACTGACTATCAAACTACACTAAACTTCGTACCTTTATTGTAATCTATTTGATAGGTAAAGTCAAGTCCGTTTTACGGTTGAAGTGAAGATATAAAACAAGACTCAATTCTTGTGGGCTTCCACGCATTTCGGACTTTCGCACTTTTCCGAATAGTAAAGTGAACTGGCTTCGCCAAAGGGCGTAAGAGAATCCCTTGGGTATGATCAAGA
>NZ_CAXSMM010000020.1:2648-4917 GCF_964238605.1 Streptococcus parasanguinis | reverse complement strand
ATCTATATTCTAACAAGTTAAACTTACGTTGTCAATATCTTCTGACTCTTTGGATAAGTCCTCGAGCTATTAGTATTAGTCCGCTCCATTGCTCACACAACTTCCACTCCTAACCTATCTACCTGATCTTCTCTCAGGGCTCTTACTGATATAAAATCATGGGAAATCTCATCTTGAGGTGGGTTTCACACTTAGATGCTTTCAGCGTTTATCCCTTCCCTACATAGCTACCCAGCGATGCCTCTGGCGAGACAACTGGTACACCAGCGGTAAGTCCACTCTGGTCCTCTCGTACTAGGAGCAGATCCTCTCAAATTTCCTACGCCCGCGACGGATAGGGACCGAACTGTCTCACGACGTTCTGAACCCAGCTCGCGTGCCGCTTTAATGGGCGAACAGCCCAACCCTTGGGACCGACTACAGCCCCAGGATGCGACGAGCCGACATCGAGGTGCCAAACCTCCCCGTCGATGTGAACTCTTGGGGGAGATAAGCCTGTTATCCCCAGGGTAGCTTTTATCCGTTGAGCGATGGCCCTTCCATACGGAACCACCGGATCACTAAGCCCGACTTTCGTCCCTGCTCGAGTTGTAGCTCTCGCAGTCAAGCTCCCTTATACCTTTACACTCTGCGAATGATTTCCAACCATTCTGAGGGAACCTTTGGGCGCCTCCGTTACCTTTTAGGAGGCGACCGCCCCAGTCAAACTGCCCGTCAGACACTGTCTCCGTAGATGATGAACCTACCGGGTTAGAGTGGCCATAACACAAGGGTAGTATCCCAACAACGCCTCCATCGAAACTGGCGTCCCGATCTCAATGGCTCCTACCTATCCTGTACATGTGGCACAGACACTCAATATCAAACTGCAGTAAAGCTCCATGGGGTCTTTCCGTCCTGTCGCGGGTAACCTGCATCTTCACAGGTACTAAAATTTCACCGAGTCTCTCGTTGAGACAGTGCCCAAATCATTACGCCTTTCGTGCGGGTCGGAACTTACCCGACAAGGAATTTCGCTACCTTAGGACCGTTATAGTTACGGCCGCCGTTTACTGGGGCTTCAATTCATACCTTCGCGTTACCGCTAAGCACTCCTCTTAACCTTCCAGCACCGGGCAGGCGTCACCCCCTATACATCATCTTACGATTTAGCAGAGAGCTGTGTTTTTGATAAACAGTTGCTTGGGCCTATTCACTGCGGCTGACTTTAAGCCAGCACCCCTTCTCCCGAAGTTACGGGGTCATTTTGCCGAGTTCCTTAACGAGAGTTCTCTCGCTCACCTGAGGCTACTCGCCTCGACTACCTGTGTCGGTTTGCGGTACGGGTAGAGTATGATTAACGCTAGAAGCTTTTCTTGGCAGTGTGACGTCACTAACTTCGCTACTAAACTTCGCTCCCCATCACAGCTCAATGTTATAGAATTAAGCATTTAACTCAATTCACACCTCACTGCTTAGACGTGCACTTCCAGTCGCACGCTTTAGTTAGCCTACTGCGTCCCTCCTTCACTACATACTCTAGTACAGGAATATCAACCTGTTGTCCATCGGATACACCTTTCGGTCTCTCCTTAGGTCCCGACTAACCCAGGGCGGACGAGCCTTCCCCTGGAAACCTTAGTCTTACGGTGGACAGGATTCTCACCTGTCTTTCGCTACTCATACCGGCATTCTCACTTCTATGCGTTCCAGCGCTCCTCACGGTACACCTTCTCCACACATAGAACGCTCTCCTACCATACCTATAAAGGTATCCACAGCTTCGGTAAATTGTTTTAGCCCCGGTACATTTTCGGCGCAGGGTCACTCGACTAGTGAGCTATTACGCACTCTTTGAATGAATAGCTGCTTCTAAGCTAACATCCTAGTTGTCTGTGCAACCCCACATCCTTTTCCACTTAACAATTATTTTGGGACCTTAGCTGGTGGTCTGGGCTGTTTCCCTTTCGACTACGGATCTTAGCACTCGCAGTCTGACTGCCGACCATAATTCATTGGCATTCGGAGTTTATCTGAGATTGGTAATCCGGGATGGACCCCTCACCCAAACAGTGCTCTACCTCCAAGAATCTTAATGTCGACGCTAGCCCTAAAGCTATTTCGGAGAGAACCAGCTATCTCCAAGTTCGTTTGGAATTTCTCCGCTACCCACAAGTCATCCAAGCACTTTTCAACGTGCCCTGGTTCGGTCCTCCAGTGAGTTTTACCTCACCTTCAACCTGCTCATGGGTAGGTCACATGGTTTCGGGTCTACGACATAATACTAACT
>NZ_CAXSMM010000020.1:0-2557 GCF_964238605.1 Streptococcus parasanguinis | reverse complement strand
ATAATACCGCCCTATTCAGACTCGGTTTCCCTACGGCTCCGTCTCTTCAACTTAACCTCGCATCATATCGTAACTCGCCGGTTCATTCTACAAAAGGCACGCTCTCACCCATTAACGGGCTCGAACTTGTTGTAGGCACACGGTTTCAGGTTCTATTTCACTCCCCTCCCGGGGTGCTTTTCACCTTTCCCTCACGGTACTGGTTCACTATCGGTCACTAGAGAGTATTTAGGGTTGGGAGATGGTCCTCCCAGATTCCGACGGGATTTCTCGTGTCCCGCCGTACTCAGGATACTGCTAGGTATAAAGACTATTTCGAATACGAGGCTCTTACTCTCTTTGGCTGACCTTCCCATGTCATTCTTCTATAATCTTTAAGTCCACATTGCAGTCCTACAACCCCGAAGAGTAAACTCTTCGGTTTGCCCTCCTGCCGTTTCGCTCGCCGCTACTCAGGCAATCGCTTTTGCTTTCTCTTCCTGCAGCTACTTAGATGTTTCAGTTCACTGCGTCTTCCTCTACCTATCCTTAACAGATAGGAGTACTAGCCATCAGCTAGTGGGTTCCCCCATTCGGACATCTCTGGATCGTCGCTTACTTACAGCTCCCCAAAGCATTTCGTCGTTTGTCACGTCCTTCTTCGGCTTCTAGTGCCAAGGCATCCACCGTGCGCCCTTATTAACTTAACCTTATTTTTGGTCTTGCGACCTAAACTCTTTAAATATTTACAGCGTTTCGGTTTATTTTCTTGTTACTATTTGATATAGATATTCAATTTTCAATGTTCAATCTTAACACCCTTACAGTGTTAATGGAGCCTAGCGGGATCGAACCGCTGACCTCCTGCGTGCAAAGCAGGCGCTCTCCCAGCTGAGCTAAGGCCCCACAAGACCTCTCAAAACTAAACAAGACCAACGTACAGGTTTCCATTTCCTTAGAAAGGAGGTGATCCAGCCGCACCTTCCGATACGGCTACCTTGTTACGACTTCACCCCAATCATCTATCCCACCTTAGGCGGCTGGCTCCAAATGGTTACCTCACCGACTTCGGGTGTTACAAACTCTCGTGGTGTGACGGGCGGTGTGTACAAGGCCCGGGAACGTATTCACCGCGGCGTGCTGATCCGCGATTACTAGCGATTCCGACTTCATGTAGGCGAGTTGCAGCCTACAATCCGAACTGAGACTGGCTTTAAGAGATTAGCTTGCCGTCACCGACTCGCGACTCGTTGTACCAGCCATTGTAGCACGTGTGTAGCCCAGGTCATAAGGGGCATGATGATTTGACGTCATCCCCACCTTCCTCCGGTTTATTACCGGCAGTCTCGCTAGAGTGCCCAACTGAATGATGGCAACTAACAATAGGGGTTGCGCTCGTTGCGGGACTTAACCCAACATCTCACGACACGAGCTGACGACAACCATGCACCACCTGTCACCTCTGTCCCGAAGGAAAACTCTATCTCTAGAGCGGTCAGAGGGATGTCAAGACCTGGTAAGGTTCTTCGCGTTGCTTCGAATTAAACCACATGCTCCACCGCTTGTGCGGGCCCCCGTCAATTCCTTTGAGTTTCAACCTTGCGGTCGTACTCCCCAGGCGGAGTGCTTAATGCGTTAGCTGCGGCACTGAGTCCCGGAAAGGACCCAACACCTAGCACTCATCGTTTACGGCGTGGACTACCAGGGTATCTAATCCTGTTTGCTCCCCACGCTTTCGAGCCTCAGCGTCAGTTACAGACCAGAGAGCCGCTTTCGCCACCGGTGTTCCTCCATATATCTACGCATTTCACCGCTACACATGGAATTCCACTCTCCCCTTCTGCACTCAAGTTAAACAGTTTCCAAAGCGTACTATGGTTAAGCCACAGCCTTTAACTTCAGACTTATCTAACCGCCTGCGCTCGCTTTACGCCCAATAAATCCGGATAACGCTCGGGACCTACGTATTACCGCGGCTGCTGGCACGTAGTTAGCCGTCCCTTTCTGGTAAGATACCGTCACAGCGTGAACTTTCCACTCTCACACTCGTTCTTCTCTTACAACAGAGCTTTACGATCCGAAAACCTTCTTCACTCACGCGGCGTTGCTCGGTCAGGGTTGCCCCCATTGCCGAAGATTCCCTACTGCTGCCTCCCGTAGGAGTCTGGGCCGTGTCTCAGTCCCAGTGTGGCCGATCACCCTCTCAGGTCGGCTATGTATCGTCGCCTTGGTGAGCCGTTACCTCACCAACTAGCTAATACAACGCAGGTCCATCTCTTAGTGATGCAATTGCACCTTTCAAGTCAACATCATGCGATATCGACTTTTATGCGGTATTAGCTATCGTTTCCAATAGTTATCCCCCGCTAAGAGGCAGGTTACCTACGCGTTACTCACCCGTTCGCAACTCATCCGCTCGGTGCAAGCACCAAGCTTCAGCGTTCTACTTGCATGTATTAGGCACGCCGCCAGCGTTCATCCTGAGCCAGGATCAAACTCTCATTAAAATAATTGTTTGTCTTAAACTCATTCTGTCACTGACAGATTTATTGTTTTTTTATTGTTCAGTTACTATAAC
>NZ_CAXSMM010000019.1:0-9107 GCF_964238605.1 Streptococcus parasanguinis | reverse complement strand
GTGATATTTTTAGTAACATCTTGGGAAACATGGTTAATGGTATCTAGTAGATACAGACCACCTGATGTTCCAGCAATTGTTCCAAAATAACCAAAGCCAAGGATGAGTACCAGAAAGACATGAAGGAGTGTTCTTGAAAAAGCTCCTTTCGAAAAGAAAAACTGATAAAAGAGATAAAACGCTAGAATCAGAAGCAACATTGAAACGAGTGATTGTTTTGCGACTCCACCAGAGCTTGAACCGATGAATCCTTTCCAAATATTCATTGCTCCATTAAACACATAGTTCTTGTAGTTAGAGTAGAGATCAATCTTTTCGAGAATCCGTATCAGCAAAGAAAAGAAGCCTACCACTGCGTTTAGAATGAAAAAGAAGAAGTTGACGAAAAGCTCATTAATCAGTACCCAAGCACCGTTAAAGGAAGCGAACCCAGTTGGCTCCATATAGGACTTGAGAGAGAAGATATCGACTCCTCTTAGTTTGTCAAAAGCTTCTTGCATGGATTCACCTCCTAACTAGCGTATTTATTTTCAAGGCTTGATGATACCGTAGCTTTCATAGGTTTTAGAAGCATATCAATATCTTCAAAGATGTTGTGTACAGAAATCATATTGAGATTGCCATACACGTCATAGTACAGGCATTGACCAGAGATCATATTGTCAATCCATTCGAGATTACTTTCAGTGACTTCTAGATTGACATGTTTTAGGATATCTTCTCTTTCTGACTTTTCATAAAAAGCAAAGATGGTTCCGAATCCAGTAGTATCATCGTCATTTTCTGCATCATGTACAGATTGAGTAATCAGTGCCAAGGTATTGTTTTTGGAGCGTCCAATTCGACGCATATTTTTGATAACGGCTTTTCCTTCTGCGGACTTCATAAGAATCCAAGCTTCGTCAAAGAACTCAATGGTATCTTCATTTTCATTTCGTTCTCCAAAGTGGGTACAGAAGGCACCCAGTGCAAACATGAGGGCAATAGAGTTGCGTTCATGATCTGAAATTTTTGTGGAATCGTCCTTTGGTAGTTTGAGGTTATTGACCTCTAGGATGGTCACCCGTGATTCATAGTTAAGTCCTTGAGTGGTTCCATCTGAAAAGGCTAGTTCCAAGATAGAGTTTGTGACAATTGAGGTCAGATAACGACCAACCGAAGCAATTTCAGAGGAAGTAGAGTCTCTCAGAACTTTTAGGACGTGTTTAAATCCGACCTTCTCACCAGCGACTCGTTTCTCCACAATCGTATTAATAGCTTCTGTGATAGCTGTTTTTTGATCCATCGTGACATCATCTACGGCTTGTAGTAGAAACTCAAGCATGTTTTTTGCGACCTCTACAGCTTGTTCTTTATCTAGAACGACAATAGGATCTAAGACTCCGTGGTTTGATGGTAGTGAGCTATCCAGTGTTACAAAGTTAAAGTTCTCAATCTGTTTCTTGCGTTCAGGATAGAGACGTGCAAATTCAGGTGAGTTGATTACTTCTTGGTAGTGATTCCTAAGTTCACGTTTAGGGTCAATATAAAGGGTTTTAACATTTTGTAAGGCCACACTTAAAAAGATGATCTGAGCAAGGAAAGATTTTCCTTGACCTGTTGCCCCAGTGATGATGATATGCGGGTTCTTGGTAATCTTTCCAGCTATATCTTCTTTATTTCCCACTGTCGCATTGTAGAGGACAATGTTCTTTGAGGAATCAATAGCTTTAGCGATATTGTCCCAACGGCCTGTCCAGTTATCTACTCGGCCAATATACCAACCGATACGGTTTCCAGAAGAGGTATTGGTGAAGGGCATGAGTTCTGAAAATCCACGGGCTGTGACCATATGTGTCCAGGTGCGAGTTTTCTTTTGGAGGTTTTCTCCATAGAGCAACGCTTGAAAGAGATAAGGTCCGTCTTGAGAGGCTTCACTAATTTCAACTCCCATATCATCAAAGTAGTTCAAAACCACTTGTCGTCTTTGACGGAGTTGGTTCACACTTGAAGCAGAGACGATCAGATAGGCTCCATATTCGATGATATCTTCCTTGTTTCCGACTTTCTTCATTAAGTCCTTTAGGGAGATAGAGCCCATGATGATCTCGTCTTGTTGGACAGTATCAGTATTTTCTGCCTCTTCCATGATGTTTCTGTAACGTGTATTCGATCGTCCCATTCGACCTTTTATCTTACTAGTATCAATGAATTCTGCCTTGATTCGTAGCTCAACGGGAAAGTTTAAGCGTTGGATAAATTCTCCCAGGTGAAAACCATTGAATTGAACAGGAAATTTACCAACCGGAAGAATCGTCACAAAAGAAGATCCATAAGGGCTTTCTAGCTTGAGAAAGCCACCTTTTAAGACTTTGATCAAAGTATCTGTGATATTGAATTGAGCACGATTGGCGAGCACCTCCTTCTTGTAATGAGGAATATAGCGGAGATATTGCATCCGCTGGTAATAAAAGAGTTCTTCATTAGATAACCGTTTTGCCCGAAGGACAGAGAAGGCTTGAAAAATAGTGAATTCATCACTTTTATAGTCTTCATACCATGTGGGACTTAATTCATATTCATAGCCAAGGCCCTTAGCTATTTTTTCGGTGAACTCATTAAAGCTCTCATAAGCCAAGTCTTTGACGGTAGCTCCATGATTTTGTTTGCGTAAGGTCACTCCCACGACCCAGTCAAACTGATAAGGGATCTCCATTTCATCTGTTAGGCGATCTACCGTGTAAAGAAGTAGTTCTTCTCCTAGTTCACGACTGTCATCTGCTAGAGCGTCTGAAAAGTCCCGCATTTTCTCTTCTAAGAGATAGTCTTTAGGGATCAGAGATATTTCAAAGAACTTGTTTTTCTGGAGCTTCTTCATCATTTGAGCAACAGCGATTTTATGTTTGCCCTTTTTTTCATCATCTGTAATCGTGATGGGAGTGTTTGGAATACGATAATAAGCAATGACTGTTTGATCTTTTTTGAGAGCTAGATTTTCATGTGTTTCCCTAATAGGATAGGTTAAAGTAATACTCATAGGTCCTCCTTTTCTATAGATTTGTTTTTTCAAAGACAATTTCTTCTACAGGTTCTATTCGATCTTCATGGTAGATAGCTTTTTTGTTTAGCTTAAAATCCCAGAAGTAAATCAGGTAATCTCCAATAAAGACGTGCATCTTTTTACCGTGAGGCTCGTATTCAGTATAGAATTTAGCCAATTTGTAAGGGAGATACCAATAGAGTAAGAGAGAAATTGAGTGAGTGATTTTTGCGAGTGGCA
The DNA here is from genome assembly GCF_964238605.1 of Streptococcus parasanguinis. Classification (GTDB taxonomy): domain Bacteria; phylum Bacillota; class Bacilli; order Lactobacillales; family Streptococcaceae; genus Streptococcus; species Streptococcus parasanguinis_AJ. The sequence continues at coordinate 5,848 of NZ_CAXSMM010000019.1, read as the reverse complement.
CAAAGATAAATCCTCCAAAGAGTAACATGGCCACAAAGACGATGATAAAGACAATGAAAAAGGACAACTGCATCGGTGTCGCAAAGTACCATAGTCGAGTGCCCTTTTTTGTCTTGATTTCTTGGATCCAATAAGGAGCATTTAGGCCCTTACTGTAATCATAAAGTCTTTCTTCATTCATACTTAAAGTCCTGATTCAATACCAAAGAGTCGAAGGAACCAGCCGACTGCTTTTAGGATATCTTGTCCTTTGGCAATTGAAACAATAACGGCATAGAAACCAACGACAGAGAAGAGTTGAAGCCAAGAGCTGTTCCGCCAAGCCTTGATCGCTAAGAGCACGGCAATAGCTGTCAGGATCCAAATTCCATCACCCTGAAGGAAGGTTCGTAGATTGTTTGTATTCATAGAGTTCTCCTATTCTTTATCATTTGCATAATTCAGTGGAATGGTGTGTTCTAGTTTTGAGACATAGTAGGTCTTTTCTTTTTCTGAGAGAGTAAAGGTGAAGTTTTCCGAGTGAGTGGTACCTCCAACTTCAAAGGTAGCTTGGACATAAGCGATTAAATCATCACCGTCCTGTTTGAGATAAGTGTAGTCGATCGTTTTGAAAGTGCTATTTGCGATGATATCCACATTTTTAGCGATCAGATTAAGATTATCTTGGTTTGTGGTGTAGTTTGTAAAGAAGATCTTGAGGAATTTTTCTACCTTCTTACGCTCGCTATCTGAAAAATGATCATTGGCAGTTAGTTGGAGCTTATCATCTTCGCTAAAGTGGCCAGCTTGTGAAGATTCAATAGCAGAGAACCAAGGAAGGCCGGAGATATAGTATTTCCCATCTTTTTCATCAAATGGAATATTGAAACCTGTCACAATTTCTTTTTCTTCTGTGTTATTATCCCGATGGATGCTTTCCTTGTATTTAATCTTATAGGTCGCAACTTTTCCTTCTACAGTCACTAACTGAGAATAGAGAAGTGTGCTGGGATTTCGAACTTGCCCTTGAGATTTTACATCAGGGATGTAGTTGTAAAATTTATTTAAGTATTCTACTTGCGCCTTTTGTTTTTCACCTTCATTAGAAAGTGTGAAATAAGCATAGACATAGTCATTCAAGTAATACTGGAGTTTATAGTCATATTTTCTACTCGACTCCGTAGGCTGTGTCTGTTGCTTTTGAGTGGCCTCTACTTGTGCTTGTAGTGTACCTACCTTATTTGAGAGTGTGATAGCACGGATAGATCCCAAGAAACCAACAAATAGGAGGAAAGAAATTCCTCCTATGACTGCAATATTGACGGTCTTTTTATTGGTGACTTTTAGTTTTGGTGTACCTCCTTTTTTGTCTATCTTCTTAAAATGTGATAGATATTCTTTTGCTTGAAGCAAGTAGCGTTTGACTTTATCCATAGATCCTCCTTTAGAGACCAGCAAGCTCAATGAGCTTTGAGCCTTTTGCATAGAGGCGCTTATTGGCTTTTTCGATCTCGCCATTAATGTAGTAGTAACCTCGCAACTCAGTTTGGAGTTGTTCGATCAAGTCAGGTTTTAGATCCTTGGCTTCTTCTTTTTTAAGGAGACTATTTAATTCTCCAGCCTTGGTCCAAGCCTCTCTGTGATCTTTCTTTTTAAGTAATTCTCCCAGTTCATTCGTGACTTGAGAGACTTTCTTTTCAAAAATAGTTTTAGTAGCCATTTCAATTTCCTTTCTAAATTTTTCTTGATTGTCTTTGATGGTCTTTTGGATATAAGTAATGAGTGAGGGGCGCATTTTTTTATTTACGCTCAACACTTGACCATCTAGCGTGAAACAGGCATGTTCATAGTCATAGAAACCTTTCGCATCTGGTGGTTTTTCGGTAGATCTTCCAGCGCATTCATAGTAGAAGTCCTTTCCTTTTCGTAAGAGGACGTACATATGCCAGAATTCTTGTTCTGGAAGAAGCAGAAAGTCTGCTTGATAAATCTTCTTCAGCATCTCAAGAAGCCTCAAGTAGATCATCGTAGCCTAGAGCTTGGTAGATAAAATCTGAATCAAACCAGAGCCAGTCATTGATTTGTCCTTCAGTTGGTGTATCACCAGAGAAGATATCTTCACAAATGACGGTTAGGGTATCCACTCCACCACGTTCACGGACGGTGTTTAAGGTCGTTAGTCCACCAGACCAAGCTTTAAAGTTTTCTAGTGAATTGATTTGAACTTTGTATTCCATATAGTTTTTCCTTTCTAGTGTTCATAGTGTTTATTGGCTTTGAGAAGTCTTAACATGGCTTTTCCTCGATCAGTGATCTCTCCGCTATTCTGAATCATTTTCATGTATTCTGTTTGGAGGATCTTGTCTGCTTCAGTGACTAGTGCAAGGGAGTTCGCAACTTGATAGGTTAGCCAGCGAATCGTTCTCTCAATACTGTAAGGCTGTGGGTTGGTTGAGAGCTTTAAGGGTTCGACTCCTCCAAAGAGTTTTTGCCATTTCTCATCAGGTTTATAGGCTCCAAAGCGAGTAACTCCATCATAGACTTGGATTTCTTTGTTTATGATGCCTCGTGCGATTTCTCCGAGATCTACACCGTTGATATATTCCTCCACAATGCCTTGAGCTTTCTGATCTGAAAATCGCAATTCATAGCGATTCCAGATACCAAAAATCTCCAAGGATTCGTCCAAGGAGATGTTTTCCATTCGAGCAATTTCATAGCGCTTTTCATAAAAGTTGAAGTAGAGTTGACTTTGACGGCTCCCAAAATAAATGGACAAGCCGTGATTCGCTTCCATGTCTTCATTATCTGTGAAAGATCCACCACCCGTGATATTCCATTTCTTGATCGTATCTAGAACAATCTCTTTGGAATAGAGTTTATCAATCAATTTGGGAATCTGAATTTGTTCGTCCTCGTGACCATAACCCTTATATAGTTCGTCTAGAGCGATATCGAGTCGCTTCACCCGAACGTCTTCATAGGAATAAAGAATGTTTTGAAGAAAGATCTGCCAAGTGATCCCCTTGTCTTCAAGAAGTAGTTCTATCTCACGGCATCCTTGGCCAGATAGTTGAAGACAAGTTTGGTAGTCATTGGTCACAGACTTATCAAAGAAATCAAAAATCCAGATATTCCCTCGTTGCCATAAGTGGGTATAGTTCATGAGACGGGTTTCTTGGTCTGTAAATTCGCTTAGGTGACAGTGAAGGAAGTTTTCGCAGAAAGCATCTAAATCCTTTAATCTAGGAAAGGTCAATCGTAGATAGTCGATCTGAGCCCGAAGACTGTTTTTATCGTACTCTTGATAGTAACCGAGTTTTTCTTTTAGTTCTCTAAACTTCTCAATCGTTAGTCCTCTTTCACCTGTTTCATAAGAGCGATAGGTTCTTGTAGGAAGATCAACAGCTTGTGCAAATGCTTTTTGACTAAGTCCTGTTTGTTTTCTGAAATTCTTAATATGAAAAGGACTAATTTTGTCCATTCATCGCAACACCTCTTTCTAACAAAGTGACACACTTTTTTGACGAAAGTGACACACTTCATAAAAATTGAAAACCCAACTCCCATAAGGAATGAGGAGGGGTGGACTTGGCGTTTTTGCCAAATGTAACCCCCCTATTAGAAAACGGGGGTTCGTTGTCATCATGAGCCAGGAACGGCGGGCTTCGGTCTTCGCCTGACCTGCGGTCAGGCTTGCCCTTGCCCTTGTCCTAGCCCATGATGACTGACAATCGCTTCAATAGCTTTTGGATAAGACTTGCGTCCATCTTCCTCAAATCGAGTGATTGTTTCAAGAAGTAACTTTTCTTGGAAAGGTTCAATAAGAATAGCGGAGTCAGTACGTTCAAATGAAATTCCGTGCTCTTCCATATAAGGGATAATTTTTCGAAGAGTTTGCATTTTTAAATCGTACTCATCCGCAAATTCCTTGAGTGGTCGCTTGTTTGGTTCGTTTTCTATAACCTCCTTTTCCTCTATAGGGTCAATTGTTTCAACTGGTGATTTGTATTCTTCAAATACTGAGAACTCTTGACCTTCAAATTCCATAATGGGAATTTTAGCGTATTCATCATAGAATGAAAATCCTTGATCAAGTGGAATATAAGGTGAATAAAATTCTCCAGCTAGATTACCATTTGAAGCAATATAACCACGACCGACTACTTTCACCCCGTTAATCTCGTCTAGCTTTTTAAATTCTTTGGTTTTATTAGCATCTCCAAACATCATGTCATATCCTGTTGATTCTAAATGACCGACAGAAAGACGCATCATAAAGTTATCCCGAAGAGAAGTTTTGATATATTCTCCATCAGGCCTTTGCATGGCAAAGATCACATATACTCCAGCTTGACGGCCCTCCAGAACGATTTGAGTTAGGTATTCCATGAGCTCCGATTGTTGGCTATAGTCTCGATCAATCTTGGCCATAAGAGCCGCCCATTCATCTACTAGAATAAATTTAGGCTTTAGATTGTACTGGGTATAAAAGGTACCTGGTCTATAGTCTGGAAATGACGTTAAGACTTCATAGCGCTTCTTCATAAACTCGACATTCTCTCTAAAGCAATTAATGATATCCTCTTTACTAGAATACACTCGACCGTGAAAGACTGGAAGTTTTTTTAAAGAAGCTAAGTCTGAGTTTTTAGGATCACAAATATCTATATAGCCAACTTTTAATAGGGCATAGATAATGGACATGAGAGTAACAGTTTTTCCTCCACCAGTACCTCCACCAACTAGTAAGTGGGAATCTTTGACATAGTCCCAGTAGACATCTTTCATAAGACGGATCTTTGATCCTTTCACTTCAACTTGATCAATTGAAATACGGCTATCAATCCGATTAATAGCAATTTCATATTTGATAAAGCGGTTATCAAAGGTTTTATTGCGAAAGTCCCCGTTAAACATGACTTCAAGCGTAGCCCCAAGGTTGAGGAAGCGATCTTGAAATTTATTGCCTTCTAGAATGAAACTCACTTCAATCTTGTAGCGAGACTGTTTGATATACACTTGAGGCAAGGTTATTTTTTCAACGATCTTGTTTTCACGTTTAACCTTTTTAACGAGATAGAGGTTATTCTCTAGCAAAAAGCGTGAAAGAATTCTAAGACTATTGAGCTTTTGAAAGAAGAGAATCTTCCTGTAGCAAACCCGATTGATAAACCAAGCAAGGAGTAAAGAAAAGAGTAGCCCAGCTCCTAGAAAATAGCCTTGGGGTAAGGGATAGACTTTTAATTCTTCTAAATGTAAGTAGCTGTAGAAACTAATAGCAGACAAAAAAGGAAACCACCAGATAAACCATGTGATTCCCTTTAGCTTACGATGAAAAACTCGAACTCTTTTTCCCCGATAGGTAAAGAGTTTCATCTTGCATCACCTCCTAGTTTTCTTTCTTATTTTCTACCGGTTTGTTTTCTTTAGACGGTGCGCCTCCAGTTTTTTTCTTAACTTTAGAAGCAAAGAGCTTATAGATATCATTACGATTGACGTGGGTATGGGTGATAACAATATCTTCTAGTTCAACCTCTTCTCGGTATTTAATGCCCAAGTCCTCAATTTCAGACTCAGACATATCTGCAATAGTGAAAAAGAGTGTTTCGTGCTGGACAGAAGAATGAATCCCTACGACAATTCCACGGATCTCTCCAGTATTAACTTGGACAAATGATCCATCAGGATTACGTTGTGAGCGATCCACTTCAAAGATGATATCAGGGCCTTCAATACCTCGGAAAGTTAGTTTTCCAAGGACTGCAGGGACATCTAGTCCGTCTGTAATGACACGATAAGTCTTGTCAGCAATTTGTAGTTTTTCTCCGTAGTTTAATCCAATTTTAGCCATGTGATTTTCTCCTTT
>NZ_CAXSMM010000018.1:0-18530 GCF_964238605.1 Streptococcus parasanguinis | reverse complement strand
ATTGCTGGAACATCAGGTGGTCTGTATCTACTAGATACCATTAACCATGTTTCCCAAGATGTTACTAAAAATATCACGAATATCAAGGTAGAGTATGGCAATAATAAATCCATTAAAATTGGCGATTCCATGGCAGATAGCTATATTGCAGAAACCTCTTATAAAGCCTATGTCTTTGTCAATACAGGTCAAGAAAACGGGAAATATAAGAATAGCCAAGATGGGAAACAAGAAACTTTTGACGATAGTAAGGTACTAGGAACAGGCGATAAGAATGGAAATTTTAAAGCGGTCAAATCGAAAGATCGTAATAAATATCTGGATGAACTAGGAAATGGAGCCAATGATGATGGTGAAAAGAATCGGTGGGTTTCAGCTATGCCAGATTTCATTTTCACTCGTATGTTTTATGTCATCTTCAAAATCTGTGAAGCCTTTGTATTAGCGATACCGGTTATTTTGATTCAGATGTTAAACGTCATCGCTCAAACTCTTGTCCTGATGATGATCCTGCTCTTTCCAATTGTGCTATTGATGTCCTTTGTACCAAGAATGCAAGATTTGATTTTTGGAGTTCTGAAAGTCATGTTTGGTGGGCTACTTTTTCCAGCTATCACGAGTCTATTAACTCTATTAGTCTTCTACATTGAAAAAATGATTGAAAATATCGTTATTACAGGCTTTGATGGCATCCTTAAAACACTTCCATCCTTGATCATCTTTGGCCTAGTCTTTAAGCTACTCATCTCAGTTGTCTCAAAAGGACTCGTATATTTCCTTCTTTGGAAATACAAAGCTGAGCTGATCCAATTCATTCTTGGATCTAAAGCACGTATGGTTGCGAGTGATATTGGAAACAAAGTTGAAAAAGGAGTCACAAAGACTAGAGAAGTGGCTTCACAAGTACCATCTAGAAGTCTTTCATCTGCTCAACACCTTGGAAACTTTGCCCTAGCAGGTGCTGGTTTGGGAGCTGGAATGGTCATGAATGCCAAGAGTCACTTCCAAAATGTTGGTTCTTTCTTTACCAATAAGGAATCAGAGCACCAACCCGATGAAGTGCTCCCAACAGAAACGCTTGAGACGCCAACAAGTCCAGATGCTCCAGATTCAAACATTCCGAAAACAAAGGCAATTCCTGAGAAGGTTAAACCAGTTGAAGAAAAAACACCAAATCCTTCAATAAAATCTCCAATCACAGTGGAGCCAACACCAAGTTCAAACGAGGAATTCCAAACTCTTAAAGAAGAATGGATTTCTCAATTTAAACAACTCCGCATTAATAGTATTGAGCGCAAATTAGAGGAATATAAAGATCCTCAGGCCATGTATAAAGCTCAAGGATCAAATGCCTTCACTCGTGCTTATAGGAAAACTATGACACGTGATGATAAATTGAGAGCCAATATTGAACGAAGAGACCGATTAACAGAACGCTTAAAACAACTTAGAGGAGAATGATATGAATACCAAAATACGCTCAAGAACTTCTTTTCCAAGAGTTCTTGAAGAAACTCTTTATCAGGCCTACCAAGAAGGAAAACGCTCAGTCGATTTCCTTCTTTTATTTCCAGTCACAGAACAAGAGCAGGACCAAATCATCCTACAGGCCAAGTCCTATTCAGTTGTTTTAGATGCTAAATGGCGTTTTGGGACTGTCCTGTTCACTGCTTATATAAGACATTAACTAGAAGGGAGATTCGATGAAAAAACTAAAATGGTTTCTATTAGCTGGTCTCATTCCTCTCTTTCTACCAGTCCTCATTATCATTATTCTTATGGGGGCTGTCGGTGGTGGCGGAACAAACGGCTCACCCCAATCCCAAAATAGTGTGATTTATGCGGACCACTGGTCAGATGGAGATCCCTATACTCACAACTTGCTTGTTCATCGCTTCGGTATCACGGCAGAGCAATTAGACGGCTTTTTAGATACGTTAGGAATCTCCTATGATAAGAATCGAATTAATGGAAAAAAGCTCCTCGAATGGGAAGCTAAATCAAATCTTGATGTCCGTGGAATTGTTGCGATTGCACTGAATGAAAGTTCTCTTGGAACTGCTGGAGTTGCCACCAATCCTGGAGCTAATATGTTTGGTTTTGGTGCTTACGACACTAATCCAGGATACGCCAATAACTTTAATGATGAAGTCGCGGTTGTCGGACTAACCCAACAAACTATTATTGGGAATAAAAACCAAACCTTCAAAATTCAAGATGACAAAGCGAAGAAATTTGCGAATGGTACTCTAAACCCTTCAACCGATGGCGGTGTCTATTTCACAGATACTACTGGATCAGGAAAAAGACGTGCAGAAACGATGCAAAAACTGGATGCCTTCATTGATGAACATGGAGGAACACCAAAAGCTCCTGAACAAACGACAGGAAAAACTAGAGATGGTGGTGGGATCACTTCAAATGATATACCTGTAGGCTATAGTTTGACAACAGCTATTGATACCACAGGATATATCACTAGTACCTATCCTTGGGGACAATGTACCTGGTATGTCTTCAACCGTGGAAAACAAGTCGGAGTCAACTTTGATCCATTTATGGGAAATGGTGGTCAATGGATGAATAAGCCAGGTTTCACAACAACCCATACACCAACAGAACACTCTGCTCTATCATTTAGCCCTGGCCAAGCTGGAGCTGATCCAATATACGGACATGTTTCATTTGTGGAACAGGTCAAATCAGATGGTTCAATTCTCGTCTCAGAGTGTAATGTTAAAGGATTAGGGATCATTAGTTACCGTACTTTTGACGCAGAAACTGCCAAACAATTTACCTATGTAATAGGACATTAGAAAGGAATAGATATAGATGATTCAAGTTGTAGATAAAAATGATTTAATGGAATTGATTGGATATTCTGAAACACAAGCTAGTAAATTAATACGAAAGGCTAAAAGCCAGCTTGTACAAGAAGGATTTGAATGGTATAAGAATAAACGTATTGGACGTGTACCGATTATTACAGTTGAATCCATTCTTGGTTTTCAAATACAATTAAAAAATGATATAATTGAGGGGAACCTTCAAAGCGCTGTCATGACTGAAGGAGAAAAATAGCATGGCGGTAATAAAACAGGACGATGGACTGTGGCTAGTTGATATTAGTGATGGTAAAAGTTCCTTAACTGGCAAACGTATACGACACCGCAAATCTAATTTTTTAACGAAAAAAGAAGCAGAGGAATATGAGGCTTATTACCGTATCCATAAGTTAAATCAGATACAGAATACAAAAAAACTCACCATTTCCTCTCTTTATGTAATGTTAAAAGAAGAAGATGAGCTTCGTGGAAATAAAAGAGGTACAATAGATACTCAGAACTCATACTATACCCAATATGTATCGCGATTCTTTGAAAATGCTGATATGTCTTCAGTTACCATTCAAGATGTAAAAAAATATCGAGATTGGTTAATTGAACAGCCTAGTGTAAAAGGTGGAACACTTACACCAACTCATATTAACCAACAAATGATTTTTGTTCATAAGTTGTTTGATATTGCTATTTCGAAAGGATTCAGACAGGATAATCCATGTGATGCTATTCGGAAACTTCCAGAAAAGCATAAAGAAATGTCTTACTATACTCCTGAACAATTCAAGGAGTTTGAGTCCTATTTCGAAGAAAGTGAATATCCTTTTAAACTTTTATATCGTGTACTCATGTTTACGGGAATTCGTATGGGAGAGGCACTTGCCTTGACTTGGAGAGATGTTTTTCTTGACGAGGGATATATTAAGATCCGTAAGTCAGCCTATTATCGTAATGGGAAAACACATATTGGATCTGTAAAGACAACTCAATCAAATAGAGAAATCTACATCCATAAAGCTTTTGTGGATGAGCTGAGAACTTGGAAAACAGTCCAAAGTCAAAAGTTGTCTAAGCTCACTGATTCAACTGATGATTTACAGATTTTCCAATTTTCAGGGGAGCCTATGACTGCTCCGAATGTCTCTAACTTTAGAGCATCATTCAAGAAACGATTGCCAAAAGACTTCAAATTGATTCGAAACCATGATTTTAGGCATTCGCATGTGGCCTTTTTAATTAATCAGGGATTGAGGAGAGGAGAAGGAAAGGATTATATCTTTTTCACTCTGATGAAACGACTAGGACATAGTTCTATCAATACAACAATAAATATCTACTCACATTTGTTCCCATCACAACAAAAAGAAGTCGCTAACGCATTTGACGATTTTTAGAAAAATGGGCAGAAGTGGGCAGTAAAAATTAAGCAATAGGGTCTAAACCCTTGATACGAAAGGAATCTAGAAAACATTATGATGAATATGCAAAATATGATGAAGCAAGCTCAAAAATTGCAAAAGCAAATGGAGCAAAGCCAAGCAGAATTAGCCGCAACTCAATTTGTAGGGAAATCTGCTCAAGACTTGGTTGTTGCAACTCTTACAGGTGATAAGAAGGTTGTTTCCATCGATTTCAATGCTGCAGTGGTCGACCCAGAAGATACAGAAACTCTTTCTGATATGACGGTGCAAGCCATCAATGCTGCCATTGAAGAAATTGATGCGGCAACCAAGAAAAAACTCGGTGCTTTCGCAGGGAAATTACCATTTTAAGCTAAAGAAGTTTTCATTAATTCAAAAGAGGCTGGGACAAAAGTCCTAGCCTCTTAATTGTTTTTGGATTGTTGAGCCAGACGCAGTGGTTGAGTGGGCTCTACTACGCTGATTTCTTCAGCTTTTACAGCCCTACTCAACTGTGCGGAGGTGGGACGACGAAATCGAATTCTAACGAATTACCGATTTCTGTCCCACTCTCTCTTTTTATTCATCAAAAAATCCGGATAAGTCCAAGCCTCCGAAGGGGTTGGTGGAGAAGTTCTCTTGCTCTTCAAGGAGGGTGCGGCCTTGATCAAATTCGAGGAATTCTTCGTAGACAAGGGCTGTCATGCGGGCGTCCTCTAAGCTATCGTGTGATTTTCCTGCAACTCCCAAAAATTCTGCAACGGTGTGGAGTTGGAGATTTTTAATGCCGTGGAGGTCAGATGGACGACGTTCGAAAGCCTCGTCAAAGACATCGACAGCGTACTGGTCTTCTAGATCCAAGCCATTTTCAAGCAGAATGGGTAGGTCGCTTTTTTTGGCATTGTATCCGATCAAGGGCCGGTCTCCTACAAAGGCCTTGAATTCGCTGAGGACCTGTTCTAGTTGTGGGGCATTTTGGATCTTGTCCTGGGTAATGCCAGTCAGGCCGTTAATAAAGCTTTTTAGGGGCTTATCGGTGTAAACGTAGGAGTCGTAGTGATCGACTTCTTTACCGTGCGTAAAGTGTACGGCAGACACTTGGATGATCTGATAGGCGCCTTCGTATTGGTTAAATTCGAGGTCAAAGGCGATATAATCTTCTAATGCTTTCATGGGAAATCTCCTGTGGTAGAAAAGAAAAGGGACTGGTAGGATCCAGCCCCGGATTATCGACGGAAAACGCGTGCCCAGAAACCTTTGCTTTCTTGCTCTTGAACTTTTTCGTTGGCTTGTTCAAGTTCAAGTTTCAAGGTATCTCGGTCGTTCATTGCTTGTAAAGTCAATTGTTGTTGTTGGTCCAATTGCTTGTCTTTTTCAGCAATTTGAACGTCTTTTACGCGCAACTGTTCATCTTTCTTAGCGAGTTGCTCGTCTTTGGCTTTGAGTTGCTCGTAGAGACGGACGATTTCAGAATTTTTTTCATCCACCAAAATTTCCATCAATTCGCGTTGCTTCACATCATCGCTGACTGGCTCATCTTCAAAAATAGTTTTTTTGTAGATTTCTTCGAGCTTGATCAAGCCACTACGGGTTACAACGGTAACCCCTTTTTCGTTTTTTTGTGTATCTTCTGGAGCCAGCGCCTTGACACGGTTATTGACCGCCTGGCGGCTGACTCCTAAAATTTCAGCAATTTCGCTGACAGTTTTTTCAATCGCCATAACTTCCTCTAATATCTTTTTCTATGAAATACTCTATTAGATAGTAACATAAGTAGGCTAAGCTGTCAAATGAAGCAAAGAGAGGACAAGCTTTGAGAGCACGATTAGTGGGCCTCTGTCATTTCAGGAAGATGGAGGCTTGATTGTGCTAAGTCAATGGTGAGTTGGTAATCGGTTTGATCACGCACAGTGATTTCAAAGTCCGTCGTGTAAAGGACCAAGCGAAGAGTTGAACCTTTTTCGAGCTTGTAGATGGTTGGTTGGAGATCAAAGTCAAATTCCATCCACTCGCCTGGTGTTACGGCCTCAACCTCTAAGAGGTCATGCCGGTTTTGGAGGTTGAGATAACCTTTCGAAATGACTCGTTGGCCCGCTTCCTTGAAGGGCAACTCGGTCAAGTTGTCTAGCATATGGTAGCGACCGTTATCCAGTGTACGGACCGATAAGACTGCAGGATAGGGTTGGAGGTATTTCTTGCTTCCAAGCTCTAAGAGTTGGGCTGAGAGAAGGCCTTTATTGGTGCTGGAGTGAAGTCGTAGGTGAAGGCGAGGTTTCCCGTTGAGGTGCAGGTCTTCTTCGATTGGAAGATCGATCGTCACCTGTTGCACCTTGTCTTGGTAGAGATCGCTTAAGAAGGTCGGATAAGCCTTGCCATAGCGCTCGTAATCTTTTGTCTCGTAGCGATTTTGGATGATTTTTTCGTCGTCTCCCAGGGAGAAGGTTCGCTGACTTGTTTGGTTGCCAAAATCATCCAAGGAAGTCCAACTTTGTTCTCCTGTATTGTCCTGCCAGATGACAGTAGGCAATTCATAGCTTGAATCGTAGCCCAGCAATTTTTTAGAGAGGAGGGCGTTCATGCTTTCGCGGAAGTCAATGGATTGCCAGTTGTTGAGGTAGACATGGGCACCATTGTGGTAGAAGAGGTGTTTCTTGATGTTTGCTGGAAGAGCCTGGAACATATTAAAGACGTGAAGGGGTTTCACGTTCCAGTCTTGGGAACCATGGGTAAAGACTACCTCTGCTTGGACTCGATCAGCATGTAGGAGATAATTCCGGTCGTGCCAGAACTGATTGTAGTCTCCAGAAGCTCGGTCCAGCTCTTTTTTCACGATGTCTAGATCGGCTTGGTGGGCTGCATTATGGTGTAAATAGTCTCCACCTAGAAGGTTGCGCGAGTAGGTCAATTCTGCAAGGGAATCAAAGTCTTCACCTGGATAGCCTCCAGGACTTGTGACAAGGCCGTTTTCGCGGTAGTAGTTGTACCAAGAAGAAATCCCAGCCTCCGCAATGATGACTTCTAGGCCGTCCACACCTGTGGTCGCAAGGCCGTTAGACATGGTTCCAAGGTAGGAGATCCCGGTCGTTGCGACCTTTCCATTAGACCAATCGGCTTTGACTTGACGCTGGCGTGTATGATCTGTAAAGGCCCGGCAACGGCCATTGAGCCAGTCGATGACATTCTTGTAGGCTTCGATTTGTTGGTAATTTCCATTGGTCATCAGCCCTTGTGAATCTTTTGTCCCCACTCCAGAGACGTAGAGATTGGCGAAGCCACGGGCGAGAAGGTAGTCATTGAGAGTATAACTGCTGTTGATATGAGTGAGGGTTTCTTCAGCCTCAGAGACCAGTCGGGCTTCTCCAACTGGGTCAACGGTTTCGAGCGTGGGTTGACTGACTTGGATGCTTCTTGCTTCTTTTTTCTCCAGGTCCACATTCATATTATAGAGAGCCTTGTCACTGGCCTTGTCATTGGTTCCTTGGTGATAAGGGCTGGCAGTCATGACGGCTGGAATTTTTCCTTCATAGCGAGGGCGAATAATATTGACCTTGATCAAATCTGGAAGGCCATCTTGGTCGCTATCAATCCGACTTTCCACATAGACCACCTCACGAATCACATCATGGCAGTTAAAGGTAGCTAGACTTTTTCCGTTGAAAAAGTGGTAGCGATTGTCTTCAGGGATCAAGCCATCACTGACCAACTGTTCAATTAGTAAATTCCCTTTGACTGTTCGAGTATTGAGGAGGTGATAGAGGTTTTCAACCAAGTTTCCATACTCAATCGGAAATTGGACTTCTTTCAAGAAGCTATCCGTATCTTCAAAATCAATAAAATAGCGGAAACCGAGCAACTGGAGAGCTACTGTGTAAAAAATCTCCGGCGACCATTCGCGGTCTGATTGGAAATAGCTCAGGAGATCTGTTTCAGCATCCGCCACTAGGTTAGAGAGGGGATAATCTGTATTTTTGTAGGTGAAATAAACCTTGCGAACAAACCATTCAAACAGTTCTTTCTCTGTAAGATGAAGGGGAAGGTCAAACCCAATTTCTTTTAGTTCCTTAAGAATGTCTTTTTGGTCAACAGATAGATAGCTATATTGATTGTATTTCATAGGCTGCTCCTTTTATCAGTTTCTTTGTTCTTTACTTTTTATATTATACTTGATAAAATGGTATTTGTCTAAAGACCTTTCGTCTATAAGGAGAAGGAATATTGAAAAAAATATCTTTTGAACAAATTGCAAGAAGAAGGACCTTATTGTTTGGGGTTCTTGCCGTCATTTTTGGGATCCTCATTTTTCGAAACGGTGTTGGTTTCACAAAATTTTCCTTGGATCTATTAGCCATTTACTTTTTAGTTGATGGACTAGGAAGCTTTCTTCTTCGCTTTTTGTTACGTAGCAAGTCTATTTCCTATAGCCACTCTATTTGGTTTATTTTTCTTTCACTTGCGTTGATCTGGTTGAATCGACTGAGTAGTCTGCCCGTAAACTTAGTTGTGATTTGTTTAGGGGCATATCAGTTGGGGAGTGCCATTGTCTATGGGATCACATTTTGGCTTTATAAGGCCAATCGGGTAAAAGGAGGCTGGCTCTATTTATGGGATGCGCTTTTAAACGGTGGGATTGGTCTAGCAACTGTCTTGGAACCTGGTTCAGATGGGCACTTCCAATTTATCCTCTTGGGGGCTTATCTGGTCTTGTTGGGGATTTCTAATATTCGAGATGGTATTTTATTTGACAAAGACCAACAAGGCCAAGAGTTAAAACGTCGCTTTCGTATTAGCCTACCGGTTATCTTTGCAGCCTTTATCCCTGCTAAGGAGTTAAAACGGTTTAACCAGTTTCTTCAAAAAGGGAGCTCGGCGGGACACACAGGCCCTTATCGATTGGTGAAAAAAGAAGAAGAGGCAAGGGAATTAGAAATTTTGGTTCATACTTCTGACAGCAACTTATTTGGAGCGATTGGGCATGTAGATATTTGTTATCAGGGGAAGGTCATTTCTTACGGAAGTTACGATCCCTTTTCAGAGCGTCTATTTGGGACGATTGGGGATGGCGTACTGTTTAAAGTGGATAAGGAACCATACATCGAACTATGTAAAAAAGAGAGTCAAAAGACGCTGTTTGGCTACAGCCTATCCCTTACCGAAGAAGAGAATCAGGCAGTAGAGAAGCGTCTAGCTGAAATTGATCAGTTGTTAGAACCTTGGGATCCACCTAGTAGGTTACTGGAAGACGGTCAGCCGACCTACGCTTACAAATTGAAATATGATTTAGGGGCTGAGCTATATAAATTTACTTCTTCGCGTTTTAAATCTTACTTTGTTCTGTCTACGAATTGCTGCCTGTTAGCAGATTCCATTGTGGGACAGGCGGGAACGGCTGTATTAGATGTGCGTGGAGTGATTGCACCAGGGACCTATCAGGATTACTTAGAATACGAATTTGAAGCTCCAAACGGGCGGGTCCATACACGAACAGTATATTAAGAAAAGAAAGACAGATTCTAAATTTTGAGAAATCTGTCTTTTCTTGCGCAAAATTTCTTGTAAAAAACCAGAAAATTATTTACAATAAAAAGTGCTTGGAGGAAAGTATGACAGCAAATCAGATCGTAAGAGTGATCCCAGTCTTGAAAGTGAATAACCGAAATGTCAATCAACGCTTTTATGAAGAGACATTGGGAATGAAAGTATTAGTGGAAGAAGGAGCTCTCCTATCTTTAGGAGATGCCTCAAAAGTAGAAAAAATCGTCTTAGAAGAGTCACCGAGTATGCGTTCGCGTAAGGTCGAAGGTCCAAAGAAATTGGGTCGCATCGTGGTGAAAGTGGCACAAGCTCAAGAAATTGATTATTTGTTGGCCCGCCAGCCAGAAACAAGCGCCCTTTACCAAGGAGGGAATGGTCGCGCCTTTGAAGTTGTGTCTCCTCAAGGAGATACCATTTTCGTGCATGCTGAAGAAAATCTTGAAAGCCTAGAACCGTTGGAGAAAGCGCCTCTTGTTGACGTGCCAGAAGATTTCAAAGGTTTGACCAGTTTTGATGTGGACTTTCTTGAGGTTAATGTGGCCGATTTTGCTGAGGCTGAGAAGTTCTATAGCAACTTGCCAGCTTTGGCCCACTTTATCCATTTACAGGAAGCCCGAGGAGAAGATCTCCAAGTGGAGAACAAGGTGACCTGGGATTTGAGCATGATCAAGATTGAATTGGCATCTTTTGATGTGGAAGTCTTGAAAGAACGCTTGGGAGAAGCTGTCGATTTTGTGCACCGTAAGGGAACTTTCTTGATTGCCAAGGATCCAAGCCAGATCGAACTCTGGTTTGAAGCCAATCAAGATCAGGTCCATATTTCTTATGAAGAATAAGAATGGAGTGATGAGCGTGAATGCAATCATCGAAAAAATTACCGAACAAATCCAAGAAGGCATCTATCCAGGTGCCTCTCTTGCGCTTTACCGCAATGGTCAGTGGAGTGAGCACTATCTAGGACTTGCGGACCCTGAAAAAGAAGAGCCAGTAGTGGCTGACCTGGTCTATGATTTGGCCAGTGTCAGTAAGGTCGTCGGAGTCGCTACCATCTGTGCCTTTTTGTATGCGAAAGGGGAGCTTCCGCTCGATCGCCCCTTTAAAGAGCTTTACCCGTGTTTTGCTCATGAGAAGACAACCATCCGGGAACTCTTGACCCATACGTCAGGACTTGATCCTTTTATCCCCAACCGGGATCAATTGGATGCGAGACAGTTGAAAACAGCCCTTGAAAATTTGCAGTTAAAAGAAGACAAGAGTTTTCATTACACCGACGTCAATTTTCTTTTGCTGGGCTTTTGGTTAGAAGACAGGTTTCACCAGTCCTTGGATCGTTTATTTGAAGAGCTGATTTTTACACCTTGGAAGATGACGGAAACACGGTTTGGACCGGTCGAAAAGGCGGTACCAACAGTCCGTGGAGTGGCTTCTGGAAGTGTTCATGATCCCAAAGCGAGAGTTCTGGGCCCTCATGCGGGAAGTGCTGGACTTTTTTCAACTCTTGCTGATCTAGAGCGCTTCTTAGAGCATTATCTGAAGGATGATTTTGCGCGTGACTTGTCTCAGAATTTTGCGCGTGAAGAGGGAAAGACCCGCGCTCTTGGATGGAATCTAGAGGGTGACTGGTTGGATCATACGGGCTATACTGGAACCTTCATCATGTACAATCGCAAGAGGCAGGAAGCTGTGATCTTTTTGTCCAACCGGACCTATGAGAAGGACGAACGGGCCCAATGGATCCTAGACCGCAACTCCTTGATGGACTTGATCAAACAAGAATTTGAAAAATAGAAATGGAAGGCTAGGATGATGGATCCTAGCCTTTTGCTATCTGTCAGATAGAACTCAACTCCGTCTTAGGTTGGATTTCCTTCAAAAGCATCGCTTTTTTGACTGATTTATATTAAAATAGTAATGACCTTAATAGAGCGAGATGAATATGAACAAAGAGATAGGCGTCGGAAGGGCGCATAGTAAAATTATCTTAATTGGAGAGCATGCAGTGGTCTATGGTTATCCGGCTATTGCTTTGCCACTCCATCATATCGAAGTGACCTGCCAGATCATTCCGGCAGACAGTCCATGGATTTTGTTTGAAGATGACACCTTGTCCATGGCAGTTTTTGCGTCTCTTGAGCACCTCGGGATTCGCGAGGCCCGGATTCGCTGCCGCATTCAGTCCATGGTACCGGAAAAACGGGGGATGGGATCGTCTGCGGCGGTGAGTATCGCAGCTATTCGTGCAGTTTTTGACTATTATCAGAAAGAGCTGGATGATGAGACCTTAGAAATCCTGGTCAATCGAGCAGAAACCATTGCCCATATGAATCCAAGTGGGCTCGATGCCAAGACTTGTTTGAGCGATCAAGCCATTAAATTCATCCGGAATGTCGGCTTTTACCCGCTGGAGCTGGGGATAAAAGCGAGCTTGGTGATTGCGGATACGGGGATTCACGGCAATACCCGTGAGGCGATTCAAAAGGTTGAAGCCAAGGGGCAGGAAGTTTTGTCCCATTTCCATGAGATTGGTCAGTTGACCCAGCAGGTGGAAGAGGCTCTAAAAATGAATGATCTAACGAGCCTGGGACAGGCTTTGACTACTTGCCATGAGCACTTGAAAGCCGTGGGTGTCAGCTGTGAAAAAGCAGACCACCTGGTCGCCGTTGCCCTTGAAAATGGAGCCTTAGGCGCTAAAATGAGCGGAGGCGGTCTTGGTGGTTGTGTGATTGCCCTCGTTAAGGATTCTCGTGAAGCAGCAACCATTGCCCATGCATTAGAAAAAGAAGGAGCGCACCATACATGGATCGAAAACCTGTAAAAGCTAAGTCCTATGCCAATATCGCGATTATCAAATACTGGGGAAAAGAAGATGCCAAACAGATGGTCCCTTCGACCAGTTCGATTTCGTTAACCTTAGAGAATATGTATACAGAGACGAGTCTCTCTCCCTTGCCAGCAGATGCGACTGCGCATGAATTTTACATCGATGGGAAATTCCAAAATCCAGCTGAGCAAGCCAAAATTGGAGCTGTGATTGATGGCTTGAAGCCAGCAAATGAAATGGGATTTGTTCGGGTGGATACCAGCAACAACATGCCAACCGCAGCAGGCTTGTCCTCTAGCTCGAGCGGGCTCTCTGCTCTCGTTAAGGCTTGCAATCGGTATTATGATTTGGGCTTGACCCAGGAGGAATTAGCTCAAAAAGCCAAGTTTGCTTCGGGCTCTTCTTCGCGGTCTTTCTTTGGTCCCTTAGCAGCCTGGGACAAAGAAAGTGGAGAGATTTATAAGGTCAAAACAGACCTAAAACTGGCTATGATCATGCTGGTCCTCAATGACAAGCAAAAGCCCGTTTCCAGCCGGGAAGGGATGAAACGCTGCATGGAGACCTCGACTAATTTCAAAGAATGGATCGAAGAGTCTCGACAAGATTACAAGGACATGCTGGGCTATCTAGCTGGCAATGATTTTGAACAAGTCGGTCAGTTGACAGAGCGCAATGCCCTTGCTATGCATGCGACGACTAGAACAGCCACTCCAGCCTTTAGCTACTTGACAGAAGAAAGCCACAAAGCTATGGACTTTGTCCGTGAGCTTCGCGCTGCAGGCCATGCTTGTTACTTTACCATGGATGCAGGGCCAAACGTTAAGGTTCTCTGTTTAGAAGAAGACTTGGATCAGCTGGTGCCCTTATTTGATGCCCGCTATCGGACCATCGTATCTAAGACAAAGGATCCTCAAGATGAAGACTAAGTATCAGGTACAGACTGGAGGCAAGCTCTATCTAGCTGGAGAATACGCAGTGCTAACACCTGGTTATGGAGCTGTGATTCAGTTTATTCCTATTTATCTATCAGCTACCATCCAAGAATCTAGAAGCTATCAGCTAGCCTCAGATCTCTTTGGTTACCAGGTGGATTTGACCCCAAATAAGGACTACGCCTTGATTCAAGAGACCATTCAGCTCATGGAAGAGTGGCTGAAAGATCAGGGAATAGCCCCTAAACCGTTTGATCTTCACCTTAGAGGAACACTGGGCGAAGAGGGGAAAAAGTATGGGATTGGTTCCAGCGGAAGTGTGGTCTTGCTCGTGATCAAGGCCATGGCTGCTCTGTATGAACTAGACCTAAATCCGGACCTGCTCTTTCGACTAGCAGCAGTGGTCTTGGTGCAAAGAGGGGACAATGGTTCCATGGGCGATTTGGCTTGTATCGCCTACGAGGACTTAATTTATTACCAATCCTTTGATCGGGCTTGGTTGCATGAAGCCTTGACTTCTCAGCCTCTTTCACAAGTTTTAGACCTGGATTGGGACTACCAGATCCGCTTGATCCAGCCAGCCATCTCTTATGATTTTCTGGTTGGTTGGACCAAGGAACCAGCGATTTCAAGTGATTTGATCCGCCAGGTCAAGGGAGCGATCAAGGAAGAATTTCTTCAGGAGAGCCAGAGCGCAGTGAAGAATCTTGAAAAAGGCCTCCGTGAAGGGAACCAAAAGGACATTGAGACCAGTATCAAACGCGCCGATAAGAACCTAAAGTCTTTGAACCCTTTGATCTATACCCCAGCTCTAAAAGAGCTGCAAGAAGCGACAGAGGGGCTTTCTGCCTGTGCCAAATCCAGTGGTGCTGGAGGAGGCGACTGTGGGATCGCCCTTAGTTTTGACCCAGTTGAGACTCAGATCTTGATAAAGCGCTGGAAGAAAAAGAATATTGAAGTCATTTACCAAGAAAGGATGGGAGATTCGTGAGCGAGAATCGAAAAGACCAGCATATTCGCTATGCCTTGGAGCAAAGCTCCTCCTATAATAGCTTTGATGAGATCGAGCTGATTCACCGATCCCTCCCCCTTGTGGATCTAGCGGAGATTGATTTGACAACCCATTTCGCAGGGCGTGATTGGGAGGTTCCTTTTTATATCAATGCCATGACAGGTGGGAGTGAACGGGCCAAAGAGATCAATCAAAAGTTGGCAGCAGTAGCCCAAGCCTGTGGGATTCTCTTTGTGACTGGTTCTTACAGTGCAGGGCTGAAGGATCCGAACGATCAATCATACGCTGTCAAAACAGATCACCCTCATCTTTTGTTGGCGACCAATATTGGCCTCGATAAAGAGCCAGACTTGGGTTTAAGAACAGTGGAAGAACTACAACCTCTCTTTCTTCAAGTTCATGTGAATCTGATGCAAGAGTTACTCATGCCAGAAGGGGAGCGGATTTTCCACACTTGGAAAGACCATCTCCAGAGCTATGGGCAGGCCTTTCCTGTGCCGGTAGTCCTGAAAGAAGTCGGCTTTGGTATGGATCCTAAAACAGTTCAGCTGGCACTAGATGCTGGGATAAAAACCGTTGACATTTCTGGCCGTGGTGGCACTAGTTTTGCCTATATTGAGAATCGTCGTGGAGGCAATCGCGCTTATTTGGATGATTGGGGACAATCAACTGCGCAGTGTCTCTTACAGTTACAAGATCAGATAGATCAGGTTGAGATCCTCGCGAGTGGTGGCATCCGTCATCCCCTTGATATGGTGAAGGCCTTGGTCCTTGGAGCGCGTGGTGTAGGGCTTTCACGCGTTTTTCTTGAAATGGTAGAGACCAAGAGCATCGAAGAAGTGATTGCTATTGTCCAAGGATGGAAAGAAGACCTTAGATTACTCCTTTGTGCGCTCGGTTGTCAGAACCTGAAAGAGCTCCGAGAAGTCGACTATCTCCTCTATGGAAAATTGTGGCAAGCTCAGCAACAGAGAAAATGAAGAAAAATCATTTTAGAAACTTTCCTTAGGTGAGTACGGACGTTAGGTGAAATTATCCAGTGGATGATTTCAGCAATCCAGGAAGTTCCATAACTTAGTTTTGAACCTAAGGTTTCAAAACTCCCGAGTGCCTGAAACAAAAATGTTTCAGGCACTTTTCTCACAGCGGAAAGTTTCAGTATTTTTGAATCGATTTAAAAATTGGAATGCATTTCTATTTCTTTGCAGAATCGCTTAACTTATTTTACTTTAAAATAGTTTATCTATATTCTAATGATTGACTTTTTAAAGCCAATCCTTTCTTTTTTGAAAAAGTGTTTCCCCTCAAAAATTCTGATAATTTACGAATCGTTTACGGTTGCTGGAAACGCTTGCAAAACAGGATCGTAAAAGAGTATACTAAATAAGGAAAAACATTTTTAAAAAGGAGTTTAGGATGAAGAAGCACTATTTTCGCTCAGCTGTAGCAGCCTTGCTTCCGCTTTTGTTGATTGCTCAACCTGTTGAGGCTTGTACGGGGTTCATCATTGGGAAGAAACTGACGGCCGACGGCTCGACCTTGGTAGGGCGTACCGAAGATTTAGAGCCCAACCATAATAAAAATTTTGTGGTCAGAGAGCGTGTCTACAATAAAAAAGGTGCCATCTTTGAGGATGCCGCCAACGGTTTTCAATATCCCTTGCCAGAGATTAGCTATAAGTATACAGCAGTCCCAGATGTCACCCCAGATCAGGGAATTTTTGACGAAGCAGGATTCAATGAATATGGGGTTTCCATTTCTGCGACTGTATCTGCTTCAGCAAATGACAAGATCCAAAAAGTGGATCCCTATGTCAAGGATGGTTTGGCAGAATCCGGCTTAACCAGCATTGTTCTCCCAAGTGTGAAAACCGCAAGAGAAGGGGTTGAACTCATTGCTAAAATCGTCGAAGAAAAAGGCGCTGCAGAAGGAAATATTGTGACCATTGCCGATAAAGAAGGTGTCTGGTATATGGAAATCCTATCCGGTCACCAATATGCGGCCATTCTCTTCCCAGAAGATCGCTTTGCAGTCTTTCCAAATACTTTCTTCTTAGGCCATGTTGATTTATCGGATACAGAGCGTACGATTGCCTCAAAAGATCTTGAAAAAGTCGCCAAAGAAGCCAATAGCTATAAGGAAGTGGATGGAAAATTCCATGTTTCTCAATCCTATAATCCGCCTTTGCAAGAAGCGGATCGTTCGCGGGTTTGGTCGGGGATCAAATCTCTAGACCCAAGCTCTCCTGTTAAATATGATGATGCGTCCTTTGACCTTCTTCATACAACCGATCGGAAATTAACTCTCCGCGATGCCATGAATCTCCAACGCAATCGTTTGGAAGGAACCAAATACAAACCACTGGATCAAATGGAGCTAGATGGAAAAGGCATCCCGAAAAAAGGAGAGTTTGATGCAGTTTATAAATACCCGATTTCCAATCCAAATGTCATGGAGGCCCATATTTTCCAACTGAAAGATGAAGTTCCAGCGAGTGCTGGAGGAGGAACCATGTGGCTATCGATGGGCAGTCCGCGGAATGCTCCTTACCTACCGTACTATGGCAATATTCTCAACACCTATCAAGCCTACCAAGAATTAGGCGATCATTACAATGACCGCTCCTGGTATTGGACCATTTCAAGAATCAATGACCTTGTAGCCAAGTATCCTGATTTATTCGAAGATGGGGCGATTCGTACTGAAATGGAACGATTGGAATCTCAGTGGATGGTTGAACAAGATCTGAGTGATCAGGAACAAATTGCCCTTGCTTCTCAGCCTGAAGAAGCGAGTAAGAAGGCAACAGAGGAAGGAATAGCGAGAGCTGAGAAAACCTTTGAACGCTTGCAAGAAATTAGAAAAGAAGCAGAACAAAAGGTAGCAGATGAACACGGAAAAAGTGCTCTGCAAGATCTAGATGATGAAGAAGATGCTGCTTATGAAGAGAAAATTGATCTGGTTGATTTTGACTATGATTACATTTTAGCAGCAGGCTTGTTCGGAGCAACCCTTCTAGCGATTGTGATCTACCTGATTCGCTCAAAGAAACAAAAGGGAGGAAAACAAGATGACTAAAATTCAAAGAGCCTCAATCTATCTTTTTCTACTGTTTGCAGGAATTGGCTTGGAGTTTGAACTCGGTCATCTTTCTCAACAAGAATTTAGCCAGTCTGCCGGCAGAGATTTGGTCTTAAACTTGTCTGTCTTAGCTGCTATTATTATCCCGCTCTATCTCTTTTCAAAACGATTGGCCAAGCAGTTGACTGTCCCAACTTATGTCTTATGGATTGCCATGTTTGGAGGAGCCTTCGTAGCAGGCTGGTTGAGCTTTTCAGGCAATAGCTTAATTGATATTATGAATAGCCATGTGATCAAGGATGCCACTGTCTTTAACAAGTGGACCGATGCCTTGACAGCCCCATTTTCAGAGGAATTCTTTAAGGCTCTGGTTGCCTTTTGGGTTGTCTTGATGGTTGGCAAGAAAGATCTAAAAGCAATTCTAATTGCAGGCTTGGGCTCTGGCTTTGGTTTTCAAATCATTGAGGATTTAGGGTACGTTGCCCGCCAAACCAAAATCAGTCAATTAGCCGCGGTTACTGAGGCCATTAACCGGATCTCTGGTGGATTAGCTTCACATGCCCTCTATACAGCTGTTGTATCCGTTGGTATCTTCCTCTTGTTGTCTCAAGTGACCCAGCAAAAGGAAAAACTCTTTGGGCTCTGGTGTGTTCTCTCGACAGTAGCCAATCACTTCTTATGGAACTCTCCGTTTTATGAAACAGACCATCGGATTAATCTTCTCGTCGGACTGCTCTTTGCCGTCCAAGTAGGGACCTTTATCGAAGTGGTGCTCTATACTAAGAAACATCCCGAGTTGTCATTTTTAAAATAATAAGAAAAATTTTTCAAACACAAAAGAGAGTGGGACAGAAATCGGTAATTCGTTAGAATTCGATTTCGTCGTCCCACCTCCGCACAGTTGAGTAGGGC
>NZ_CAXSMM010000017.1:0-27502 GCF_964238605.1 Streptococcus parasanguinis | reverse complement strand
TCGGGAAGTAGCTCAGCTTGGTAGAGTACTTGGTTTGGGACCAAGGTGTCGCAGGTTCGAATCCTGTCTTCCCGATAGTATATCAAAAGAGTCTAATGATGTCATTAGATTTTTTTTTATAATTTACAAGAAAAAAGAGCTTGCGCTCTTTCCAACTTTATTTATTTCGCAGTTCAACATAACGGTTATACCATATTTTGATATATTCCTCTGAAAAAGGACCTTTGTTTTGGTTTATCCAATCTACTAGTACTTTTACATTTTCTTTTAAAATATAGTCAATGTCATCTGAATAGTGCATTTTTTCTTTATGTTGCTCATATTCTTCAACATCTAACAATTTCTTTTCACCATTTGTAAAGACCTTGACATCGAGATCATAGTCGATATATTTTAAGGCCTCTTGGTCGATGTGAAAAGGACTTGCTAAGTTACAGTAGAAAGACACACCATTGTCACGTATCATGGCGATGATGTTAAACCAATATTTTTTATGGAAATAAACGATTGCTGGTTCACGAGTGATCCAACGTCTGCCATCACTTTCTGTAACAAGTGTATGATCATTTACTCCAATAATTGCATTTTCGGTTATCTTTAATACCATGGTGTCACGCCATGTACGGTGTAAACTGCCATCATGTTTATAACTTTGAATTGTAATAAAGTCGCCTTCTTTAGGTAGTTTCATAACTTACCAACTTTCTACAATCTAAGTATATCCTCTATATTGTAACATATTTTTTTAATTTTTTTCTTATTTTTCTATTTTATTTTCAATTTGATTTTTGAATGGGTATTTATGAATCTAAAAATTCTCTAATGGCTGATGTTATATCACTATAATCGTACCCTTTTCTGGCTAGTGCTTGGGTTAAACGTTGTTTTAGGTCATAACCTTCATATTTTTTACTGTATTTACGGTATTGTTTTTCTAACTCTTTTAGGATGAGCTCATTGGTTGTTTCTTCATCTGCTTCTAGTTCAAGATTTTGGAATGCAATCTTTGCTTGGTTGTATGCAAAACCTTTTGAAATGAGTCCTTGGATGATTTTCGTTTCAATGGCTTTTAATGGGTATTTTCCTTGGTATTTCTTTTGGAGTTTTATTGCGGTACGGTTGATAACTTCTGTAAAATCATGGTCAGCAAGAATTTCTTGAAGGATAGATTTTGGGACCCCTTTTTGTTGAATTTTTTGTTGTAATAAGATAGGGCCTTTATCGCCACTGAGGAGGTTGGCCTCTATCAGGTTTCTGGCATATTGACGATCATCTAACCACTTTTCTTCTTTTAGGTGTTGGACAACTTTATCAATAATCTCACTTTCAATCTCATATTTTGTAAGGTAGTCTCGGACTTCTTTTGTTGTTCGAGCTTTAAAGGAAAGATGGTAAAGGGCCAGGTTTTTACCATAAGAGTACTGTGCAAATTCTTTGATTTCTTGTAGTTCTTCTTCACTGATTTCTTTCTCTTTGGAAAGGAAATATTTGACGATGGTGTCTTCCGTAATATATAGTTTTTGATCGTTATCTAACTCAAGGAGGTAGAGTCTTTTTTTCTTTTCTAGTTTTGTAATTTTCATGTTTTTATTATACCGAAAAATGTGTTAAGATAGGGATATGAACGTTAAAGTAAAACAAAAAATTCCTTTGAAAATTAAACGAATGGGAATTAACGGAGAAGGAATTGGCTTTTATAAAAAAACACTTGTCTTTGTGCCTGGGGCTTTGAAGGGAGAAGATATCTTCTGCCAAATTACAAGTGTCAAGAAAAATTTTGCGGAAGCCAAACTCTTATCTGTGAATAAGGCGTCTAAGTATCGGGTGACACCCATGTGTGATATTTATGAGACCTGTGGGGGCTGTCAAATTATGCATTTGAAGTATGACAAGCAGCTGGAGTTTAAGACAGATTTATTGCAACAAGCCTTGAAAAAGTTCTCACCTGAGGGCTTTGAACAGTATGACATTCGGCCAACAATCGGAATGCAGGAGCCTCTTTACTATCGGGCCAAATTGCAATTCCAAACAAGGAAATTCAAGGGCCAGGTCAAGGCGGGGCTTTATGCTCAAAATTCACATTATTTGGTAGAATTAAAAGATTGTTTGGTCCAAGATCCGGTTATTCAAGCGATTGCCAATGATCTTGCGGATTTATTGACTTACTATCAGATTCCGATTGCTGATGAGCGTAAAGAACTGGGTGTCAGAACTATGATGGTTCGACGAGCTCGGAAGTCTGGTCAAGTTCAGATCATTGTAGTCACCAGTCGGCAGATTAATTTAAAGGATTTAGTGGAAGACTTGGTCAAGAAACACCCTGAGATTGTCACCGTTGCTGTTAATAAAAATACGTCTCGCTCCAGTGAAATCTATGGCGAACAAACACAGATTATTTGGGGTGAAGAGGCTATTCTTGAAGGCGTTTTGGATTATGAATTCTCCCTCTCTCCTCGAGCCTTTTACCAGTTGAATCCAGAGCAGACTGAGGTGTTGTATAGTGAGGCGGTTAAGGCTTTAGATGTTTCTCCAGAGGATCACTTGATAGATGCCTACTGTGGGGTTGGAACGATTGGGTTTGCTTTTGCTAATAGAGTGAAAAGTGTTCGGGGGATGGATATCATTCCTGAAGCGATTGAAGATGCCAAATACAATGCTAAACGGATGGGATTTGATAATACCCACTATGAAGCTGGGACGGCTGAGGAAATTATTCCTCGTTGGTACAAAGAAGGCTATCGAGCAGATGCAGTCATTGTGGATCCACCCCGTACGGGTTTAGGGGCGAAATTGATCGAGACCTTATTGCACTATGCACCTGACAAGATGGTCTATGTCTCTTGTAATGTATCGACTTTGTCAAGGGATTTGGTAGCTTTGACAAAGGTTTATCGGGTTGAATACATTCAATCAGTGGACATGTTTCCACATACGGCAAGGACAGAGGCTGTCGTGAAGTTAGTGAAGAAGTGAAAATGAACGAAATGAGTAAAGGAAATAGGAAAATGGACAATGTTATTGATGTATCGATTCCAGTGGCTCAAGTCATTGATCAACATCCGGAAGTATTGGACTTGTTGGTGGAGTTGGGCTTTAAACCTTTAGCCAATCCCATCATGCGCAATACAGTTGGGCGCAAGGTTTCCTTGAAACAAGGATCAAAATTAGAAGGTACCCCGATGGAGAAGATTGTGCGAACGCTAGAAGCTAATGGCTATGAAGTAGTGGGGCTAGACTAATGAGTGATGAACGAATTCATGTCTTAAGAGATATCTTATTAGAGCTTCATCATGGAGCTTCCCCTGAGTCGGTTCAAGAACGGTTTGATGCGACTTTTGCAGGGGTTTCTGCGATTGAGATCTCTCTTATGGAGCATGAACTGATGAATTCAGATGCAGGGGTTACTTTTGAAGATGTTATGGAGCTGTGTGATGTCCATGCCAATCTCTTTAAGAATGCGGTTCAAGGGGTCGAAGTGGCAGATACTGACCATCCAGGTCATCCGGTTCAGATCTTTAAACAGGAGAACCTAGCCCTTCGTGCCGCTATGATGCGGGTCCGTCGCTTGCTGGATAACTATGAGACGACGGAAGATCCTGAGATGATCCAGGAGATTCACAAAGGCCTCTTACGTCAGCTTGGCTTAGTGGGTCAATTTGATCGGCATTACCGTCGTAAGGAAGAACTGATGTTTCCGATTATGGAAAAATATGGCCATGATTCACCTCCGAAAGTGATGTGGGGGGTGGATGACCAGATTCGGGAACTCTTTGCGAAAGCCTTGGACGTGGCTAAGGAACTACCGGATTCTGGTATCTTAGAAGTCAAAGAGTATTTTGAAGCATTTGCGCAAGAGTTTGAGGGCATGATCTTCAAGGAAGAGTCGATCCTCTTGATGATTTTGCTGGAGGCCTTTACCCAGGATGACTGGCTCTCCATTGCAGAAGAAAGTGATGCTTATGGTTATGCCATTATTCTCCCAAGTGAGAAATGGGTGCCGAAACGTGTGGACTTCAAGGAGGAAGCGTCGAAAGAGTCAGAAGGTTCAACTGAACCACTTCCTTCTTCAAAAGGAGATGAGCACCGTCAGGTCATTGAGACTCCTGAGGGGCAGTTGACCATTACCTTCACCCCTAAGAAAAAAGAAGAGAACTTCGATCGCAACCAACCTCAACCGTTTGGTAATGGCTATTTGTCAGTGGAGCAAGCGAATTTAATCTTGAACCAGTTACCAATGGAGATCACCTTTGTCAATAAGGATGATATTTTCCAATATTACAATGATGCTGCGCCTTTTGAGGAAATGATTTTTAAGAGGACGCCATCGCAGGTAGGACGCAATGTTGAGCTGTGTCACCCACCGAAATATTTGGAGAAGGTCAAAGCCATCATGCAGGGGCTTCGTGAAGGGAAAAAAGACAAGTATGAAATGTGGTTCAAATCAGAATCGCGTGGGAAATTTGTCCATGTTACCTATGCAGCCGTGCGTGATGAAGCTGGAGACTTCCAAGGTGTCTTGGAATATGTTCAGGACATTCAACCTTATCGAGAGATCGATACGGATTTTTATAGAGGAATGGAGTAAAGATGAGTTACGAAACAGAGTTTATGAAGGAGTTTGAGGAGTGGATCAAGACCCAAGTCATGATCAATGAAATGGCTCTCGAAGAGAGTAAGAAGGTTTTTGAGGAAGACCAGGATGAACGAGCTAAAATCGCCATGATTCGCTATGAAAGCCGTTTGGACGCTTATCAGTTCTTGCAAGGGAAGTTTGAAAATTTCCATGCTGGAAAAGGATTTCATGATTTACCAGATGGCCTCTTTGGTGAAAGAAAATATTAAAAACACCTTATTGAAGGCGTTTTACTAGCTAGATTTACCTGAAAATTGAGCAATGACTTGATTTTTTAGGGGATTGTGATACAATAAAAAAGTTGAAATGACATCAACGGATTTTTGAATGGAATGATAGTGATGAAACCTTGTTGCCTTAGGAATTGATCACTGAATTTAGGAGGAAAAATGGCAAAGAAGAACGTAAACCGTGCGAAACAATACAAACATCAAAATAGACATCTTTTGAAAAAAGCTGTCGCAACTGTAACTGCAGCTGTGAAAGAAACACCTAAAAAGGTTGAGAAAGCTACAAAAGCAGTGGCGAAAGAAGTGAAACAAGCGGCTTCTTCAGTGGAAGAATTTGCTGCAAGTTTGGAAGGTGTGGCACTTGATCGTGCGCAAACATTCTATGATGAAGGTATTCGCTCTGTTGCGGACTTCGCAAACTGGACAGAAAAAGAGTTGTTGGCCCTTAAAGGAATCGGCCCAGCTACAATCAAGAAATTGAAAGAACTAGGCGTTAAATTTAAATAATCGCTTTTATGATTTCTTGCTATTTCAAGGAAAACTTGCTAAAATGAACCTATTAGAGGTGTTTTGAATCCCACATTTTACAGAAAGTGGCGGTGCTGAGAAGTCCACAAATGTGTCAAAACTAGTTGCTAATGGATGAAAATGAAATAAATAAAGTTGCGGGCATTGCCCGAAATTGGGTGGTACCGCGGATCAACACATTCGTCCCTGTCAGATTGATGACAGGGGCGATTTTTCTTTTGCAACCCTAGCTGAAGGAGCTTGTCATGAAACAATCTTTTAACACCAGCAAACTCTACTATGGCTTTCCGATTTTCATCTTGGGGTATCAGGACCAGAACTTTGGGAACAATATCACGACCTGCAGTTCCTCTTATAGCTTGGGAGATTGGCTGGTCATCGGTGTTGGTGCTGAGGAAAATGCGGCTGATCAGATTAAGCATTATCAACAGTTCACTGTGAATATCCCTGACGAAAAACTCATGCTTGAGATGGAACAAGCTGGCTTTATCAGCCATCGGGAGAAATTGAAACACCTGGGGCTTGACTACGAGATTTCTGAACGGACCCAGGCTCCGATTTTAGAGGCTTGTCCAGTCGTTTTGGATTGCCAGGTAGATCGAATTATCGAGGAAGATGGCATCTGCCATATCTTTGCTAAGATTCTTGAGCGACTGGCTGATACAGAGCTCTTAGATGACAAGGGGCATTTTAAAAATGACCGTTTTGCGCCGACTTACTTTATGGGGGACGGCCATCAGCGCGTTTATCGTTATCTGGATGATCGAGTCGATCCCATGGGAAGCTTTATCAAGAAAGCGAGGAAGAAGAATGATAAGAGCTGAACTGCCAGAACGAATCGAAACGGAGCGTCTGGTTTTACGAGTCCGAACAGTGGCGGATGTAGAGGATATTTATGCCTACGCTAGTCTCCCAGAAGTTTCTTACCCAGCAGGTTTTCCACCCGTCAAGACCTTGGAAGACGAGATTTATTATCTAGAGCATATCCTTCCTGAGCGCAATCAAAAGGATAATCTCCCAGCAGGCTATGGAATTGTGGTCAAAGGGACGGATAAAGTTATCGGCTCAGTTGATTTCAACCATCGCCACGAAGATGATGTGCTGGAAATTGGCTATACCTTGCACCCAGACTATTGGGGGCGAAGCTATGTGCCTGAAGCGGCGCGTGCTTTGATTGATCTAGCTTTTGAAGAATTGGGACTTCACAAGATAGAATTGTCTTGCTTTGGCTACAATGTCCAAAGTCGACGAGTCGCTCAGAAACTTGGTTTTACCCTCGAAGCTCGCATAAGAGACCGCAAAGATGCTCAAGGCAACCGCTGTGATGATTTGAGATATGGCTTGCTGAAGAGTGAGTGGGAAACTCAAGATCAACATTAAAAATAGAAATAACTAGAAAGGACACACACATGTCTAAAGAACTTTCACCTAAATATAATCCAGCCGAGGTTGAGGCTGGTCGTTACCAAAAATGGCTTGACGAAGATGTTTTCAAGCCTTCAGGCGATAAAAAGGCTAAGCCTTATTCAATCGTTATTCCACCACCAAACGTAACTGGTAAACTTCACCTTGGTCACGCTTGGGATACAACTTTGCAAGATATCATCATCCGTCAAAAACGGATGCAAGGTTTCGATACGCTTTGGCTTCCAGGTATGGACCACGCAGGTATTGCTACTCAAGCTAAAGTAGAAGCGCGTTTGGCTGAGGACGGCATCTCTCGCTATGACCTGGGTCGTGAAAAATTCCTTGATAAAGTCTGGGAATGGAAAGACGAGTATGCGACGACTATCAAGCAACAATGGGGCAAGATGGGGCTCTCGGTAGACTACTCTCGTGAGCGTTTCACTCTTGACGAAGGTCTTTCAAAAGCGGTTCGTAAGGTCTTTGTAGAGCTTTACAAAAAAGGTTGGATTTACCGTGGTGAATTTATCATCAACTGGGATCCGAAAGCCCGTACAGCCCTTTCTGATATCGAGGTGATTCACAAGGATGTCGAAGGTGCCTTCTACCACATGAACTACATGTTGGAAGACGGTTCACGTGCCCTTGAAGTAGCAACAACACGTCCTGAGACTATGTTTGGGGATACAGCCGTAGCGGTTAACCCAAATGATGACCGTTATAAAGACTTGATTGGTCAAAATGTTATCTTGCCAATCTTGAACAAGCCAATCCCAATCGTAGGGGACGAACACGCAGACCCTGAATTTGGTACTGGTGTGGTGAAGATCACTCCTGCCCACGACCCTAACGACTTCTTGGTTGGTCAACGTCATAATCTTCCGCAAGTGAACGTTATGAACGATGATGGTACCATGAATGAATTGGCTGGTGAATTCAATGGCATGGACCGCTTTGAAGCTCGTAAGGCTGTTATCAAGAAGTTAGAAGAAATTGGTGCCCTTGTTAAGATTGAGAAGATGACCCACTCAGTTGGTCACTCAGAGCGTACAGGGGTTATGGTTGAGCCACGCTTGTCTACGCAATGGTTCGTCAAGATGGACCAATTGGCTAAGAATGCCATTGCCAACCAAGACACAGACGATAAGGTAGAATTCTACCCACCTCGTTTCAACGATACCTTCCTACAATGGATGGAAAATGTCCACGACTGGGTCATCTCACGTCAGCTCTGGTGGGGGCACCAAATCCCTGCTTGGTACAATGCTAAGGGTGAAATGTACGTTGGCGAAGAAGCGCCAGAAGGTGACGGATGGAAGCAAGACGAAGATGTCTTGGATACTTGGTTCAGTTCTGCCCTTTGGCCATTCTCAACTATGGGCTGGCCGGATGTCGACTCAGAAGACTTCAAACGTTACTTCCCAACTTCAACCTTGGTAACAGGTTACGATATCATCTTCTTCTGGGTATCTCGTATGATCTTCCAATCTTTGGAATTCACAGGCCGTCAGCCATTCCAAAACGTTCTGATTCACGGTCTCATTCGTGATGAGCAAGGGCGTAAGATGTCTAAGTCACTCGGTAACGGGATTGACCCAATGGATGTCATCGAGAAATATGGTGCTGATGCCCTCCGTTGGTTCCTTTCAAACGGTTCTGCACCAGGTCAAGACGTGCGCTTCTCTTACGAGAAAATGGATGCGTCTTGGAACTTCATTAACAAGATTTGGAACATCTCACGTTACATCCTCATGAACAATGAAGGATTGACCTTGGATGCGGCACGTGAAAATGTGGCTAAAGTGGCTGCTGGTCAAGCAGGAAACGTCACAGACCGTTGGATTCTCCACAACCTCAACGAAACGATCGGTAAGGTCGCTGAAAACTTTGATAAGTTTGAGTTTGGTGTGGCTGGTCACATCCTCTACAACTTCATCTGGGACGAGTTTGCGGACTGGTATGTTGAGTTGACTAAGGAAGTGCTTTATAGCGACAATGAGGCCGAAAAAGTCATCACTCGTTCTGTCCTTCTATACACCTTGGATCAAATCTTGCGTCTCCTTCACCCAATCATGCCATTCGTGACTGAAGAAATTTACGGCCAAATCTCTGAAGGAACAATCGTGACTGCGGAATACCCAGTGGTTCGTCCAGAGTTTGAAAACGAAGAAGCAGCAGCTGGTGTAGAAGCTCTTAAAGATGTGATTCGTTCAGTACGTAACTCACGTGCAGAAGTGAACGTAGCTCCAAGTAAACCAATCACTATCTTGATCAAGACAAGCGACAGCAAGCTTGATGCTTTCTTCAATGATAATGTCAACTACATCAAACGCTTCACAAACCCAGAACACTTGGAAATTGCAGCAGATGTAGCAGTACCTGACTTGGTTATGTCCAGCATCATCACAGGGGCAGAAATCTACTTGCCACTTGCTGACCTTCTTAATGTTGAAGAAGAATTGGCTCGTCTTGAAAAAGAATTAGCCAAATGGCAAAAAGAACTGGATATGGTTGGTAAGAAGCTCTCTAACGAACGCTTCGTAGCCAATGCCAAACCAGAAGTCGTTCAAAAAGAACGCGACAAACAAGCCGACTACCAAGCGAAGTACGACGCAACCGTTGCGCGTATTGATGAGATGAAGAAGTTGGTGAAATAAATACAGAAGCACGGTGATGAACCGTGTTTTTGTGGTATAATAACAGGTATAATTTAATCAGTTGTGAGAGGAATGGCTATGTTTGATACCGTTGTCTTAAATCCTTTGAATATTAATCTAGATTTCAATAATCCGAGATTTTCAATGTTTGATTTTAATACTGAGGAAGAAATAATTAGATATTTGATTGAATTTGAACAGATTAAAGAACTTGCATTTCAAATTGGAGAAAACGGGTATAACACAATAGGTGAACGTATTATCGTTTTAAAAAGTAGAAATGCTGGAAAGATTAATTATACTGTATTAGAAGGTAATCGAAGAATTGCTTCGCTGAAACTTTTGTTTCAGTATTCATCTCTATTAACAAGTTCAGAGAGAAATAAACTCAAACAATTAAATCTGAATCCAAGTGATTTTGAAGTTAGTTGTGATGTAGTAGAAGAAGATATTAGAGACGAAGCGCTTTTTAAAATTAGTGCAAAACATATTGATGGGATTAAGACATGGAGTGCGACTGATAAAAGGGTATTTTACCACAATCTTTATACCCAATATAAGGAAAATGGATTATCGAGTGATGAAGCTTTAGATAATATTAAAATTATTACTCCAGAAGGAAAAGTTGCGATAAGAAATGCTATAAAACAACTAAATTATTTAACTTCAGTTTATAATGCAACCCAAATTTATAAGTCTGATTTGGAAAAGTTAACACATTTAGATACAGATGTTCTTGTATCGAGAGTTTTAAGCCCATTGATTAAAGAGTTAAAACTTGAGTTTAATGATGAATTTCAAGTTGTAGCAAAAAATGAAAAAGTCTATCATGAAATATTAGGATTACTAGGTAAAGCAGTTTGGATTGATAAAAAATTAGATACACGGGTATTTAGTGTACAAAGACAATGGAATGAAATTGTCAAAAGTGACAAGTAATACCAGGTTTAGCTGACAAAATTAGAGAATATAATGATTTTGAAATAAAGAAATCATCTGATGAATTCTCATCAGATGATCTTCTAAATTATGATACAAAAATTACGGAAAACAGTCGAAAGGACAACGGAAAATCATCTAATTTACCATTAAATGATACATGTGAGAACAATACAGATACTAATAATACACAAAATCAAGAAATGAAATATAAATTCTTTGTTCCTCGCACTCAGATAACTATTGAACAAAGTAATTATAATTTAATGAAATGTATTGATCTAGTGGACGAAAAAGGTAACAAGATTCCAAAACAAAGTTCGGATTATACAAAAATCTCAATTAGTTGTTCTCATAGAAATATTGTGATTAAAGATAATATCATTGATTCTATTTCAGAGAATGGAAAGTATGATATCGAAGTCCAATACAATGGTTTTGTTAAAAAATTTAAAATTTTTTTAAATATAGCTGTTAATAATCAACAACATGACTATCAAGTGCTATTTGATCAAAATTGGTATAATGAGTCTTTGGCAAAATTATCATCTAACTCTAATTACCTCAAAATTTGTGAAGTAATTAAAAAATTGCAAACTTGTAATGTCTTGTCGATGAATACAGGTGATCATATTATCATTGCATTTCTTTTAAGGAATTTAATAGAGTATAGTACTAGGGCTTATGCTGACTTGGTTAATTTAAAACAACCGCAGGAAAAATTACCTGCTCTTGTTTCAGCTGTTAAAAATCATTTGGTGACAACTGAAAAACTTTCAAAAATGGAATCAAAAGCTTTGAATAAACACGATATTGATATAGAAACGCTGAATGGTTTAATTCATGATTATAAAACAGAGACTAGTATTGTAACAATTCAATCAACTGGTCGGAAATTTAAGAGATATTTTTCTGTTATTTTTGATAGATTACTGGAAGGAGAAAATAATGGATAATTTTAGCCCATTACGTTATCCTGGGGGGAAAAATAAAACTTATCAGTATGTTAAATATCTGGTGGAAAACAACAATATTGATACCTATATAGAACCATTTTGTGGGGGAGCTGCAGTAGCATTAAAATTGTTGTTTAATAATAATGTCAAAAAAATAATGTTAAATGATTTTGACAGGTCCATTTATGCCATGTGGTTTTCAATTTTACATGATACTGAGGCTTTTATAAAAAAAGTAAAAGAAGCAGTATTTACGATTGAAGAATGGGATAAACAACAGGAAATTCAAAAAAACAAAGAAAATGTTGATATGCTTACATTAGGTTTTTCTACATTTTATCTAAATAGGACAAATCGTTCAGGGATAATTCAAGCAGGTCCTATAGGTGGTAGAAGTCAAACAGGCAATTATAAAATGGATTGTCGATATAATACGGAAGTATTAATAAAAAAGATTAAATTAATTGCTAAGAATAAAAATAGAATTAGTTTATATAATTTAGATGCTATTGATTTTATTAAAAAAAATATTAGACGTACAAAGTATTCTCTAACATTCTTTGATCCCCCCTATTTTGTTAAGGGAAAACAATTGTATACAAACTTTTATGAACATATAGATCATATAGAATTGCGAAATACAATTGACAAATACATGAGTAAGCATAAATGGATTCTTACATATGATTTTCACGAAGAAATCCAACATATGTATTCAAAATTTGAATATTTTCCTTACATATTGAACTATAGTGCAGGAACATCAAAAAAAGGAATGGAATATATTTTTTTTAGTAGGGAAATATCCTCTGCTAAAATTAATGAATATTTACATGTTTTATAAATCTTTTTAAATAACATATATATTATAGATTTTTAAACAATATATATATATCATAGATTTTGGTATTGAAATCATATCAAAAACATTGAACCGATTTGTTATAATTCCAAAGGAGTTTTATAATTGATTTTTATTTATTCCAATAGTATTAATCAGTTACAAAATTTTTAGTTAAAATTTAAAAAATATTTTTACAATACATATCTCTAATTTTTAGAAAGCAGGTTACTACATGACAAATTCTGTAAGTTCGAACCGACCTGAGAAGTACAATATTGCAGCCTTCTTCTCAGGTGTTGGGGGAATTGAGTTGGGATTTGAACAGACCAACGAGTTCAGAGTGGTGTATGCCAATGAATTTGATAAGTATGCGCGTCAGACTTATCGTTTGAATTATCCAAATACGTATTTGGATAGTCGTGATATTCATGCGGTGCAGCCGGAGGACATTCCAGCTGAGCGCGTGGATGTGATTATGGGAGGATTCCCTTGCCAGGCCTTTAGTATTGCGGGTTACCGCAAGGGCTTTGATGATGATCGTGGAGATCTCTTTTTTGAGTTACTTCGCATGATTGAGGGACGTAAACCTCGCGCTATCTTCATCGAAAACGTCAAGAATATGGTCGGTCATGACCATGGCAATACCTTTAAGGTTATTCGTGAAGCCCTGACCGAAAACAACTACTTCATCAAGTGGAAGGTCCTCAACGGGAAAGGCTATGGAAATATCCCACAAAACCGTGAGCGGATCTACATTGTTGGTTTTGATACAAAAGAAGCCTACGACTTGTTTGAATTCCCAGAGGAAATCAAACTAACAACGACCTTGGCTGATGTCATTGATTTTGGTGCCAAGCCTGATGAGGCCTACTATTATCGAGAAGGGAAACAAAATTTCTACGATCAGTTGAAGTTTGAAGTGACTAGTCAAGATACGGTTTATCAATGGCGTCGTCAGTATGTCCGTGAAAACAAAAACGGTGTAGTCCCTACCTTGACAGCCAATATGGGAACAGGTGGACACAATGTTCCATTGATCTTGACAGACAGTGGCGAGATTCGGAAGTTAACTCCCAAAGAAACCTTTAATGTTCAAGGCTATCCTAAATCCTTTAAAATCCCTGAGGGGGTTTCCAATGGTCAGCTCTACAAACAAGCTGGAAATAGCGTAGTTGTTCCTGTGATTAAACGCATTGCAGAGCGGATTGCTTTTGCCCTTAATGAGAGCAATGGGCCGTCTCAACTGGATCGTTCAGGAAAATTTGCCATTATCTACACCAAGATGAATGGTCAATTTGAAGGTCAGTCTTATGTGAAAGATTTTGTCTCCACTTATGAGGAAGCAGAGAAGAAGATTGCCTCCTATGAGGATGGGCTTGCAATTTTATCAGATGAAGATTATTTCAGATTGGTAAAAAAACGTGGGAATTTGGAGTTTTACAGCATTATTTAACGAATTATATAAGTAAGAGGACTAGTGAAAATCTAGTCTTCTTTTGATATACTTAAATAAGAAGTGAGGATGAATAGATGTGGGAACACTTAAAAAAAGAACAAAAAGAGAAATATAAGACTCTCATTACCAATTTTGCTAGTCTGAGTGAAGCATTTTCTCAAAAAGCAGAAGGTGAAGATTCTGATGATCGAGAAAGCTATGTTGCTCCGATTGTCAATTCAAAATTCCAAGAGACTGTTTTCCAAAAAGCTTTTCATGCGGTTGGTGAGGATATTGCTAATACCTCCTATGATGCTTCGGTTGTCGTTGATGAGCAACATAAGTATTTGGTTGGGATTAAATCCTTTGGTTTGGATTCAGGGGATCAAAAGATTGCTCAGTTTAAGAAAGATTCGCAGTCTTGGAATGAGCTGTTGAGTGAAATCCGATTTCAGGCTGAGATTTCACCGGACAAGGAAACAGCTGATAAAGAAAATGATGCCCGTTATGAAAAACTGGCCCGTGAGATTGCGTCTTTGCGAAATCAACGGATTGAATCCTCCAAAGCACTCATAAAGGGATTTCATGATGATGCTAGTCATGTAGAAGCCGTCTATCATGTTTTGATGCCGACCTCGAAAGGACACAAGCCTCAGATCCATGTAGGAGAGACAACTTATTTGCCGGTTGATTTAGACCATCTCAAGATTCTAGGATCAACGACCAAAAACAATCCGACAAATTTCCGTTTTACGGACGGCCAGCATGATTACAAATATACGGCTGCAGATAGTCAGCTCCATATGACCTTTAGGAATAAGGAGATTGTGGTTGATACCTGGGATGTGAATTATGTCGAAGATCCCTTTTATCTCTTTGAACATCTTCACTTATTGACCTCAGAAAAAAGTGATACTGAGATTCTTGAGACGGTGTCGTGGGTGATCACAGACAAGCATGGAAATGTAGAAGAAAATTCTGGTTTTAATGCCTTTAATGGTGGATCAAAGTTGGCCAAGAAGGATCGCTTGCCACGGATTTTAAAGATTCAGGAAAAATTTAAAGACAGTCTGGCTCCAGAAGAACTAGCTTTTGTGACTTTTTCTTTAGAAGAAATCCTCTTGAAAAAATGGTCTACCAAGGAAGAAAAAGCCCAGATGAAGTCCATTCGTGAAGACTTGATTCGCTTTGTACACGAGACGGGGAATGAAAAACTAATCAAAGAAATTGAACAGCTGGTGTATCGTCCAGTCAGTGAAGTGTATATTCCTCTTCCAGACTCCAAACATTTTCATGAGGAGCGTCCGGACTTTTTTGGTAAAGATATTGGAAGGTTTGAGACAGGTACAAGTAAACTTGTGCTCCCAAAAGAAGAACGGACCTTTAAGCTACGATTTTTATCATCAGGTGATGTGATTACGGCCTATATCAACCAAGAAGCTGGGAAGGCCATTCAATCAACTGATAAGCAAGAAATCCTTGGAAATTGGATTCTTCGTGGGGTCTTTCAGTTAAAAGACAGAGAGATCTTAACGGGTAAGAAATTATCTCAGTTAGAAATCAATGGTATCCGTCTTACTAAATTCAAAAACGGTGAAATCGGCATTGATTTCATCTGGATCGATGTGGACAATCCTCCTGCAGACGCGATTGGTTGGGTTGCGAAATAGAGAGTAATAAACTATTCATAGAACTACAAAAACACCACCTCCTAGTCTTTAGGAGGTGGTGTTATGCTTTAGACCATTTGCCAGAAATAATCGATGATATAGGTCAGGCCGTAGGTATAGATGACCAGGGTGATGGGTTTGCAGAGGATGATGATGGACATGTAGCGTTTGAAGGTCATATTGGTCAGACCTGCCAGCATACAGATGAAGTCGGCAGGACTAACTGGCCAGATCATCATGAAGATAAAGAAGCGATCGAACCGCTTGCCTTCATTGAGCCAGCCAATATACTTGTCATAGGTCTTCTGGCTGACCATGGATTGGACGAACTTAGGCCCGTACATTCTCGCGAGATGGAAGATAATAGCACAACCGATGACGATGCCGATGTAGTTATAAATGGTCCCGATAATATGACCGTAGATGAAAACACCTGCTACAGATGTCAGGGCGCCGGGAATAATAGGGACCACTGTCTGAAGGATCTGAAGAAAGATAAAGAGAGGGGGTCCAAAGATGCCCGCTTGTAGAATAAAAGCTGACAAAGTTTCCTTGGATTGAAGGATGCCAGCAAAGTAGGCCCAGATACAAAAGGCCAAGGTCCCAAGAGCTCCGATGATGGAGGACCAATTAATGATGCGCTGGAGAAGAGGAGAGACCTCTTTTAAGCTTGTTTGTTTCATAAAAAATTCCGAGTTCTTTTTCTTCTACTATACCATGTTTTTGGAACTTTGTAAGGATTTTGTCTATTTTTTGAGCAGTGAAATTGACCTGATAGGAGTCTGTCGTTGTTTTAGTCGTGAAGCGAGTGCAAAATGGGCCTTTTTATGCTACAATGAAAGGAGTATAAAAAATGGAGAAAAACGTGTCAATCGAAAATTACAAACCAGATTTTGCGGTGGAAGCAGCCTATGATCTCACCGTTGCAGACTTGAAAAAACAGGGTATTAAGGCAGTCCTTGTGGATTTGGATAACACCTTGATTGCTTGGAACAATCCGGATGGAACTCCGGAGATGCGCCAGTGGTTGCATGACCTTCGTGATGGTGGGATCCGGGTTATTGTGGTGTCTAATAATAGTCCCAAACGGGTCAAGCGTGCGGTTGAGAAATTTGATATTGACTATGAAGCGTGGTCGCTTAAGCCTTTTACTTTTGGGATTGATCGAGCTCTCAAACGTTTCCACTATGAAAAAAATGAAGTGGTCATGGTGGGTGATCAGTTGATGACCGATATTCGGGCTGCTCATCGGGCGGGTATTCGTTCGATTTTGGTCAAGCCCTTGGTAGAGCATGACTCCATCAAGACGCAGATCAACCGGGCGCGTGAACGCCGGGTTATGAAGCAAATGGCCGAAAAATATGGTCCGATTGTATATAAAAAAGGAATTTAAGAATGGAAGAATTATTCTGTATTGGCTGTGGAGCCCCCATTCAGACAGAAAACAAAGAGGGGCTAGGCTATACTCCCCAATCAGCTCTTGAAAAGGGCCTGGAAACAGGTGAAGTTTATTGCCAACGCTGTTTCCGTCTGCGTCACTACAATGAAATCACAGATGTGCATCTGACAGATGATGATTTCCTAAAACTCCTTCACGAAGTAGGTGATAGTGATGCTCTCGTGGTCAATGTAGTGGATATTTTTGACTTTAATGGATCCGTTATCCCTGGCCTACCACGCTTTGTAGCAGGAAATGATGTCCTCTTGGTCGGAAACAAAAAAGACATATTGCCTAAGTCTGTCAAGGACAGCAAGGTGACCCATTGGTTGATGGAGCGGGCCCACGAAGAAGGCATGCGTCCTGTCGATGTGGTCCTCACCTCTGCTCAAAACAAGAGTGCGATCAAGGACTTGATGGAAAAGATCGAACAG
Organism: Streptococcus parasanguinis; assembly: GCF_964238605.1. Taxonomy (GTDB): domain Bacteria; phylum Bacillota; class Bacilli; order Lactobacillales; family Streptococcaceae; genus Streptococcus; species Streptococcus parasanguinis_AJ. The sequence goes on along the minus strand of NZ_CAXSMM010000017.1, from coordinate 10,334 downwards.
TACCGCAAGGGCCGTGATGTCTATGTGGTGGGGGTGACCAACGTTGGGAAATCGACCCTCATCAATGCAATCATCCAAGAAATCACAGGCGACAAGGATATCATCACGACCTCTCGCTTCCCGGGGACGACACTGGACAAGATCGAAATCCCACTGGACGATGGGTCCTACATCTACGATACACCAGGGATTATCCATCGCCACCAAATGGCTCATTACTTGACGGCAAAAAACCTCAAGTATGTCAGCCCTAAAAAGGAAATCAAACCCAAGACTTATCAGCTCAATCCAGAGCAAACCCTCTTCTTGGGTGGTCTGGGACGGTTTGACTTTATCAAGGGAGAAAAGCAAGGTTTCACCGCCTTTTTTGACAACGAACTCAAGCTTCACCGAACCAAGCTAGAGGGCGCGACCGCCTTTTATAACAAGCATGTCGGTGGCTTGCTAACCCCACCTAATAGCAAGGAAAAAGAAGAATTCCCGCCCCTGGTTTCTCATGAGTTTACCATCAAGGACAAGACAGACCTGGTCATCTCAGGACTGGGCTGGATCCGCGTCAATGGAGAAGCCAAAGTAGCCGTCTGGGCACCAGAAGGCGTCGCCGTCGTTACCCGTAAAGCTATTATTTAAAAATTTGAAAGGAAATAGTTTCTTTGTAGACTGGGCTAGTGCAACGAGCCTAGGAAGGATACTTTTCGCTGTGGTGAAAGCCTAAGTAGATATTTTACTACTTAGGCGCGGAAAATTTGAGACTTTAGGCTCAAATTTAAGTCATGGAACTCCGCTAGGAGGTCGCTGACGACCGCCACCACATCAGAAAAGTATCAAAAAAGAAACAATGAAAAAAGCATGACATTAACATCTAAACAACGGGCTTTCCTCAATAGCCAAGCCCATAGCCTTAAACCCATTATCCAAATTGGGAAAAATGGGCTCAATGACCAAATCAAAACCAGTGTGCGCCAAGCGCTAGATGCGCGTGAACTGATCAAGGTGACCCTTCTTCAAAATACGGATGAGAATATCCATGAAGTAGCAGAAATCTTGGAAGAAGAAATCGGTGTGGAAACGGTCCAAAAGATTGGTCGGATTCTCATCTTGTTTAAACAATCGAGCAAAAAAGAAAATCGTAAAATTTCAGCGAAGGTAAAAGAAATTTAATACATCGAGGAGAGCAAACCTATGGCAATTGAACTATTGACTCCCTTTACCAAGGTAGAGTTAGAGCCAGAGATCAAAGACAAGAAACGCAAACAAGTTGGTATTTTGGGTGGAAATTTCAATCCGGTCCACAATGCCCATTTGGTCGTTGCGGATCAAGTGCGCCAACAATTAGGGTTAGATAAGGTGCTCTTGATGCCTGAGTATGAGCCACCGCATGTCGATGCCAAGGAGACGATTGCAGAGCACCATCGCCTTAAGATGCTGGAATTAGCCATTGAAGGCATTGAAGGTCTGGAGATCGAGACGATTGAACTCGAGCGGAAAGGGATTTCCTATACCTACGACACCATGCTCTTGCTCAATGAACGGGATCCAGACACAGATTATTACTTCATCATTGGTGCAGATATGGTTGATTATTTACCAAAATGGCACCGCATCGATGAATTGGTGGAGATCGTACAATTTGTCGGGGTCCAGCGACCACGCTATAAGGCAGGGACTTCTTATCCGGTGATCTGGGTGGATGTTCCTCTCATGGACATCTCCTCTAGTATGGTGCGTGATTTTGTAGCCAAAGGCCGGACGCCGAATTTTATGTTGCCAAAACCAGTCTTGGACTACATCAAGAAAGAAGGATTGTATCAATGACCTATGAAAACTATCTAGGCTTTTCTCGTGAGGTCTTGCTTGAAAAAATGAGCCAAATCCTGCCAGAAAAGCGGCTTACTCACTGTTTAGGGGTTGAGAAGGCTGCGCGTGACTTGGCCAAACGCTATGGGGCTGATGAAGAGCAGGCTGGCTTAGCAGGTTTGTTACATGACTACGCCAAGAAATTATCAGATCAGGAATTTCTGGACTTGATCGATCGCTATGAGCTGGATCCAGCATTAAAAAACTGGGGCAACAATGTCTGGCATGGGATGGTCGGGATTTACAAGATCCAAGAAGACCTCAGACTGACAGACCCAGCCATTCTTCGCAGTATTGAGATTCACACCGTGGGGAGTGGACAGATGTCGACCTTAGACAAGATTGTCTATGTGGCAGATTACATTGAGCACAACAGGTCCTTCCCAGGGGTAGATCAAGCACGTGACATCGCCCAAGTTTCCTTGGATCGTGCCGTGGCCTATGAGACGGCTCGCACAGTCGAACACCTAGCTCACCAAGGATTGCCCATTTATCCCCAAACCATCGAAACCTATAACGCCTTTGTGAAGTATTTGAAAGAGGAGCAGTGAGTGAAGACAGCTTTTATCATTATTGACGTACAAAATATCTTAGTGGAAACAGGTTTTGAAACCGAAAAGCTCTTAGAGAAGATCGCTTATTTGCAGGATCAGGCTAGAAAAGAGCAGATTGAAATTATCTACATGCAGCATATTGAAATGCCAGAGGCTTTAACCTCGGAAGATTGGCAATTATCGCCCTTGTTGAAGAGGCAGGCAGATGAGAAGGTATTTCAGAAGCGGTACAATAGCATATTTAAAGAGACAGGATTAATAGAATACTTGGATCAACAAGGGATTAAACAACTGGTCCTGTGTGGTATGCAGACAGAATATTGTGTCGATACATCCGTCAAAGTGGGATTTGAATACGGCTACAAGCTGGTCATTCCAGAAGGAGCTGTCACAACCTTTGATGGAGAGGATATTCCGGCAGAAACGCTTAATGAATTTTATGAAAATATTTGGGCAGAACGTTTTGCGGATGTCTTAGATTACAAATCAATTTTTTAAGGAAAGAGGATTACATGAAAGAAAAAGAACTACTTGAACTAGTTGTCAAAGCAGCAGATGAAAAGCGTGCGGAAGACATTGTAGCTTTGGATGTTCAAAGCTTGACCAGCGTGACAGACTACTTTGTCATCGCAAGCTCTATGAACAGCCGCCAATTGGAGGCTATCGCTGAAAATATTCGTGAGAAGGTCGTTGAAGCTGGTGGCAATGCCAGCCACGTCGAAGGTGATTCAGCTGGAGGTTGGGTCCTTCTTGACTTAGGTAGTGTGGTGGTCCATGTCTTCTCAGAAGAAATGCGTACCCACTATAACCTAGAAAAGCTATGGCACGAAGCAAGTGCTGTCGATCTTTCAGCAGCCTTAGCATAAGCAGGTAAACTCAGTTGGCAGCAACTGAGTTTTGTTGGTTAAATTGAAATTCTATGGAAAGAAAGGATGGGGCCTCGTGTTTGGTTATTTTCTTAATTGAACACGAGCTAAAAGCTGTGAGAAAAAGAGTAACTTCCTTTGTATCTGACGATACGGCAGAAAGTTTCCTATTTTCTCTTTGCTTTTAACGCTCTTTGTATCTTAGAAAGGATTTGAACCCGTCCTGTAATCCTCGGAAAATAGATAGCTCTCCTTGGAGCTTAGCTCCATCGTCGTGCTCCTAATTTTCTAACGGATTACGGGCGGACTTGGTATCATGAATATGGCGACTTATGAAACGTTTGCGGCGGTCTACGATGCGGTCATGGATGACAGTCTGTATGATTTGTGGACGGATTTTTCCCTCCGCCATCTCCCAAAGACAAAAGATAAGAAAAAATTACTGGAATTGGCTTGTGGGACAGGGATCCAGTCTGTCCGCTTTTCCCAAGCTGGTTTTGATGTGACAGGATTAGACCTGAGTGCTGACATGCTGAAAATTGCTGAAAAAAGAGCTGCTTCAGCCAAGCAGAAGATTGATTTTATCGAGGGGAATATGTTGGATCTCTCGCAAGCAGGCACTTATGATTTCGTGACCTGCTACTCGGATTCTATCTGTTATATGCAAGACGAGGTAGAAGTAGGAGATGTCTTTAAAGAAGTGTATAATGCCCTCAATGAGGACGGAGTCTTTATCTTTGATGTCCATTCGACCTATCAGACAGATGAGGTCTTCCCAGGCTATTCTTACCACGAAAACGCGGAAGACTTTGCCATGCTCTGGGATACCTATGAGGATGCAGCCCCTCACTCGATCGTCCATGAGCTGACTTTCTTTGTCCAAGAAGAGGATGGCAGCTTTAGTCGCCACGATGAAGTTCATGAGGAACGCACCTATGAAGTTTTAACCTATGACATTTTGCTGGAGCAGGCTGGTTTTAAATCTTTCAAATTGTACGCTGACTTTGAAGATAAAGCGCCAATAAAGACCAGCAAACGTTGGTTCTTCGTAGCACAAAAGTAGGACAGCATGACAGTTACAGGTATTATTGCAGAATTTAATCCCTTTCATAATGGACACAAGTACCTGCTGGAACAGGCAGAAGGTCTGAAGATTGTGGTCATGTCTGGGAATTTTGTTCAACGTGGCGAGCCTGCCATTGTAGACAAGTGGACACGGGCCCAGATTGCTTTGGAAAATGGAGCAGACTTGGTGGTCGAGCTCCCCTTTCTCGTGGCTGTTCAGTCGGCTGATCATTTTGCCAAGGGAGCGGTAGAAATCTTGTCCCGTCTAGGAATTGACCAATTGATTTTTGGGACAGAAGAAGTCTTAGATTACCAAGCGATTGCGACAGTCTACTCGGAGAATGAGGCGGAAATGGAAGCTTTCTTGCGAAGCCTTCCTGACGATTTATCCTATCCACAAAAGACCCAAAAAATGTGGGAAACCTTTGCTGGAGTGGAGGTCACAGGAGCTACTCCCAATCATATCCTGGGCTTGGCTTATGCCAAGGCTTGTGCTGGGAAGGGGATTGCGCTCAAGGCTATCCAACGCCAGGGAGCAGGCTACCATTCAGAAGAAAAAGAGGTGGCCTATGCTTCTGCCACTAGTCTACGCCTGCACAAGGAAGATCAGGGCTTTGTCGCTAGATTCATGCCTAATAGCCAACTCTTTCAGTCGGCTCCACAGGTATCTTGGGAGAATTATGACCAACTGCTCCGTTATCAAATCCTAACCCGTCCGGATTTGACACAGATTTTTCAGGTAAATGAGGAACTGGCCAATCGGATAAAGGATGCGGTTCGAAGTGCTAGCTCTGTGGAAGAATTGGTGGAGAAAGTCGCAACCAAGCGCTATACTAAGGCGCGAGTGCGCCGCATCTTGACCTACATCTTGGTAGGGGCAACGGAACAAGCCCTTCCCGACGCCATTCATGTCTTAGGTTTTTCCGCAAAGGGACAAGCTCATCTCAAAGGCTTGAAAAAATCAGTAGAAATCGTGACCCGAATTGGTAAGGAACCTTGGGATGCTTTGACCCAACAAGCGGATCAGGTGTATCAACTAGGCCATCCCCAATTGCCAGAGCAGATCTGGGGCCGGGTGCCAGTGAGAGTGGAAGATCAATAAAGGGTGAATAGTCGAGCAACTCCAATTGGAAGGATACGCAAAAAACTCTTCCAAGTCTTGTGATTTGTGATATAATATAAAAGATTGAAAATAATTTGAAAAAATTTAAGGAGAATCCTCATGGGACGTAAATGGGCCAATATTGTTGCCAAGAAAACTGCCAAAGATGGTGCCAACTCAAAAGTGTATGCTAAATTTGGTGTGGAGATCTATGTAGCTGCTAAAAAGGGTGAACCAGATCCAGAACTAAATACTGCTTTGAGATTCGTTATTGACCGTGCGAAACAAGCGCAAGTGCCAAAACACGTGATTGATAAAGCGATCGATAAGGCAAAAGGAAACACTGACGAAACCTTTACAGAAGGACGTTACGAAGGGTTCGGACCAAATGGTTCGATGTTGATCGTTGATACTTTGACTTCAAACGTTAACCGTACAGCTGCCAATGTCCGTGCTGCTTTTGGTAAAAACGGTGGGAACATGGGAGCTTCAGGTTCTGTATCTTACCTCTTTGACAACAAAGGTGTCATCGTCTTTGCTGGTGATGATGCGGATGCGATCTTTGAGCTTTTACTCGAAGCAGATGTGGATGTAGATGATGTCGAAGCAGAAGAAGGAACGATCACAGTCTACACTGCTCCAACTGATCTTCACAAAGCGATCGTTGCTTTGCGTGAATCAGGTGTCGAAGAATTCCAAGTAACAGAATTGGAAATGATTCCTCAATCAGAAGTTGAGTTGTCAGGTGAAGATTTGGAAACATTTGAAAAACTTTACAGCGTTCTTGAAGACGACGAGGACGTACAAAAAATCTACACCAACGTAGATGGGTTCTAATCACTCGTACGGACTGTAGTGAATATAAAAAATTAGAAAAAGGATAGCTTCTCAGATCAAGCTATCCTTTTTCTCTGTTTGATGAGGAACTATCTTTTGTAAATGATGTCCTGTATAAGCGTAAATACGGGTCAGGGGTGATTGGGAGAGTGTGGAAACCTTAAAATAGAAATAATGGTCTCGATGATCCCGACTTTTGGTGTGGTGAAGACGAAAGTAGTTTCGCTGGCCTGCTGCCATAGAGTGGAGAATATCGTCTTCTAAAAAGACGAGTGGCGTAGAAGTAGCGGCCCACTTGTAAAAGTCCGTCTCAAATTGGTGGTAATTCTCCGAAAAATAATCAAATTGTAATTCGTGTTTAGTCTGAATAGGTTTCATAGGGTGTTTCCTCAGATTCAATAAAAATGATAGAGTCTACGAGGAGACGGTGGTAGTGGCCATCGCTTTTGAGAAGAAGCTCAGAAGCAGATAAGGTGTGAATCGAACCTGTGTAGGTTGCAAATTGATTCCCCTCTAGAGTTGTGATCGAGATCGTCGTTTGTTGTTGAAAGGCCTGCTCCAGGAGCTGGATCTGTTCAGCAAGTGGAAGAACCGTGAGCTGACTGCGGTCAATTTCTTTTGTATGCAGGGCGGTTGTGTGCTCGGATAAAAAGAAGCCAGCCCATTTGGCCATGCCACGATCTTGAAATTCGCGGGCGGATTGATAAGGGAGATAAGAACGGTCGATCATGTTAATCCATCTAAGCCTCCTGCGGAATGTCCGCCTGTTAGTTTACTGCGTGCAATGGCGCGTGAGTTTTCTAGTAATGAGGAGCCTTTCTGAAGAGAGGTAAAGCCAAATTGATCCCGAATGCGGTCAATGGTCTGCTGAAGTTTCTCCTCTTTTTCCAGTGTTACTGGATCATCAAAGAGAGAAAAGAGTTGAAGAGACTCCTCGACAAGTTCTCCATAAAAAACACCAATCTGCCGAATGGCTCCTCCTTCGTACTTGGAGCGAAAGAGCCGCAGAACCGTATCGGATAAAACCTTGGTAGATTGGGTAGGCTCAATCTTTTGCTGACAGTGAATGGATGGAAGCCCCTCGATTTTGGAGTAGGAGGCATGAATGGAGACCAGTTGGGTCTTCTTTTTTTTCCGTCGCAAGCGAATAGCCACCTGTTCAGCCATCTCACGAAACACCAGTTCAATATCGGCTTGTAGATGGTAGTCATAGGGCAAGATTTGAGAGTTACCAATACCTCGTGACTTCGGACGATAAGGCTTGTGGACATTGCTTTCATCAATGCCATGAGCATGGAACCAGAGTTGAAGGCCCATGACTCCAAATTCTTTCTTTAAGAGATCGGGGTGAGCTTGAGCCAGTTCGGCAATCGACGTGATCCCGATCTTTTGCAATCGTTTTTCCGTGCGACGTCCAATGCCCCAAAAATCAGTGAGCTGGGGCAGTTTCCAGACCTTACTTTCTACATCTTCATAAGACCAATTGGAGCGCATATTTCGGCAATGCTTGGCTTCATTGTCCAAGGCTAGCTTGGCAAGAAGGGGATTGGCGTTGCTGAGGCCGATGGTAGAGTAGATGCCAGTTTCCTGCCAGATCCTTTTTTGGATCCTAGCAGAAAGGAGATCCAGTTTTTCCTTTCGAGAGAGGGAGGGATCTGGAATAAAATAATTTAAGGAAGAAGTCAGATCGATAAAGCCTTCGTCAATCGAGTAAGGGAAAATATCATCTGGTGCCGCAAATTCCTGAAAGACTTTTTGAATCTCCATATTGACCTGAATATAGGCATTCATCCGAGGAGGGACAATCAGGGTCCTCTTGGCCCAGGATTCAATGGATGCAATAAAGGCTGGATCTGTGGGCAATCCTTGTTTTTTAGCGACATAGCTATTAAATTTTCTGGTTTTGAGGTCAAAAGGTAGGTCGTAGCTACGGCTGACATTCTTCTTGCCAAAGACTTGTTTGAAAACGGGAGAGCTCGCCAAAATTAGGCCAGCAGAATTGTCGCTCCGACTCATGACGCAAAGAGAAGTCGTCAAGGGGTTGAGCCCTAGACGGACACATTCACAACTGGCATAAAAACTTTTCATATCCACAAAAGCAATATCAGAATGAGGCTCACGTGAATAATCAAATAGCATATTTAAACATCGAGTGGAAGAAAATGCCCGACCACAATGCCGACGATTTTGGGCTCGTCTTCATAGGGAGCAAATAAATCATCGTAGTCAGGGTTGATGGATTCTAAGCGCAAACCTTCCGCTTCCCGATAGACTTTCTTGATATAGGTCTTTCCGTTCCACATGAGGGCGTAGACAGCCCCATCATAGTCAAAGCCAGTCTGCTTCATGAGGGCAACAGAGCCGTTGGGATAGAGGGGTTCCATCGAATCACCTGATACCCAAGAAGCGAAATCGTGCTGGATTTCTTGGTCAAAATAGACAGTTTCATAGTCTGTTTCGTTGTCATAAAAGGTATGTCCCAAACCGGCTGCCAGCTCAATCGAAAGAACCTTATAAGCTGTCAAGGAAACAACTTTTTGCTGCTGTTCCAATAACTGGCTGGCCAACTGGTCGACTTTCTTTTGATGAGGTGGGGTTAATAAAGGGTAGGTGTAGAGTGCGGAGTCTTTGTTAATAAAGTAGTCCTCTTTAACGGAGAGGCGCTTGGCCAACCTCCTGAGATTTTTTTCGTGTGGCTCCGCTAAGCCATTCTCCCAACTGGAGTAAGTCTTGCGAGAAATCTTGAGATCCTCGTAGACATCTGCTTGGGTCAAGCCTTTTTCCAGGCGTCTTTCTTTTAGTTTTTTTGCATCAAACATGTCGCTTCTCCTATGTAACGTTTTAAAAGTTACGTATAGTTTACCAAAAATGAATCCTTTTTGCAAGAGAAAAATTCAGTTGAAAACGAATGAAAAGACTTGATTTTGATTGAAAAAAGAGTATAATCATTTCTAAAATGTCTATAAATGAGGAACTATATGAAAAAAAGTTTTATCCACCAACAAAAGGAAATTTCGTTTGTTAAAACGACTTTCACACAATATTTAAAAGATAAATTGGACATCATTGAAGTCCAAGGGCCAATTTTGAGCAAGGTCGGAGACGGGATGCAGGATAACCTTTCTGGGATTGAACATCCGGTATCTGTCAAGGTCCTTCAAATTCCTGATGAGACTTATGAAGTCGTGCATTCACTTGCAAAATGGAAACGCCATACCTTGGCCCGTTTTGGTTTTGGCGAAGGAGAAGGTCTCTTTGTCCATATGAAGGCCCTTCGTCCAGATGAAGATTCGCTAGATGCTATCCACTCTGTTTATGTAGACCAATGGGACTGGGAAAAAGTCATCCCAAATGGTCAACGCAACATCGCCTATCTCAAAGAAACGGTTGAAAAGATCTACAAGGCGATTCGTTTGACAGAATTAGCAGTAGAAGCGCGCTATGATATTGAGTCAGTTCTTCCAAAACAAATTACCTTCGTTCACACAGAAGAATTGGTGGAACGCTATCCAGATTTAACTCCAAAAGAGCGTGAAAATGCCATTGCCAAAGAATTCGGAGCTGTTTTCTTGATCGGGATTGGTGGAGAGCTTGCAGATGGCAAACCACACGATGGACGTGCGCCTGACTACGATGACTGGACAACAGAGTCTGAAAATGGCTACAAGGGCTTGAATGGTGATATCCTCGTCTGGAATGACGTTCTAGGTTCAGCCTTTGAGTTGTCTTCAATGGGGATCCGTGTCGATGAAGATACGCTTCGTCGCCAAGTAGCGATTACCGGGGACGAGGATCGTCTCCAATTAGAGTGGCACAAAGCTTTGTTAAATGGTCTTTTCCCACTTACAATTGGTGGAGGGATCGGACAATCTCGTTTGGCTATGTTCTTGCTTCGTAAGAAACATATCGGTGAAGTCCAAACTAGTGTCTGGCCTCAATCTGTCCGCGATGAATATGAAAATATCCTATAAGGAAGAAAGAGAGTGGGACAGAAATCGGTAATTCGTTAGAATTCGATTTCGTCGTCCCACCTCCGCACAGTTGAGTAGGGCT
>NZ_CAXSMM010000016.1:0-37389 GCF_964238605.1 Streptococcus parasanguinis | reverse complement strand
GCCCTACTCAACTGTGCGGAGGTGGGACGACGAAATCGAATTCTAACGAATTACCGATTTCTGTCCCACTCTCTTTTATTTTTGAAATCAGTCCGTTAGTTTCATGGCTTTGATTTTTTCTTCTTCTGGGGTGACCCGCAGAGTCTTCTGGCCTGTGTAGGTGACAAAGCCGGGCTTTCCACCAGTTGGTTTATTGAGTTTCTTAGCTTCGATCATATCTACTTGGACCAGGTTTGAGAGACGGGCCTTGGAATAGTAGGCCGCCAACTCTGCAGCGTCGGTCTTCACTTCATCCGATGGATCGAGATTTCCTGTAATGACGACGTGGCTTCCCGGGATATCTTTTGCATGGAACCAGAGTTCATCTTTCTTAGCGATCTTAAAGGTCAGTTCATCGTTTTGCAGATTATTGCGACCCACTAAAATGATAGTCTTTCCATCACTCGCCAGGTATTTCTCAGGTTTTTTCCGTTTATGAATTTTTTCGCGGTTGCGCCGTTTGATAAAGCCGGTCTGGATTAGCTCTTCTCGAATCTCTGCCACCTCAGCCAGGCTCGCTTGAGAAAGGGCTGTTTCAACCGTTTCAAGATAAGAAATGGTTTCCTTGGTTTCTTGAATGAGGATGGTCAAATGTTTGACGGCTTCTTTTAACTTCTGGTAGCGTTTGAAGTAGCGTTGGGCATTTTGATTGGGAGTCAGGGCCTTGTTGAGTTGGATGGTGATCGGTTCATTGGTATAGTAATTATCTAAAACAACCTGGTCTTGGTCGTTTGGTACCTGATGGAGGAAGGTTGTCAGCAATTCTCCTTTTTGGCGGAATTCTTCCGCATTGTCGGTCGCCGCTAACTCAGCTTCTTGTTTGGCTAATTTTTTTCGGTTCTTTTCAAGATCGTTTTCGACCTTGCGGATCAATTCACTGGCCTGTTGTTGCACCCGATCGCGCTCAGCCTTGTCTCGGTAATAGTCATCCAGCAGATCGGAAAGTGTTTCAAAGGTTTGATTGGTCGCATCTGCAAAGGGGATAGCCGAGAAGGATTTGGTCGTTAGGCGAGGCTCAGTTGGAGCTTGGAAAAAGGCACGGAAGGTTTTTAATTTTTCATCCGTCTTAAGTCGCTTGGCTAATTCTTGAGCCGTATCTCGCCCCAAACCTTGGAAACATTTTTGAAGGTTTTTTGGGCTTAACTCTTCCTTGTGAAGAAGGGCAAAAAGGGATTCATCTCCAATTGTAAAAGGATTGACCGCGTCGGTTTTCGGAGGAGCTACATAGGTCGACCCAGGGAGAATGGTCCGGTAGCTATTTTGTGAGAAGCCGACATGTTTAATGGCTTCGATAATTTTATTGCTGGTGCGGTCCAGGAGAATAATATTACTGTGCTTGCCCATGATTTCAATCATGAGGCTGACAGAAATGGCATCTCCAATTTCGTTTTTATTGGAGACACGGATTTCGAGAATCCGGTCGTTTTCCATTTGCTCAATCCCTTCGATGACAGCGCCTTGAAGATATTTGCGCATAACCATAATAAAGGTATTGGGAAAGGCAGGATTTTCAAAGTTGGTCTGGGTCCGTTGAATCCGTCCAAAGACAGAATGGGCTGAGAGCAAGAGTTTTTGATTTTTCCGATTGCCTCGGATTTGGAGCACCAATTCTTGCTCGAAGGGTTGGTTAATTTTTTGAATGCGACCGCTCAAGAGTTCGGCCTTCAATTCTTGCACCATATGGTGTAAAAAAAATCCATCAAAAGACATGGGATTCCTCATCATTCTAGCGTTTATTCTAGTAAATTATATCAAAATTAGAGAGGAAATCCCAGAAAGAAGCTAGGGGCTGTTCAATAGAAAATGCGAACGTTTCCAAAAAAATACTGAAAAAGTATTGACTTTTTTGAAAGAAAACTTTAAAATGTAAGAAATTAGAAAAGTAGTAAATGAAAGTTTCAAGAGAGCCCACGGTTGCTGAGAGTGGGTAGCGGCAGTTTATGAAATTGGACTAATGATGAGATGAATTTGAAACAATAAAAATTCGGTTGGCACACCTTATCGTGCAACTTGTTGCTAGACAAGACAGAGATATGGGGGAGACTATCTTTTTCCCATAAGTGAGGTGGCACCGCGATGACACGTCCTCACATAGCTTTTGCTATGTGTGGGTGTGTTTTTTGTTTTAGATGAGAAGGGAGAAAAGATATGAAGAAACGATGGCGTCGCAGTCTTTAGATGATGGAAAAAAAGAAGAAAATGAAAAATAGAAGAGGTATTAAAAATGAAAAATAAACGTTTAATGGGAATTATTGGTTTGATTGCAGCTGCAGTCATTGGGACAGCGATCTATTCAGCTACAGCAGGTAAAGACAACAAGGCAGCAAGCAGCAATGAAAAGGATAAAGTTGGGGTCTTGCAGTTGGTCAGCCACCCTTCGCTTGATTTGATCTACAAGGGGATTCAAGATGGTTTAGCTGAAGAAGGTTATGACAAGGACAAAGTGGACATTGATTTCCTTAATGCTGAAGGCGACCAAAACAAAGTTGCAACCATGAGTAAACAATTGGTAGACAAGGATAACCAAGTCTTGATTGGAATTGCAACTCCATCTGCTCAAGGTTTGGCTAGTGCAACCAAAGACAAACCAATCGTTATGGGAGCTGTCACTGATCCGGTCGGCGCAAACTTGGTCAAAGATTTGAAAAAACCAGGTGGCAATATCACTGGGGTATCTGACCATAATCCAACTGAGCAACAGTTGAAATTGATCAAAGAGTTGACTCCGAACGTGAAAACAATTGGGATCCTGTACTCAACCAGTGAAGATAACTCAAAATCTCAAGTAGAAGAATTTACAAAATTGGCTGAAAAAGCAGGCTACAAGGTCGTTCCTTATTCTGTTCCTTCTACAAACGAAATCGCTTCCACTGTGTCTGTAATGTCAGGCAAAGTCGATGCCATCTGGGTTCCAATCGACAATACCATCGCTTCAGCCTTCTCAACAGTTGTCGAAGCAAACAAAACAGCTAAAAAACCAATCTTCCCAAGTGCAACAGCCATGGTTGAAGCTGGTGGTCTTGGTTCAGTCGTTGTCGACCAACATGATCTTGGAGTAGCAACTGGTAAAATGGCTGCGAAGATCTTGAAAGGTCAAAAACCTGCAGACACACCTGTTGAAATCTTTAGCCAAGGAAAATCTGTCATCAATATAAAAGTCGCAGATGAATTGGGCATTACTATTCCAGAATCTGTCTTGAAAGATGCTGGACAAGTCATTAAATAAAAACGAAACGAATCACAGAGTGGCAGGAGAATTTGGCTTTGATAGGTCTTTAAATCGTGACCTTTAAAAATATCTACCAGTGCCCACGATCAGCTGTGTTACTCATGATAGAGGAGAAAGAATTGGAAGTCAAGCTAACGGATCTTCATCCGACCCAACTATACTTATCAGAAAAGAAGTTACATGATATCCAGATGCTTGATCAGTCGGTAGAAATCATCAATATGGATCCGATTAGTATTCTTGCAGTTGGCAATCGCTTCTTGATTACAGATGGGCATCACAGGGCTTATCAGGCTTTGTTGGCGGGTCAAGATACGATTTCTGCTGAGTTTGATAGAGATGGTGGCGATGCCTTGTATGCTCTCTATGCGCAAGCTTGCGAGGAAAGAAAGATAGACTCTGTTTTGGATTTAAAAAATCGTATCTTACCTCAAGATGAGTATGAAGCAAAATGGTATAACTGGTGTGATGGTTTTAACCAAGCAGCAACTCTTCTATTGAAAAGGAAAGCAGATGAAGCAGACCAGGCAAATAGATAATGCATCGCGTCCTGTTCCTTATTCTATTGAAATTAGTCTCATCTAACTTGTTTTTTAACTAAAAATCTGATAAACTAGATAGTAATTGAATAGAAATCTGCAAGACTAGTACCTCAAGGGAAGTGCGACAGGGAGAAGAGCCGTGACTGAAAGCTCTTTGCATGAAAGCTGGGTGAATTCACTTGCGCAAGGATTTAGAAATTAAGGTCTGGTTTACAGATAAAAAACGGATGGTACCGCGTGTCAACGCTCCGATTAGGAGAAGGCACGCGGTTTTTTTCTATGTCTGTAGGTGGACCATGATGGAGGAAATATGTCAACGATTGAAGAACAACTAAAAGCGCTTCGAGAAGAAACGCTGGCAGCCTTGAAGCAGATCTCTGCTGAAAATGAAAAAGAGATGCAAGAACTACGGGTCTCTGTTCTTGGGAAAAAAGGATCTCTGACGGAAATTCTTAAAGGGATGAAGGATGTCTCTGCTGAGATGCGTCCGGTTATTGGAAAACACGTCAATGAAGCCCGTGATGTCTTGACGGCTGCCTTTGAAGAAACCGCCAAACTCTTGGAAGAAAAGAAAGTCCAAGCTAAACTAGCGAGCGAAAGCATCGATGTGACCCTTCCAGGTCGTCCAGTTGCTAGTGGTTACCGTCATATTTTGACCCAAACTAGTGAAGAAATCGAAGATATCTTTATCGGGATGGGGTATCAAGTCGTAGACGGCTTTGAAGTGGAGCAAGATTATTATAACTTTGAACGGATGAATCTGCCTAAAGATCACCCAGCGCGGGATATGCAGGATACCTTCTATATCACAGAAGAAATCTTGCTTCGGACCCATACCTCACCTGTACAGGCGCGGGCGATGGATGCGCATGACTTTAGCAAGGGGCCTTTGAAGATGATCTCGCCAGGGCGGGTTTTCCGTCGGGATACGGATGATGCGACCCACAGCCACCAATTCCATCAAATCGAAGGCTTGGTCGTTGGGAAAAGCATTTCTATGGCCGACCTTCAAGGAACGCTTCAATTGATCGTGCAAAAGATGTTTGGTGCAGAACGTCAAATCCGTTTGCGTCCTTCTTACTTCCCATTCACTGAGCCATCGGTTGAAGTGGACGTTTCTTGCTTCAAGTGTGGTGGAGCGGGATGTAACGTATGTAAGAAAACTGGTTGGATTGAAATCATGGGAGCCGGTATGGTTCACCCACGCGTCCTTGAGATGAGTGGGATTGATCCAACAATCTATTCAGGATTTGCCTTTGGACTTGGTCAAGAGCGTGTGGCCATGCTTCGTTACGGAATCAATGATATCCGTGGCTTCTATCAAGGGGATGTTCGCTTCTCAGAACAGTTTAAATAATTATGTTAGTAAAAGTTAAGGCGAAAGAATTTCATATTTTAAGGGAATTAGAGGTGGAAACCTATGGGGATACCTTTGGTCCCTACAACTCTGATGCCGATATGGAAGATTACTACCAGACGGTTTTATCGCTAGAGCAAATCAAAAAGGACCTAGCAGACCCGGAATCAGAGACCTATTTTGTCCTTGATCACCATCAGGAAATTTGTGGTTTCCTCAAGTTTAACTGGGGCAAGGCACAAACGGAGCCAGTAGAGATGGACAATGCTTTTGAAATCCAGCGTATCTATGTCAAAAAAGAACATCATGGCAAGGGCTATGGCAAGGAAATGTTTACCTTTGCCTTAAAAGAGGCTCAAAAACGTGGATTTGACTGGGTCTGGCTGGGTGTTTGGGAACGAAATTTTAAGGCCCAAAACTTTTACAAACAATTCGGATTTGAACGGTTTAGCGAGCACCACTTTATCACAGGGGAAGCTGTGGATACCGACTGGTTGCTACGCAAGCATTTGAAGGAGAATCCGCAAGCTTAATTGTGGGTCCAAATTGAGAGAAAGGAATTGAGAAGATCTCACCTAGTGGGATCTTACGATCAGAATAATGTTAGTATCATATAAATGGTTAAAACAATTGGTGGACGTGGATGTGCCATCAGAAGAGTTGGCTGAAAAAATGTCAACTACAGGGATCGAAGTAGAAGGTGTGGAATCGCCTGCTGCTGGTCTCTCAAAAATTGTCGTCGGAGAAGTTTTGTCTTGTGAAGATGTGCCAGAGACACACCTTCATGTCTGCCAAGTTAATGTGGGGGAAGAAGAAGCCCGTCAAATCGTCTGTGGAGCACCAAATGTGCGAGCAGGTATCAAGGTTATGGTGGCTCTTCCAGGTGCTCGCATCGCAGATAACTACAAGATTAAAAAAGGGAAAATCCGTGGTTTGGAATCCCTCGGGATGATCTGTTCACTTGGTGAATTAGGGATTTCTGACTCTGTTGTACCGAAAGAATTTGCAGATGGGATCCAAATCTTGCCAGAAGATGCTGTCCCAGGAGAAGAAGTCTTCTCTTACCTCGACTTGGATGATGAAATCATCGAGCTTTCTATCACTCCAAACCGTGCAGATGCTCTTTCTATGCGTGGGGTAGCACATGAAGTAGCAGCGATTTATGATAAAGCTGTGAACTTCAAAGACTTTACCTTGACCGAAACAGACCAAGCCGCAGCAGATGCTCTTTCTGTCAGCATTGACACAGACAAGGCTCCTTATTATGCAGCTCGTATCTTGGACAACGTAACCATCGCACCAAGTCCACAATGGTTGCAAAACCTCCTCATGAACGAAGGCATTCGTCCCATTAACAATGTCGTCGACGTGACCAACTATATCTTGCTTTACTTTGGTCAGCCTATGCATGCCTTTGATCTGGATACCTTTGAAGGAAATGACATCCGTGTGCGTGAAGCGCGTGCAGGTGAGAAATTGGTGACCTTGGACGGGGAAGAGCGTGAGTTGGAAACAAGTGACCTCGTGATTACGGTTGCTGACAAAGCAGTAGCCCTTGCCGGTGTCATGGGTGGAGAGGCTACAGAAATCTCTGAAAAGTCTACTCGTGTCGTCCTTGAAGCGGCTGTCTTCAATGGCAAATCGATCCGTAAGACAAGTGGTCGTCTCAACCTACGCTCTGAATCATCTTCTCGCTTTGAAAAAGGGATCAACGTGGCAACCGTTAATGAAGCCCTTGATGCAGCAGCGAGCATGATTGCTGAATTGGCTGGTGCAACCGTGCGTAAGGGCATCGTTTCAGCAGGCCAGTTGGATACTTCAGATGTGGAAGTTTCTTCCACTCTTGCAGATGTGAACCGTGTCCTTGGAACAGAGCTTTCCTACGCAGATGTCGAAGATGTCTTCCGTCGTCTTGGTTTTGGCCTTTCTGGAAATGCAGAAAGCTTCACAGTCAGCGTTCCTCGTCGCCGTTGGGACATCACGATTGAAGCGGACCTCTTTGAAGAAATCGCTCGTATCTATGGCTATGACAAATTACCAGCAACCCTTCCAAAAGATGATGGGACAGCCGGTGAATTGACTGCGACTCAAAAACTCCGTCGTCAAGTTCGGACTATTGCTGAAGGAGCAGGCTTAACTGAAATCATTACTTATGCTTTAACAACTCCTGAAAAAGCCGTTGAATTTGCGACTGCGCCAAGCAATTTAACAGAGCTCATGTGGCCAATGACTGTGGATCGTTCAGTCCTCCGTCAAAATATGATCTCAGGAATCTTGGATACCGTAGCTTATAATGTCGCTCGTAAGAACAAAGATTTGGCTATCTATGAGATCGGAAAAGTTTTCGAGCAAACTGGTAATCCAAAAGAAGAGTTGCCAAATGAAATCAATAGTTTTGCCTTTGCTTTGACGGGCTTAGTTGCTGAAAAGGACTTCCAAACAGCAGCAGTACCAGTTGACTTCTTCTACGCTAAAGGAATCCTTGAAGCCCTTTTTGCTCGCTTGGGTCTTGAAGTGACTTATACAGCAACACAAGAAATCAAGAGTCTCCACCCAGGTCGTACAGCCTTGATCTCACTTGGTGACCAGGTGATTGGGGTATTGGGGCAAGTGCATCCTGTAACAGCTAAGTCTTATGATATCCCAGAAACCTATGTGGCAGAATTGAACTTATCTGCTATTGAAGCAGCTCTTCAACCAGCCGCAGCCTTTGTGGAAATCACCAAATTCCCAGCTGTGAGCCGTGATATCGCCCTTCTCCTCAAAGCAGAAGTGACTCACCAAGAGGTGGTTGATGCCATTCAAGCTGCAGGTGTGAAACGTTTGACAGACATCAAACTCTTTGACGTCTTCTCAGGTGAAAAACTAGGACTTGGCATGAAGTCCATGGCCTACAGCTTGACCTTCCAAAATCCAGAAGATAGCTTGACAGACGAAGAAGTCGCACGCTACATGGAAAAAATCCAAGCTTCACTAGAAGAAAAAGTAAATGCAGAAGTGCGGTAAATCGTAAAAACATGAAACAGTTGAGAATTTCTCAGCTGTTTTTTTGAAATCAAATAATTATAATGATTGTCTATTCTGAGTTTATTATTCTTTAATATATTGACTAAATAATTATTTTATTAGATAATTAGGTTATTAATAATTAGTGTTTCATAATTGGTCACTACTATGAATGGAGTTTATTATGGATTTATTTAATCAAATTGGGAAAATGACATCTGATTTAGCTAATGGTATTGTCAAAGAAACAGGAAAAGTATTAAATGATGCAGGGAAAATTGCAGGAGATGTTACGAATAATATTGCAGGAGTAACGGGTGATGTTGCTAGAAATACAGGAAAATTTGTTGGAGAAGTTTCTAATAATGTTATAAAAACATCTAGTGATGTAGTACAAAATACAGGAAAATTTGTAGGCGAGGTGACTGATAACGTGGTGAAAGTCACAGGTGATGTCGTTACTGAAACAGGAAAGATTGCAGGAAATGTAGTGAATCAAGTCGGAAAATCTGCCAATAATATAAAAGAGCAAGTTAACTCTGTTGATTTATTTAATGATAAATTACGAAGGAAAGCAGTAGATGAGTTTAATCAATCTGTTTCAAAATATGAATTAAAATCAAAAGAGCTAATACATTCATCGAATGAATTGTATAATGTTAGAGAAGAAGCTGTGGAAGTCGTAGGAATTCTTGAGAAGAGAATTAGTGAATTAGCTAACTCTCCGAAAGAATTTAAAACAAATTTGCAAATGATAAAACATGAAATCCATAACTTTCAAGATAAGAAGGACCAGATAAAGAAAGCGGAGTTTGATGCTAAAGCTGCAGGCGGTAGTAGTGCTGCAACTGCATCTCTAAGTGCATTGGGAGTGGCTGTTGCAACATTAGGACCTACTGCAGCTATGGGTATTGCAACTACTTTTGGAGTAGCTTCAACTGGTACAGCAATTTCTAGTTTATCAGGAGCGGCAGCAAGCAATGCAGCTTTAGCATGGCTAGGAGGAGGAGCATTAGCAGCTGGTGGAGGTGGAATGTCAGCAGGTAATGGTTTGCTTGCTCTAGCAGGACCAGTTGGATGGACAATTGCTGGACTAATGTTAACTGCGTCAATTGGAGCAGGTGTGTATGCAAATTTTAAAAATGATGAAGCGATTAAAGAGGCAACTGAACAGAGGAAGAAGGTTGAATTTTTAATTAAAAGCACTCAAAAATCTAATGAAGAAATAAAGAAAATGATAGAATTCACGAAAAAACAGATTTTAGAGTTAAGTGAATTAAATAAAAATTTTACTGGAAATGATTATAGTTTATTTACTGATAATGAAAAGTATTTGGCAGGAATTCTAGTAAATTCAACACTTTCGCTTGCGCAGTTAGTTAATAAGGAAATCGTTATAGATGAAAATAAATAATGAATATATCCTGAATGAAGGGATTGCATATTATATTGATTTTTTAAATCATTTAAGATTGGAAGAATTATCGACCTCTTTAGAAAAAATAATACAAGCCAATAAAGATGAGTTATTAGAATTAGCAAAACATAATTTAAAAGCTAAAATTAGTCTAGACAAAGCTGAAGAAGAGATAAATAAGTTAATCCTTAATAATAGGGGAGGTAGTCGAGGATTACATGGATTCATTGCTGAGTTTGCGGAAGAAGGGGTCACAAATGCTTATAGAGCTTTTGAAGGAATGAGGAAATTAGCAAAAGTTTTAAATGATAATGGTCCAGCAGATTTAAATTTCGGAAAAAATCAAGTACAGATGAAATTTTACGATAATGTTTGTAAAGAATTGAAACAGGCTGCAAATTATCGAAATATGAAAATGATGATTCCGAAAGATCATGTTAAATTGATAAATAAAATTATGAATGGTGATGAATATATTACTTTCAATGGTAACCGACTGACAAAAAACACTATTGATAGAATTAAACTCTTAATAAGTGAAGAAAATAAAGCTAGACATGTGACATCTCATACTAAATGGTTAAATGCATCAAAATTGAATTATAAGGAAGTGCAGACTAAAAGTATTCGAAAAACACTATCTGCTATTAGAAAAGATATTTCAAATAAATCTGCTGAAAGAAGAGAATTAATTAATAACAATACTAATTTAGAGAAAAAAACCGCCTATATAAAATCGTTGCCTAGTTTAAAAGAGGCAAATCGTGCCGCTACAATTTCTTCAATAGTACAGGGAGGATTTAGTCTAAGTTCTAAATTGATACAGAAGTATCAAGAAGGCAAAGATATTTTGACATTCACTGATGAAGATTGGATAGACTGCGGAATGAGTGCAGGAGATGGTATTATGAAAGGTGGTATCTCATCTTATTCTATCTATGGGTTAACAAATGTTTGTGGAATGTCGGCTTCTAGTGCAGGCGCTATTTCGGCTGGAACATTTGGAATTATTCGACTTATACTTGATTATAGGATAGGAAAATTGAATGATGATGACTTTATTAATTTAGCATTATTTAATGCGATTGATGCAACAGGAGCTGCTTTAGGAGCATGTTTAGGGCAAGCGATTATTCCGATTCCTGTGGTAGGACCTGTAATTGGATCTATTGCAACAAGTATTATATTAGATATAGGTAAACAATTTTTGAGTAATCGTGAACGTAAGATGATTGAAGAGTATAACTCAAAAATGCAACATTATCTAAATAAACTAGATTTAAAATATCAAGAAATTTTTAATGAGATAGTTGAAAAGTATAAAAAACTAGGTGAGTTACAGAACTATGCTTTCGATGTTCAAATAAATATTTCCTTAAGACTTGAATATTCAGTTCAATTAGCGAGAGAATTGGATGTTGATGATAGTAATCTTTTACATAATATAAGTGAAATTGATGATTATTTTTTGAGTTAGATTGTTTAATCTAATCATAAAATAGTAAGATTAACAAAGAAATTGTTTGTTTATGTTTGAAAGGTTAGTCAATGATAACTTCCATCAAGTTTTTTGAGGTTTCATGCCCTGCCTTTGATAGTAGTGTAGGGCTCTCCTTTATAGTCATTCCAGAAATGGAGTATTAGGTTGTAGCAACCGATTTTCTTGGCATAGTTGACAGGGAATGAATACAATTGATTGCCAATCTTTTGCCTCGAGCTACTTGATCTACACAAAAGAGGTTTTAATCAGACGAAGAAGTCGCACGCTACATGGAAAAAATCCAAGCATCACTTGAAGAAAAAGTAGACGCAGAAGTGCGGTAACAAATGTGTATAGGAAAAACCGTTGATGAGATGCATCAACGGTTTTTTAATCAGTTTTATAAGATGGTTTCCATGACGGTTTCTTGAGGCTTCATACCCTGTCTTTGGTAGAAGCGAAGAGCTCCCTCGTTGTCATTCCAGACATTAAGAGTCAGGTTGTAGCAGCCGATTTCCTTGGCATAGCTGACAGCGAATTGATAAAGTTGATCACCGATCTTTTGTCCACGCGCTGCTTGATCGACACACAAGTCTTCGATGAAGAGGGTTTTTATCGGATGAAGCACAGGATTGTCAGAGACTTCTTTAATGGTGATGAAGAGATGTCCTAGGATCTGGTCATCCGCATTTTCGTAGACGAAAATCGGTGTCTGCTCTTGCGTCATTAACTTTTTCAATTCTTCTTCACTATATTTTCCGCCACTTTCTTTGAAAATATCGGGACGGGCTTGGTGGTGAACGGAAAGAATTTGTTCTAAGAGACCAAGCAAAGCAGGAATATCTTTTGGTTGAGCTAAACGAATTGACATCTAGATCCTCCTTAGTAGTATTTTCTTCATTATAAAAATTTCTTACAGAGCTTGTCAATGGAAAAAGGATTCTTAAAAGGTGCGTAAATACGGACCTTTTATTTCGTACCTCAAATGACCTTGTCAATCATATTTTTATTTTTGACAAATATTTTTATTTTTTTGACAAATATGCTTGTCAAAAAGAAAAAGAAGTGTTACAATGTTTTTAGTTGAAAGAAGAGGAGGTATTCTTATGGGAGCTATATGGATTCTATTTATCCCTTTTCTGGTTATCATTTATGCAAGCTCAGAAAAGAAGATAAAAAGGTTGAACAAACGCATTAGACGATTAGAAAAACAAGTGAAAGGAAATCAAGACATGTCTAGACTTTTAGAAGAATTGAAAGGCCAAACGGTCACTGTCACAGTAAATGGTTTTGGAACCAAATATGAAATTATGGATATCGATGAAGATTGGGTCAAACTGACTCGTGTGAATAATAAACAACAAAGCGAGACAAAATTAGTTCGCATCGAAGATATTCAAGATGTTCAGCTATAGGAGGCGAAAGCCATGATCTTAAAAAATCGATTGAAAGAGCTGAGGGCGCGTGATGGGCTCAACCAATCCGAGCTAGCCAAGCTAGCTGGAGTCTCGCGCCAGTCTATCAGTCTCTTGGAGCGGGGTGAATACACCCCTTCGGTTATCATTGCCATCACCATCGCCCAGATTTTCAAGGAACCTGTGGAAAATGTCTTTAGTCTAGTGGAGGAAGAGGAATAACAATGAAAAAGCAACAACAAGAACGAACCCCTCGTTACCGTTTTTGGAGAAATGTAGGTATCATTACAGTTTCCGGCTTGATCGGAGGAGTTATCGGATTTTTGACAGAAATGTTTGGATACGAAAAGCCCCTAGAAATCCAATCCTTCTTTAGTAAAGAAGTACTCCTTTTGGGCTCAGCAGTTTTATTCTTAGTCGCATTTATACTCACGATGGTCTTACTGATGTGCGCGAGAAAAGTCCATCAAAAGATGCTCCAAATAGAAGACGATGATGAAGCCTATCACTATGACATTCAAAAGAAAAAACTATATGGCTTAGCGACCATTTTTAAAGGCATCATGATCTTGCCCTACTTTTTATTCGTCATTTTTTATAGTCAATTGGTCGACTTAGATAGACCTGACGCTGGGGACATGGCTTTTATCTTTGGAGACTTTACCATGCTCTATCTCTTTCTTGTCTTGATTGCCCTATTTTTCCTATCGGATATCTTCTTTCGCAAGACCTTCCATCTGATTTATGGAAAACCGATTCCCCGCAATGCTAATGCCAAAGAAGTGCGTGAATTTATGATGAGTATGATGGATGAAGCAGAAAAGCAGATTAGCTACGAGGAAAACTATGAAATTATCATTAAGTTAAGCAATTATATCTTGCCTTTTGCTTTAATTGGAATTTTCTTGATTGGTACCTTTTTCCATACCGATATCTTATTAGCCTTAGTAGTTGTATCACTGATTTATCTCTATATCTTGGTCTCACAATACAAGATTACCAAACGTTATTATAAAGAGTAAAGGAGTCATCCATGTTAGAAATTAGAAATTTAGAAAAAAGCTTTGGGAATAAGCAGGTTCTCTTCGGAGTAGATCTGACAGCTCAACAAGGGCATATCCTTGGCTTAGTTGGGAAAAATGGTGCCGGGAAAACAACTATTTTCCACAGTATCTTGCGCTTTTTGGACTACAGTGGTGAGATTCGTCTAGGTGGTAAAGCGATTACGCAAGAGACCTACAAGGAGATTGGCTATTTGCCTGAAGAACGTAGTCTCATGCCAAAACTCACGATTTTTGAGCAGGTCCGCTATTTGGCTGCCTTAAAAGGAATGAGCACTGCTGAGGTCAAGGAAAAATTACCGACCTGGATGGAAAAACTCCAAGTAAAAGGGAAATTGACCGATAAAATCAAGAGCCTCTCAAAAGGGAACCAACAGAAGGTGCAACTGATCATCACCTTGATCCATGAGCCAAAATTGATCATTTTAGATGAACCCTTTAGCGGATTGGATCCGGTCAATACAGAAGTGCTCAAGCAGGTCATCTTTGAAGAAAAAGAGCGTGGGGCAACCATTATCTTTTCTGACCACGTCATGACCAATGTCGAAGAGTTGTGTGATGATATCCTAATGATCCGTGATGGTTCGGTTGTCCTTTCAGGGCCTGTCCAAGAGGTCCGGAATAGCTATGGCAAGACTCGCCTCTTTGTCTCAAACGACTTTAGCAAAGAAGAGCTAGAAGCTCTGCCACACGTGACCAAGGTCAGCATGACCAAGCAAGGGACTTGGAAGTTGATCTTGGATGATGCATCAGCTGGTCCAGAATTATTTGACCGCTTGACCAAGGGCCACTACATTGCGACCTTTGACCACCAAGCCCCAACTATTGATGAGATCTTTAAACTTGAATCAGGAGTAGAAGTATGAAACAGATGTTTGTCGTAATGAAAGAAACCTATATCAGACAAGTGAAATCATGGAGTTTCCTCTTTATGGTCTTCGGTCCCTTCCTCTTTTTAGGATTGAGCATTGGAATCGGTTATCTGACAGGTTCTTCTACAGATGCCAAAAACCAGGTGGCCTTGGTGACAGAAGTTCCAGCTGTCAAAGAAAGTCTCAAAGGAACTGATGGCTTGACCTTGGACTACAAGGATGAAGCTGCAGCTAAAAAAGCCATCAAGGATGAGAAAGCAGCTGCTTACCTAACGGTCGATGAAAAAGATGGCCAGCTAGAAGCCACTTATGTGGGCGACCAAGCCATGAAAACAGATTTGAAATCGCTTGTCGCTGCGAAATTAAGCCAAGTCCAACAAGGAATCAATCTAGCGCATGCTAATCTAAGCAAAGAGCAACTGACAGCCTTGTCTCAACAGGTTTCTCTCAAAGAAAAAATTGATGAGAAAAAAGAAGGCTTGAAAATGGTGCAAACCATGGTTGCAGGTGCTCTAGGAATGTTGCTTTATATGATTTTGATGTTCTACTCTGGTATCACAGCCCAAGAAGTGGCCAGTGAAAAAGGAACCAAGATCATGGAAGTGGTCTTCTCTAGTATCAAAGCAACCGACTATTTCTTCGCACGCATGCTCGGACTCTTCGGAGTGATTTTTACCCATATTTTTGTCTATGTAGTTGGGCTAGTAGCTGTTTGGATCTTTAGAGCAGATATCCCTGTTGTCAAGGATTTTCTCGCTCCAAACTCTCCAATTACCCAACATCTAGCAGAAGCGATCTCGCTCAATACCGTCTTCTTCATTATCCTTGGGGTCTTTATGTATGTGGTGCTCTCTGCCTTCTTAGGCTCCACAGTAGCACGACCTGAAGATTCAGGAAAAGCGATTTCGCCACTAATGATGTTAGTCCTCTTTAGCTTCTTTGGGGTAACCACCTTGGGAAGTGCCGGTGATGTCTTCTTATTGAAGATCGGTTCCTACATTCCATTCATTTCAACCTTCTTCATGCCTTTCCGTACCATTAATGGCTATGCGACTGGTCTTGAATCTTGGGCTTCATTGGGAATTGCGGTTCTCTTTACCATCGTGGGAACAGTTCTCATCGCCCGTATCTATGCGAGCCTGATCCTTCAGACCGATGACCTCGGACCATGGAAGACCATTAAACGTGCTCTTAGCTATCGCTAATCAGATGAGCTCTCAGTTATTGCTGAGGGCTTTTTGATTGCAAATTGACTTTTGCAAGCCTTTTCAATACAATAGAACTACAGAAAAGGAGGCGGACATGAACTATATTGAGTTTGCTGAAAATGAGCGTCTGTCCACGATTGTCCTTGGGATGATGCGGATCAGTCAGATGAGTGAAGATAAGGTGGAGGCCTTGGTGGAGGCGGCCTTGTCGATTGGGATCAACACCTTTGATCTGGCAGATATCTATGGCGATGGCCAGTGTGAGGTCCTGCTGGGTAAGGTTCTCAAGCGTCGTCCGGATCTTCGGGACCAGATGTGGATCCAGTCCAAGTGCGGGATTCGCAAAGACGGCTTTACCTATTTTGATTTTTCGAAGGACTATATTTTGGACTCTGTCGATGGTATCCTCGAGCGTCTGCAGATCGAGCGCTTAGATAGTCTCCTCCTGCATCGACCGGATGCCCTCATGGAGCCGGAAGAAGTGGCAGCAGCTTTTGATCAGTTGGAGCAAGCGGGCAAGGTTCGTCATTTTGGGGTGTCCAATCAAATCCCCATGATGATGGAATTGCTTAAGACGGCTGTCAAACAACCTCTCAAGGTCAACCAGTTGCAGTTGAGTGCCGCCTTTACACCGAGCTTTGAGGCTGGTTTTCATGTCAATATGGAAGGGCCTAAAGCAGCCGTGCGAGATGGCAGTGTCTTTGAGTATTGCCGCTTAACTGATACGGTGATTCAGGCCTGGTCTGTCCTCCAGTATGGCTATTTCAAGGGGAATTTTGTCGGCAAGGAAGAGTTTGCAGCTCTCAATCATGTCCTCAATGACTTAGCGAAAAAATACCAGGTCACTCCGACAGCCATCGCCCTTGCTTGGGTCCTTCGCTATCCGGGTAAGATGCAGGCTGTCATCGGAACGACCAAGCCCCAGCATGTCCTTGAAGCAGGGAAAGCAGCAACAGTCACTTTGACGCGCAAGGAGTGGTACCAAATCTACTTGGCGGCGGGAAATGATTTGCCTTAGAATAATGGTTATCAAACCAGATTCCACTCTTATCGGTGGTCTGGTTTTTGTTTTGTGGTTTTCAGATTTTTCTTGACAAGTCTTTCTTTTTTATGGTATTCTTTATGCAACAAGTGTTGCGCAACAGATGTTGCGCGAAAGGAGTCTTATGCCACCCAAGGTTAAATTTAGTAAAGAGGCTATGATTGGGACAGCTTTACAATTGGTGAGAGAAGAGGGAATGGTTGGTTTGACAGCTAGAGCATTAGCGGAGAAACTGGGAGCCACACCGAGAGTCATTTTTGGGCAATTTGCCAATATGTCTGAGTTACAAGCAGAGGTTATTGGTGCTGCGGAGATGGTCGTGGTGGAGTATATTCGCAAGGCCTTAGAAGATGAGAAGCCTTTTCGATCTGTCGGGGTTGCTTATATCCTTTTCGCCTCAAAAGAGCCACAACTCTTTCAATTGCTTTTCCAAAATCCTAGCAAAGATCCGATTCGTCGCTTTCAAGATTTTCTTCCCATGAAGGATCATAGTTACCAATTGGTTCTGGATTCGATTGTTGCAGACTATCCTTTGACTGTAGAGGAGGCTGGTCGCTTGTACCAGCATCTATTTATCTACTCGCACGGGATGGCCTCAATGGTTGCTTCTGGTATTTACCAGTTCAGCATGGAAGAAGTGATTGGATTACTGACAGAGGTTTGTCAATCTCTCATCAAAGAAATGGTAGGAAAGAAATGATTCAACTAGAAAATGTGCACAAAAGTTACGGCCAAACCAAGGTTTTAAAAGGGATTGATTTGCAGATTCAAGACCAGGATGATGTGGTGATCCTCGGCCCTTCTGGATCGGGGAAATCAACTCTCTTAAATGTGCTGTCAGGATTAGAAAAGGTAGACGAGGGGCATATCCTCATTCAAGGACAAGATTTATCACAACTCACGGATGCCCAACTGACAGCCTTTAGACGTGAGAAGATTGCTTTTATTTTCCAGCAGTATTATCTATTGCCGAATCTAACGGTTAGACAGAATGTAAAGATGGGAGCTGATCTGGCAAACAATCATGATTTTTTGCAGATCATTGAGGATTTGGGGCTTGGCGATAAGCTGGACAAGTATCCGAGTGAATTGTCTGGTGGAGAACAGCAGAGAGTCTCCATTGCTCGGGCCTTGGCCAAAAAGCCAGAGATTCTTTTCTTAGATGAGCCGACGGGCGCCCTGGATGAAGAAACAGGGCGAAAGATTCTCGACTATATCTGGAAACTGAAGGAAAAGCTGGGCTTTACCCTCGTCATGGTGACGCACAACCAAAATATTGCGGATATGGCCAGAACTATTATCCGTGTCAATAGTGGCAAGATTACAGAAGTTGAGACCAATGATCAACCTCAGACTGCTTATGAGATTGGATGGTAAGCCATGTTTTCAGTAAAAGATATTCGTAAATTAGTTGTCGTCAGTATCATTGGGGTTTGTGCGGTCTTTGTGGCCAATCTCTTCTTGAATTTTTACCTGGATATCGAGCAGTTGGAGATTTCGAAAACCAATCCCATGATGCAGACCTACTATGATGCCCAGGTTTCGCTTTCCTGGATGGTGGCCATGGTCAGTGGGGTTGTCTTGTCCTTGACGTCGGTCCTTCTCATGTGTTTTTATATCAAACAATTTGTCGATGACCACAGGGAACAATTAGGAATTTTAAAGGCTTTGGGCTACAGCAATGGCCAGTTGGCGAAACGGTTTTGGGCCTTTGGACTCAGTTTTGGAGCTGGAGCGCTTCTTGGCTATTTCGCTTCATTTCTCATGATGGGACATTTTTACGACTTCCGTAATGAGAAGGGGATTTTGCCAGAAATTACCATTCACTTTCATTGGCAGCTCTTGCTTGCCTTGGTGATCCTGCCAACGACCTTCTTTATGCTTCTCGCGATTGGTTATGCTAGAAGACAACTACAAACGCCAGCGCTTCGCTTATTGAAAAAGTCCCCAAGTCCAATCAAGGTCAAAAGGAGAAAGCGAGCTCCTCAGAAAGAGAAGGACTTCCTAAAAGAGCTGTCCTCATCACTGATTTGGGGGAGAAAATCTATACTGTTTTTTGTAGTCTTTGGATCTATGTGTTTTGCGGCCATGGTTCAATTGTCCTTTGGCCTCAGGGATTACACAGATGATATCATCCAAACCATGATGATCATGATTGGCTTGATCCTTTCTTTCTCGATACTCTTTTTGTCATTGGGGATTGTGGTCTCAGAAAGCCGCGAAACCTTGGCTCTTATGAAGGCTTTTGGTTACACCAATCGTGAATGCCAAGGTCATATTCTCGCTCCCTATCGTTTTTGGGCTTATCTAGGATTTGTTCTTGGGACGGCTTATCAATATGGCATCATGGAAATCTTGATCGGTGTGATCAAAGATACGGTTCCTGGTAAAATTGAGCATCACTTTGATGGGAATGTGTGCTTCTGGACCTTGCTCGGTTTTGCTGTGGTTTATGAAAGCCTGTTTTATCTATCCAACAGAAAACTCCAAAAACAAACCATCAAAGAAGTGCTCTTAGCTGAATAAATAGAAAAGAGAGTAGGACAGAAATTGGTAATTCGTTAGAATTCGATTTCGTCGTCCCACCTCCTCACAGTTGAGTAGGGCTGTAAAAGCTGAGGAAATCAGCGTAGTAGAGCCTACTCAACCGCTGCGTCTTGCTCGACAATCTAAAGACAATTGAGAGGCCAGGACTTTTGTCCCAGCCTCTTTTGCACTGGATAAACAGAAAAAATGACACTGTCTAAAAATCTTGCATTTTTTTGCAATTTAGGTTACAATGAAGACTATAAAAAACGCGTAATCCCTAGGGTCTTTCCCTCAGGGAATTTTGTGTGTTTTGACCTATTTTCGATGGAAAGAAGCTTTGCTTCTACCGCAGGAAAAAGTATGAATAACATTGGAGGTAATAATGATTCGATCCTTAATTTCCGAGATCAAAGAATTCAAGAAGCCCTCGATATTGGCTTCCTTGTTCATGGTCTTTGAAGTCATGTTTGAGATTTCGATTCCCTTTGTCATGGCGAGTCTTTTGGACCAAGGTGTTCAACAAAGAAACATGAACAATATTTTGTTTTACGGTGGGCTCATGCTGGTCTATGCCTTTCTCTCCCTCTTTTGTGGGATGCAGTCTGCCCGTTATGGCGCCTATGCATCGGCTGGTTTTGCCAAAAACCTTCGTCGGGCTATTTTCAAAAAGGTTCAAACCTTCTCATTTGAGAATATTGATCAGTTCTCATCAGGTGGATTAGTCACTCGGATGATGACGGATGTGACCAATGTTCAAAATGCCTATCAAATGGTCATTCGGATCTGTGTTCGGGCACCGCTTAATTTGATCTTTGCTATTGTAGCTTGTTTCATGATCAATGCAGAAATGGCCATGATCTTTGTCTATGTGACCATCTTTTTGGCAGCTGTCTTAAGCATCATCATGAAGATTGTGTATCCGCTCTTTACAGAAGTATTTGAAGCTTATGACAATCTCAACAACAGCATTCAGGAAAACATCACCAATATGCGAGTGGTGAAGTCCTACGTTAAGGAAGCAGATGAAACCGTTAAATTCAAAAAAGCTTCACGCCGGATTTATAACATGTTTATGAAGGCTATCCGTGTCGTTGTCTTGAGTAGCCCAGCTATGATGCTTTCCATGTATGCTTCTTTCCTTTTGATCTCTTGGATTGGGGCTCATCTGATCGTTGGTGGCCAACTCTCCACTGGGAATCTGACTTCTATGTTTAGCTACACCATGACCATTCTCATGTCGCTCATGATGTTTATGATGATCTTTGTCATGTTGTCGATTTCCATGGCCTCTGTCGAGCGGATCAATGAAGTCTTGACGACCAAAACGACGATTGACTCTCCAGAAAATGGGATCAAAGAAGTTGCTGATGGCTCCATCAACTTTGAGGATGTGACCTTTGCTTATACCGATGAAAATGGCGATAAGACCCATGTCTTACAAGGGATTAATCTTTCTATTCGTTCAGGGGAAGTGATTGGGATCTTGGGAGGAACAGGATCAGGAAAATCAAGCTTGGTGCAGTTGATTCCTCGTCTCTATGATGTCGAGTCTGGTCGGGTGACAGTAGCAGGCCACGATGTCAAAGAATACGATCTGGATTCCCTTCGTAAGCAAGTGGCCATGGTTCTTCAGACCAATGTCCTTTTCTCTGGTACGATTAAAGAAAATATGCGCTGGGGAAATAAAGAGGCGACGGATGAAGAGATCATCGCAGCTTGTAAGATTGCCCAAGCCGATGAATTTATTCAAGATTTCAAAGAGGGCTATGACACCATGATTGAGCGTGGGGGATCCAACGTCTCTGGTGGTCAACGCCAGCGTCTCTGTATCGCGCGTGCCCTTCTCATGAATCCGAAGATCTTGATCTTGGATGATTCGACGTCTGCGGTTGATACCAAGACGGATAGTTTGATCCGTCAAGGATTAGCAACCAGCTTGAAAGAGACCACCAAAATCATCATTGGTCAACGGATTTCCTCTATTCAAGATGCAGATCGTATTATCGTGATGAATGATGGCCAAATCGATGCGATCGGTCGTCACGAAGAATTGCTTGCGACCAATGCCATCTACCAAGAAGTATATGAAATGCAAACACAAGGGAAAGGAGAAGCAGATGAAAACTAAGAAAAAAGCAAATCTAGGCTCTATCCTTCGCCTGCTCGACTTCCTTTGGAAAAACTACAAGGTATCCTTGATTGTTTCCTTTATCTTAATCATTCTATCCTCTCTTGCGACGGTCAATGTAACAGCTTCGATTCAGTCCTTGGTCGACGTCTATGTGGAGCCCATGTTAACGTCAAACAGCCATGATTTCGGACCGCTCTTGTCCTTCTTGACACGGGTTGGTTTGATCTGTTTGATCGGGGTACTTGCCAACTATGGCTTTACCTTGATCATGGCGACCGTTTCACAAGACTCACTTAGAAGTCTTCGAAATCAGTTGTTTGCTCGCATGCAAAAACTGCCGGTACGTTACTTTGATACCCACCAACACGGGGACATCATGTCTATCTATACCAATGATATTGATGCCCTTCGCCAAGCGATTGAACAATCCATTCCTCAACTTCTATCCTCAGCGATTACCATCCTTGGGGTAACGATTACCATGCTGACGGTTAGTCCGCTCTTGTTCTTGATTGTTCTTTTCATGGTTATCGTTATGGTCTTTATCATCAAGGATGTCTCTGGCAAGTCAGGTCGTTACTTTGGCGCCCAACAAAAGAACTTGGGGATTGAGAATGGCTTTATTGAAGAAATGATGTCTGGTCAAAAAGTGGTCAAGGCCTTTGTGCATGAAAGAGAAAGCATTGAGGATTTTGACCGGATCAATGACCAACTCTTTGAGTCTTCCTACCAAGCCAACCGCTATGCCAATGTCCTCATGCCGATTCTTGGGAACTTGGGCAATGTTTCCTTTGTTCTAACAGCCTTGATCGGTGGGCTCTTTGCGCTAAACGGCATCGGTGGTTTAACCATTGGTGGTCTCATGGCCTTTCTGCAATTGAACCGTTCCTTCACAGGTCCCATTGCTCAGGTCTCTCAACAATTGAACTTTGTCCTGATGGCTTTGGCTGGTGGAGATCGTGTCTTTGATCTCTTGGATGAAGAAGAAGAGGTCGACCTTGGAAAAGTGACGTTGGTCAATTATGAACTGGTCGATGGAGAAATGGTTGAAACCGATCAGAAAACCAACAAGTGGGCTTGGAAACACCCTCGTCCAAATGGAGATTACCAGCTTGTCAAGATGGTCGGAAATGTGGTCTTTGATAATGTTGATTTCTCCTATGATGGGAAGAAACAAATCCTTCATGGCATCAATTTGTACGCGGATAAGGGTCAAAAAGTGGCCTTTGTCGGAGCGACTGGTGCAGGAAAGACAACCATTACCAACTTGATCAACCGATTCTATGATATCCAATCTGGAATGATTACCTATGATGGAATCGATATTAGATTGATTGAGAAGGATTCTCTTCGTCGTTCCCTTGGAATCGTTCTTCAAGATACCCACTTATTCACTGGTACCATTGCAGAAAACATCGCTTACGGCCGTGCTGATGCAACACGGGAAGAAATCCTTGAAGCAGCTCGGATTGCTAATGTGGATTCCTTTGTTAAGCATTTGGATCAGGGCTATGAAACGGTCTTGACGGATGATGGGGCTGGCCTTTCAAATGGTCAACGACAATTGATCGCCATTGCCCGTGCAGCCCTTGCCAATGCGCCAGTCTTGATTCTGGACGAAGCGACGTCTTCGATTGACTCTCGGACAGAGAAGATGGTGCAAGAAGGGATGGACCGTTTGATGGAAGGTAGGACTGTCTTTGTCATTGCCCACCGTCTATCGACAATTGTCAATTCCGATGTCATCATGGTCATGGACCATGGACGCATCATCGAGCGAGGCAACCATGCTTCCTTGATGGCAGAAAAAGGAACCTATCACCGTTTGTACACCGGTGGACTTGAAATTGATTAATATAAAAAAGCTTGAGCGTTGGCTCAGGCTTTTTGCTTATTTCTCAAGTAATTCTTGGATCAAGTCTTTCATGGCAGCTGGTTCTGTTTTGGAGGAGAAGCGTTGGGCGACTTGGCCTTGTCGGTCGATGACAAATTTTGCAAAGTTCCATTCGATGCGTTCTCCCAGTGGCCCGGCAGCTTGGCTTTTAAGCCAGTCATAGAGAGGAAGGGCTTCTTTGCCATTGACCTTGGCTTTGGCGAATCGTGGGAAGGTGGTCTGGTAGTTGAGGCTACAGAAGCTATTGATTTCTTCGGCAGTTCCTGGTGCCTGTCCCATGAATTGGTTACAGGGAATGTCTAGGATTTCCAGCCCCTTTTCCTGGTAGCGCTGGTAGAGATCTTGCAGTCCTTGGTATTGCGGGGTCAAGCCACAGCCTGTTGCTGTATTGACTACGATGAGGACCTTACCTTGGTAGTGAGAAAGGGGAATCTCCTCCCCATTCTGGTTTTCTAAAGAAAAATCATAAATGCTGGTCATAGGTGGTATCCTTTCTGTCTCTTCAACTTTTATTGTAGCATAAATCTCCTAAAATTGGGCCAAGAGGAGCATGACTTCTTGCTTTAGTCCCTCCTGTGAAAATGATATAATAAGAAGATAACAAGCTCTCAAAAAAATGCCAAAAGGAGAACGGATCGGATGAAATTACTCTATACGGATGTTCGGACCCCCTTGACCCAGGTCCTGACACAAGAAGCCGTAGGGTTAGTAGAACAGGGCAAGCGTGTGTTTTATATTGCACCCAACTCTCTTTCCTTTGAAAAAGAAGCCAAGGTCTTGTCCTATTTAGAAGGTCAGGCTTCTTTTGCCATTACCGTCACGCGCTTTGCCCAAATGGCCCGTTATTTCATCCTGAATCAGGTCTTTGAGGAGCAACCCTTGGATGATATCGGTCTCGGCATGTTATTTTTTAAAGCTCTTTCCCAGATGAAGGAGCAGGATCTCAAAGTTTACGGGGCCCTGCGTAAGGATCCTCAGTTTATCCAGCAACTGGTCCAGCTCTATCATGAATTGCAGACGGCCCAGATGGATTTTACCGATTTAGAGTTGCTCGAGGAAGCTGAAAAAAGAGAGGACCTCTTGGCGATTTTTGAAGCTATCTCTGAGATGCTGGTCCAGCATCAGTATGAATCCCAGTCCAAGATGGCCTTTTTCCTCAATCAGGTTGAAGAAGGGCACTTGGAAGAGCAATTACAGGATGTGGCGGTTGTTGTCGATGGCTTCACGCGTTTTTCTGCAGAAGAAGAGGCCTTGATCAGTCTCCTTCACCGAAAAGGAGTGGAGATTGTCATCGGGGTCTATGCCAGTGAAAAAGCCTATCGAGCAAGTTTTAGAGAGGGCAATCTTTACCAGGCCAGTGTTGACTTTCTCCTCCAGCTGGCAAAGACTTTTGAGGTACAGCCTCAGTATTGTGGGCAAGCGATCGAAGACTCTTTTAGTCGCATTACCCGCATGCTAGAAGCGCGCTACGATTTTTCACAAGTGGAAAATGAGCTGGAGGACCAAGATCGAACAGCTGTCCAACTCTGGCAAACCAACACGCAAAAAGAAGAGTTGGAATTTGTCGCCAAATCCATCCGTCAGCGTCTTCATGATGGGGCCCGCTATCGGGATATTCGGGTCTTGTTAGGCGATGTAGAAGCTTATCAACTACAGCTCAAGACCATTTTTGACCAGTATCAGATTCCCTTTTACTTGGGACGAAGTGAGGCCATGGTCCACCATCCCTTGATTCAGGTCATTGAATCGCTAGGGCGGATCAAGCAGTTCAATTACCAGACGGAAGACGTCATCAATCTGTTGAAAACGGGTCTGTATAGTGATCTGACGCAAGAGGAAGTCGATGCTTTTGAGCAATACCTTCGCTTTGCGGAAGTAAAGGGTGCTAAAAAATTTCACAAGCCTTTTACTGGCAATCGTCAGGGCAAGTTTAATCTGGAAGAGCTCAATACTCTCCGGGAACGCGTCGTAGAACCTCTAGCCCCTTTCTTTTCACAGCGCAAACAAAAGGTGACTCATCTCTTAACCGCCTTTACAGAGTTTCTGCAAGAGGCCCAACTTTCTCAGAATCTACAAGCTTTGATCAAGGTTCTAGCCTTGGAGGAGCAGGAGCGCTATGACCAGGTCTGGAAGGCTTTTCTCCATGTCTTAGAGGAGTTGAACGTGGTCTTTGAGGACCAAGAGCTGACAGTGGATGACTTTTTGGCCCTCCTCTTATCGGGGATGCAATTGTCTCAATACCGGACAGTTCCTGCTACGGTCGATGTGGTGACGGTTCAGTCCTATGACTTGATTGAACCCTTGACAGCGCCTTATATCTACGCGATCGGGCTGACCCAAGAGCGTTTTCCAAAGATTGCTCAGAACACCACTCTGCTCAGTGAAGAAGAGCGCCAGCAGCTCAATGAGGCCACCCAAGAAGGAGCAGAGCTCCAGGTGGTGACCAGTGAAAATCTCAAGAAGAATCGCTTTGTGGCGGTTTCGCTCCTCAATGCGGCGACCAACCAACTGGTCCTATCGGCCCCTAGCTTGGTCAATGAAATGGAAGATAGTGTCTCTCCTTACCTTGTCGAATTGACCAAGAAACCTATTGCCATCGAGTGGACGACCAAACAAACCCAAGCCTCGAGTGATGATATCGGGACCTACCGGGCCCTCCTAGCGCGCGTGATCGAACTCCATCAAGAAGAAATTACGAGTGAGTTGTCTCCTGAAGAAGCCAGCTTTTGGGGTGTGGCGGTACGGGTCTTGCGCAAGAAATTAGCCGCTGAAGGCATCCAGATTCCTCAGATTTCAACGGAATTAAAGAGCCGTCAGCTTCAGTCGGATACGCTTCAAGCGCTCTATCCAGAGGGAAAAGCCTTGACCTTATCCGCTTCTGCCTTGAATGAATACTACAAGCACCAGTATGCCTTTTATCTGCGCTATGTCTTGGGCTTACAAGAGGATGAAACGATCCGGCCAGACGCTCGCAGTCATGGGAATTTCTTGCACCGGATCTTTGAACGAGTCTTAAAAGATGGCTCCGATCAAGCGTTTGATCGGCGTTTAAACGAGGCGATTCGAGAGACCAGCCAAGAAGCAGAGTTTCAGCAATTGTATGGAGAAAGTGGAGAGACCGAGTTTATTCGCAACTTGCTTCTTGATACCGCGAAAACAACGGGGCGTGTCCTCGCCCAGCAAAATGGCATCGAGACCATCGGTGAGGAGACCCTCTTTGGTGGAAGTACCCACACCTCTTATCCATTGTCCGATGGCCGTCTCCTGCAGCTACGAGGCAAGGTGGACCGCATTGATCAATTGAGGGATCGGGGAGCCCTCGGAGTCGTGGACTATAAGTCCAGTCTGACGCAATTTCACTATGACAAGTTCTTTAATGGACTGAATTCTCAATTGCCGACCTATCTTTCTGCGATTCAGGATTTGAAGGAATACCAAGAGGAGCAGGGGATTTTCGGAGCTATGTATTTGGAAATGGGAGATCCCGTAGTGGATCTGAAAAAGACCAAGACAGTAGAGGATGCCATCAACCAAACCATGAAAAGTCAACAGTACAAGGGGCTCTTTATGGCAGATCAGGCGCCTTATCTGGGCGAGGCCTATGATAAGAATAAGGCTATGATGCTGAGTAAGGAAGAACTGGACCTGCTCCTCTTGTACAACGCTTATCTCTATAAAACAGCGGCAGAAGGAATTCTCAAGGGGCAATTTGCCATCAATCCCTATAGTGAAAATGGGCGCAATATCGCACCATTTGTGGAGCAGTTTAAATCCATTACAGGATTTGAAGCGGATCGTCACCTAGGTCAGGCACGGTTCTTGACCAAACTAGACCAAAAAGGAATACGCGGTGAAAAGGTGAAAGCCGCTTGGATCGAGAAGATGAAGGAGGTCTTGAACAAATGATCAAACAAGCATTTTTGACAAGAGAAGAAATCAAGGCCCTTCAGGCCCAAGAGGCAGCTTCTACCAAAGAGCAAAAGCGGACACCAGAACAGATCGATGCCATCTATAGTTCGGGGACCAATATCTTGGTGTCAGCCTCTGCTGGATCAGGAAAGACCTTTGTCATGGTGCAGCGGATACTGGATCAGATGCAGCGTGGCATTTCGATTAAGGAGCTCTTTATCTCGACCTTTACGGTCAAGGCAGCAGGAGAGCTCAAGGAGCGTTTGGAAAGTGAACTTGGAAAAGCCCTGCAAGCGAGCGATGACCCAGAGCTCAAGCAACACCTGGCCCGTCAAATCGCAGATGTCGCCACCAGCGATATCGGAACCATGGACTCTTTTACCCAAAAGGTCCTAACGCGCTATGGCTATTTGCTTGGGTTGGCGCCTCAGTTTCGCATTTTACAAAACGCTAGTGAGCAACGCCTCTTACAAAATGAAGTCTTTCAAGCTGTTTTTGACCGCTATTACCAGGGGGAAAACCAAGAAGCCTTTGTGCAGATGGTCAAGAATTTCACGGGGCAGCGCAAAAATTTGACCTTGTTTAAAGAACAGGTCTACCAGATCTATGACTTTCTTCAGTCGACCAGCGATCCGGAGAAATGGCTGGAGGAGCATTTCCTAAAAGGTTATGAAGAGACCGATTTTGACCAGGTGGAAGCTACTCTGATGGAGAGCATCCAGCAGGCCCTTTATGAGGCAGAGAGCTTTTTTGCCTTTCATTTGTCCAATGAAGGCCAAGCATTTGGCAAGGTAAAGTATTTGGAAGCTGTAGAAGAGGTGCTCGATCAGATTGGAAGACTGACGGGGCGCGTTAATAAAGAGCAACTGACCTCTGTCCTAAAGGCGGTCGTGGCGATTAGTCGGGCTTCAAATGGGGGAGCCTTGACCAACAGAGCCCGAAAAGAAGAGTTGAAAGAGTTAGTCACGGCTTATAACCAGGATAAAACCATACATATCAACCGCCTCAGAGACTTGGAAAATCAGCTCTATCAGCTGGAATTTCAACAAGCCTACCACCAAGAAGAAGGCCCCATGCTCTCCTTGCTCCGGGACTTTATCAGAGACTTTTCTCACGCTTATCTGGAACGAAAAATCCAAGAAAAAGCTTATGAATTTGGGGATATCAGTCATTTTGCCATTCAAATTTTAGAGCAATTCCCAGAGGTGAGACAAGCCTATCAAGAGCGCTATCATGAGGTCATGGTCGATGAGTACCAGGATACCAACCACACCCAAGAGCGGATGTTAGACTTGCTGTCAAATGGCCACAATCGCTTCATGGTGGGGGATATCAAGCAATCGATTTATCGCTTCCGTCAGGCAGATCCACAGATTTTTAATGATAAATTTAAAGCCTACCAAGAAGAAGGGGCGAAAGGGCGGTTGATCCTCCTCAAGGAAAATTTCCGGAGTCATGTGGAGGTATTGGACGCGACCAATGATGTCTTTCGCCATTTGATGGACGAAGAGGTGGGCGAGATTGATTACAATCAAACCCATTATCTGGTTGCAGGAAGTGACAAGCAGCGGATGGCCTTGCCACAACATCGGGCAGAATTTTTGCTCTATGATGGCTCCCAAGACCAGGAAGAAAAGACCGAAGACGAGGAAGCTGCTTCTGGACTCGAGACGGTTTCCAAGGGAGAAATTCTCCTAGTCATCAAAGAAATTTTACGCCTCCATCGGGTGGAAAAAGTGCCTTTTAAAGAAATCACGCTCTTGACTGCGACTCGAACTCGTAATGATGCGATTCTGGAAGCTTTTGACCAGTACCATATCCCGATTGTGGCAGATAGCGGACAGGCGCATTATCTTGAGTCACTGGAAGTGATGGTCATGTTGGATACCTTGCGGACCATTAACAATCCCTTGCATGATTATCCCTTGGTTGCTCTCATGAAATCCCCCATGTTTGACTTTGATGAAGATGAGTTGGCACGGATTTCCTTGCAGACTCTTCCAGAGCAAAAGCAAATGGCCTTCTACCACAAGGTCCAGTTAGCCCTTGAAAAGACTGCAGAGCATGCCAATCTGATTGATGCCAAGCTCTCAGCTAAAATCGAGAACTTCCTCAAAGTTTTATCTACTTGGCGGGCTGCTGCCAAGACCTCTTCGATCTATGATTTGCTGTGGAAAATCTATGAGGATCGCTATTACTATGACTATGTCGGCGCCCTTCCAAATGGGGCCCAGCGTCAGGCCAATCTCTACGCTTTGACGCTTCGGGCCAATGATTATGAAAAAGCCAGCTTTAAGGGCTTGTCGCGCTTCATTGCCATGATTGACAAGGTGATCGAAAATGAACACGATTTGGCCAGCGTCCCTCTTGCGGCTCCAAAAGATGCCGTCCAGCTCATGACCGTCCATAAGAGTAAGGGGCTGGAATTCAAGTATGTCTTTATTCTCAATATGGACAAAGCCTTTAACCGTAAGGATCAATCGGGGCCGATTATCCTCAGTCGCCAAAAAGGGATTGGCTTTAAATATGTTGCGAGTCTTCCGGTTGAGACAGAGAATCCAGTTGCTCCAGAAACCATTCGCCTGCAGATCGAAACACCTTGCTACCAACGCAATGTGGAAGAAACAAAATTGGCTACCATTTCTGAGCAGATGCGTCTTCTTTATGTCGCCATGACACGGGCCGAGCTCAAGCTCTATCTGGTCGGAAAAGGCCGGGAGGACAAACTGCGTGATACCGATTGGGGGACCAGTCGCAATGGCAAATTGGATCCAGAGAAGCGAAAAGAATGGACCTCTTATCAGGACTGGCTC
The DNA here is from genome assembly GCF_964238605.1 of Streptococcus parasanguinis. GTDB lineage: Bacteria > Bacillota > Bacilli > Lactobacillales > Streptococcaceae > Streptococcus > Streptococcus parasanguinis_AJ. The sequence continues at coordinate 7,445 of NZ_CAXSMM010000016.1, read as the reverse complement.
TTTGCCATTCAAGATGTGTTTACCAAAAATACCCTGGCCTATGACACGCGTTTTGTGACAGATGAAGACCTGACACCAGACCAGCTGGAACCGCTAGAGAAGGAGAAGGATTCCCGCCTGGATCAGCTCAAGGATGTCCGTCAGTCCGAGGATATTCGTCGGGCCTTGGATATCTTGGAAAATGTTGATCGGCTCAATCAGCTCTATGCTCCGGCCATTCATTTACCAAGTGTACGTACTCCTAGTCAGATCAAGAAATTCTACGAGCCAGTCATGGATGCCAATGGCGTCCAGATCATGGATGCAAAGACTGTGACGCCTGAGTTTGAGCTTCCAACTTTTGGTCAAGAAAAAGCTGTGACAGGAGCCCAAGTCGGTAGTGCTGTCCATGAACTCATGCAGCGCGTGCCTCTTGAGGAAGAAATCACGCTGGATAAGCTGCGTCAAGCCTTGGAGCAAGTTCAAGCAGAGCCAGCGGTCAAAGCCCGCATCAAGCTAGAGGCCATCCTTGCTTTCTATGAGACACCTCTGGGGACCTTGCTTCAAAAAGAGGCCTCTCGAGTCCGTCGCGAAGCTCCCTTTGCCATGCTGAAGAAAGATCCAGCCAGTGGAGAGGACTTCGTCGTGCGGGGGATCCTGGATGGTTACGTGGTGCTAGAAGACCGGATCCTGCTCTTTGATTACAAGACGGATCACTACAAGATTCCTAGCCAATTGGTCGAACGCTACCGGGATCAGCTCGATCTCTATGCAGAAGCTCTTCGTCGTTCTTATGGCAAAGAGCAAGTAGAAAAATATCTCGTGCTTCTAGGCGGCCCCCATCTAGAAGTGGTGAAAGTGGAGTAAATCATGGCAATTGCACAGGAAAACATCGAACGGATCCAAAGAATGGAAGGTTATTTGAATGACTATGCCAAAACTTTGGAAGAAACCAAAAAAGCAGTGGATCAGCTAAGAGAGCATCAAGAAAGCTATATCCAACTGAGGGATTATTATAGTAGTCAAGCCTATTTTGATGATTTGGACTTTTCCAATCAAGCTGACTTTCCAGCAGATCTTCCTTGTGGTGTCTTGTCCGAAGATGCCGTCTATGATTTATTAGACGAGCATTTTCAGATGGGAGTCGAACTCTTGGAAATCGCAACGAAGATGATCAAAGAACGGTGAATGATCTCTTCACCTTTTGAAACAAACACAAAAAAAGCTCCGGTTTTCCGGAGCTTTTAGATTGAAGACAAATGTCATCATAGAAACTTTCCTTAGGTGAGTACGGACGTCAGCGAACTTCTACGAAGTTCCATGACTTAGTTTTGAACCTAAAGTTTCAAAACTCCCGAGTGCTAGAAACAAATGTGTTCCTAGCACTTTTCTCACGGCGGAAAGTTTCAGTATATGTTTGAATAAACATAATATATATCATTCTAATTTTTTTAGCATTACTTGTGTTAGCATATCGTGACAAACCCTACCAATAAGAGAAAATTTTCCAAAATGGACTTTTTCTTCAGCAAAAAAAGCTCCGGTTTCCCGGAGCTTTTTGAATGATTAGTGTGAGACACGGCGACGTGCTGCTTTTTTGCGGTTTTCTTCGATGAAAGCTGCTTTTTGTTCTTCTGGTTCGATTACTTTTTTCTTGAATGTGTAAACTGCACCTGCGACAGCAGCAACTGTACCAGCAACACCAGTAACAAAACCTTTACCAAATCCTTTAGCCATGAGAATTTCTCCTTTTCTGAACTTTAAATATTTATGTTATAATATATGGTAACGAAAAAACGTGAATTTTGCAAGGAAAAACGATGAAAACCAAGATAATTGTGATTGTGGGACCGACTGCTGTTGGAAAAACAGCTCTTGCGATCGATTTAGCTCAAGCCCTCAATGGTGAAATTATCAGTGGCGATAGTCAACAAGTCTATCGTAAGCTAGATATAGGAACAGCTAAGGCGACACCAGAAGAGCAAGCTGCAGCTCCCCATCATTTGATCGATGTGCGGGAGGTGACCGAGTCTTACTCAGCTTTTGATTTTGTAAGAGAAGCTAAGACTGCGATTGAAGAGATCACAGCTCGAGGCAAGCTTCCTATCATTGCAGGTGGGACGGGCCTTTACATCCAAAGTTTGCTCGAAGGTTATCATCTAGGTGGTGAAGTTCCTCATGAAGAGATTCTGGCCTATCGCGCTCAATTGGATTTGTTGTCGGATGAAGACTTGTACCAAAGGGTAGCGGAGCAAGGACTTGTGATTCCTCAGATCAATCGCCGTCGGTCCATGCGAGCTCTGGAAATTGCGCATTTTGGGCAGGACCTCGCAAACGAAGAGACCGATTATGAACCCTATCTCATCTGTCTAGATGATGAACGGTCCTTGATCTATGATCGCATCAATCGTCGAGTAGATCGCATGCTAGAGGAAGGCTTGCTGGATGAAGCCCGGTGGCTCTATGATGACCATCCGGAGGTTCAGGCAGCTAAAGGCATTGGTTACAAGGAACTCTTTCCTTACTTTAAGGGAGAGCAGAGCCTTGAGGAAGCCAGTGAGATCCTCAAGCGCAATACGCGGCGCTTTGCCAAACGCCAGCTGACCTGGTTTCGAAATCGAATGGAAGTGACCTTTTACGCCATTTCTGCCCCCCACTTCAAGGAGCAGGTTCTTGCAGATGTAAAGGAGTTTTTACAGCATGATTGAAACAGAAAAAAAACAAGAACGCATCCTTTTGGTCGGTGTGGAACTTCAAGGCATGGACAATTTTGATATGTCGATGGAGGAGTTGGCCAGCCTGGCTAAAACAGCAGGTGGAGATGTCCGGGGCTCCTATACACAAAAACGGGAGAAATACGACACCAAGACCTTTGTCGGCTCAGGAAAACTAGAAGAAATCGCACAAATGGTCGAAGCAGATGAGATTACAACGGTAGTGGTCAATAACCGCCTGACCCCCCGGCAAAATGTCAATTTAGAAGAAATCCTAGGGGTTAAAGTCATTGACCGGATGCAGCTGATTCTAGATATCTTTGCCATGAGGGCTAGGAGTCATGAAGGGAAGTTGCAGGTGCACTTGGCCCAGCTCAAATACCTCTTGCCACGCCTTGTCGGTCAAGGGATCATGCTCAGCCGTCAGGCTGGGGGAATTGGTTCTCGTGGTCCAGGGGAAAGTCAGTTGGAGTTGAACCGCCGGAGTGTTCGCAATCAAATTACCGATATCGAGCGCCAGCTCAAGGCTGTTGAAAAGAACCGGGAAACCCTTCGTGAAAAACGCTTGGAATCACCTGTCTTCAAGATTGGTTTGATCGGCTATACCAATGCAGGAAAGTCGACCATTATGAATCAAATGACTAGTAAGAGCCAGTATGAAGCCGATGAACTCTTTGCGACTTTGGATGCCACAACCAAGAGCATCCACCTAACAGGCAATCTGCAAGTGACCCTGACCGATACGGTTGGCTTTATTCAGGACTTGCCGACAGAGTTGGTTTCGAGCTTTAAGTCGACCCTGGAAGAAAGTAAGAATGTAGACCTCCTGGTCCATGTCATAGATGCTTCTGACCCCAATCATGAAGAGCATGAAAAGACCGTGCTTTCGATCATGAAGGACCTGGATATGCTGGAGATTCCTCGCTTGACCCTTTACAACAAAGCAGATAAAGTAGCAGACTTTACCCCAACCCAGACACCTTTTAGCTTGATTTCAGCGCGCTCTGAGACAGCCCGTGAAGATCTCCAGGCTTTGCTTCTAGAAAAACTGAGAGAGCTCTTTGTTCCCTTTACCATTCGCGTTCCCTTTTCAAAATCTTATCGGACACATGATCTAGAAACAGTAGCGATCATTGACCAGCGCGAATTTGAAGAAGACGTCGAGGTCATTCAAGGCTATATTGCAGAGAAAAATAAGTGGAAGTTGGAAGAATTTTATGACGGATTACGTTGATTTAGCAATAAAATATGGAGGCTATACCAGCCTCGATCGGGTCTACCTGACCAATCTTTTAAGCACGATCCCTGAGGAATTGCGTCTCCGTGTGATTACGCCTCCCCCAAGTGTGATCAACGCTTATTTCGCTGAGCTCTATCAAAAGAAGAGCCCCAAGGAGGCCATGGATTATTTCTTGGACTTGAGCCGAGCATTTGACTTATTCACAGCTCAGCAAAGCTTTGATGAACAAAAACCTTTTATCCGCCTCAACTTATCAGGTCAATCTTATGGCTTGGCCTATGTAAATGAAGAGCTAGCCTGTGTCTTTGCTGAACATCCAGCAGAGGATATCACCTCTTCGATTTTATTCGAAATTGCAGAGATCTTTCCACATTGTTTGGTCTTTGAAAAAGATGGCAAGATCTGCTTGCAAGAGGCTGAACCAGAAGGGGTCACTAAAACAGAAGCCCTCTCAGCCCTAACTGACTTGATGAGCTTGGAAGATGGACGCTTGAAACTGTCAGGATATAACCAAGAAGAGCTTCTCGAGCTAGCGCAAGCCTACCCAGGCAACCTTTCGTTCCGTTCAGAGAACCGGACGGCCATGATTTATATAGATAGAAAGTAGACAATGGACATTCAATTTTTAGGAACGGGAGCTGGGCAACCCTCAAAAGCCCGTAATGTATCGAGCTTAGCCCTCAAATTGCTGGACGAGATCAATGAAGTCTGGCTCTTTGATTGTGGCGAAGCGACACAGAATCAAATTTTAGAAACGACCATTCGTCCGCGAAAGGTTAGCAAGATCTTTATCACTCACCTACACGGAGACCATATTTTTGGTTTGCCAGGTTTCCTCTCTAGTCGGGCCTTTCAGGCCAATGAAGAGCAGACGGATCTGGATATCTATGGACCAGTAGGAATCAAATCCTTTGTGATGACTAGTCTTCGCGTATCAGGCTCTCGCCTGCCTTACCGCATCCATTTTCATGAATTCGATGAACATTCTCTGGGTAAGATTTTAGAAACCGATAAATTCACGGTTTATGCGGAAGTTTTGGACCACACCATTTTTTGCGTGGGTTATCGGATCATGCAAAAAGACCTCGAAGGAACACTGGATGCGGACAAGCTCAAGGCAGCGGGCGTTCCATTTGGACCGCTCTTTGGCCAGGTCAAAAATGGACAAGATGTCACCCTGGAAGATGGCACTAAGATCATTGCTGCAGATTATATTTCAGCCCCTCGGCCTGGTAAGATTATCACGATCCTCGGAGATACCAGAAAGACGGATGCCAGCGTCCGCCTTGGAGTCAATGCGGATGTCTTGGTCCATGAGTCCACCTATGGCAAGGGTGATGAGAAGATTGCTAAGAAACACGGTCACTCGACCAATATGCAGGCAGCAGAAGTGGCGCGTGAAGCAGGGGCCAAGCGCCTTCTTCTCAACCACATCAGTGCTCGCTTCTTATCAAAAGACATCAGCCAATTGCGCAAGGATGCGTCCAGCATTTTTGAAAATGTTTATGTCGTCAAAGATTTGGAAGAAGTGGAGATCTAAGATGCGAACCATTCTCATAACAGGAGCAAGTGGAGGTTTGGCCCAAGAAATGGTCAAGCTCCTCCCTGAAGATCGGCTGATTCTCCTAGGCAGAAATCAAGAAAAACTGGAAAAGCTCTATGCCAGTCATCCTCAAGCTGAATGCATCGGGATCGATATCACTGATTCCTCAGCTGTCCAAGACTTGGTAGAAGAGCTCTATCAGCGCTACGGACAGATTGATATCTTGGTCAACAATGCAGGCTATGGGATTTTTGAGGCTTTTGATCGCATTTCTGACCAGCAGGTGCAGGAGATGTTTGATGTCAATACCTTTGCCCTCATGCAGCTTTCACGCTTGATGGGTGCGCACATGAAGGAAGCAGGCAAGGGGCACATCGTCAACATCGTCAGCATGGCGGGTCTTGTCGCAACTGCCAAATCCAGCCTTTATTCGGCTACTAAGTTTGCAGCCATCGGCTTCTCCAATGCCCTGCGGTTAGAACTCATGCCCTTTGGTGTCCATGTGACGACGGTCAATCCAGGCCCCATTCGGACCACTTTCTTTGACCAGGCAGACCCAGATGGAAGCTATGTCAAGGCTGTAGACCGTTATATTTTGGAACCAGACTTTGTGGCTAAGAAGATTGTGAAAAACTTTGGAAAACCAAAACGCGAGCTCAATTTGCCTTGGCTTTTGAACTTGACCCACAAGCTCTATACCCTTTTCCCACGCATCTCGGACAAGCTAGCCAGCAAGATGTTCAATTTCAAATAGGAGGAGATCGATGGCTGCAAATATTCAAGCTTATTTAGAAAACCTCCAGCAACCCTGGGGACAGATCTATTATGATATCCTTTTTGATCAATTAAAAGACATAAAAGGTAAACGGGTGCTTGATTTCGGCAGTGGCTTCGGTCTCGTGGCCAACCACCTGGCACAAGACAATGAAGTCCTTGCTGTGGAGCCCAATGAGGAAATGGTGGCCTTGCGGGTCCAGGATCATCCTTACCAGCAACTCGTTGGGAGTCTGGACCAAATAGAGAGCTTTGAAGATGCCAGTTTTGATGTCATCCTCTGCCACAATGTCTTGGAGTATGTAGAGGATCGCAAGGTGGTTCTCAAGGCATTCACCCGTCTCTTGAAACCAGGAGGCCTGCTCTCTATCGTCAAGCACAATGAGGTTGGCCGCGTCCTGCAGACCGTCGTCTTTGAAAATGATACTCAGAAGGCGCTTGATCTCTTAGCCGGTCAAGACCTGGAAACCCACTCCATGGGCTTGGCACAGGCCTATGATCTAGATAGAGCAGTAGACGATCTAGCCCTCGAAGTTCAGGACTACCAAGGGATCCGTGTCTTTTATGCCTTGCAGGATAATCGCTTCAAGGGCCAAGAAGGCTGGCGAGAGTCTATGCTCAAAATGGAGCTGGCCGTTTGCCAAGAGTCCCCTTATCGGGATATCGCCTTCTTCCAGCACTATAGCTTAAAAAGGAGTTAAGATGTTAGATTATAAAAAAGAAATTCCAGCGATGACAGACCTACTCGCATTATACAGTTCGGTCGGCTGGACCAATTATACCAACAACCCAACCATGCTAGAAGAAGCTGTCAAAGCCAGTCTCTGGCAGTTAGCCGTCTATGATGAGGACGAGCTCGTCGCCTACATTCGCTTGGTAGGTGATGGCCACTCTGTCATTTTTGTGCAGGACCTTTTGGTACGACCAGATCACCAGCGTCAAGGTATCGGAAGGAAACTCTTAACAGAGGCTTTAGCGAACTTCCCAAATGTCTATCAACGGCTTCTCGTCACAGAACGGAGCGAGAAGAATCTAGCCTTTTACCAGTCTCTGGGCTTTGTCGAACTTTCAGAGCAAGCCTGTACAGGGATGATTTATATGAAATAAGAGAGTGGGATAGAAATCGGTAATTCGTTAGAATTCGATTTCGTCGTCCCACCTCCGCACAGTTGAGTAGGGCTGTAAAAGCTGATGA
>NZ_CAXSMM010000015.1:0-50218 GCF_964238605.1 Streptococcus parasanguinis | reverse complement strand
GCCCACTCAACCACTGCGTCTTGCTCGACAATCCAAAAATAATTGAGAGGCTAGGACTTTTGTCCCAGCCTCTTTTTGTGCTCGCAAAACTGTACCCGGACAGTTTGGTTTTTTCACTCTTGTAACCCCTTCTATATCCTGCTAAAATAAAACCATGACACGATACAAAGCAACCATTTCATATGACGGGACCTTGTTTGCAGGGTTTCAACGTCAACCGCATGCCCGCAGTGTGCAAGAGGAAATCGAGAAGACCTTGACGCGCCTCAATCAAGGAACCCCTGTTACCGTTCATGGAGCGGGGCGAACGGATTCAGGTGTCCATGCTCTTGGCCAGGTGATTCATTTTGATCTCCCCCAATCGCGGGATGGGGAAAAGCTCCGCTTTGCCCTCGATACCCAAACCCCAGAGGATATTGATTTCATCCGAGTGGAGCAAGTAGCAGATGACTTTCACTCACGCTACAAGAAGCACAGCAAGACCTATGAATTCATCGTGGATTATGGTCGTCCCAAGAACCCCATGATGCGCCACTATGCCACCCACTATCCTTATCCTTTGGATGTGGAAAAGATGCAAGCAGCCATCCAAAAGTTGGAGGGAACCCATGATTTTACCGGTTTCACAGCTTCAGGAACCAGTGTGGAAGATAAGGTTCGTACGATTACAGAGGCTCGCTTGGTCGAGGATGCAGAACATCATCGCCTTGTCTTTACCTTTTCGGGCAATGGTTTTCTCTACAAGCAAATCCGCAATATGGTGGGAACTTTGTTGAAGATCGGAAATGATCGGATGCCGATTGAGCAGATCGATCTGATTTTGGAAAAGAAGGACCGCAATCTAGCAGGTCCTACAGCAGCGCCAAATGGCTTATATTTAAAGGAGATCCGTTATGAGTAATGAATTGATTCTAGCTATTTCAGGAAATGATATTTTTAGTGGGGGAGGTCTTCACGCAGACCTTGCAACTTATACGACTAATAAACAGCATGGTTTTGTGGCGGTGACTTGTTTGACCGCTATGACGGAGCACGGTTTTGAAGTGATTCCGGTGGATCCGACGACCTTTGTTCAACAGCTCAACTCCCTCAAAGATGTTCCTTTCTCTGCTATTAAACTCGGTCTTTTGCCAAATGTTGAAGTGGCAGACTTGGCCTTGGACTATGTAAAAGCCCATGCGGAGATCCCTGTGGTACTAGATCCTGTCTTGGTCTGCAAGGAAAGCCATGATGTAGAAGTTTCAGCTCTTCGAGACGAATTGATCAAGTTCTTCCCTTATGTGACCATCATCACGCCGAACTTGCCAGAAGCTGAGATCTTGACCCAAAGCAAGATTCAATCGCTCGACGATATGAAGGCGGTAGCGCGCAAGCTCCACGAATTAGGAGCGGCGAATGTCGTGGTCAAAGGAGGCAATCGTCTCAATAAAGAAAAGGCCATTGATGTCTTTTATGATGGGACAGACTTCACCGTCATTGAAGAGCCGGTCTTAGAAAAGAACAATACAGGAGCTGGGTGTACCTTTGCATCTAGCATTTCCAGCCAGTTGGTGCAAGGGAAATCTCCACTTGAAGCTGTTAAAGCCTCTAAAGACTTTGTTTTCCAAGCGATTCAACATTCAGACCAGTATGGAGTAGTACAATATGACATCTAATCGAACTCAACTCATTGCCCGCCTTTCCATTTTGACAGCCTTGACAGTTGTACTTGGCTACTATACAAAACTTCCAACTCCTACAGGGATCGTCACCCTGCTAGATCTTGGAGTGTATTTCACAGCCTTCTATTTTGGACGTAAGGAAGGTGCTATTGTCGGTGGTGTCGGAGCCTTCTTACTCGATCTCATTTCAGGCTATCCTCAGTGGATGTTCTTTAGCCTCCTCTTTCACGGGGGACAAGGCTATTTCGCTGGCTTCAAGGGCAAAGCTCGTTACCTAGGCTTGCTTCTTGCGACAGTCGTCATGGTAGGCGGTTATGCACTAGCTTCTGCTCTCTTTTTAGGCAATGGCTGGGGTGCTGCTATCTCGGACATTCCGAATAACCTCGCTCAGAATTTTGTTGGAATGGCTTTAGGCTATGTGGTCTATTATGCATTTCAAAAGAAAGGAAGCTAATTCATGGAGCTGGAGCAACTGAAGAAGGATACGAAAGAAATCCTGGTAGACGTCTTGGAAAAAAGCCGTCTCCACCAAGGACAGATCCTAGTACTCGGGATGTCTTCAAGCGAAGTTGCAGGAGGGCGAATTGGAAAAGCCTCCAACATCGACCTTGCAGAAGCTATTGTCCAGACCTTGCTAGATGAGTTGAATCCAAGAGGGATTTATCTGGCGGTACAAGGATGTGAGCATCTCAATCGCGCCTTGGTGGTCGAAAGAGAATTGGCGGACAAGAAGGAGTTAGAAATCGTCAATGTCCTTCCGAGTCTCCATGCAGGAGGTGCTGGACAACTCGCAGCTTTCAAGTATTTTAAGGATCCTGTTGAGGTGGAATTTATCACAGCCCAAGCCGGGTTAGACATCGGAGATACCTCGGTGGGGATGCACGTCAAACACGTGCAAGTTCCAATTCGCCCTATCTTGCGTGAACTAGGTGGAGCCCATGTCACAGCCCTCGCCAGTCGGCCAAAATTGATCGGTGGCGCCCGTGCTCTCTACCTCGATGATCCCATCCGAAAATCATAATCAGAACTAGCTTTTAAGGGCTAGTTTTTTTGGATGAAAAGAGAGGCAAAAACGTTTTAAAACTTGCAATTTCAAAGTTTTGTGGTAAAATTATAAGGAATGACTATATTATTTTAAGGAGAGACAGAATGTCTGTATCATTTGAAAACAAAGAAACTAACCACGGTGTATTGACTTTCACAATCAGCCAAGAGCAAATCAAACCTGCTTTGGACCGTGTGTTTGAGTCAGTTAAGAAAACTTTGAACGTACCTGGATTCCGTAAAGGTCATATTCCACGTCCAATCTTCAACCAACGTTTTGGTGAAGAAGCTCTTTACCAAGATGCTTTGAACGATCTTCTTCCAGCAGCATACGAAGCAGCTGTTAAAGAAGCTGGAATCGAAGTTGTTGCACAACCAACTTTCGATGTTGTATCTATGGAAAAAGGTCAAGACTGGACATTGACAGCAGCTGTTGTAACAAAACCTGAAGTTAAATTGGGTGCTTACAAAGACCTTGAAGTATCAGTAGAAGTTTCTAAAGAAGTAACAGACGCTGATGTGGATGCTCGTATCGAACGCGAACGCAACAACTTGGCTGAATTGGTTGTCAAAGAAGGTGCTGCAGCAGAAGGCGACACAGTTGTGATCGACTTCGTAGGTTCTATCGACGGTGTTGAATTCGACGGTGGTAAAGGTGACAACTTCTCACTTGGACTTGGTTCAGGTCAATTCATCCCAGGTTTCGAAGACCAATTGGTTGGACACTCTGCTGGTGAAACAGTTGATGTGATCGTAACCTTCCCAGAAGACTACCAAGCAGCTGACCTTGCAGGTAAAGAAGCGAAATTCGTGACAACTATCCACGAAGTAAAAGCAAAAGAAGTACCAGCTCTTGACGATGAATTGGCAAAAGACATCGACGAAGAAGTTGAAACTCTTGACGAATTGAAAGAAAAATACCGCAAAGAATTGGCAGCAGCTAAAGAAGAAGCATACAATGATGCAGTAGAAGCAGCAGCAATCGATCTTGCCGTTGAAAACGCTGAAATCGTTGACCTTCCAGAAGAAATGATCCACGAAGAAGTACACCGTTCAATCAACGAGTTCCTTGGAAACATGCAACGTCAAGGTATCTCACCTGAAATGTACTTCCAAATCACTGGAACAACTCAAGAAGATCTTCACAAACAATACGAAGCAGAAGCTGAAAGCCGTACGAAGACAAACCTTGTGGTTGAAGCAGTAGCGAAAGCAGAAGGCTTCGAAGCAACTGAAGAAGAAATCAACGCTGAAATCGAACAATTGGCAGCAGATTACAACATGCCAGTTGAACAAGTTCGCAACCTTCTTTCACCAGAAATGTTGAAACATGACATCACAGTGAAGAAAGCAGTGAACGTGATCACAAGCACAGCAAAAGTAAAATAATTGAGATAAAAAAGAAGAGCCGTGAGGCTCTTCTTTTTTTGATTTCATGGAGAATCCTGGAATTTTCCTTTGACGAAAGGGGAAATTTATCGTACAATAGAGTGTAACGATAAAATGCGTGATAGATTTAGTGACGAGAAGTTTTCAATCTATCATTGAGGATAGGATGAGGTTTAAGACCGGATCCTTCTCCATTTAGGAAATGAAACATAAGGAGATTTACCCTTGGAATTAGAAGTATTTGCTGGACAAGAAAAAAGTGAACTTTCTATGATTGAAGTGGCGCGTGCGATTTTGGAATTACGCGGACGTGACCATGAAATGTACTTTAGCGATCTTGTAAATGAAATTCAAAATTACCTTGAAAAATCAAACAGCGAGATCCGTGAAGCTCTTCCATTGTTCTACACAGAATTGAATGTAGATGGAAGCTTTATCCCACTTGGAGATAACAAATGGGGACTTCGTTCATGGTATGCCATCGATGAAGTTGACGAAGAAATCATCGCTCTTGAAGAAACAGATGAAGATGAAACTCCTAAGAAACGGAAGAAAAAACGTGTCAATGCCTTCATGGATGGAGACGAAGATGCGATCGACTACAACGACGACGATCCAGAAGATGAAGAAGTTTACGAAGCAGATCCAGCTCTTTCATATGATGAAGAAAATCCAGATGATGAAAAGAGTGAAGTCGAAGCTTACGATGCTGAAATCAATGAAATCGTACCAGATGATTTGGGTGAGGAAGTTGAATTAAGCGAAGAAGACGACGAAGAAGAGGATTCTGAAGACGAGGAAGAAGAATAAATCATAAGAAGAGGCTGGGACAAAAGTCCTAGCCTCTCAATTGTTTTTGGATTGTCGAGCAAGACGCAATGGTTGAGTGGGCTCTACTACGCTGATTTCATCAGCTTTTACAGCCCTACTCAACTGTGCGGAGGTGGGACGACGAAATCGAATTCTAACGAATTACCGATTTCTGTCCCACTCTCTTTTTGTTTGCATTGAAAAAAGTGATGAAATGTCGTATGATAAACGTGTAGGGTTTCCCAATAGGAGGTGTTCCAGATGGACTTTCGTTTAGATCAAAGTTTAGTAGCTCTTGGTATTGATACGGTTGTGGTCGGAATTGCTAGAAATGTGGATCCTCAAGCAGTTTTGCTCCCTTCTTTTCTTGAAAAGAAGAAAGAGCTTGAACAATGGGCGCTCCAGTGTCAGACAGAAGAAGTAGTGGTATCTCCTGTCATTAAAGGGTATACAGACCTTTTGCAAAAAGTAGGGCGTAGCATCAAGAAAAATCCACCAACAGTCCTAGCTCTTATCCGAAACATCCAGCATCGAGGTGCTCTTCCTCAGATCAATAGCATCATCGATATCTATAATGTCGAATCTCTGAAGTCTTTTCTCGCGATCGGAGGACATGACCTAGATAAGATTGAGGGACCGATTGAATTTACAGTGAGTCAAAGAGACGATCTCTTTCTCCCTATCCTTTCTAGTGAAAAACATGTCGCACCGACAGATCCTGTCTACCGGGATCAAAAAGGAGTTCTGGCTTGGTTGGATGTACGCGATAGTGACCATTACAAATTTGAGGAGAGTACGCAAAACGCCCTCTTTGTCATCCAAGGAAATACCGAGACGTCAGTCGAGATGCGTTTAGAAGCGCTAGAACGAATCCACAAGGACCTTGCTCTTTGCATGCCTCAGCTTCAATTTGAGAAATTTCTCGTCACACAAAATGGAGTGGAAAAGGTCGTGTAAACAGCGAAAATCATTTTCATGAAATTTTCAATTTGACAAAGTAGACCATTTGCGGTAAGATATTGTTCGGGCACCTCATTTTGAGGTCGGAGCTCCCTAAGGATTAGGGAGCTATTTTTGTTTTTTCTGCAAAGAGGAATGGCCTCTACAACATTAGAAGAAGAGGAAAGCACATGTCAACAAAATATATTTTTGTCACGGGTGGTGTCGTATCATCCATCGGGAAAGGGATTGTCGCAGCAAGTCTTGGTCGCTTGCTCAAAAATCGTGGATTGAAAGTGACTATCCAAAAATTTGACCCTTATATCAATATTGACCCAGGGACAATGAGTCCTTACCAACACGGGGAAGTATTTGTCACAGACGATGGCGCAGAGACAGACTTGGACCTTGGTCACTATGAACGCTTTATTGATATCAATCTGAATAAGTACTCAAATGTAACGACAGGGAAAATTTATAGTGAGGTCCTTCGTAAGGAACGTCGTGGAGAATACTTGGGAGCAACTGTACAGGTCATTCCTCATATCACAGATGCCTTGAAAGAGAAGATCAAACGGGCAGCGACGACGACGGATTCAGATGTCATCATCACAGAAGTCGGGGGAACAGTTGGAGACATTGAATCCCTTCCATTCCTTGAAGCTCTTCGTCAAATGAAGGCAGATGTCGGTGCTGAAAATGTTATGTACATCCACACCACCCTTCTTCCTTACTTGAAGGCTGCGGGAGAAATGAAAACCAAGCCGACGCAACACTCTGTGAAAGAATTGCGTGGTCTTGGGATTCAACCAAATATGTTGGTCATTCGTACAGAAAAACCAGCTGGTCAAGGAATTAAGAACAAGTTGGCTCAATTCTGTGATGTGGCACCAGAAGCTGTCATCGAGTCACTTGATGTGGAACATTTGTACCAAATCCCATTGAACTTGCAAGCACAAAATATGGACCAAATCGTTTGTGACCATTTGAAATTGGATGTTCCTGCAGCAGATATGACAGAATGGTCTGCAATGGTCGATAAGGTCATGAACCTCAAGAAGCAGGTCAAGATTTCCTTGGTTGGAAAATACGTAGAATTGCAAGATGCCTACATTTCTGTCGTTGAGGCCTTGAAGCACTCAGGGTATGCCAATGATGCAGAGGTCAAGATTAATTGGGTCAATGCCAATGATGTGACAGCTGAAAATGTGGCAGAACTCCTTGGAGATGCGGATGGGATCATTGTCCCAGGTGGTTTTGGTCAACGGGGAACAGAAGGAAAAATTCAAGCCATCAAGTATGCGCGTGAACAGGACGTCCCAATGTTGGGTGTATGCTTGGGTATGCAGTTAACCTGTATCGAATTTGCCCGTCACGTTTTAGGCTTGGAAGGGGCCAATTCATCCGAATTGGATCCAGAAACCAAGTATCCAATTATCGATATCATGCGGGACCAAATCGATGTGGAAGACATGGGAGGAACGCTCCGTCTCGGTCTTTACCCATCTAAACTCAAACGAGGATCAAAAGCAGCCGCTGCCTATGACAATCAAGAAGTGGTGCAACGTCGCCACCGTCACCGTTATGAGTTTAACAATGCTTTCCGTGAACAGTTCGAAGAAGCAGGATTTGTCTTCTCAGGCGTTTCACCAGACAACCGTTTGGTCGAAATCGTTGAAATCCCAGAAAACAAATTCTTTGTTGCTTGCCAATACCACCCAGAATTGTCAAGCCGTCCAAACCGCCCAGAAGGACTTTACACAGCCTTCATCACAGCGGCAGTTGAAAACCACGATAGCAAATGAGAATCAAGGCTGGGCAATAAGTGTCCAGCCTTTGGACTATAATAGTAATAACTACATGACGCAGTGGTTGATTGGCATCTTTGTTCGCTTTCCAAGCTCCAAAGATGACCTAATCAACTGTGCGGGGGTGGGAAGACGAACTCTTTTTAATTAGTCGGAGTTCTTTCCCACTCCCTTTTGTGAAAAAATGACAAACTCTGAAAAAAGTTTGAAAAAAATCTTGACAAAAAAGTCGTTGATTGATATACTAGTAAAGTACTCAATCGCGGGGATGGCGGAATTGGCAGACGCGCAGGACTAAGGATCCTGTGACCGCTTTAGGTCGTGAGGGTTCAAGTCCCTCTCTCCGCATCGGATCAAGATAGCTTCGGCTATCTTTTTTTTGTTTTCAAATTTCTTTGTGGTAGAATAGGTGTGAGATGAGGTGAGAACATGAAGAAAAAGTATCTGGTTTTGGTCGATGGCCTCTTTGCACTATTGGGAAGTGCCATTAATTTTTTCGGTCCTATCCTGATTTTAGCGATGGCGATAGGCGCATACAAGGATACTTTTAGATATTTTATTGCCTTAAACATATGGAATGTTTTCATTTTTCTAATTGCGATGGCGTCTCAGTATCTGCTCAGAGATGAAAAAAGAATCAAAAAATGGATTCTTCATCTCTTTCTGATAGCGGGCTTTATTCTCTTTCTTGCGTCAATCCCTGCTGTGGGTGAGAATATTCCCGTTCTTGAGGGAGTGCTAAACGGACTTCTTGGAAAAATATTTACCGACAGTCAGTTATTTGCTGCTTATTTCTATTCTCAATGGGTTGCAGCGGTATCCTTTGTGATTTGCGGGATTGCTTTTCTCCTTTCGTTAAAAAATTTTAAAGAGAAAGATTGAAAGGGGTTAAGCTCCTTTTTTGCTTTTTGAATAGGATGGAAGTCTTAGGAGGGAGAGGGTTCCTCCTCATTTATCGTAAGAAATCGCTTAAAGCCACAGGAAAAACTAGCAATTTCATCTAAAAAGTGATAAAATAAACAATGTAAGTGGGATTAGCCCCACAAAAATATATAGGAGGCCTATGACTAATGGCAATCGTTTCAGCAGAAAAATTTGTCCAAGCAGCTCGTGACAATGGTTATGCAGTTGGTGGATTTAACACAAACAACCTTGAGTGGACTCAAGCTATCTTGCGTGCAGCAGAAGCTAAGAAAGCTCCAGTACTTATCCAAACTTCTATGGGTGCTGCTAAATACATGGGTGGTTACAAAGTATGTAAAGCCCTTATTGAAAACCTTGTAGAATCAATGGGTATCACTGTACCAGTTGCTATTCACCTTGACCATGGTCACTACGACGATGCTCTTGAATGTATCGAAGCTGGTTACACTTCAATCATGTTTGACGGTTCACACCTTCCAGTTGAAGAAAATCTTAAATTGGCGAAAGATGTCGTTGAAAAAGCTCATGCTAAAGGTATCTCAGTAGAAGCTGAAGTTGGTACTATCGGTGGTGAAGAAGACGGTATCATCGGTGACGGTGAATTGGCACCAATCGAAGACGCTAAAGCAATGGTTGCTACAGGAATCGACTTCTTGGCTGCAGGTATCGGTAACATCCACGGTCCTTACCCAGCAAACTGGAAAGGTCTTCACCTTGACCACTTGCAAAAATTGACTGAAGCTGTTCCAGGATTCCCAATCGTATTGCACGGTGGATCAGGTATCCCTGATGATCAAATCCAAGCAGCGATCAAACTTGGTGTTGCAAAAGTTAACGTGAACACTGAATGCCAAATCGCATTTGCAAATGCTACTCGTCAATTCGTACGTGAATACGATGCAAACGAAGCAGAATACGACAAGAAGAAACTCTTCGACCCACGTAAATTCTTGAAACCAGGTTTCGAAGCAATTACTGCAGCTGTTGAAGAACGTATCGACGTATTCGGTTCAGAAGGCAAAGCTTAATTAAAAACAGGAAAGCAAGGTCCCATGTGGATCTTGTTTTTTTGTATGGGGAAGGTTGCTTCCAGGGGTTAATTTTTGTACAATATGCCTATGAAAAAATTCAAACTGTGGAGCTGGATCGTTTGTGGCTTTCTCCTGCTCTTTTTAGGTGATACATTTGTTTTTCATCAATTCAGTTTACGAAATGAAAGTGAGCTTCTCACACCTATTGGTAAACAAGTTACAGTCAATGGACATCGAATGAATATCTCTGTTAAAGGAGAAGGGCCTCAAACAATCGTTTTTCTTTCTGGTGCAGGTATCGCCTCTCCTATCCTAGACTTTAAGAATCTATCAGATCCCCTATCCAAAAAATACAAGGTTGTTGTCGTGGAGCGAGCAGGATATGGTTTTAGTGAAGATAGTGATCGTTCAAGAGATGTGATGGAGGTCCTTTCTGAGACGCGTCAAGCTTTGGCGCAAGCTCATGTTTCAGGTCCTTATGTGATTATTTCGCATTCTATGGCTAGTTTAGAGAGTCTTGCTTGGCAAGAGAAATATCCGAATGAAGTGAAGGCTTTGATTGGCCTGGATTGGGCCTTGCCAGCGAGTTATGAAGATTTAAAGGATAATCAGGCCTTGCTTACTGTGGCTTATTGGAGCAGTAAGATTGGCTTATTACGCTATTTCCCTGAGTCCTTTTATATAAAAAATCCAACTCTGACTGAAACTGAACGACAACAATATAAATTACTAGCATATAAGCAGTTGATGTCACAAGCCATGCTTCATGAATCCCGTTTGGCAAAGGAAAATGCCAAGAAAGTTCCATCTAGCATTAATCCGAAAATTCCAGCCTTACTCCTGGTTTCTAACGGTGAAGGCACGACCTTTAGTCAATCGAAGTGGCAGAACTATGCAAAAGATTTTTCTAGAAACCAGTCGAATGTTCAAGTCGACTATATGGATGCGCCTCACGACCTCTATCATTATCAAAGCGATGCTATTGTTTCTCGTATTAAAGAATTTTTAGAGAATAATTGAGGGCTTAAAAATCCATTGAGACTGATGATAATAATTAAATGCTGAAGGATTAACAGTAGAATCGTTAATTTTCTCGATTAAAAAAATTCTTTTTCTTAACAATAAGCCTGCCCCTAAGGGCAGGTTTTTTGGTGTTTTAAGGAAACTATTAAACCAGAATTTCTGACTCAAAAGCATTATTTCAAGAGAGAAATTTCTAATTTCATAATCTATAAGCAAACGCTTGCATTCCTTTTTTTATTGGATTATAATAGGTTGGTATAAAGCCTTCTGTAATAATATTGAGTAAGTGTAGAAAGTAAGGATTTAGAATATTTGTAGTCAAAAATACAATGTTGCTTCTTACGATAGGGAGATAGATATGGCAATGATAGAAGTGCAACATCTTCGGAAAAATTTTGTGAAGACAGTTAAGGAGCCGGGGTTAAAGGGAGCCTTGCGCTCCTTTATTCATCCTGAAAAGCAGACCTTTGAAGCGGTCAAGGATTTAACTTTTGAAGTTCCAAAAGGGCAGATTTTAGGATTTATCGGGGCAAATGGTGCTGGGAAGTCAACCACCATCAAAATGCTGACAGGAATTTTGAAGCCCACATCTGGCTTTTGTCGGATTAACGGCAAGATTCCCCAGGATAATCGCCAAGATTATGTCAAGGATATTGGAGTCGTTTTCGGACAACGTACCCAGTTGTGGTGGGATTTGGCTCTGCAAGAGACTTACACGGTCTTGAAAGAGATCTATGATGTACCGGACTCGCTTTTCCATAAGCGTATGGACTTTTTGAATGAAGTCTTGGATTTGAAGGAATTTATCAAGGATCCTGTGCGGACTCTTTCACTAGGTCAACGGATGCGGGCGGATATTGCGGCTTCCTTGCTTCACAATCCCAAAGTTCTCTTTTTAGATGAACCGACTATTGGCTTGGATGTGTCGGTCAAGGACAACATTCGTCGGGCCATTACCCAGATTAATCAGGAGGAAGAGACAACTATTCTCTTGACTACTCATGATTTGAGTGATATTGAGCAACTCTGTGATCGGATTTTTATGATTGATAAGGGGCAAGAGATTTTTGATGGAACGGTGAGCCAGCTCAAGGAGACCTTTGGAAAGATGAAGACTCTCTCCTTTGAGCTAACGCCAGGTCAAAATCATCTAGTCTCTCATTATGAGGGTTTGCCTGATATGTCCATTGATAGACAAGGAAATACTCTCAATATTGAATTCGATAGTTCCCGCTACCAGTCGGCCGATATTATCAAACAAACCTTATCTGATTTTGAGGTCCGTGATTTGAAGATGGTAGATACGGATATTGAAGATATTATCCGTCGCTTCTATCGAAAGGAGCTCTAAGATGGTCAAATTGTGGAGACGTTATAAACCCTTTATCAATGCAGGGATTCAGGAGTTGATTAGCTATCGAGTCAACTTTATTCTTTATCGGATTGGCGATGTCATGGGTGCTTTTGTGGCTTTTTATCTATGGAAGGCTGTCTTTGATTCCACCCAGGAGCCTTTGATTCAGGGCTTCAGTATGGCGGATATCACCCTCTACATCATCATGAGTTTTGTGACTAATCTTCTGACTAGGTCGGATTCTTCCTTTATGATTGGTGATGAGGTCAAGGATGGTTCCATTATCATGCGCTTGTTGCGACCAGTGCATTTTGCGGCTTCTTACCTCTTTACGGAGCTTGGTTCCAAGTGGTTGATTTTTATCTCTGTTGGACTGCCATTTTTAAGTGTCATTGTTTTGATGAAAATCTTATCTGGGCAAGGGATTGTAGAAGTGCTGGGACTAACTACCCTTTATCTTTTTAGCTTAACGCTGGCCTATCTGATTAACTTTTTCTTTAATATCTGCTTTGGATTTTCAGCCTTTGTATTTAAAAATCTTTGGGGTTCCAACCTACTTAAGACTTCCATAGTGGCCTTTATGTCTGGGAGTTTGATTCCCTTGGCTTTCTTTCCAAAGGTCATTTCAGATATTCTGTCCTTCTTACCTTTCTCATCCTTAATTTACACTCCGGTCATGATCATTGTTGGGAAATACGATGCCAGTCAGATTCTTCAAGCTATCTTGCTACAGTTCTTCTGGCTTATAGTGATGGTGGGCTTGTCTCAGTTGATTTGGAAACGAGTCCAGTCATTTATCACCATTCAGGGAGGTTAGTATGAAAAAATATCAACGCATGCATCTGATTTTTATCAGACAGTACATCAAGCAAATCATGGAATACAAGGTCGATTTTGTGGTTGGTGTGTTGGGAGTCTTTCTGACTCAAGGCCTGAACCTCTTGTTTCTCAATGTCATCTTTCAACACATTCCCTCCCTAGAAGGTTGGACTTTTCAAGAAATTGCCTTTATCTATGGATTTTCCTTAATTCCAAAGGGACTAGATCATCTCTTTTTTGACAATCTCTGGGCTTTAGGTCAACGACTAGTTCGAAAAGGGGAGTTTGACAAGTATCTGACTCGTCCTATCAATCCTCTCTTTCACATCCTCGTTGAGACCTTTCAGATTGATGCCTTGGGTGAACTCTTGGTCGGTGGCATTCTATTAGGAACAACAGTAACTAGCATCTCTTGGACTCTTCCAAAATTTCTGATTTTTCTAGTCTGTATTCCTTTTGCGACCTTGATTTACACTTCTTTAAAAATCGCGACAGCTAGCATCGCTTTTTGGACCAAGCAGTCAGGTGCCATGATTTACATTTTCTATATGTTTAATGATTTTGCCAAGTATCCTATTTCTATTTACAATTCGCTCCTTCGTTGGTTAATTAGCTTTATTGTACCTTTCGCCTTTACGGCCTACTATCCTGCCAGCTATTTCTTGCAGGACAAGGATGGACTCTTTAATATTGGTGGTTTGATTCTGATTTCCCTTGTTTTCTTTGTTATTTCCCTCAAACTTTGGGATAGGGGATTGGATGCTTACGAAAGTGCTGGTTCGTAAGAGGTAAAGTAAGACTAAAATCAAGAAAGGAACTTATGATGTTTGTAATTAAAGAAGTCAAGGGTGAAGATCAAAAAATGGCAGTTGTCGCTGAGATTTTAAGGGATTTGCCAGAATGGTTTGGAATACCAGAAAGCACGCAAGCCTACATTGAAGGAGCTAAGGATTTACGAGTTTGGGCTGCTTATCAAGAAAGTGATGTAGTAGGGTTTATAAGTTTATCATATTCGAGTGAAGATTGTGCTGAAATTGACTGTCTAGGCGTGAAAAAATCATTCCAAGGTCAAGGAATTGGAAGGGAATTAATTACGACTATAGAAAGAGAAGCAGTCAAACAAGTGGACTACCTACAGGTCAAAACAGTCGCAGAAGGTTCAAATAAAGATTATGACCGAACAAATGTCTTTTATCGCAGTCTTGGTTTTAAAAAATTAGAGATTTTTCCGCAACTATGGGATCCACAGAATCCATGTCAGATTCTGATTAAAAAGATCAACTAAAAGTGCTTGACATCCGCTATCAGAGTGCTATACTAAGAAGGTAATCGCCGATTTAGCTCAGTTGGTAGAGCAACGCACTCGTAACGCGTAGGTCACAGGTTCGATCCCTGCAATCGGCATAGAAAAAATCTGCTTTGAAGGAGCGAGACGATGAATAATGGTGATCACATATTCGTTCGGTCTCGCTCCTTCTTTTGACCACATAGGCGCCATTTTTGACCACTTAGTCAAAAGTCCTTGTCTCCGTAGGAGCTCTCTGCTATCATAGAATCATCAAAGGAAGAAATACTTCCGAATAATCAAAATGAGGTATATGATGATGAAAAAACTACTTGGACTTGGATTTATTTTGGTTGCTCTTGCGGTTGTCACAATGGGAATGGTTGGTTTTCCAAAGCTCGATGTGAACATCTGGCCCCTATTTCCTGTTCTCTTATTTGCATTCTTTACACTTGAAAATCTCTTGAAAAAAGATTACAAGGCAAGTGTTATCTGCGCCTTGATCGCATTTATGATCGCAAATGCGATTTACGATGTCCTGCCGGTTTCAAATGGTCTGGTCATCACAGCAGGTGTGCTCGCTTGCGTAGGTCTTAGTTTTCTTTTACCGGACAAGGAAAGCAATAAATAAAGAAAGGAGGCTGGGATAAAAATCCTAGCCTCTCAATTGTCTTTGGATTGTAGAGCAAGACGCAGTGGTTGAGTGGGCTCTACTATGCTGATTTCATCAGCTTTTACAGCCCTACTCAACTGTGCGGAGGTGGGACGACGAAATCGAATTCTAACGAATGACCGATTTCTGTCCCACTCTCTTTTTTACTTCTCAAAAATGACCTCTTGATGGGGAAAACGTGCCACTTACTGAAAAGCCCTTGTTTTGTTTTCAACAGCTGTTATAATGGTACTATCAAAACGTTGGGAAAGGAGTTTTATGAAAGTTAGAATCGAATTGGATCCATCAATGGACGAGCCTGAGATCTTGATTCGAGCCCCGCGCTTGACCCCGGAGTTGACCCAGCTGCAAGAGAGAATCCTAGAACAAAAAGTTGCTCCTTTGGCCTTTTACAAGGATCGAAGTGAGTATTTTCTGGATGTGGCATCGATCCTCTTTTTTGAGACGGACGGGGAGAAGATTTTTGGTCACACCAAGGACGAGGCCTATGAGGTTAAGCAGAAGCTCTATGAGTTGGAGGAGCTGCTTCCCATCGCCTTTTGTCGGATATCCAAATCCACCATTGTCAACGCAAAGCAGATCTATTCTCTAGAAAAGTCTTTTTCAGGAACCAGCACGGTCAATTTCTATCAGACCCATAAGCAGGTTCACGTATCCAGACGCTACTATCAACTCTTAAAAGAACGACTAAATGAAATGAGGTAATATCATGAGAAAAAAATTAATCGGAGTATTCTTAATCCTTTTAGCAGCCTTAATCCTCTTACAAGGCTATTTTGTAAAATGGGACATTAGCATCTGGACCTTAGCTTGGGTCACCTTGCTTGCAGTCCTATCCCTCTCAAGTTTCTTAAAACGCCATTTTGGTTGGGGCTTCATCTATGGACTTTTAGCCCTCTTTTGTCTCAATGGGCAATACCATTTCCTTCCGGTGTCCAATTCGGTTGTCATCCTTTCCTCAATTCTCGCTGTGATTGGGCTCAACATTTTGTTTAAACCCTCTAAGAAAACAAAAGCCCGCCTAGCTTCCTATTCTGCTGGGTCCATGAGTAAGTCGGATGGCAATGACATTGATGTCACTTTTTCAACAGTGACAAAATATCTCAATGACCAACACTTTACCCGCGGAAGTGCAGATGTGAGTATGGGAGAAGCATCGGTTTATTTTGACAATTGCCGCATCGAGGGTCCATCTGCTCAGTTTGTTGTCGATGTTTCCCTTGGAAGTTTGAGTCTCTATGTACCAAGTGATTGGCGTGTCCATGTAAATGTGGATAATTCCCTCTCAGCGATCCAACATCAGGAAAATCCAAGTGCTCTGACAAGCAAGGATTTCTACATTACGGGCGATGTTTCCTTAGGAAATCTGGAAATTATCTATGTCGGAGCGAATTCGTTTTCTTAAGTCGGAAATGAAAAACTTTGGCCAAAAGCTTGCCAAGAGAGATTTTTTTTGGTAATATAGTACGGTATGTGGTGCTAGCACATCCGTTATATTAGATCTAATAGGAGGAAACACAGAAATGGCTAAAGTATGTTATTTCACAGGTCGTAAGACTGTATCAGGTAACAACCGTTCACACGCTATGAACCAAACAAAACGTGCCGTAAAACCAAACCTTCAAAAAGTAACTGTCCTTATCGATGGTAAACCTAAAAAAGTTTGGGCTTCAGCTCGTGCATTGAAATCTGGTAAAGTAGAACGCGTTTAATAAAGAATATAGAACCTCATAGAGGTTCTTTTCTTTTTCTCTAGAGACAGCTGTCACAGCGGGAGAAGAATAATCCCTACCCTTTTACAGCTGATCTCTTTTATGGTAAAATAGAATATAAAATACTTTTGAGGTAGAAATTATGACAGTAAAAATCAATACAAAGGACGGTCAAATTGAATTGACTGATGAGGTTATCGCAACTGTTGTAGGCGGTGCCGCTACTGAGATCTTCGGTGTGGTTGGAATGGCCAGCAAAAATGCGATCAAAGATAATTTCCAAGCCCTCCTAGGGAAAGAAAACTTCTCTAAAGGTGTTGTTGTCAAAACAACGGAAGCAGGAACTATCGCAGTTGATGTTTACACTGTTTTGAGCTATGGAACAAAGATCAGCGAAGTCTCAAAAAATATTCAAGAACGTGTGAAATTTAGTTTGGAAAATCAACTTGGAATCACTACGGATACTGTGAATGTCTATATTCAAAATATCAAGATTGTGGGAGAATAATCGTGGCTAATATTACTACAAGTTTATTTCAAGAAATGGTTCAAGCGGGGGCTACGCGCTTAAATAAACAAGCGGAATATGTAAACTCTTTGAACGTCTTTCCTGTACCAGACGGGGACACAGGAACCAATATGGGAATGACCATCGAAAATGGGGCCAAAGAAGTATCTGACCGTTCTGCATCAACTGTTGGAGAAGCGGCAGGGATCTTTGCTAAAGGCCTCTTGATGGGTGCGCGTGGGAACTCAGGAGTCATCACTTCTCAATTGTTCCGCGGATTTTCTCAAAGTGTCAAAGACAAAGAAGAATTGGATGGAGCAGCACTTGCAGCAGCCTTCCAGTCTGGTGTAGAAGTTGCTTATAAAGCCGTTATGAAGCCGGTTGAAGGAACCATTTTGACGGTTTCTCGTGGGGCAGCTATCGGGGCCAAGAAAAAAGCAGAATCTACCAACGATGCAGTAGAAGTCATGCGTGCCGCTCTTGAAGGAGCTAAAACTGCTCTTGCTAAGACTCCAGATATGTTGCCAGTCTTGAAAGAAGTTGGCGTGGTAGACTCTGGTGGTCAAGGGTTGGTCTTCATCTATGAAGGATTCTTGTCAGCCTTGACAGGTGAATTCATCGCTTCTGAAGAGTTCCAAGCAACACCTGCAACCATGTCAGAAATGATTAATGCAGAACACCACAAGTCCGTCGCTGGCCATGTGGCTACTGAAGACATCAAGTTTGGTTACTGTACAGAGATTATGGTGGCTTTGAAGCAAGGTCCAACCTATGTCAAAGACTTTGACTACGACGAATTCCGTAACTATTTGAACAATCTTGGAGATTCTCTATTAGTCGTCAACGATGATGAAATCGTCAAAGTCCACGTCCATACTGAAGATCCAGGTCTTGTCATGCAAGAAGGATTGAAATATGGTAGCTTGGTCAAGGTAAAAGTCGACAACATGCGCAACCAGCACGAAGCACAAGTTGAAAAAGAAGAGCGCCAAGCGAAACCAGCTGAAGCAAAAGAATATGCCATCATTGCAGTCGTTGCGGGTGACGGATTAGCGGATATCTTCAAAGCGCAAGGAGTGGATTACATCATCTCTGGTGGTCAAACCATGAACCCATCAACAGAAGACTTTGTCAAAGCAGTTGAAGAGTTGAATGCGCGCAACATTATTATCTTGCCAAACAACAAAAATATCTTGATGGCGGCTCAATCTGCAGCAGAAGTGATTGATCAACCTGCAGCAGTTGTTGAGACCAAGACCATCCCTCAAGGATTGACTAGTCTTCTTGCCTTTGATGAAAGCAAGTCGATCGAAGAAAACTACGAACGCATGAGCGCTTCATTGAGTGATGTTGTGTCTGGTAGTGTAACGACAGCAGTTCGCGATACCACTATTGATGGGCTTGAAATCCATGAAAATGATAATCTTGGAATGGTCGATGGCAAAATCGTTGTTTCAAATCCAGATATGATGGAAACCTTGGAAGAAACATTCGCTCATATGTTGGATGAAGACAGTGAAATTGTGACCATCTATGTCGGTGAAGACGGCAGTGAGGAGTTGGCAAATGAATTGGCCCAAGCCCTTGCTGAAAAATACGAAGATGTAGAAGTAGAAATCCACCAAGGTGGCCAACCTGTCTACCCATACTTGTTTAGTGTAGAATAATTGAACAGAAGGTTCCTTTCGGAACCTTTTTTTGTATATAGAAAAACGAGGAGATTCCCTATGAAAGCAGCGTGATTCAGAGGAATTGAGATTGAAGTGCCCCCTACACGGAAGCTTTATTCGTGAGAAAAAGAGGTTTCTGCAAAAAGTCTCACATTCATCAGTTTTTTATTCAAATGGAAGAGCTTGAAAAGAGGGGGAAATGGTTTGAGCAGTGGAGTTTTTAGACAAGAAAGATGCGATATGTTATACTGGTATCAGTATGTGAAAGGAGAGTTATAAAAATGAAGAAATTTTTTGTAACCCTTGGGCTAGCCATTTTGGTATTGACTGGTTGTTCGCAATCCCAAACAAAGAAAACTACAACCGCTAGCTCATCTAGCAGTTCCTCTGTTAAAAAAGAAGTAAAAAATGAAGAAAAAACCACAACCTTAGTAGGAGATATCAATGGGACAAAACACCGGGATATCATCAAGTCTAAGGGAGATAAGGTTGAAAACCTTCGCATCGAAGTGACGGCCGATCTGCCCCAACAACTTGGGACCATCGCAGCAGAAAAGTCACCTGAAGAGCTCACAGCAGCCATTCAAGCTTTGCTGGAGCAAAATGAAGACTATAAGAAGCTAAAAACTGTTCCCGGTTTTAGTTTGGAATACACAGTCACACCAGAGAAAAAATTGCTCTCAACCAGTGTGATTGACCTCAACCAAATTGACGCCAAGTCTCTTGAAGAAATTTCTTACTTCAAAGATGCTGGTCTCAATGATTTGAAAAACATGAAGGCAGATGCCTTGGTCAAGGCCTTGAAACTGCATGGCATGAAAGAAGAAGGTCAGTAAGAAGAATAGAAAAAGTCGAGTGAAGTCACTTGGCTTTTTTTAGTGACTTTTGTCATGTGAGCGAGTGACAAAATTATCTAGTGGCTGTTATTTTCTTTCGCTATAATATAGTCAGAAAGTAAGAGGTAAGGAAAAATGAAACAATGGTTCTATAAAGTGTTTACGTTAACAGTGGTGGGGATGGTCGTCTATTTGATCTTTTCAAAGGATGATAGTCTCTATTACCATTTTCCTTGGGAATTATTTGCTGGGATTGGCATCATGAGCTGGGCGGTTCAAGAAGGATTGAAAATGATCAAGGCTGTTAAAAAGGAGATGGAGCAATGAAAAAAACGGGAGTGATCTTAGTCGTTTTTGTCATCATTTCAGCTAGCCAAGCATGCTTGAAAGGAGAGTCTCATGAGTGTCATTAGAGTAGAGAACTTGAACAAAAGTATCAAAGGAAAGGTGATCCTAGAAGATCTTTCTTTCACAGTGGAGAGAGGGGATTGTCTGGCCTTGATTGGACCAAACGGAGCTGGGAAAACAACCTTGATGAACTGTCTGCTGGGAGATAGGAAGGCGACTTCTGGAACTATTGAAGTAGAGGGAAAAGCTCCTGGTCATCCTCAGTTAAAGGCTAGTGTCTCTTATCTCCCTCAAGAGAATGCTATCGTGCAAAAGCTAACCGTGCAGGAACTGATCAACTTCTTTCGCTCTATTTATCCCAACCCCTTAACATGGGAAGAAATTGATGATCTATTGCGATTCAGTCTGGAACAAAAGAAGCAATTGGCTAGTAAGTTGTCTGGTGGTCAAAAGCGCCTCTTATCCTTTGTTCTAACCTTGATTGGTTGTCCGAGTCTTTTGTTTTTGGACGAGCCAACTGCGGGAATGGATACGTCCACTCGCCAACGCTTTTGGGAAATCGTCGGGCATTTAAAGGACCAAGGTGTAACTATTGTCTATTCTTCCCATTACATCGAGGAAGTAGAGCACACAGCCGATCGAATTTTGGTCTTGCATCAGGGGCATTTGCTTCGGGATACGACTCCACTAGCTATGAGAAGCGAAGAGGTAGAAAAACATTTTACCTTGCCTTTGCGCTACCAAGCTCTAGTGGCAGAGATGGAAGACATTGGTCAAGTGGTCATTAAACCCGATGCCCTTCAGGTTGTGACACGGGACGCCAATCGTTTGTGGAGTCGATTACAAGAAGAAGGATGTTCGATCCAAAAAATCGAAGTAACCAATCGAAGTTTATTGGATTCTATTTTTGAAAATACAAAGGAAGTAGGTAGAGAAGATGAAACGCATGAAAGCTCTCGGCGTGGTTGAGTGGCATTTGACCAGTCGCCAAGCTATTTATTACTTGTTATCAATTGGGATGCCCACGGCCTTTTATCTCTTCTTTTCAGGGATGTACCAGGACACGCCAGGGGCCCCCGCTCACTTTATGAGGGATTATCTCCTCTCCATGACGGCTTTTTCCATGATGTCTACGGCTATCTTTTCTTTTCCAACTGTTCTTGAAACCGATCGACTCAATAATTGGCAAAAAGTCTTGCGCCATACCCCCGTATCTATGGTAGAATATTATCTAATAAAGGTTGTGGGTCTCTTTGTCGATTTTCTCCTATCGATTGTAGTTGTCTTTACCGTGGGACATGTGGTGCGGCATGTGAATATGCCCCTGCAGGATTGGGTCTTAGGAGCCTTCCTTCTCATCTTAGGAAGTCTAGCTTTTGTAGCGATTGGTCTGGTCTTGACCTTGCTTCCTTCTAGTCAATTGATGTCTGTTGTGGGCAATCTCCTCTATATGGGGCTTGCTGTCATGGGTGGCCTTTGGATGCCCATTAGCCTCTTTCCAGAATGGATGCAAGCCATCGGCAAATGCCTACCAACCTATCAATTGATGGAACTGATTAAGACCTTTTTAAATAAGGGGCAGATCAATGTTCTCGCTAGTGTCTATTTAACCTTGTTTACCCTGGTCTTCTTTACCCTTGTCATTGTTTATCGTCGTCATTCTGAGGTTCGTTCATGATTGAAAAACTCAAGCGTATCCATTATATGTTTTACGCTAGCCTAGTCTTTATGGGCTTTCCCTTTATCTCTATTTTATTAGGGGAGGTCCCCTACTGGCACTTCTTTTTAGCCCTCTTGTTTATTGCTTCCTATCTAGGAGTCTTGATTACTGAAAACAAAAAGCTGACCTGGATTTGTTGGCTATACCTCCTAGCCTATGTAGCAGGAAATACTCTTTTTATTAACGCCAACTATTTTTGGTTTTATTTCTTCATCAGTAACCTGTTAGTCTATCACTTTGAGATTTGCAATTTTCGCTCTCCTTATCTTTGGACAGTTTTTCTATCGCAATTCCTACTTTTTGGAGTTATCTTTTTCAAACAGAATGCGATGGAGTATGAATGGGTATTTTTAATCATCATTTTCTTCTTTACCCATGCCATGACTTACGGCATGGTTCGGATTCGGATGATGGAAGAGTTGAAAGCTGACCATGCCAAGCAAAATGCCCAGATCAATCTCTTACTGGCAGAAAACGAGCGCCATCGGATTGGCCGTGATCTGCATGACAGTCTAGGACACACCTTTGCTATGCTCAGTGTCAAGGCGGACCTAGCTGATCAATTCTTGGCATTGGGTCAGGTTGAGAAGGCCCAGGAACAGGTGCAAGAGATTCAAGCCATCAGTCAAGAGTCCATGCACCAAGTCCGAGAGATTGTCGAGAACCTGAAGCAGCGAACCCTGGCAAGAGAGCTAGAAACCGTCAAGCAAATGCTGGAAGTAGCTCAAATCAAAGTGGAGATTCAAAACGAGCTTGATACTGCTAGCATCTCGCCGATTCTAGAATCTGCTCTGGCCATGGTATCTCTGGAATTAGCTACCAATATGATCAAACACGCTAAAGCGACGCAGGCCCTTCTCTCTTATCGCTCCACCGAAACAGGTGTAGAAATGGTCGCAGAAGATAATGGCATCGGCTTTGACAAGGTCTCTGACAAAGACCTGCACTCGATTCGCGAACGGATTGCCTTGTTGGGAGGAGAGCTGGAGATCAGTCATCAACACAAGCCGACCCGGATAGAAATACGGATCCCCTATCAAGAAAGGAAATAAGATGCGTTTATTAGTTGCTGAAGACCAAAGTATGTTGCGCGATGCGCTCTGCCAGCTCTTGCTCCTACAAGAGGATGTGGAAGATGTCTTGCAGGCTGGCGATGGACAAGAGGCCATTCATTTACTCGAAACACATCCAGTCGATATTGCGATTTTAGATATCGAAATGCCCATCAAAACAGGGTTAGAGGTGTTGGAATGGGCTAAAAGTCAACAACCCCAGCTCAAGGTCGTCATCGTTACCACTTTTAAGCGGCCGGGCTATTTCGAGCGGGCCCTCAAGGCTGGAGTGGATGCCTATGTCTTAAAAGAACGCCGCATTACGGATTTGATGGCGACTCTTCATGCAGTTTTAGCAGGGCAAAAAGAATATTCGCCTGAATTAATGGAAGGGATCTTGACCCATCCCAATCCTCTAAGCACTCAAGAAAAGGCAGTTTTAAAAGAAGTCGCAAAAGGGGCTTCTAACCAAGAAATTGCTGATCGCTTATTCCTCTCAAACGGGACCATCCGCAATTATATGTCAGCCATTCTGACCAAGTTGGATGCGGAAAACCGGACTGAGGCGGCAAAAATTGCCCAAGAAAAGGGTTGGTTATAAGGAAGAAAAGTTTCTAGGGTTTCCTAGAGACTTTTTTTGTGATAGACGTAGCATTTTTAGAAAAACTCTCATTCTTCGGATTTGGATAGAAAATTCAGAAAATTTACTATTTTTCCTTGAAATATTTTCTAAAAATGGTATGATAGTAGCATGCTAATTTGATATACAAAGTACTGGAAAGGAGAGACATGGAGAAAATTACCTTAGAAACTGCAAAAACCGGTTCAGAGCTCGTTCTTGAAACCCTGCGTGATTTAGGCATTGACACGATTTTTGGTTATCCTGGTGGAGCGGTTTTGCCTTTATACGATGCCATCTATAGCTTTGAGGGTATCCAGCATATCTTGGGTCGTCATGAACAAGGATGCTTGCATGAGGCTGAAGGCTACGCCAAATCAACTGGAAAGCTGGGTGTCGCAGTCGTCACTAGTGGACCGGGGGCGACCAATGCCATTACAGGGATTGCAGATGCCATGAGCGATAGCGTTCCCCTATTAGTCTTCACTGGTCAAGTCAATCGTGCTGGGATCGGGAAAGACGCCTTCCAAGAAGCAGATATTGTGGGAATTACCATGCCCATCACCAAGTACAACTATCAAGTACGTGAGACGGCAGATATTCCACGAATTATCACAGAAGCTGTCCATATTGCGACGACTGGACGTCCTGGTCCGGTGGTGATTGACCTTCCAAAGGATGTGTCTGCTTTAGAGACAGATTTTATCTATGAACCAAGTGTGAAGCTTCCAAGCTACCAGCCTACCATTGAACCCAATGAATTGCAGATCAAAAAGATTTTGAAGCAATTGAGTAAGGCTAAAAAACCAGTTCTTCTTGCTGGTGGTGGGGTGAGTTACGCTGGAGCTGCAAAAGAGTTGATTGCTCTAGCAGAGCGCTATCAGATTCCAGTAGTGACTAGTCTTTTAGGTCAAGGAACGATTGCGACCAGTCATCCTCTTTTCCTAGGGATGGGAGGAATGCACGGATCCTTCGCGGCCAATATCGCTATGACAGAGACGGATTTCATGATCAGTGTTGGTTGTCGATTTGATGACCGTTTGACAGGGAATCCAAAGACTTTCGCTAAAAATGCTAAGGTTGCCCATATCGACATTGATCCTGCAGAAATTGGTAAGATCATTGCTGTCGACATTCCTGTGGTTGGCGATGCAAAGAAAGCCTTGCAGCAGTTGCTAGCAGAACCAACGGTTCATAACAACACAGAAAAATGGATCGAAAAGGTGACCCAAGATAAGAACCGGGTTCGTTCTTACGACAAGAAAGAACGGGTTGTACAGCCACAAGCTGTGATTGAACGCATCGGAGAGTTGACCAAGGGGGACGCTATTGTCGTCACAGACGTTGGACAACACCAAATGTGGGCAGCTCAATACTATCCTTACCAAAATGAGCGTCAATTGGTAACATCTGGTGGTCTAGGAACGATGGGATTCGGTGTTCCTGCAGCTATCGGAGCGAAAATTGCCAATCCAGATAAAGAAGTTGTTCTCTTTGTCGGAGATGGTGGTTTCCAAATGACCAATCAAGAATTGGCAATCTTAAATATTTATAAGGTTCCGATCAAGGTCGTTATGCTCAACAACCACTCGCTTGGAATGGTCCGTCAATGGCAAGAAGCCTTCTATGATGGTCGGACGTCAGAGTCAGTCTTTGATAGCCTTCCAGATTTCCAATTGATGGCGCAAGCTTACGGGATCAAGAATTATAAATTTGATAATCCTGAAACTCTTGAGAAGGATTTGGAAGTCATCACAGAAGATGTACCAATGTTCATCGAAGTAGACATTTCTCGGAAAGAGCATGTCTTGCCGATGGTACCAGCTGGTAAGAGTAATCATGAGATGTTGGGGGTGAAGTTTAATGCGTAGAATGTTAACAGCCAAACTTCAAAACCGCTCAGGTGTTCTGAACCGCTTTACTGGAGTCTTGTCGAGACGTCAAGTCAATATCGAAAGCATCTCTGTTGGCGCAACAGAAAACCCTAATGTATCGCGGATTACCATTATCATTGATGTTGCTTCGCATGATGAAGTAGAGCAAATCATCAAACAGCTCAACCGCCAAGTGGATGTGATCCGTGTCCGGGATATCACTGATAAACCACACTTGGAGCGCGAAGTGATCCTGGTGAAAGTTTCTGCACCTGCTGAGAAGCGAGCAGAAATCTTGGCCATTATTCAACCTTTCCGTGCGACCGTGGTCGATGTAGCCCCAAGCTCTATCACCGTTCAAATGACGGGAAATGCAGAAAAGAGCGAAGCCCTCATTCGTGTTATTCGACCTTATGGGATTAAAAACATCGCCCGCACCGGTGCAACCGGATTTACACGAGATTAATTCTCACCTTAACATTGTTAACCCCGCCTTAAAAAGGCAAATAATATAATAGAAAAGAGATTTTACTTATGGCAGTTCAAATGGAATACGAAAAAGACGTTAAAGTACCAGCACTTGATGGTAAAAAAATCGCCGTTATCGGTTATGGTTCACAAGGTCATGCACACGCACAAAACTTGCGTGATTCAGGTCATGATGTCATCATCGGTGTGCGTCCTGGTAAATCATTCGATAAAGCAAAAGAAGATGGATTTGAAGCTTACCCAGTTGCAGAAGCAACTAAATTGGCTGATATCATCATGATCTTGGCACCAGACGAAATCCAAAAAGATATCTACAAAGATGAAATCGCTCCAAACTTGAGCGCTGGTAAAGCTCTTGGTTTTGCCCATGGTTTCAATATCCACTTTGGTTACATCAAAGCTCCTGAAGACGTAGATGTCTTCATGGTTGCACCAAAAGGACCAGGTCACTTGGTACGTCGTACTTACACTGAAGGATTTGGTGTACCAGCACTTTACGCTGTCTACCAAGATGCTACTGGTAATGCGAAAGACATTGCAATGGACTGGGCAAAAGGTGTTGGTTCAGCACGTGTTGGTCTTCTTTCAACAACCTTCAAAGAAGAAACAGAAGAAGATTTGTTTGGTGAACAAGCCGTTCTTATGGGTGGTTTGACAAGCTTGATCGAAGCTGGATTTGAAGTTTTGACAGAAGCTGGTTATGCACCTGAATTGGCTTACTTCGAAGTCCTTCACGAAATGAAATTGATCGTTGACTTGATCTACGAAGGTGGCTTCAAGAAAATGCGTCAATCATGTTCAAATACTGCAGAATTTGGTGATTTCGTAACTGGTCCTCGTGTTATCGGTCCAGAAGTAAAAGAAAACATGAAAGCTGCCCTTGCTGATATCCAATCAGGTAAATTTGCACGTGAATTCGTTGAAGACCACGATGCTGGTTTCCCACGTTTGAAAGCCTTCCGCAAACAAGCTGAAGAACTTGAAATTGAAAAAGTTGGTGCTGAATTGCGTAAAGCAATGCCATTCGTTGGTCAAAACGACGATGACGCCTTCAAAATCTACAACTAATTGTCTGTAGAAGACTAAGCAAGTTGGGACACCCTAGCTTGCTTTTTTGATCAATACACAGCAACAGAGGTATGAAATGATAACAGCAAAAGATGTGGCTAAGGCCCATAAAATATTAAGTGGAGTCGTTGTCAATACGCCCCTTGAATACGACCACTATTTATCTGAAAAATATGGGGCAAAGATTTATTTGAAAAAAGAAAACGCCCAACGTGTTCGTTCGTTCAAGATTCGTGGAGCGTATTTTGCAATTTCTCAACTCTCTAAAGAAGAGCGTGAGCGTGGGGTGGTGTGTGCTTCTGCGGGAAACCATGCGCAAGGAGTTGCTTATACTTGTAATGAAATGAAGATTCCAGCAACCATCTTCATGCCGATTACAACACCGCAACAAAAGATCGGCCAAGTCCGCTTCTTTGGTGGGGACTATGTAACGATTAAGTTGGTGGGGGATACCTTTGATGCATCAGCTAAGGCGGCCCAAGAATTTACTCTCGCAGAAAAACGGACCTTTATTGACCCGTTTGATGATCCACACGTACAGGCTGGCCAAGGAACAGTGGCCTATGAAATTCTTGAGGAAGCTCGAAAAGAATCGATTACCTTTGATGCTGTCCTTGTTCCTGTTGGTGGAGGAGGCCTCATTTCAGGTGTTTCTACCTACATCAAAGAAACAGAGCCTCGGATTGAGGTCATTGGGGTAGAGGCTGAAGGAGCGCGCTCCATGAAGGCTGCTTTTGAAGCAGGTGGTCCCGTCAAATTACCAGAAATCGATAAGTTTGCAGACGGGATTGCTGTGCAAAAGGTGGGACAATTGACTTATGAAGTGACCCGTCAACATGTGGAAACCCTGGTTGGGGTCGATGAAGGCTTGATTTCAGAGACCTTGATTGATCTTTATTCTAAACAAGGGATCGTAGCTGAACCAGCGGGAGCTGCCAGTGTGGCTTCCCTAGAAGTTTTGCGCGAATACATCAAGGGAAAAACGATCTGTTGTATTATCTCAGGTGGGAATAATGATATTAACCGCATGCCTGAAATGGAAGAACGTGCCTTGATCTACGATGGAGTGAAACACTACTTTATCGTAAACTTCCCACAACGTCCAGGGGCCCTTCGCGAGTTTGTAAATGATATCTTAGGGCCAAATGATGATATCACACGTTTTGAATACATCAAGCGCGCTAGTAAGGGAACAGGCCCTGTCTTGATTGGGGTTACTTTAGCCAATAAACATGACTATGCAGGCTTGGTCAACCGTATCGAGCGTTTTGATCCGTCTTTCATTAACTTGAACGGCAATGAAACACTCTATAATATGCTCGTCTGAGTATCATACAGAAATAATCGACCATTTAAGCAATATATTTTTAAGGAATATATTGCTTTTTTATCAATACTTGTGATATGATATGCGTAAATTAAAAGGAGGAACTTTTTATGCCTGGATTTATTATCTTTGTTTTATTCTTGTTACTGGTTGCAGGATTCATTGTGATTAGCTCACTATATGTGGTCAAGCAACAATCCGTTGCCATCATCGAGCGCTTCGGACGTTATCAAAAAATTAGCGATAGTGGCATTCATATGCGAGCGCCTTTTGGTATCGATAAAATTGCAGCACGAGTTCAATTGCGCGTCTTGCAGAGTGAGATCGTGGTTGAAACAAAAACTCAGGATAACGTATTCGTTACCATGAATGTGGCGACGCAATACCGAGTGAACGAAAGCAACGTAAAGGATGCCTACTACAAGTTGATGCGTCCAGAATCACAGATTAAATCATACATTGAAGATGCTTTGCGTTCTTCTGTTCCCAAGTTGACCTTGGATGAATTATTTGAGAAAAAAGATGAAATCGCCCTTGAAGTTCAAAAACAAGTGGCAGAAGAAATGTCAACTTATGGATATATTATTGTAAAAACCTTGATCACCAAAGTTGAGCCAGATGCCGAAGTGAAACAATCCATGAACGAGATTAATGCGGCGCAAAGAAAACGCGTGGCAGCTCAGGAATTGGCAGAAGCAGACAAGATCAAGATCGTTACTGCTGCCGAAGCTGAGGCGGAAAAAGACCGCTTGCACGGGGTCGGTATTGCCGAGCAACGGAAGGCTATTGTCGATGGATTGGCAGACTCTATTAAAGAGTTAAAAGGAGCCAATGTAGACTTGACCGAAGAGCAAATTATGTCTATTCTGTTAACCAATCAGTACTTAGATACCTTAAATAATTTTGCAGATAAGGAAGGGAATAATACGATTTTCCTACCAGCTAACCCAGATGGCGTTGAAAACATTCGTACACAAATATTATCAGCCTTGAAAGCAAAGTAAACTATTTCTCATTTTTTAAAAAAGGTTCGTATTTTCAGCGATTTTAGTTGACAAAATGTGCAAAACAATTTATATTAGTATTGGAAATAATAATATAGGAGAAAGATCATGGCTAAATCGAACTTTGAAAAAGTAGAATCAGTTGTTGGATGGGTACGCGATAAGAAAATTACGGGATATCGTATCAGTAAAGAAACAAATGCCCGTGAAATGTCTATCATTGCCTTGGCTCAAGGACGTGCAAAAGTGAAGAACATCTCGTTTGAAACTGCACTCGGATTGATTGATTTTTATGACAAAAATCATCAAAAATTCGAAGATTAATTTGTTGTTCCAATTAAAAACCAGAGAGGCTTCCTCTCTGGTTTTTTTCTATGCCTTAAAAGAAGAGGAGGTACAAAAAACAGCTTGCTTCCATACTGGTAAGCAAACTGTTTCAAGAGATTAGTGTAAGAAGCGTTGAAGGAATTCCTTGGTCCGTTCCTCTTTGGGATTACTAAAGATTTCTTTTGGATCTCCCTGCTCAGCTATGACCCCCTTGTCCATGAAGATGACACGGCTAGAGACATCGCGGGCAAATTCCATTTCGTGGGTTACGACGATCATGGTCAAACCTTCTTTAGCGAGGTCCTGCATGATCTTCAAAACTTCCCCAACCATTTCAGGGTCCAGGGCGGAAGTTGGTTCATCAAAGAGGATGGCATCAGGATCCATGGAAAGGGCACGCGCGATAGCGACCCGTTGCTTTTGACCACCTGAAAGTTGTTTCGGACGGGCAGCCCAATATTGAGATCCCATACCGACTTTTTCAAGGTTTTCTTTGGCAACTTTTTCTGCGGTTTCACGATCACGCTTGAGGACGGTTGTTTGTGCAACGATCGTATTTTCCAAGACATTTAAATTTTCAAAAAGATTAAAGCTTTGGAAAACCATTCCCAATTTCTCGCGGTAGTGGGTAAGATCATACTCAGGATCAAGAACATTTTGCCCACGATAGAGAATCTCTCCATCAGTAGGAGTCTCTAGAAGATTGATGGAGCGAAGAAAGGTTGATTTTCCGCTACCTGAGCTCCCGATGATGGAGATCACCTCTCCTTTTTCAACCGTGAGCGAAATATCTTTCAAAACCTCATTTTGACCATAAGATTTTTTTAAATGTTGGATTTCAAGAATTTTTTCTGCCATTATTTCACCTCCTTGACTTGCATTTGATTGGCACCTGTAGTATAAGTATCAGAATCTAAGCGACGTTCGATGTAGCGAAGAATTCGTGTGATGGTAAAGGTGAGAACGAAGTAAATCACAGCGATGATCGTAAAGGTTGGGAAGTATTGGTAGTTTTGAGTTGCGACCGTATTTCCTGTAAAGTACAATTCAACTACAGAGATAACATTCAAAACAGATGTATCCTTGATGTTAATAACAAATTCATTCCCTGTTGCTGGCAAGATATTGCGAACAACCTGTGGAAGGACGACCTTGCGCATGGTTTGTCCATGGGTCATTCCTAGAGCAGTCGCTGCTTCAAACTGACCTGGATCCACTGCTAAGATCCCACCACGAACAATCTCACTCATGTAAGCTCCGGTATTGATTGATACGATAAAGATGGCGGCCCAGGTACGATCCAAGGAAATGTTGAAGGCTTGGGCGGAACCATAGAAAATGACCATGGATTGAACGATCATCGGAGTTCCACGGAAGATTTCAATGTAGACATTGAGGAACCAACCAAAGGCAGTTTGACATCCAGCAAGGAATTTATTCTTAGCCTTCGGAGCTGTTCGGAAGACACCGATTAACAAACCGATGATCAAACCAGCAATGGTCCCTGTCATGGAGATGAGGAGGGTCATACCCGTTCCTCGTAAGAACTGTGGGCCATTATCCTTTAAAATCTTCATCATTTGGCTAAAGAATGTCTGCTTATCATCACTAGCATCACTGGAAGCTGGTTGCTTCTTAATCATATCATCCATGAGTTTGACTTGGTTTTCAGACGAAATCTTAGCTAGTGCGGCATTGACTTGGTCAATTCTAGTGTCGCCCTTCTTCATCCCGATAGCGATGGTCGCATCTTCTTCTCCAACTTCAAATCCTTTTTTGAATTGGATCATCTTAAATTTAGAATTAGCGGACTCAGCGGTTAGGGCTTCTGGTCGTTCGGAAACATAAGCATCGATGACGCCGGATTCAAGCGCTTGACGCATTTGAGCAAAGTCTCCCATGGCGGTTTCTTGTTTTGCCCCTTTGAGTTGAGAAATAAGCGAGTAGAGGTAGACCCCTTGTTGAGAGGTAACCTTTGCGTCCTTAAAGTCATCTAGACTAGTGGCATTCGCATAGTTTCCGTCTTTGCGGACCAGCATGACCGGCTCGCTGGTATAGTAGCTATTAGAGAAGGCGACCTCTTTTTTACGTTCAGCAGTGGGACTCATCCCGGCGATAATCATATCGATTTTACCAGATGTGAGTGCTGGAATTAAACCGTTCCAAGATGTTTTCACGATCAAAGGTTTTTTACCTAAATCCTCAGCAACTTTTTTGGCGATTTGGACATCGTACCCATTGGCATATTGATTGGTACCGTCAATTTTAACAGCTCCATTTGCATCATCTTCTTGGGTCCAGTTGAAAGGAGCGTAGGCCGCTTCCATTCCGATTCGTAAATAGTCATCTGCATGAGCAACCTGTGTGATCCCCAGGCAAATGAAAAGCCCTGTTAAGAGCGCGAATAATGTTTTTTTCATTTTTTCTCCTCTTCCTTATTTTAACTTCTCCTATTGTACAGTAAAATAGGTTGCATTTCAAACATGGTCCTCTTTTTATTTAAAAAATGCTATAATAATACAAAGGAGCGTGATCAAATGAAAAAGTATTTGTATGTTTTTTTTGCCTTTCTGGCCTGTCTTTTTGTCAGTCAGAATGTCCATGCATCTAGCCCATCTTATGATGTACTTTACTATGGTGGAACCTTGACCTTGGACACTTGGGACGACGCCACCTATGAGGAAGAACTGGTTTATTATTTCAAAGATTCTTATAGAGGGCAGTATGTTAGCCTAGGAACTGCGGGGAACATGCCACAAGGCTTTGCAATTGAGATACCGCCAAAGGTTGAGGTGGAAGGTCGTGATCTTCAAAGAGAACCCGAGATTACGAATCTAGGTGATGGCTACCGAGTGAAAATTTATAACAGTGGTGTAGCGACAGATACTGTCAAAATAAAAGTCACATGGAAATTAAAAAATCTCCTCTATTCACATAAGGATATCTTGCAGTTGAATTGGAAACCAATTACTGATGGCGATCAGAAGGTGGACGAAGTTCAGTTTCGTGTCATCCCTAAGTTTGCACCAGCTAATGCCCAATCGGAACTGTATATCCATACAGCCTTTATGGGACCGGATGTGACTGTAAAGAAAGAAGATGGAATCTATTCTGCCACTTTCTATAACCTAGGCAAAGGAAAGGCTGTGGAGTTGTATGGTTACTGGTTGAAGTCAGATCTAACTACTTTGTATGATTCTGGTCGAAATACAGGATTAACCAAATTGGATGAATTTCACAAGAACCAAGCTAAAATTGAACAGGAAAAATACTGGACACGCATGTTTTGGAACTGGATCTTGCCAGCCTTCATTATTGCACTCTGGCTTCTTTCTCTCTTGGGTCGCAATCGGTTCAAAAAAATGATTTGGCCTGGTGTGACCTATCCGACCAATACTCGTCTTTATGAGATTCCACAGGATATTGCACCTCTTGTTATGAGCTCGGTTGTTTATTCAGCTGAATTAGACGAGGCCTCCCCGACCAATAAAGAGAAGGCAACTCCGCCAGTGTTTACATTTGAAAAAATGCTTCAAGCTACATTGCTGGATTTGATGGATCGTGGAGTGATTGTCTACGAGCAACAAGGAAATGAAGTCGTTTTGACGAGAAAGTCTCATGGACATGTGGATGATTTTGAACGCTCCTTTATGAATATGGCTTTTGGGGATCAAGTTTCCTGTCCTGTTAACCGTCTCTTTGAGAATTATGAATTTAGTGATGATGTATACAAACATGCTAAAAAAGCAGATCAAGATGCGATTCGTTCACTAGGAAGTAAGGCTCAGGCTCGTTTTGATACGGCTGTCAACCAAGTGGCCCGAGATGTTCATCGCAAGGTGGAAGATCTCCATTTGCCAAGCTACTATCGCCCTTTAGAGGCAAATGAAGAAGCACAAGCTAGACGAAGTCTCTTCTTTGGTTGGGCTGCTTGGTTTATCGCTCTTGGAGCAGAAATCTTTGCTATCTTTGGGATGGGTTGGTTCTCTGTTCCTTGTTTGATAGGGATCCTCATACTTTGGTTTATGCCAGTGCGCTTCAATGGTGTCTTTAAAGCCTGCCTACGAGATGGGGTTGTCAATCTTGCGGGTGCTGAGCAACGCTATTACTGGGATAGTTTTGGTCGGATGTTGAAAGAGATTGCCCACCTCAACGATGCAGAGTTGCAGTCTCTGGTCCTATGGAATCGCTTATTGGTCTATGCGGCCTTGTATGGTGTAGCTGATCAGGTCACAAAGGTCATGAAACTTCGGAATATTCATTTAGAAAATCAAGCCTTAAACGCCTTCGTTTACACCCCGTTCTATCATGATGTGACCCACTCAAGTCATGCCATGTCTACTTATGGATCGACAGCATCGACAGCTAGTCATTTCACGGTTTCTTCTGGTAGTGGAGGAGGTTTCTCTGGCGGAGGAGGCGGAGGAGGCTTTGGTGCCTTCTAAGTAGCACTAAGAATGGTCTTGGTCGCTCTTTCCCTTCTAGTTTAGAAGGCCTGGTCCAGTCCATAGATTTATGATATAATAGAGCAAATGTAAGTTTAGGAGAAAAAGATGTTTCTGATCGAATTAATCAAGGCGGTTCTTTTTGGGATTGTCGAGGGGATTACAGAATGGTTACCGATCTCAAGTACAGGTCACTTGATTCTGTTACAGGATTTTGTGCAGTTTAAAAATCAAGATCCAGCCTTTATGGAGATGTTCAATGTTGTGATCCAATTGGGAGCGATCCTAGCGGTTGTGGTGATTTATTTCGATAAATTGTATCCCTTCAAACCTGGTAAATCTCCACTAGAAGTACGTCGGACCTGGCAATTATGGGCAAAAGTTGCGGTTGCAACCCTCCCTCTTGTCTTTGTTTTTAAATTAGATGATTGGTTTGAGGCGCATTTTCACAATTCGATTTCCGTTGCGATTATGTTGATCACCTACGGGATTGCCTTTATCTATCTGGAAAGACGAGAACAAGTTGAGCCAGCAGTAACGGAATTGCATAAGCTACCTTATCGAACAGCTCTTTATATCGGACTCTTCCAAGTTTTATCGCTATTTCCAGGAACAAGCCGTTCAGGTGCTACGATTGTAGGTGGCTTGATCAATGGTGTTAGCCGCCCAGTGGTGACAGAATTTACCTTTTATTTGGGGATTCCAGCTATGTTTGGGGCTAGCCTCTTAAAGGTTGGAAAATTCGCTCTTGGCGGACATTCGCTTGCACTGGGACAACTCTTTATTCTACTGGTAGCGATGGGAGTGGCCTTCGTAGTCAGCATGTACGCCATTCGCTTCTTGACAGATTATGTGAAAAATCATGATTTCACCGTCTTTGGGAAATACCGGATCGTTCTTGGTTCCATCTTGTTATTGTATGGACTCTTCCGTGTTATTTTCTAAGAGAAGGCTTGAACTTGATCAAATTATTTTCGAGGTTGGAGACTTTTGTCCCGACCTCTTTTCGATGCATCCTTTTTTTGAATTCTATCCAATTTTTTAGTATAATAGTAAGACTAGAAGTATGAGGTTATGCTATGAAGATGAAGCAAATTAGTGATTCAACAATTAAGATCACGATCCAACTAGAAGACTTAGAAGAACGTGGGATGGAAATTGCTGATTTCCTTGTCCCACAAGAAAAAACAGAAGAATTTTTCTACACTATTTTGGATGAGCTCGAAATGCCTGAAAGCTTCCTGGATAGCGGGATGCTGAGTTTCCGTGTGACACCAAAACCAGATAAATTGGATGTTTTTGTTACCAAATCAAAAATTGACCAACAATTGGATTTTGAGGATTTGTCAGATCTTCCTGATATGGAAGAGTTGTCGCGCATGACGCCAGATGAATTTATCAAAACCTTGGAAAAAACAATCTCTGATAAGACAAAAGGGGATGCAGAAGTCATTCACCATTTGGAACAAGAAGAGTTGCGGGACAATCAAGAACAAGATCCGACATCTGAAGCACCAGTAAGTCAGTATATTTATTACATTTTGCGTTTTTCAAATATCCAGCAAGCAGTTGCCTTTTCAAAAACGGTAAGCTTTCCAGTGGATACCTCTGAATTATACAAAATGGGATCCGATTATTATTTAACCGTCTTGATCGATACAGAGGATCAACCAAATCAATATCCAACCTGGTTACTTGC
The DNA here is from genome assembly GCF_964238605.1 of Streptococcus parasanguinis. Lineage (GTDB taxonomy): Bacteria > Bacillota > Bacilli > Lactobacillales > Streptococcaceae > Streptococcus > Streptococcus parasanguinis_AJ. The sequence continues at coordinate 14,760 of NZ_CAXSMM010000015.1, read as the reverse complement.
TATCATTCGGGAGTATGCGGATGATTCAGAAGTGACACGGGCAGTTCTGCAGGAACATGGTCATTTATTAATGGTGTCTGGTGCGATTGAGAATTTGAAGAAAGTTGCTAGCTTATGATGTCCTTTTCCTTGCAATTTGTTCTGGTGCTGATTGGGACTTTTATGATTGCCTTGGTATTGACGCCCTTGGTTCGCTTATTCTCCTTTAAGATAGATGCAGTGGATTATCCGAATGCGCGTCGGATCAATACCAAGCCCATGCCAAGCGCGGGTGGACTGGCTATCGTGATTGCTTTTTCAATTGCGACTCTCGTGTTTATTCCTATGCTGACATCCACCACCGCACCAATCAAAAGTTACCTATCCTATACCTTGCCGGTCGTAGGAGCGGGATGGATTATCGCTCTTACAGGCTTGATCGATGATGTAAAAGAGTTGTCAGCCAAGAAAAAGATGATCGGTATCCTGCTGGCAGCGAGTCTGGTCTGGTTTTTGACAGATTTTCGGCTGAATGATTTCAAGATTCCGTTCGGTGGTCCCTTACTTCATTTTGAACCATGGCTATCGTATCTTTTGACAGTGATTTGGATTGTTGCCATTACCAATGCAGTCAATCTGATTGATGGATTAGATGGCTTGGTGAGTGGGGTCTCTATTATTTCCCTAGTGACAATGGGGATTGTGTCCTATTTCTTTCTACCAGTACCCAATCTCTTTCTGACCATGACGATCTTTGTCTTGGTTGCGTCCATTGCAGGTTTCTTTCCCTTTAACTACCATCCGGCCATTCTCTATTTGGGAGACACCGGTGCCTTGTTTATCGGATTTATGATTTCTGTCTTGTCCTTGCAAGGTTTGAAAAATGCGACAGCTGTTGCGGTAGTCACACCAATGATTATCCTCGGAGTACCGATTACAGATACCTTTTTAGCCATTATCCGTCGGACCCTATCTGGTCAAAAATTTTATAAACCGGATCGCAATCACTTGCACCACCGACTTCTTTCTCTGGGCTTGACACATCGGGGAACTGTACTTGTGATCTATGGGATTTCGATGATTTTCTCCTTGATTTCTCTCTTGCTCAACATCTCGAGTCGCATTGGGGGTGTCCTACTTGTGATCGGGCTCTTGTTTGGAGTAGAGTTGTTAGCAGAATTGATTGGGGTTTTAGGGCCACATCATAGTCCTTTGTTAAATGTTCTGCGCTATATAGGGAATTCTTCCTACCGGGAGGAAGTTCGTCAAAAACGAAAAGAAAAAACTAAATAAGAATAGTTCTAATCAAAAGAAAAGCCATTTAGGCTTTTTTTTGATATACTTGAAAGGTAAAAAAATACTTTGTGATGAAGGAATCGATGCTTTGAGAACCTTCTAGACTTCAAAGTAAAAAGAAAGGGAATGCAATGTCGACATTAGAAATTAAAGACCTTCACGTTGAAATTGAAGGCAAAGAAATTTTAAAAGGTGTAAACCTGACCCTAAAAACTGGTGAGATCGCAGCCATCATGGGACCAAACGGAACAGGGAAATCTACTCTGTCAGCTGCCATTATGGGAAACCCAAATTATGAAGTAACCAAAGGGGAGGTTCTGTTTGATGGTGTCAACATCTTGGAATTGGAAGTAGACGAACGGGCACGGATGGGCTTGTTCCTTGCTATGCAATACCCTTCAGAAATCCCAGGAATTACCAATGCAGAATTTTTACGTGCAGCCATGAATGCTGGTAAAGAAGAGGACGAGAAGATTTCCATTCGTGATTTCATTAACAAATTGGATGAAAAGATGGAATTACTCAACATGAAAGAAGAGATGGCAGAACGCTACCTCAATGAAGGATTCTCTGGTGGTGAGAAAAAACGGAATGAAATCCTTCAATTATTGATGTTGGAGCCAACATTTGCTCTTTTGGATGAAATTGATTCTGGTTTGGATATTGATGCTCTTAAGGTCGTATCTAAAGGGGTTAATACAATGCGGGGTGAAAGTTTTGGAGCAATGATCATCACCCACTACCAACGTTTGTTGAACTATATTACTCCTGACGTAGTTCATGTGATGATGGAAGGTCGTGTCGTGCTTTCAGGTGGACCAGAATTGGCTGCACGCTTGGAACGGGAAGGATACGCTCAACTTGCAGAAGAACTCGGTTACGACTATAAAGAAGAACTATAACCTGATGACTAGTGATCTAATGTTGTCATAAAATCAAACAGATAGTATCTTTATTAGGAGAAAAAAATGAGTATTGAAAATATTACACTCTTTTCGGAACTGCATGCTGAACCAAGTTGGCTGCAAGATTTACGAAAACAAGCTTTTGACAAGATCGATCAGTTGGAATTACCAGCCATTGAACGCGTCAAATTCCACCGTTGGAATCTTGGGGACGGGACGATCACAGAAAGCGAGGCTTCTGCCAATGTTCCAGATTTTACAGCCCTTGATTCAAATTTAAAATTAGTCCAAGTTGGAACTCAGACTGTTTTTGAACAGGTGCCACAAGCCTTGGCAGACCAAGGAGTCCTTTTTACAGATTTCCATTCTGCCCTAGAAGAAATTCCGCAGGTGGTAGAAGACTACTTTATGTCTTCGGTTAAATACGATGATGATAAACTAGCAGCATACCACACAGCTTATTTTAATAGTGGGGCTGTCCTCTATATTCCAGATAACGTCGAAATTTCAGAACCAATCGAAGGCATTTTCTACCAGGATAGTGATAGTGATGTACCTTTTAATAAACACATTTTGATTATTGCAGGCAAAAACAGCAAGTTTAGCTATTTGGAACGCCTAGAATCAAAAGGTGATGGCTCAGCAACAGCAACTGCTAATGTGACGGTTGAGGTGATTGCCCGCTCAGGTGCCCAAGTGAAATTTGCGGCGATTGACCGCCTGGGTGAAAATGTCACAGCCTACATCAGTCGACGTGGAAAACTAGGTCAGGATGCCAGCATTGATTGGGCTATCGGTGTTATGAACGAAGGCAACGTGGTTGCAGATTTTGACAGTGACTTGGTTGGAAACGGAAGTCATGCAGATTTGAAAGTCGTTGCCTTATCAAGCGGTCGTCAGGTGCAAGGAATTGACACCCGCGTGACCAACTTTGGTTGCAACTCGATCGGAAATATCTTGCAACACGGGGTTATTCTTGAAAAAGGAACCTTGACCTTCAACGGAATTGGTCATATTATCAAGGGGGCTAAAGGAGCTGATGCTCAGCAAGAAAGCCGTGTTTTGATGTTATCGGACCAAGCGCGTTCAGATGCCAACCCAATCCTCTTGATTGATGAAAATGACGTTACAGCAGGCCATGCTGCATCGATCGGTCAAGTGGACCCAGAAGATATGTATTACCTCATGAGTCGTGGTCTGGATCAACACACAGCAGAACGCTTAGTGGTGCGTGGTTTCTTGGGATCTGTTATTGTTGAAATCCCAGTTAAAGAAGTACGTGATGAAATGATTGCTACCATCGAAGAAAAGTTATCTCAACGCTAAGGAGAAACAATGCTAGATAAAAATACGATTGCTCAAGATTTTCCCATTCTCGATCAACTAGTTCACGATGAGCCTTTGGTTTATCTAGATAATGCAGCGACGACGCAAAAACCTAAACGTGTTCTTGAAGCAGTTAATCACTATTATTTGCAAGATAACGCCAATGTTCATCGTGGAGTCCATACTTTGGCTGAACGAGCGACAGCAGCCTATGAGGCAGCGCGTGAGAAAGTCAGAAAATTTATCAATGCTTCATCAACCAAGGAAGTGCTCTTTACAAGAGGGACAACGACCGGACTCAACTGGGTAGCCCGCTACGCAGAAGAAGTCCTAAAGGAAGGGGATGAGGTCCTGATTTCCATCATGGAACATCACTCCAATATCATTCCTTGGCAGCAAGCCTGCAAGAAGACGGGAGCAAAACTGGTCTATGTCTATCTAAAAGATGGCTTACTGGATATGCAGGACTTAAAGAGCAAGCTTAGTGAGAAGACAAAATTTGTCTCCATCACCCATGCTTCGAATGTCTTAGGGGTGGTCAATCCGATCAAGGAAATTGCTCGATTAGCTCATGAAGTTGGAGCGATCATGGTCGTAGATGGGGCTCAATCAACCCCTCATATGGCCATTGATGTACAAGACTTAGATGCGGATTTCTTTGCTTTTTCTGGCCACAAGATGGCTGCACCAACAGGGATTGGTGTCCTCTATGGGAAGGAAGAAATCTTAGAGAAAATGTCTCCGATCGAGTTTGGGGGCGAGATGATTGACTTTGTTTACGAACAATCTGCATCTTGGAAGGAATTGCCTTGGAAATTTGAAGCTGGAACACCTAATATGGCGGGCGCAATTGGTCTTGGTGCAGCAATCGATTACTTAGAAGAGCTGGGTATGGACCAGGTAGAAGCGCATGAGCAAGAACTGATTGCCTATGTGTTTCCAAAATTACAGGCTATCGAAGGCTTGACCATCTATGGTTCCAAAGACTTAGCCCAACGTTCTGGCGTCATTTCCTTTAATCTAGGAGATCTCCATCCGCACGACTTAGCAACAGCACTAGATTATGAAGGGATTGCTGTTCGTGCAGGTCACCACTGTGCACAACCGCTCCTTCAATACCTACAAGTCCCAGCGACAACGAGAGCAAGTTTTTATATCTACAACACCAAAGCGGACTGTGATAAATTAATTGAGGCATTGATCAAAGCAAAGGAGTTTTTCAATGGCACTTTCTAAATTAGATTCGCTGTACATGGCGGTCGTAGCTGACCATTCAAAACACCCCCATCACCAAGGGCAGATTGAAGATGTTGATCAGATCCAACTCAACAATCCAACTTGTGGAGATGTGATCCAGTTAAGTGTGAAATTTGATGAGAATGACAGGGTGGAAGATATTGCCTTTGTGAATTCAGGCTGTACGATCTCAACAGCTTCAGCTAGCATGATGACAGATGCTGTAATGGGAAAAACAATAGAGGAAGTCGAAGAATTGGCACAGGTCTTTTCAGAAATGGTCCAAGGGGAGTCAGATCCTCGCCAAGAGGAATTGGGAGACGCAGCCTTCTTATCTGGAGTCTCAAAATTCCCACAACGGATTAAATGTGCAACCCTCTCCTGGAATGCTCTCAAAAAAGCGATTGAACGTAGCAAATAGTTAAAAGAAGAAACAGAGAAAGAAAGGAAATTATGGCTGAAGAAAGAGTCGAACCGAAACCAATTGATCTCGGTGAATATAAATTTGGATTTCACGATGACGTTCAACCCATTCTCTCTACCGGGAAGGGATTGAATGAAGCGGTTATTCGTGAATTGTCTGCAGCAAAAAATGAACCCGAATGGATGCTCGAATTCCGTTTGAAATCTTTTGAAACCTTCAAAAAGATGCCCATGCAAACCTGGGGAGCCGATCTATCAGAGATTGACTTTGATGATTTGATCTATTATCAAAAACCTTCGGATAAACCTGCCCGTTCATGGGACGAAGTTCCAGAGAAAATCAAGGAAACCTTTGAGCGTATCGGGATTCCTGAAGCGGAACGTGCTTACCTAGCGGGAGCTTCTGCTCAGTATGAATCAGAAGTGGTTTACCACAATATGAAAGAAGAGTTTGAAAAGTTGGGGATTATCTTTACCGATACAGATTCTGCCCTAAAAGAATATCCAGACCTATTCAAACAGTATTTTGCGAAGTTAGTGCCACCAACGGATAACAAATTGGCTGCCCTAAACTCAGCAGTCTGGTCTGGTGGAACCTTCATTTATGTGCCAAAAGGCGTAAAAGTAGACGTTCCCCTTCAAACTTACTTCCGTATCAACAATGAAAATACAGGTCAGTTTGAGCGTACCTTGATTATCGTGGATGAGGGAGCAAGTGTTCACTATGTAGAAGGCTGTACAGCACCGACCTATTCAAGCAATAGCCTCCATGCAGCGATTGTTGAGATCTTTGCCTTGGATGGTGCTTATATGCGCTACACGACCATCCAAAACTGGTCTGACAATGTCTACAACTTGGTCACCAAGCGGGCCAAAGCTCAAAAAGATGCTACAGTTGAGTGGATCGACGGGAACTTAGGAGCGAAGACAACCATGAAGTACCCATCTGTTTATCTAGATGGAGAAGGAGCGCGTGGGACCATGTTGTCCATTGCCTTTGCGAATGCAGGTCAACACCAAGATACAGGTGCCAAGATGATCCACAATGCCCCTCACACTAGCTCGTCTATCGTATCCAAATCCATCGCGAAGGGTGGCGGAAAGGTAGACTACCGTGGACAAGTGACTTTCAACAAGAACTCTAAGAAATCAGTTTCTCACATTGAGTGTGACACTATTATCATGGATGATTTATCTGCATCAGACACGATTCCATTTAATGAAATCCACAACTCACAAGTTGCTTTGGAGCACGAGGCCAAGGTTTCAAAAATTTCAGAAGAACAACTTTATTATTTGATGAGTCGTGGTTTGTCTGAATCAGAAGCGACAGAAATGATTGTCATGGGATTTGTAGAGCCCTTTACAAAAGAACTTCCAATGGAATACGCCGTTGAGTTAAACCGACTCATTAGCTACGAAATGGAAGGATCTGTAGGATAATTCATTTTCATCAATCAAAAATCACAATGGATTTGACTCCATTGTGATTTTTTTACTTATAATTTTTCGTTGACATAACGAACAAATTCATTCCACCAAACCTTTAAGAAAAAGCTTTTCTCAATGGTTCTTCCTGCTACCATATCGACTGTTGGTTCTTGATCTTCTAAGTAGCCACGTCCGATTTTATCTGGATCAGTGTAGTGTAATTTTCCAAGATTTGTGCCTGATTTGACAGGTGCTCGGAATGATTCTTGGTCACTCTTGAATTGAATTTTTGGTTCTGCTTGACTGCCTTGCTTTTCAACGATATAGAAGTCTTTTTTTGCAACAGCTAAAACAGTCTCTGACTTCCCATCCATGATAGTTGCCTTACTTTTTCCGTAGGGATCTCCTTCTTTGACGACAATGGAAGAAACAAAGGTCCGTACCACGTAGTTCATCAGAGAAGAAGTAGCCACAAAGCGTGCATATGGATCACCGTCAACTGCCTCCACTCCTAGGACAACTGTGATCATATGGATGCCATTTTGCGTCGTCGATGCAGCAAAGGTGATGCCACCTTTGGTAGAGTTGCTGACCCGTAGGCCATCAACTCCAGAACGGTAATTCGGCATGCCTTCTAGCATCAGGTTGGGGTTTTCAATCTGCGTGTTTGAAAAAAGAGCAGTGGGTTTTGAAGTATATTTGGTCACTTCAGGAAAATCCTGAAGTAAGTGCTTGGCAATAACAGCAATATCATAAGCACTTAATTGATTTTCGTCTTCTTTCCCGTCAGGATCTCCGCTGATGGTTTGAGTATTTAATCCAGTAGCATTAATTAAATGAGGAGATTGAATGCCCCATTCAGAAAGTTTCTGCTTCATTTTTTCAACGAAGCTTTTCTCAGAGCCACCCACTTTCTCAGCTAAGGCAAAGGCAGCAGTACTAGAATTTCCAACTAAAAGGGCAGTCAATAACTGTTCAACCGTATATTGGTTCGCTTCCATAGGAAGAGTACCAGCACCTTCGATATCATTTAAGGCCATAGCTTTCTCAGACAGTTTGATAGGATCTTTTAGAGAAAGTTTTTTTTCATGAATAGCTTCGAAAATCAGATAAGTAGTCAAGAGTGTAGATAGTCCACCCACATCTCGCTTTTTCTCTGAATCCTTTTCATATAAGATTTTACCTGTATCAGCTTCAACAGCAATAGCACTTTGAGCAGGAAGATCTAGCTCATCTGCTAGAACGACTTGATAAGGTAAACTGCATAACAGCAGGATGAAGGTTAAAAAAGAAAGAAAGAATTTTTTCACAGTTGTTTCCTCGTTGCTTAGTCCTCTCTATTGTATCATACAAATGATTAATGGAAAATTGTAAAATCATCAATTAGCCTAAAAAGTCAGTCATAGCAAGGTTTTTGAATAGTGATAAATCGAATATTCAGAAAATTTAGTTTACTTTTTTTTCTACTTGTGATATAATCTTAAACAAATCTAAAAAAACTATTGGAGAATTCCTATGAAAAAAGGTAAAGTATTCGCAGTTGCCGGAGTAACACTCCTTGCAGCTGGATTGTTGGCTGCATGTTCTGGTTCAAATACTAGTAAAGCAAGCTCAGGTGAAGACAAAAACTATGGTTATGTCTACACAGATGATCCTCAAACTTTGGACTACACTGTATCTTCTAAAGCTGCTACACATGATATCACTACAAATGTCGTAGATGGTTTGATGGCAAATGACAAGTATGGAAATCTTGTGCCATCACTTGCAGAAGATTGGTCTGTTTCAAAAGATGGTTTGACTTATACCTACAAGATTCGTAAGGGTGTTAAATGGTACGATGCAGATGGTGAAGAACATGGTGAAGTGACTGCCAAAGACTTCGTAACTGGTTTGAAACACGCTGCTGATAAAAAATCTGAAACCCTTTCACTTGTTCAAGGTTCTGTCAAAGGCTTGGATGATTATGTACAAGGAAAAACTACAGACTTTAGCCAAGTTGGTGTCAAAGCTGTTGATGATTACACACTTCAATATACATTGAACAAACCTGAAACCTTCTGGAACTCTAAAACAACAAACGGAATCTTGTTCCCAATTAGCACAGAGTTCTTGAAGAGTAAGGGAGATGATTTTGGTCAACCAAACGATGTGAAATCAATCCTTGCAAACGGACCTTTCCTTCTTAAATCAATCACTTCAAAATCATCTGTTGTATTTGAAAAGAATGACAACTACTGGGATAAGAAAAACGTTCACCTTAAAGAAGTGAAACTCACTTATTATGATGGATCAGACCAAGATTCATTGGCGCGTGGTTTCTCTGATGGTGCTTATACAGCTGCTCGTCTTTTCCCGGCAAGTTCAAACTTTGCAACTGTATCTAAAAAATACAAAGACAACATCTATAATACACCGGCTGGTTCAGGGGTAGCGGTTCTTGGTTTCAACATTGACCGTCAATCATACAAACACACAGCTAAGAAATCAGATGCTGAAAAATCTTCTACTAAGAAAGCAATCTTAAACAAAGATTTCCGTCAAGCTATCACCTTTGCCTTGAATCGTGAAAACTATTCAGCGCAAGTAAATAGTAAAGCATTTGCTAAACCAGCTATCCGTAATACCTATACAGCTCCAGCTTTTGTACAAGTTAATGGGAAAGACTTTGGAGATGTGGTTGCAGATAAGTTGACTACTTATGGAGACCAATGGAAAGGTGTCAACCTTGCAGATGGTCAAGACGGTCTTTACAACAAAGACAAAGCAAAAGCACAACTTGAAAAAGCAAAAGCTGAACTTCAAAAAGATGGCGTTCAATTCCCAATTCATATTGACGTACCAGTAGCACAAAACTCTACAAACTTTGTTTCACGGATGCAATCATTGAAACAAACAGTGGAAGATACTCTTGGTAAAGACAATGTCGTTCTTGACCTTCAAATGATGGACCAAGATGAAGTGTTGAACATCACATTGAATGTTCCATCAGCTGCAGATGCAGATTGGGATCTTCAAGGATTGGTCGGATGGAACCCAGACTACGATGATCCATCAACTTACCTTGATACTCTTCAACCATCATCAGAAGACCAAACAAAAGTTTACCTTGGTTTTGCAGGTGGTGTAGATAATGCTTCAGCCAAAGCAGTTGGCTTGGATGAGTATGCGAAACTTCTTGCAGACGCTAATAGCGAATCACTTGATGTAGCTAAACGTTACGAAAAATATGCTACTGCTCAAGCTTGGTTGAGTGACAGTGCCTTGGTAATCCCAACAATGTCAAGCACAGGCGCAGCAACAGTTGTTTCTAAAGTGGTTCCATTCTCTGGCCCATCAGCTCAAACAGGTAACAAAGGATCTGCTTACTTCAAATATGTAGAAGTTCAAGATGAACCTGTTACTAAGAAACAATACGAACAAGCACGTGAAAAATGGCAAAAAGAAAAAGCTGAGTCAAACAAAAAAGCTCAACAAGATCTTGAAAAACACGTTAAATAATTAAATTATTGCTTTTCATTAGAACTTTCTCTTCTAGGGGAGAAAGTTCTTTTGGACATTAAAGGAATGAAATATGAAAAAATATGTTTTTATGCGTATTTTGCGTTCGTTAGTGTCGATCTTTCTCGTCACGACATTAACCTACATGATTATCTATACGCTAACACCGAGAAATCTCATCTTTAAAAATGACCCCAACTACAATAAAGTAGCGAAGACAAAAGATTCGAAGATCAACTACGAAAATACTGTCTACGATCGCATGGGTTATTTGGAATACATGGATTCAAAGAGCTTGCAACAAAAAGCAAGTAAAGAAGATTCTTCTGTAACAGTTGATGCGACAACTGCCAATGAAAAGATCTATAAAGAATACATTAACAAATTAGGTCATGGTTGGCAGTTGAAACGTTTCCCAGAAAGTAAGTCTTTCTATGCGGTGCGTGAAATTCCAGTTTTTGAACGTGTCGTCAGCTTCTATGCGAATTTGATTCAGTTTGATCATCCAGGTTGGGTGAAAGATGCTTCAAATCCAAACCTCAAACGCTATATCCGTATTGAAAATGATCCGTCTATTGGATGGTCTGTAGTGGGTTCTGGTACGAAACACAAATACCTCTTGTACTTTAATGGTCAATTCCCATATGTACACCAAAACTTTGTAACCTTAAACCTTGGAAATTCATATCCAACTTATTCTAATACCCCAGTTCTTCAAGTTATCACGCAAGGACAAGGAACGACTAAGAAGAGTGAAGTGAACTTCCCAACAGGTAAAAAGACATCTTCAATCGATATCTACTCACGTACCTACAAATCACCAAGTAAGGCAGACTCACAAGATATCAGTCGATTTGGTAAAGGGGACGCTTATACAGCAACTTTGAGCAACTATGAGAATCCATCCATGATTGCATCTTCTTCAATCATTGGTTTGATTGGTATTGCAATTTCTTATTTGATTGCGATCCCATTAGGATCTTACATGGCTCTGTTCAAGAACTCATGGTTTGATAGCATCTCAACAGCTGCTTTGACATTTATGATGTCTCTTCCAACCATTGCTTCGGTCTACATTGTCCGTTTAGCAGGTTCATTCTTTGGGCTTCCAGACTCATTCCCAGTTCTTGGAGCACAGGATTGGCGTTCATATGTATTGCCGTCTCTGATTCTTGGTTTGCTGAGTGCACCATTTAACGCCGTTTGGATTCGTCGTTACATGATTGATATCCATTCACAAGATTTCGTCCGTTTTGCTCGTTCAAAAGGATTGTCAGAACGTGAGATTTCAAAAAAACACATCTTCAAAAATGCGATGGTTCCATTGGTATCTGGTATCCCGACATCTATTATTGGAGTTATCTCAGGTGCGACACTTACTGAAACAGTCTTCGCTTTCCCAGGTATGGGTAAAATGTTGATTGACTCTATTAAAGCATCAAATAACACCATGGTTATCGGACTTGTCTTTATCTTCACATCGCTTGGTATCTTTGCTGCCATGTTAGGTGATATCTTGATGACGGTACTTGACCCACGGATTAAATTAACGAATACGAAAGGAGGCAAATAATGACTACAATCGATAAAAATAAATTTCAGTTTGTAAAACGCGATGACTTTGCCTCTGAAGTAATCGATGCTCCAGCATATTCATACTGGAAATCTGTATTCAGACAATTCTTTAAGAAAAGAACCACTATCATTATGCTTGCTGTTTTGATTGGGATTCTCTTGATGAGTTTTATCTACCCGATGTTTTCAAATTTTGATTACAATGATGTTAGTAAGGTCAATGACTTTACTGCTCGTTTGAATCCACCAAGTGCCAAAGCTTTCTTTGGTACAGATAACAACGGTAAATCCCTCTTTGATGGAGTTTGGTTTGGTGCTCGAAATTCTATTATCATTTCCTTTATCGCAACTGTTATTAACGTGGTGGTCGGAGTCATCGTTGGTGGAGTTTGGGGAATCTCAAAATCCATCGACCGTATCATGATGGAAGTTTATAACGTTATTTCAAACATTCCATTTATGTTGATCGTTATCGTCTTGACTTACTCAATGGGATCTGGTTTCTGGAACTTGATTCTTGCCATGTCCTTAACAGGATGGATCGGAATTGCCTACATGATTCGTGTTCAAATCATGCGTTACCGTGACTTGGAATACAACTTGGCCAGTCGAACATTAGGAACGCCAACTTTGAAAATTGTTACGAAAAATATTTTACCTCAATTGGTATCTGTAATCGTGACCCAAACATCACAAATGTTACCAAGTTTTATTTCTTACGAAGCTTTCCTTTCCTTCTTCGGACTTGGTCTTCCAATCACAGTTCCAAGTTTGGGACGGTTGATTTCTGACTATTCTCAAAACGTAACTACAAATGCCTACCTATTCTGGATTCCGCTTACTGTTTTGATTTTAGTATCCTTGTCATTCTTTATCGTCGGACAAAACTTGGCCGATGCCAGCGACCCACGTACACATAGATAGGAGGAGTAGATATGACATCAAATAACAATATTATTTTATCTGCTCAAGATATCGTAGTGGAATTTGACGTGCGCGATCGCGTATTGACAGCTATTCGTGGCGTATCGCTTGAGCTAGAAGAAGGTGAAGTTCTTGCCTTAGTTGGTGAGTCAGGTTCAGGGAAATCAGTTTTGACAAAAACGTTCACCGGAATGTTAGAAGATAACGGCCGTATTGCCCAAGGTTCGATTAAATACCGTGGTCAAGAATTGACAGATTTGAAATCGAATAAAGATTGGGAAAATATTCGTGGATCTAAGATCGCTACAATTTTCCAAGACCCAATGACAAGTTTGGACCCAATCAACACAATTGGTTCACAAATTACAGAAGTCATTATCAAACACCAAGGGAAAACAGCTAAAGAAGCCAAAGAAATGGCTTTGGACTATATGGAGAAAGTTGGAATTCCAGATGCTGAACGTCGTTTTGATGAGTATCCATTCCAATATTCAGGTGGGATGCGTCAACGGATCGTTATTGCCATCGCCTTAGCCTGCCGTCCAGATATCTTAATCTGTGACGAACCAACAACAGCCCTTGACGTAACCATTCAAGCGCAAATCATTGATTTGTTGAAATCCCTTCAAAAAGAATACCAATTTACAGTTATCTTTATCACCCACGACTTAGGTGTGGTTGCAAGTATTGCAGATAAAGTAGCCGTTATGTATGCTGGAGAAATTGTTGAGTTTGGTAAAGTAGAAGAAATTTTCTACGATCCAAAACATCCATACACATGGAGCTTGCTTTCAAGCTTGCCTCAATTGTCAACCTCAGATGGTAATCTTTACTCTATTCCAGGGACTCCGCCATCATTGTATGCTCCAATCAAAGGAGATGCCTTTGCACTTCGTTCAGACTATGCAATGCAGATTGATTTTGAAGAAGAGGCACCTGCTTTCAAAGTGACCGATACTCACTGGGCTAAGACTTGGTTGCTCCATCCAGATGCACCAACAGTTCATAAACCAGAAGTAATCGAAAACCTTCACGAAAAGATTGGCTCAAAAATGGGCTTCACTCACATTACAGAATAGGAGGAAGGAAATGACTGAAAAATTAGTTGAAATTAAAGATTTAGAAATTTCCTTCGGTGAAGGAAGTAAAAAATTCGTTGCTGTAAAGAATGCCAATTTCTTCATTAATAAGGGAGAAACTTTCTCTCTTGTTGGTGAATCAGGAAGTGGTAAGACAACAATTGGACGTGCGATCATCGGTTTGAATGATACAAGTGCTGGAGAAATTATTTATGACGGTCGCAAGATCAACGGGAAAAACTCTCATAGTGAAAAATCAGAGTTGATCCGTAAAATTCAAATGATCTTCCAAGACCCAGCAGCAAGTTTGAATGAACGTGCAACAGTTGATTATATTATCTCTGAAGGTTTGATTAACCACCATTTGTTTAACAGCGAAGAAGAACGTCAGGAAAAAGTAAAAAATATTATGCATGAAGTCGGGCTTCTTGCAGAACATTTGACACGTTACCCTCACGAATTCTCAGGTGGTCAACGTCAACGGATCGGTATTGCCCGTGCACTTGTCATGGAACCAGAATTTGTTATTGCGGATGAACCAATCTCAGCCCTTGACGTTTCAGTACGTGCGCAAGTTTTGAACCTTTTGAAAAAATTCCAAAGAGAATTAGGCTTGACCTACCTCTTTATCGCCCATGACTTGTCAGTTGTACGCTTCATTTCTGACCGTATTGCAGTTATCTATAAAGGGGTTATTGTAGAAGTAGCAGAAACTGAAGAGCTATTTAACCACCCAATCCATCCATACACTCAATCCCTACTTTCAGCAGTCCCAATTCCAGATCCAATTCTAGAACGTAAAAAAGTTCTAAAAATCTATGATCCAGAACAACATGATTACTCTGAAGATAAACCACAAATGGTTGAAATTAAACCAGGTCATTATGTATGGGCTAACAAAGCTGAAGAAAACAAATACAGACAAGAATATAAATAGAGAGGATTCCCTCTCTATTTTCTTTTTTTCAAAAAAACTTTCAAAAAAATAAAATTTTTTGGAAAAAAGTATTGACAGTAAGGGTAGGTCATGATATACTAATATAGTTGTCGCGCGAGAGCGACAAAGACCTTTGAAAACTGAACAA
>NZ_CAXSMM010000014.1:0-50429 GCF_964238605.1 Streptococcus parasanguinis | reverse complement strand
TACAGCCCTACTCAACTGTGCGGAGGTGGGACGACGAAATCGAATTCTAACGAATTACCGATTTCTGTCCCACTCTCCTAACTTCGACCTGTTACAAATCTACTAGGTCTTAGTCTCTTTTTTTATTTTTCAAGTCCATTCCTGTTGCTCCTAAGATCGCTCCTAGTAAAGCGAGCCTAAGAGCAGATTCCACTCCTGTTTCTGGAAGTTGCTTGTTAGAAGATACTGTTTCTGAACGAACCTCTTTTTCCACAGCTGCTGGAATTGGCATTGGGGTATTTACTGGTGCTACTGGTTGATCTTTCGAAATCACTTGAGGTGTTGAAGGATCTGGAACCATTTTGTTCACAAGCACGTCTGACTTCACTGGTGCTTCTACTGAAGGGCTTGTTGGGATCACAATTTCTTTGGTACCGACTTCAACAATTTCTGCAACCGGCTCTGTGGCAACTTCTGTAGCGATCACTTTTCGACTTTGATCAAGTGCCGAAACCTCTACATACTCAAGACCTTGCCCTTTAACCCCAGCCTGGATCACTCTGCGTTCTCCTTTAGCGAGATCTGGATTGGTCCGTTCCACAAGGTCAAAATCAAGTTCTTTTTCTACGATTTCAAGACTTGGTTTGTCTTCCACTAGGGCTTTGACGTCATTTTCAGCCAAGCTACCTACTTGCGTGATTGGCTTGAGCCCCGCAAGGGCTTGGGTCAGAGCGGCCACTTCTTGATCCACCTGATCTTGATGAGCACGGCTCACATTCCAATTCAAGCTATCTAAGACTTTCGCAAGGGCTGCGCGCGATTCTGGTGTGTATATGGCTAGATCTGTTGGCACCGTGGCAACTGCTTTTCTAAGGGCAGTGAAGTCTGCTTTGAAATAGTCCTTGTTGTGGTTGGCAAAAGCTTCCATGAGATCAAAGACATTTTTTTCGATGTATTCTTCACTTGGGGTATCACACCAAACAGCTACCATGCTACCGACCATCGGCAAAGATGTTTCTGGATATTTTGTACTTGGGAGTTGTCTAAATGGAGTAGCAGCTGCATTGGCAATCGCTTTTTCAATATAACCACCACCCGTTTCAGGTGTTCTTCCCAAAACATAGTACCAGTCTCCGTTGGTATTAAGGAATTTATACCCCTTATCTGCCAAATACTGTGGAGATGCGAGGTTATAGCCCCACCATCCTTTGGACCAGTATGAAATCAAGACGTCCTTGTCAAAGGTAACATCATCTTCATCTCCATAATAGAAGCCATCGTTAAAGGCCATTGGCTGCAAGCCTTTTTCACGCGCCATGGCTGCAAGACTATTGGAATACTCCGCAAATTTACCATAGAGGTCATACCACTTGAGGTAGTACCAGCCTTGCGCACTGGTAGCATCAT
The DNA here is from genome assembly GCF_964238605.1 of Streptococcus parasanguinis. Taxonomy (GTDB): domain Bacteria; phylum Bacillota; class Bacilli; order Lactobacillales; family Streptococcaceae; genus Streptococcus; species Streptococcus parasanguinis_AJ. The sequence continues at coordinate 49,043 of NZ_CAXSMM010000014.1, read as the reverse complement.
TGGCATATTCATCTGTTCCGTAGTTAAAGATCTTAGACTTGTCTTTGAAGTAGTCCATGTACTTGCCAATCAAGGCTTTGGTAAAGTTGACTGCTGCTTCATTGGTCAAATCCATGGTTGTTTTTGAAACCGTATCAAAGCTGGCTTGTGGATTTTCAATGCCCAATTTTTCCATGGCCACCAACAAAGCATCCATGTGGCCAGGACTATTGACCGCCGCAATCAAGCCGATTCCTTTAGCAGTAGCATAAGCATGGAGTTCATCCATTTCTGCTTGAGTCAAGGCTTGACCATTTGGATCATCGTAATAGGCCTTGGTGCCTTCTAGAATGGCCTTTTTCACATCGTCACTAGCATAGGTTTTGCCATTGGCTTCCACCGTCATATCATCGAGGACGAAGCGCATGCCATCGTTTCCGACAAGGAGGTGCAAGTCAGAATAACCCAGCTCACTGGCCTTATCGACGATCCGTTTCAGCTGATCCAATGAGAAGTATTTGCGGCCTGCATCGATCGAGATGACCTTCTTCATGGCAAGTTTTTCTTCCGCTTCTTTTGCTGCAACTTCTTTCGCGTAGCTTTCCGTATACACCAAAGCACCTTGAGCTGCTTTGAGATTGTCGATTAAGGTTTTGGCCTCTGCTCGAGTGGTATTTGCTCCTGCCCCTTCTAAAGCTTTTTTAGCTGCCGTAAAGGCTACTAGAGATTCCTTTGTATAGTGGTCCAAATCAGTTGGAGCTTCCGAAAGAGCTTTTTCGACCACTTCAGGATCTGCTACAAAGTAGTCCGCATTCTTGTCCGCGAAGGCATGCATGAGCTTAAAGAGAAGGTCTTTTTTGTAGGTTGCAGATGGCGTATCTGCCCAGGCAGCTACCATGCCACCGATGAAGGGAACCTTAGCCCCATCATTTTTTTGAACCACATCAATCGCTGACTTGGAAATTCCTTCGAGACCTTGATCAAGGTTGTACCAACCAGATCCAGCCTTGTCCCGTCCAAGCACATAATACCAAGCATCATTGGTATTAAGAATCTGATGACCTAGTTCAGACAAGAGTTTTGAAGAAGCGACATCATAGCCATTCCAGCCACCTGTCCAGTAGGACACAATGATATCCTTGTCAAAAGTACCATAGGAAGTATCGCCATTGTAGTAGATTCCATCATTGAAGGCCATTGGTTTCATCTTGTGTTTTTTCACAATGGCTGCTAGATCATTGGCGTATTGGATGAATTTTTCATAGCCTTTTTCTGGATAGCCTTCACCTGGCCAATGCTTGCTAGCTTGGAGAACCTGCCAACCATGGGCATCTGTGGCATCGTTGGCATATTCATCCAAACCAATATTGAAAATGTCTGCCTTGCCGCTGAAATAAGCCGCATACTTGTCTACCAAGGCTTTGGTAAAGTCTAAGGCTTTTTGGTTGTCCAAATCAACTGTCCGAGCTGATTTTTTAGTGCCAAAGTAATTAAAGTGAGGGTTTTCGATGCCCAATTGTTCCATGGCTGTCAGAATCGCATCCATGTGACCTGGACTATTAATAGTTGGGATGACGCCCACTTTCTTCGATTTGGCGTAGGCCAAAATATCATCCATTTGAGCCTGGGTCAAGGCTGTCCCGTTCGGATCATCGTAATAAGCTTTTGTCCCTTTTTCAACCGCATCTGTCACGGCTTGGCTAGAATAAGAAGTATCTCCCACTTTCAAAGACATATCATCCAGCACAAAGCGCAAGCCGTCATTTCCAACTAGAAGATGCAAGTCTGTATAGCCCGTCTTACTAGCTTCATCAATGATTTCCTTGATTTGCTCTGGTGAGAAGTACTTGCGACCGGCATCGATCGAAACAATCTTTTTCTTGGCTAATTTTTCTTCCTGATCAGGATCTTTAGCAGGCGTTTCCGTCGCTGGTTGAGCTGCCACATCCGACTCTGCGACAGAACTTGCTTCTTCGCGAATCAAACGGTCAAGATCTGATACCCGCAATTCACGATCAGGCAGTGTCGGTTGACTTTGATCGACGATTGGGGCAGGAGCCGTTGGTTTTTCTACTGTTGGCTGAGAAGCTTCCTCATTAAGGGAAATCGTCGACTCACCCTCGTTTGGCTGAGTTGGAACTGTCGTTGAAGGGCTGTCTGTAGCCGTTGGCGTATCAGCTGCTACAACATTCGCGCCAGCAAAAAATCCTATGAGCACCGAAGCAGCTCCTACTGCATACTTGCGAATCGCATAACGTGGTTGATCTGATTTCATCAGGACCTCCTAAATTGTCATTGTAATCGTTTTCTTAAATTTACCACGATATCTTAATAAATTCAATGAGGGTCCTCATTATTCTTTAATTAGGAGAGGAAGTTCTTGGATTCGATCCAAAATAAAACGAGCTCCTTACTCAAAAGGAAACTCGTTCATTCTTATAAATCATCTAAAGCATCTTTGACCTTGTCAAAGAACCCTTTTTTCTTTGGGTTGACCTTCAAATCACTTGCTTCCGCAAAGGCTTGAAGGGCTTCTTTTTGCTTGTCATTTAAACCAGTTGGGGTGACGACATTGACAGATACATATTGATCCCCCATAGCACCACCACGCAAGCTTGGAGCCCCTTTTCCACGGAGGCGGAATTTCTTACCGGTTTGGGTTCCTTCAGGAATGACCAAATCGACATCTCCGTGAACAGTTGGCACATGGACCGTATCTCCAAGAGCTGCTTGAACAAAGTTCAAGTCTAACTTGTAGTAGATGGTTGAGCCATCTCGTTCGAAACGATCGCTCGGCTCAACATTGACAACAACATACAAGTCCCCGTATGGTCCACCGTTAAAGCCAGCTTCTCCTTGACCAGCTAAGCGGATTTGTTGACCCGTTTCAACTCCGGCAGGAATCTTGACATTCACGCTATGAGCTTGTTTTTCATGACCTGTTCCACGACAAGTCGTACATGGATCTTTGATTTCTTGACCACGACCATGACAGACATCACAGGTCACTTGACGGCGCATCATCCCAAGAGGGGTCTGAGTATCCACATTGATGACTCCAGAACCATGACAGCGTCCACAGGTCACCGGACTAGTCCCTGGCTTAGCCCCAGAACCATGACAGGTATGACAGCTTGCTTCCCGATGGTACTTGACTTCTTTTTCCGCACCAAAAATCGCTTCTTCAAACTTGAGATTGACGCGGTATTGGAGGTCATCCCCTTGACGAGGTGCATTTGGATTACGACTTGCACCACCACCAAAGAAGCTAGAGAAGATATCTTCAAAGCCACCAAAACCAGCACCATCAAAGCCACCAAAACCACCTGCTCCGCCACCGAAGCCACCATTGGCACCCGCAGCACCATATTGGTCATAAGCAGCCCGTTTTTGCTCGTCACTCAAAGTCTCGTAAGCTTCTTGAACTTCCTTGTACTTTTCCTCAGCACCAGGCTCCTTGTTGATATCTGGGTGATATTTTTTAGATAATTTCCGATAGGCTTTCTTGATCTCATCTTGAGATGCATTCTTTGAAACGCCCAAACGGTCATAAAATTCAGTATTGTTCATAATTCAAGATACAAAGGGCGTTAAACGGACACAGCCAAAATAGGAGTTTTGACGACGGACGCTTGCGTCCTAGAAAAAACTATCTTTTTGGCACCGTCCGTAGCCCGTGTTCAGTTACGAACACTCTTTGTTCCTTTCTATAATTTTCATGTAATCTTTAGAGGGCATTTTCTATGCTTCGCTTTACTTGATCAAACTCTTTGTCCGATAGAGTAAATATCAAATCCTCTTCTGAGTAGTCGTTTTGTTCTTTAAAATAGTTGTCCGTATTCTCTTCCAAGCCTAAACTTAGAATCACTCTTCTTGCAAACTCTTGATGGGCAAAACCGATAGCCGTAATGATCTGTTTATCTTGCACAAGCACTTTCGGTTGGAAATTCTCACGTGGAAGAAATTCAAAATAGTCAAAGAAGTTTTGCCAAATTCCACCTGTAAATTTCGTGTCCTTCAACAGACCTGCTTTCGCTAATAAAAGAGGCGCTGAAGAAATGGCTGCAATGAGGATATCTTGCTCACCAAGGTCCTTCAAGAACGAAATCAATTTCTCATCCTGTAAGGCAGGCCCTATATTGACCATTCCTGGCAAAATCACACAAGAATACTCTTCTATACAGATTTGATCCAGTGTTTTGGTCGGTTGACAGAGCAAGCCATCCTCAGAGACCACCATCGAATGATCTGAAGCGACATAATCAATCGTGACGTCAAAAGACAGAGCTAAAGTACTCGTTAAAGCAGTTATCTCATAAAGAGAAAAATTAGGATAAATCAAACAAAGTACTTTTTTCATAGGCAACATCCTCTATTTTACCGAAAAACAGAGGCTGGGTTGCAACCTCTGGATTTCTTTTTATCATTTAGTTGTTAAGCTGAATTGAGCACGCCCTAACCTCTTGGTGAAAAAGATAAATCTTCCTAGAAACTAAAGTTCCTGCGTCAGATTTCCTATTTTCACTGTGAGGTTTTAACGGGCTTTGCATCTTACTTTTCAGTAAACTCTCCGTCTACGACGTCATCGCCTGCGTTGCCTGATGCTTGTGCTCCTTCAGCTCCTGCTTGTGCTTGTTGTGCTGCTGCAGCTTGTTCGTAAAGTTTAACAGCCAATGCTTGTGCTTTTTCGTTCAAGGCTTCAAGTTTTGCTTTCATTTCTTCAAGGTTACCTGATTCTTGAGCTTTCTTAAGATCATCAAGTCCTGCTTGAGCTGCGTCACGTTCTGCATCAAAGCCTTTGCCTTCAGTTTCTTTGATGGTCTTTTCAGTCGCAAAGATAGCTTGGTCTACTTCGTTACGAAGGTCAACTTCTTCTTTACGTTTCTTATCTGCTTCAGCGTTAGCTTCTGCATCTTTCATCATGCGGTCGATTTCTTCATCTGTCAAACCTGAGTTTGATTGGATAACGATTGTTTGTTCTTTTTGAGTTCCAAGATCTTTCGCTTTAACAGATACGATACCGTTCTTGTCGATGTCAAATGTAACTTCGATTTGTGGGATACCACGAGGTGCAGCTGGGATATCAGTCAATTGGAAGCGTCCAAGAGTCTTGTTATCTGCTGCCATTGGGCGTTCCCCTTGAAGAACGTGGATATCAACGGCTGGTTGGTTATCTGCTGCAGTTGAGAAGACTTGTGATTTAGAAGTTGGAATTGTAGTGTTGCGGTCGATGAGTTTTGTGAAGACTCCACCCATTGTTTCGATACCAAGTGACAATGGAGTTACGTCAAGAAGGACAACGTCTTTGACGTCACCAGTGATCACACCACCTTGGATCGCAGCACCCATAGCCACAACTTCGTCAGGGTTCACTGATTTGTTTGGTTCTTTACCAGTTTCAGCTTTAACAGCTTCTACAACGGCAGGAATACGAGTTGAACCACCGACAAGGATGACTTCGTCGATATCTGACAAGCTCAAACCTGCATCTGAAAGGGCTTGACGAACTGGAGTTTTTGTACGTTCTACAAGATCACGAGTCAAATCGTCGAATTTCGCACGAGTCAAAGTCATTTCCAAGTGAAGAGGTCCAGCAGCTCCTGCAGTGATGAACGGCAAGCTGATTTGAGTTGAAGTCACACCAGAAAGGTCTTTCTTCGCTTTTTCAGCTGCGTCTTTCAAACGTTGAAGCGCCATCTTGTCTGTTGACAAGTCGATACCATTTTCTTTCTTGAATTCTTCAACCATGTAGTCGATGATTTTTTGGTCAAAGTCGTCACCACCGAGTTTATTATCCCCTGCAGTTGCCAATACATCAAAGACACCATCACCCAATTCAAGGATAGATACGTCGAATGTACCACCACCAAGGTCGAATACCAAGATTTTTTCTTCTTTATCAGTCTTATCCAAACCATAAGCAAGGGCTGCTGCTGTTGGTTCGTTGACGATACGTTCTACTTCAAGACCAGCGATTTTACCAGCGTCTTTAGTTGCTTGACGTTGAGCATCGTTGAAGTAAGCTGGAACTGTGATGACAGCCTTCGTTACTTTTTCACCAAGGTAGTCTTCAGCGTAACCTTTCAAGTATTGAAGAATCATCGCTGAGATTTCTTGTGGTGTGTATTCTTTACCATTTGCAGAAACTTTTTCAGAAGTACCCATCTTAGATTTGATAGAAATCACTGTATCTGGGTTTGTTACTGCTTGACGTTTTGCAGCGTCACCAACGATGATTTCACCGTTTTTGAATGACACTACAGATGGAGTTGTGCGGTTACCTTCTGGGTTTGCGATAATTTTTGATTCAGTTCCTTCAAGAACTGCTACTGCTGAGTTTGTTGTACCTAAGTCAATACCGATAATTTTAGACATATGTTTTTCTCCTTGTTGATTTTTCTTCTTTTTTTGATATTTCCCTTAAGTGGTGGGGACGTGAGCAACTCCCTTCGGGATTTCATCACTTATTTTTGAGCCTACTGTCTCAAAAATCCCCTGTTTCAGTAGCACAAGCTACTGAAACTTTCACCACGGCGGGAAATATCTTCCTTGCAAGCCTCCGGCTTGCGTCTTATCTTTCTTTCATAGTTTAGTGTCGTTTCGGACAAGGCAGCCTAGTTATAAACCACTACCATGGCTGGGCGAAGGATGCGGTCATGGAGTTTGTAGCCTTTTTGGAAGACTTGTGCGATAGTGTCTGCTGGATGTTCGTCATCTGCAGGTAAGGTTTGGATGGCCATGTGGTAGTTATGGTCAAAGGCTCCGTCCGCTGGAATTTCTTCGATTCCTTCTTCTTTCAGAGCATGTACCAAACTTTCTTGGACCATTTCCAAGCCCTTCTTCACATCATCTGTCAATCCTTCGACGGCAAGGGCGCGTTCGAGGTTGTCCAGTGATGGTAAGATCGCTTTTGCCAAATCTTGGCTACGGTATTTTTGTAATTGTTGACGTTCTTCATTAGCACGGCGCTGAATGTTTTGCATTTCTGCATGAGCACGAAGGTATTTGTTTTCAAATTCTTCGGCACGCGCTTGTGCTTCTTCTAACTCAGAAGGTTGGTTGCTTTCCTCTACAACTTCTTCAGTTGTTTGGGCAACTTCCTCTTCTTTCACGTCTTCTTTTTTGATATCTTCTGTCAAGGCATACACCCCTTTCATTTAGTCTTAATTTACTTCATAATGGTTGCTGTTGAGGTAACGGTAGTAGTCCGTCAACTTCATAACCAGTACCCGTCCGATGACATTGACCAGGCTAATCACACGCCTGTAATCCATCTCTACGGGACCGATCACATGCATGAGGGCCATCCCACGATAAGGCACTAGGAACTTGTGACTAATCACCGTCACATTTTTCAAGGCCTTTTCTTGGGATTCTGCAACCAGGATCTGGGTCATTTGGTCTTCTGGCATTCCCCCTCGTAACTCCAAGGCTACGTGTTGGGGATAATCTAAGAACTGATAGGTCTGAAGATCGGCGTAGGTTAATGATGAAACCTTTCCTTCTACAAAAACCAGTTCTTGAAACAGTTGCGAGAAGACGTAATCAAAGAGATCCAGCACATTGTCTGTCGTCTTGAAATAGCGCTGTACAATCTGTGGAATCTCTGTCCGCAGGCGGTAGTGGATATCCAAGACTGTATTTCCAATGAAGCGTTCTTGAACCAGCTGATGGAAGATTTCCAAGTCACTGGTTAAGAAATTCTTTGGAATGGCAAACTGGACGGTGACAGGCTTTGATTCATCCAAGGTCAGAACCGCTAAGGCATCGTGGTTGGACAATGGAACAATCTCAAAACCAGTCAAGCGCTGACGTGTCGGTTCAACATCCTGAATCACTGCGGTGTAACCCGTCATCTGGGCTAGCAACTTGGCCGTAGCATCCAAGATATCATCTAACTTAAAGGCTTCGAAATCAAAGGCTTTCACCACTTGGTAGACATCTTGCTCATCAATCAGCTCTAGATCAAGCGAGTTCTGAACAAAATATTGAAAACCAGCTCGGCTAGGCATTCGGCCACTCGAAGTGTGGGCCTTTTCTAGTAAGCCTTGTTTTTCGAGGGCAGCCATGTCGTTTCGAATGGTCGCGCTACTGGATTGAATCACATCTTGTAGCGCTTTTGAACCGACTGGTTCGTGGGTCTTGGTAAAGATATCGACGACAAGATTGAGAATCTCATTTTGACGTTCTGTAACCATGACCTCACCTCTCTTTCATTTTTTAGCACTCTAAACACTCAAGTGCTAAACCTTGATTCTATTATACACCCATCCAAAAGAAAGTCAAGAGAAAAATCCAAAAAATTAGCACTCTTTTTTCAAGAGTGCTAAAAATCATTCTTAAGACCTAGAGAAGTGAATCCCCTCCTATTTTCCAGCCTTTTTCAATAGTTGAATATATTCTTCCAATACTAGCTGATGCTTGGCCATATACTGGGCATTTTCTACGCCAACATAACGGAAATGCCAATTCTCAAAATTCACCCCCGTGATGTTGCTCTTCCCATCTGGGTAGCGAAGGACAAAGCCATATTGCGGTGCGATGGCAGCCAGCTGCATGCCCAACTCATCACTTTGACCAGCTTCGACACTCATATCAATCGCAAGCCCCGTCTGGTGTTCACTAGCACCAGGGACCTGTACCTGAGTCTGCACCTGCTTTTCAGCTTCTTCGTGCGAAAGGCCGCTAGCCTCTAGTTGCGCAACACGCTCATTATAGAGCTCTGTTTGCTCGGCCACACTTCGATAGCCTGATATCAAGGTTTCTTCTGGGGCAATTTTTCGAGCCGCTTCTAAAAATTGACGAGTCGGTTCTACAATCCGACTATCCACTTTGATAGCATCCACATCTGTTAATTGTGGGTTCAGCTCAGGCTTCACATTGTCACGATTGACCAAGATCAACTGCCAGTCTTTTGTCGAAACGGCTGGTAAATCTGATTTTTCTTCCTTTTTCTTAGAAGAAGAGGGAGTCGTTACAGCTGTTTTTTTAGCCTTCCAAAACTGAAGCCCTGAAAACAAGCTTGGCTTCGCTAAGTAAACACCAATTCCTGATCCAAGGACCACAAGAAGAAAGAAACTCAATAGGTAAGGCCACCATTTCTTACGTTTTTTTCTTGCGCGTCTATACTTATTCGTCATGGCCACCCTCTAGAAGTTTTGCTCCAACCTTACGATAGGACAGATCCCCAATCTTTTCAATATGAAAGGCACCATCTTCATAGGCCAAAACCGTCACGCTTCCGTTGTCCAAGACCAATTCTTCGACCGCTTTTGGATCAATGAGATAAATCAAGGTCGTAATGGTCATACCATGGCTAACCACAATAGCATTGCCACCGCCAGCTGCTTCTACCTCTTTTGCGATAGCCTCAAATCCTTCTTTGATCCGACTACTCAAGGTTCCCCAGGATTCAGCCCAACCAGTGGTATCCACTTCGACGATCCCTTCTGCTAACTCCATCAGGCTCAACTGATGGAAATCATCGACCTTAAAGACACGGGGTAAAACTCCCATGAAGAGATCGCCATCATAAGCACCGTCAAAACTACCAAAACACCACTCGCGGATCCGTTTGTCATAACGATAAGGGATTTTCCCTGTCAGACCGAGTTCTTGAAGAATAATTCCCATGGTTTGAATGGTGCGTCCAGAATCACTCGAAACAGCCTCTTCAAAAGAAAGCCCAGCTTCCTTGAGACCAAGTCCTAATTCTCGAATCCCACGCTCTCCTGCTTCTGTCAGCGGAGTGTCTGACCAGCCCTGTGCCCGCCCAATGGTATTAAACATGGTTTTTCCATGACGAGCAATATATAATCTGGTTTTTGTCATTGTATTACCTCCGTATGTATCTCTTTCATTATATCATTTTTTGCAAAAAGAAAGTAGGAAAGCTCTTACAAGTTTTGAGAAAAAGAAAAGGCCATGACCAAAGGGTCAGCCTTTCAGGACGGACTAGGATTCTTGCAAGCTTTCACCGACCTCACGGTAACTGCTATCTCCAACCCCCTTAACCGTCAATTTTCCATCTTCATATTCTACAAGGGTAACACTACCGTTTGAAAGAGGCAGATTGAGATTTGGTTTTCCTTCGATCAAGCAGACCAAGGTCTGAATGGTCCAACTATGGCTGACCACCAAGGCATTGCCTCCTCCATTTTCTTCTACTTCTTTGGCAATAGCTTCAAAACCTTCTAAGATTCGGCCTTTCAAAACCTCCCAAGGTTCAGCCCAATTCGCTGTGTCCACTTGGCAGATGCCATTGGCCAAGTCTTCCAAGGTCAAAGTCTTATAGTCTTCTACATCTAGCACGCGCGGCACGACACCATGAAAGAGCTCCCCACCGTAGGCCCCATCAAAGCTACCAAAACACCACTCGCGGATCCGTTTGTCAAAGCGATAAGGAATCTGGTCTTTCAAGCCCAATTCATCAAGAATGATCCCCATTGTCTGAATGGCACGGCCTGAATCACTGGAATAAGCTCGAGTAAACTCCAAACCGGACTCACGCAAGCCGATTCCTAGAGCTTGAATCCCTCGTTCTCCTTCTGCTGTCAAGGGTGTATCGGACCAGCCTTGAGCACGGCCAATGGTATTAAACATGGTTCTCCCATGACGAATCACAAATAATCTTGTTTTAGCCATCTTGTCTCCTTTTGCAAGAAAAAAGTCTGGAGTTTCATCATCACAGACTTTTCTATTTTCTACTATTATACTAGATTTCTCTTAGTTTTTAAAGCTATGAACCGGAGCTGGAATTTGGCCACCACGGGCAATGAAATCAGCTGACGAAGCCTTGTTGACCTTCATTACCGGAGCAGACCCAAGAAGCCCTCCGAGCTCTAACATATCGCCCTCTTCCCCATAAGGAATGATCCGAACCGCTGTTGTCTTTTGGTTGATTACCCCGATAGCTGCTTCATCGGCGATCATGGCCGCAATGGTTGTATCTGGAGTATCAGCTGGGATGGCAATCATATCCAGACCGACGGAACAGATAGCTGTCATGGCTTCCAATTTTTCCAGATTGATATGGCCTGATTGGACCGCTGCAATCATCCCTTCGTCTTCTGAGACCGGAATGAAGGCACCTGACAACCCACCAACTTGGTTACAAGCCATGATGCCGCCTTTTTTCACTTGGTCATTGAGCAGAGCTAGGGCTGCTGTTGTCCCATGAGTTCCGACCACTTCAAGCCCCATGGCTTCGAGGACACGGGCAACCGAATCCCCAACAGCTGGCGTTGGCGCGAGAGACAAGTCGACAATTCCAAACTCAACACCGAGACGTTCACTAGCCATTTGACCCACTAATTGCCCAACACGGGTAATCTTGAAAGCTGTCTTCTTGACTGTTTCAGCCAATACATCAAAGCTAGCGCCTGGAACTTTTTCGATGGCCCGTTGGACGACACCCGGTCCTGAAACCCCAACGTTAATGACAACATCCGCTTCACCGACACCGTGGAAGGCACCCGCCATAAAGGGATTATCTTCTACTGCATTGGCAAAAACTACCAGCTTACCAGGCCCCATCGGATCTGCTTGGGATGCTTCTTTAATGATACGACCCATATCTCGGACAGCTGTCATATTGATCCCTGTCTTGGTCGATCCAATATTGACTGAAGAGCAGACAAAATCCGTCTCTGCAAGGGCGCGAGGAATGGAATTGATAAGGATTTCATCCCCCTTTTGGTAGCCTTTTTGAACAAGGGCCGAGAAGCCACCGATAAAGTTGACCCCAACTTCTTTGGCCGCACGATCCAGCGCTTTGGCAAAGGGGACATAATCTGTCGCATTGGTTGCTGCACCGATAATAGAAATCGGAGTGACTGAAACCCGCTTGTTGACAATAGGAATGCCGAGTTCCGCCGCGATCTCATCCCCAACAGCCACTAGGTCTTTGGCCTTTGTCACAATCTTATGGTAGACTTTTTCCGCTGCCTTTTCGATATCCGGATCAATACAATCTAGAAGCGAAATCCCCATGGTGATAGTCCGAACATCGAAGTTCTGCTCCTCAATCATGGCAATGGTTTCTGTTACCTGTTTAATGTCCATAAATTCTCAACCCCTATCTTACAAATTGTGCATGGCATCAAAAATCGCTGCGCTTTGGATATTGATTTTCACATGCAGAGACTGACCGAATTCTTCCAACTCTGAACGAAGCTGTGTGAAATCTTTTTTCTCATCCGATGATACGACTGCCATCATGGTAAAGTACTCATCCAATACAGTTTGAGAGATATCATCGATATTGAGTCCTAATTCTGCCACTTTCGTTGCAACACCCGCTACGATTCCTTTTTGGTCTTTACCAACGACTGTAATAATTGCTTTCATTTCACTGCTCCATTCTATCTATTTGCTTCCATTGTAGCACATTCCCCTTAAAATGGCCCTTCTCAACTGGGAACGTTCGGATATTTTTATGTGTATAAAACAATAAAGAGGCTGGGACAAAAGTCCTAGCCTCTTTATTGTTTTTGGATTGTCGAGCAAGACGCAGTAGTTGAGTGGGCTCTACTACGCTGATTTCATCAGCTTTTACAGCCCTACTCAACTGTGCGGAGGTGAGACGACGAAATCAAATTCTAACGAATTACCGATTTCTGTCCCACTCTCTCTATTTTGATGATTCAGTTTCATCCTTTAAGAGCTCTTTCTTCACGCGCACCGTACTCTCATACTCAGCCCCAGCTAGACGGTCAAAGGGAAAGCGACGATTGAGTAAGACGATGGCAAGAGTGAGAATCAGGTACAATAAAAGCATAAAGAAGAGCAATAAAATCATGGACAGGGTTAAGAGGGAATTGTCCGTCAAGTCGCTATTCAAGAGCGAAATCAAATAGAACAACCCTTGAGGAATCAGATAGAAATAACCTACTACTAGGATTCCCCGCCAGATGGTGCGAAGCCATTTTTGCTTGTCAAAATGCAAGCGGAATTTCAATAAAGCCATTCCCAAGGTTTTGCCCCGCCACAAGGGAATCAAACCAAAATAAACAGCCAAAACCGCTACATAAGGAATCGTCTCCAAACGCTCGATTACCTCGTAAAGCAAGGATAGCATCACAAAGTCGATCAAGAAGGCAAGACCCATCCGAAAACCAGATACTCTGGTCCCTACTCGGAAAGAATGTTCGTCAATTTCGTCTCGTGTTGGCAATAACCAAACCAGGAACCAACCGAGCAAATAGCCCACTCCACCACCGGTAGTATTTTGAATAATATCATCGACATCTGCTAGGCGGTAAGGACCCGGATACAGAAAATAGAGACCTGATAACTGGGTCAGCTCCAAAAAGAGACTAAAGAGGGCTGTCAGAAGAATCGTTTTCTTAAAACCACACTTAAAATAATAGCGCAGATACATCCCAAAAGGAATCAACATCAGGACATTAAAGGCAGGCACATAAAAAGTTGGATGCTTAAGGGCTTGAATCCAAGTACCAGTCTGCGCTAAATCAAAGGGGCTCTCCTTGAAAAAATCCACCACAAAAGCAAAGGGATGGAGATTGACCATTTCCGAGTAGCTAGTATGAATCTTACTTGGATCTGGCAGAGGCAAGATCACCAAGAGATAGACCGTCATCAAGTAAAGCATAAAAGAATAGAAAATCAGCACCCGCAATTTATTGACCGAACCATATTTTCGATAATTCAAAATCATGTAGGGCAAGGTCAGCAAAAATGCCAGGAAAGGAAAGAGCTGAACAGCCGTTTTAATAGTAGAGATATACCCCATTGTGTCTCCTTTTTTTCGTTATAAAATCACCCTTTGCACAATGACAAAAGGTGATTTCTTCATTGATATAGAATATTATACGGCCTGGTAGAGGAAGAGTCAAGGAAGTACGATGAAAACCTTACTGAGGAGCCGTCTTAATGGTTAGCTTCTCCCCTTCAAGACTTTACTTCCGATAAAGACCAATAGATAACTCACAATCCCTGAAAGATGCAATAGTGTTGAGATCCATCCGGTGATTGCTGGTAAGAGCATGAGGCCAGATAGAAAAATTAAGAATAGATAAAACCATTTTACGGTGCGTGAAAATTCTTTCCACACGTTTGGCAGGAGCATAATCCCTCCGGTTACAAAGGCGTATCCTACAGCAGAGATCCCTGTTGCCTGAATGTCTTGCCCCTGGGTTAAGAGGTGAAAAACGATGGAAGAAAGGACTGTCGCCGTCACAAAAACAATCAAGACTTGTCTGGAGCCTCTTTTTCTTTCTAGCAGTCCTCCGAAAGGAAGGATCATGAGTCCATTTAACAACAAATGGACCCATAAAAACCAGATAGGTGCGCCTTTACTACCGTGCATCAGGGTCCCACTGACATATTGCCAACCATACACCGGCTTCGAATGAAAAGCCAATAGGTCATACATAGCATCCCCATAAAAGGAAGTTAATAGAGCAAGCAACAAACAGATTAGAGCTAAAGTACTGATAACAGGGGAGGTTGTGAGGATTCTTTTCATATTTATCTTCTCTTTTTCAAAAACAGCGTTACGATGTCTCCATTCACGACCATTATACCATTTATTTCATTGGAGACAGAAAAGTTTTTGCTTCTTTCGTTTCAAATCTTTGCTGGAAAAACGAAATATCGTGACTTATTAGTCGCTCGCTATTTGCCATCAGATCAAACGTCGATCCTGCTTTCAGAATACCGTAGCAAAAATTTGACTTTCCATTTTAAAAAGAATATACTTATTCTAATCTGAGACAAATATTTTTTATTTTTTTAAATCAACAGTATTGCATTCAGAGAAAAAACTACTAACTTCATGGAGGTGACGCTATGTCATTAGAAGAAAAATTGAACCAAGCAAAAGGTTCTGTTAAAGAAGGCCTTGGTAAATTAACCGGCGATACAAAAACAGAAGCTGAAGGCACTGCTGAAAAAGTTGCTTCAAAAGCAAAAGAAGTTGCTGAAGATGCAAAAGAAGCTGTTGAAGGAGCTATCAAGGGCGTTAAAAATATCTTTCATAAAGACGACAAATAGTCTTTAACATCCTAGACCTACTCTATTTTCTACAGTCACATTTGACTGTGAAAGATAGGGTGGTTTTTTATTTTCCATTTATCTTAGGTATAGAAAAAACACCCCGAAGGGTGCTCTTTGTAAGTATAGTAATTCTTTCGAATTAACATTTTGAGTGCAGTGGTTGCCATCCAATCAAACATCGCTACGCTTGTTTTCTTGGGGCAACTATGCATAGCATATCTCTATGCGACTAAAGTCGCTAGAGCTATCCTAATTGCGCACCGCCAGTTCTCATACAAAAAACACCTTGCAAGATGCAAAGTGTTTTCGTTTGTATTCTACTTTCCAGCAACGAATTAACGTTTAGAGAACTGGCTAGCTTTACGAGCTTTCTTAAGACCTGGTTTGGAAAGTATGAATTTCAGTTGGACTAAAAACAGCGTAATATCAAGACTTTTCTCCGCTTTTATAAAAGCGTTTTTCCAATCAAATTCAACTAATTTTATCTAAATGGTGTGGATTTTACCCCCAAAATTACAGAGAATGGAGCTGATAAACACTAAACGTTCACACCATTAGTTAAATGATTTTTTTCATCATTTTTCTTAGATGATAGAACTTCTAATTTATTTCTTATTCAAGCAAAAACAACCTGCTATAAGTAAGAAAGAGGAAGATACAAGAAAAACACGGCGTAAAAACCGATTCAGTTCATTGTCCTCAATCCTTGTCTGCTTCATTTTCTTTTACGAGATCGTTTTGTGAATCTTTTTCAGAGAGTTTTTGATCAATATACTTGTCAATGTTTTCATAAAATTCCTTGGTCGCTTCACTATCTAATGTTGGCGAGTTCTGAACTTGATTCACTTTCAATTGAACAGATTGAATACCGTAAGAGGCTTGTTTTTGGTGGAGTGTTTCTAATTCTTCTTCTGAAATCGGATCTCCAACAACCGTCAAGACCAATTCATTGTTACTTGACTTGTAGACTTGATTAATAACCGTATAATTGGCGAACTCTTTTCCTACAAACTGTTTGATCCCTTCTTTGCGCGCTTGTTCTATTGTCAGAGTAACTGCCGAATAGCTAGCTGGAAGAATCAACAATACAATCAAAGAAATCAAGCCAATTCTCATTTTAATGCTCAGCTCTTTAAATGAAGTTAAAGGAGATTTTCTCATCAAAATTCTTGTTCCAACAATGTTGGCTAGCATGATAAAGACACAGTTGATCAAGAAAAGATAGAGAGCCCCCAATAAAAATCGTACATTCCCATTAGCTAAACCATAGCCAGCAGTACAGATAGGCGGCATCAAAGCTGTAGCAATGGCTACTCCTGGCACGATATTGTTTGCTTCTTTTTTCCTTGAACCGATCACACCAGCAATCCCACCAGCAATAGCAATGAGAACATCCCAAATGGTTGGAGAGGTTCGTGCGATCAACTCGCTACTTGCATAAGACAAGGGAGAAATCCAGAAATACAGAGTCGAGACAAGCAAACTGACCAACACTTGAGTCAATAAAACCTCTAGAGATTGCTTGATTAAACGCGTATCAAAAATAGCTAAACCGAATCCCAGTCCAACAATCGGTGTCATGAGAGGTGAAATTAACATGGCTCCAATAATAACAGCTGTTGAATTCATATTTAGACCGATAGAGGCAATAAAAATTGCACACATCAAAATCGCTGTATCTCTCAATCGAACATGAAGGTCATCGTATAATTTCTCACGGTATTCCCGTGTTGAATAATTGGCAGTTATTTGTCCTCTCCTCTTTCCTTATTTAAATCGGTATAATAATTAATAATAACAGCTGATAAACAGCCAAAAAATATGAGCCCATAAATCGTCAAGAAGACACTGGTAATCCTTCCAATCAAGGTCACAGCTAGGAGATCCCCGTAGCCGACAGTCGTCGAAGTCACAAAAGCATACCAAAGACCGTCTCCGTAATTTGTGATAGCAGGTTCAACTAGGAAAAGCACGCCTCCTGACCCAAAAACAAAGGTCACAAAACTCAGAGCAAACCGAGTAAAACCCGTAACCTGTATAATATGCCATAACATTTTTAAACGTCTCATTTGTTCTCCTTATTCATACTAGCTCCTGACCGAGCCGTTTTTTCCAATAATCAAAGTGAAGATAGGACATGATCTCCATCAGAGAAAGATAGACAAACTGATAGATCTGATTTAAGCTGATTATCAACTGATATTGTTTGAAAAATGACTGGAAGAAAGACCAGATATGACTGTCTTGAATCAGTCCCTTCTTAACATCAGACAGGATATTAGCTAAAGCTCCCAAGGACTGAAACGGTAAATCCTTGACATTTATATAGATCCGGTCCACCACATCATTCAGACTGGTATCTTGGATGGCATGAAATTCTCCAAAGAGAACTCCTGCCGCTCCAAGAGTAGAAACAAATTCCACCAAATAATTTCTGAGGAAATTTTCTCAACCTTTTCCCATAATGTGTTTAGTGCCATCCATAACGATCCCAACCAGAAAAAGGAAAGAAAACAAGCAAAGAAATTTTGCCGTAAATCCCAAAAAGCTTCAAGACTTGGTGTTGTTGGTTTTTCTAACTCTAAAATCAAGATGGTCATAATAATTGCTAGAACAGCATCTGTCAATACAATTAATCTGTCTTTCTTCATCGGATTGCATCCCCTTTCTTTTTTGTAACATTCTATCTTATCGCATAATATTGGATATTCTTTCATAATCCGACTACAAACAAAAATAAACCAAAAAGTCTGTCCCTATTATGCTATATTTAACTCTAGAAGTATTCATCCATCTAATTAATAAATATATCATATTTCACAATAAATGAATACTATCAAAGATTCATCCCCTTTCACTTCATCATTTAGTGTTGCTTAGATTTATCAAAAACAACCAAATTTGTATTAATTTCAAGTATCACCTAGTTACAAAAATTTGGGGTGAACAGAAAAAGCATCCCGTATTTTTGATACGAAATGCTTTCAATAAGTTTAAATAAGTTTTAACGTTTACTAAATTGTGATGCTTTACGAGCTTTTTTCAAGCCTGGTTTGGAAAGTATTGATTTCAGTTGGACTAAAAACAGCGTAATATCAAGGATTTTCTGAACGAAATCTACTTATTCATTTCATAAAATTTGAATCAATATTGTTTTAATAGGGGAATAGTTTAGGTCTGTAAGCATTAAAATAATACACCTAACTTTGGTCACCGTTTTCTAGTTATTCACTCTTTTTTCAGATAGTGTTTTTAAAGTTATGATGTAAAATGCCGCAATCAAAACACTATACATCATAATCGGAGGATAGAGAATTAAGGATAGAATCAATCCCACTCCTTTAATTATTAGGTCAGGTATCAATAACTTTCTATATTGTGCGTTAGCTTCAAGTAATTCTTTCTGATCTATATTGGGTTTATCAATTACTTTATGTAAAAACCAGTTTGCTACCGTTGAAACAATAACGATCAGTCCATAAAAGAGCTGTGCCGTATGATTCATGAAATGACTACTAACTATTCCAGTAGCATAGGACATAAATGAAACAAAAAATAAAAGATACAAATCCTTTCAAATTCCTCCCTTTTCAACTTGGCTAACTTGACCTGCATTACCTAGGTCGCTTTGCTTTAAATTATACTTTTTTCTTAAACATTTGCTACGAGCAGGTCTTTCTTGTGAGTAATTTTCATCAAAAAATTTCATAGATAAGTCCTATATATAATCATGGAAAAGTAGTAAAAATAGTTGTTATCCTAGTTGATTAAAAAAATCTCTGATTTCCTCATCTTTTATAAAATAATATATAATTTTCCCCTCTCTTCTAGTATCCAAGATGTTTTGATTGGCTAGTTTACGAAGATGGTGAGAGGCAGATGCCATACTGAGATTTAGTAAACAGGCTATATCACAGACACAGAGTTCTTCAACAGCAAGGAGATAAAAGATGATATTTATCTGTTTATTATCGGTAAACTTTGATAAAATACGAAGTGATTTTTGGACTTTTTCCTTTTCAAGGTAGTTCGTTGCGGTTGTAACATTTTGTTGATTAATAACATCCACTTGACAGATACTATCTTTTTTCATAATTTTTTCTCCTAGCCTAACACAGCCCATAGCATGTCAAAGCTGTTGTTTTCAATCAGGATATACATCCCCAATCCTAAATAGACAACGGCAATAAACCATCTGCTATATTTTTCCAAAGTTTCTCCAACAGAAGGGACTTGTGCTAATTTTTGGGCAGAAAAAACCAAGAGATAAATCATGACTAGAAAAGTAAGTAAAGTCACTATCAAATTCGCTAAATTTAAGGTGGTAAAATATGGGACAAAGACACCAATATTGTCAGCGCCACAACTTGCAAAAGTAATCATAGCGACTAGAAAAATCAGGTTTTTATTGTCTTTTCGCAAACCATCTTTTGCAATAGCTTCTCCATCAGAATCTCCTAAAAGCAAAACTTTGAGGCCTAGGAAAATTGGAATCAAACCGAGTAAACCTAAAATCTCTTTACTAGGAATATAATTCAAGACAAATGCAAAAAGCAAACTTAGGAATATTAGACTAACAGAGCCTAGAAATTGTCCTAAATAGATGTTAATGATGTCCTTTCTGCTTTTTCTTTTGGCAAAAAATAACATTAGGATAATAAGTAAGTCTACGGCTGTCCCAGAATACAGGATTATTGAAGTAACAACATTTTGAACCATAAAGCACCTCATTCAAATATATTTTTGAATGTATTTTAACATTAAACTTTGTAGATGTCAACTTAAAATCCACCAATTAATAATTGCATGTCAATATTTGTATTGTGAAACTAGTTTCAGAAATATATAGTCTTAAAGTATGTCCACTGCCAATGGTTTTTTCAATATTTAAAAGGAGAGAACCAATTTGGTCCTCTCCAGGGTATAATTTTCCACCAACCCACTACAGTTGACAAAGAGCCGTTATTCTCAAATGAGACAACTCCTTTTAGTTTTTATAACCTCAGCTTCTCGGTCTCTTACCTACTTTTAATAGAAAGACTACGAAGGACGATTCTTAAAGTAGTCAGATTGTGCAATATCGAAAGATTAGATGGGCTTAACCAATTTAACAACCCAAATCCAATTAAACTTCCATTTATTACAACTGTTTCTTGAATATTTCTTTGAATTAATTTCTGCAACGATTCAGATAAAGAATTCAATTCCTCGAAGAAATCTAAACGATTATCTAATAATAAAATATCACTCATCTGCTTAGAAATATCAGCACTTTCATTCATCACAACCCCAATATCTGCAAGCGTCAAGGCAGCAGAGTCGTTTAACCCGTCTCCAACCATCAAAATAGTTCGGCCAGCTTTCTGTAATTCCTGAACCAACTGAAACTTACCATCTGGTTTTAAATCAGTATAAACGTTGTCAAATGGCAGATCTTTAACCAACTCTTCTGTTCTAGCCAACGTATCACCAGTTGCCAGAATCAGTTTTTTCCCTTGGCGCTTTAGCTTTTTCAATGCAACTTTCGCCTCGCTTCTCAAGGGAGTGTGGATACAAAACATCCCAATTAATTCTTTCTTATAAGCCAAAAACAATAAATTGTAATGAGTCTTATATTGCTCAATCAAGGCCAGCTGCTCAGAACTAATTCTTACCTGTTCGTCTTGCATTAGTACATAATTTCCAATGACAACCGATTGACCATCAATTTGCGATTTAATCCCTTTGCTTGCAACATACTGAAGCTTGCCATGCATTTCTTCGTGTTCAATGCCTTCAATTTCAGCTTGTTTAACAATTGCATTGGCAATAGGATGATAGATATGTTCCTCCAAACATGCACTTATTCTTAAAATATCTTTCTCAGTATAATCTCCGAAAGGAAGAACCTTTTCAACCAAAGGATAACTCGTCGTGATGGTACCCGTTTTATCAAACAAGAAAGTATCCACTTCCAGATATTTTTCTAATACATCACCATCTTTAATAACCATTTCTCGATTTAGACCTTCCTTTATGGCCGTAAGGTAGGCTACAGGTGTGGATATTTTTAGAGCACATGAAAAATCCACCAATAAAAAGGAAATGGCTTTTGAAAACGAACCTGTTAACAGATAAGTCAAACCAGCACCTAAGAAGTTATATTTTACAACCTTGTCTGCCATCCTAATAAAATGACGTTGTTTTGTCTTCTTACTCTCTTCAGATTTTTTCATCAGATTGATGAGTTGCAAAATACGACTGTTTATCTGATTATCAGTCACACGAATTCTTAACTCTCCTGTTTCCAAAACAGTATTCGCACATACAGAATCTCCCTCTTTCTTTTCAACAGGGAAGCTCTCTCCAGTCAAGGAACTCTCATTGACCATGCCTAATCCTGAAACCACTTGGCCGTCAAACAAGATTTCATTACCTTGGGAGACAACTAATACATCACCTACTTGAACATCAGAACTCTTGATGCTGATGACCATGTCTCCCCGCACTAAGAAAACATCACTTTCTTTAGCAAGAAGGCTTTGTTCCAAATCTGTTGCTGTTTTTTTTAAAGACCACTGATCCAGATGATTACCCAAATCAAGCATAAACATGATGTTGCTAGCTGTCTTGGATTGGTTCATAAACAAGGACAACAAAATGGCCGAACAGTCCAAGACCTCCATGGTTAGTTCCTTGCGCGCTAAAGTTTGATAGGCTTCTTTGACATAACCCAAAGCCTGATAACAAGTCCAAATATAACGAATAGGGTAGGGTACAAAACTTCGAAACAGCAAACGCTTAATCGCTGCACCCGATACAATTGAATAAGCACTCTCTTCTCTACGAATGGGAAGAGTCATCAAGTCCGAAACTTTCCCCTTGTCAATTTTTTTTAAAAAGGCCTCTGCATTTTCTAATACAGAGAAGCCTTCTTTCATACGTAGAGTAAAGTGCTGCTGATCCATATAAAACTGAATAGAGTCGATCCCTTTTTCATCTTTAGCCAAGGAACGAAGATAATCTTGAATATCCAAGGTCAGTGAAAACGAGGACGATAATCGGATATGTTGATATCCTCTGTGTAGCACTTTAAAAGACATATTATTCACCTGTCAGGCTATCTAATTGTTCTTCTTTCTTTTCCTGTTCGTATAAATATTTAGCGTCTTGTAAAACATCATCACCGTGTTGTTTTACAACAGAAACAGATGCATCCAGTCCATCTTTCAATTTGTAAGCTTTAGCCAAGGCCTTAGAATAGCCTTTCTTAGCTTCTTTACTTGCTAAGACTTTCAAGCCAAGCGTCCCAAATGCTACCCCTCCTAAGAAGAGAGATGATTTTTTCGCAACTTTTGCGACGTTTAATACTTCTTTTAACATGTTTATTTCCTCCTTGTAACTATTGTAGCGAAAAATGACAGCAAAAGCAATTGCTGATATCTGATATATAGATAAAATTCTCTATACTGATATTTAATTATATTATGATGAAAACAATATACTTTATTTTTTGATACTGTAAATAATTATGTGTAAACACTTAAGTAGAGTTACGGAGTGTTAATTAAATAAGCTTTCAAGTGTATCAGAACATTGACCAAACCCTTTATGGATTCGTTGACTTTGCTTGAAATTATAATCTTCAAACAACGTAACTAAGTAACGTTCCAGAGCCTCCTCATTAGGAAAAAGAACCTTCTTTTTCGTTTGATGTTTGATTTCTTTGTTAAGAGACTCAATGAGGTTTGTCGAATACATGCTGTGCCAAATCTGGTAGGGAAACTGATAAAAAGTTAAAAGATTATCCGTCTTCTCCAGACTTTCCATGACTTTCCTATACTTTGGTTTCCATTCGGCGAGAAAGTCCTCTAAAGCTTGTCCTGCCATTTCTAAATTTTCAGCACGATAAATCATTATAAATTGCCCCAGAATAACCGCTCTATCTGCTCGTTTCACTTTACTAGCTAGATTTCGACTAATATGAATTAAGCAACATTGTTGTTTAGCTAATGGGTGAGCCTGACTGATAATCTGCTCAAGCCCCTTAAAGCCATCTGTAACTACAAGAGAAATCTGTTGGATTCCTTGGTTTTGAAGCTTGTCTAACAGGGTGGACCAAGAAGCATTGTTTTCTTGAGGCAACTGTGCATAGCATATCTCTATGCGACTAAAGTCGCTAGAGCTATCCTAATTGCGCACCGCCAGTTCTCATAGAAAAAAACACCTTGCAAGATGCAAAGTGTTTTCGTTTGTATTCTGCTGTCCAGTAACGAATTAACGTTTACTAAATTGTGATGCTTTACGGGCCTTTTTCAAGCCTGGTTTCTTACGTTCAACTTTACGTGAGTCACGTGTAAGAAGTCCTGCGCGTTTCAATGAATCGCGGAAGTCTGGGTCTACTTGAAGAAGGGCACGAGCGATACCGTGACGGATTGCTCCTGCTTGACCAGCGTATCCACCACCTACAACGTTAACGAAAACGTCGTATGAACCTGCAGTTGAAGTAACTGCGAATGGTTGGTTGATTACAAGACGAAGGTCAGCGTGTGGGATGTACTCTTCAACATCTTTTTTGTTAACAGTGATTTTACCAGTTCCTGGAACAAGGCGAACGCGTGCAACAGCGTTTTTACGACGTCCAGTACCTGCATATTGTGCTTGTGACATACTTTATTGTTCCTTTCCTTAGATAAGTCCTGAAATATCAAGAACTTCTGGTTGTTGTGCAGCGTGAGTGTGCTCAGCTCCAACAAATACTTTCAATTTCATACCTTGAGCGCGGCCAAGAGTATTGTGTGGAAGCATACCTTTAACTGATTTCTCGATCAAACGTACTGCATTTTTAGAACGAAGTTCACCAGCAGAGATTGATTTCAATCCACCTGGGTGGTTTGAGTGAGTGTAGTAGATCTTATCAGTTGCTTTTTTACCAGTCAATTTAACTTTTTCAGCATTGATAACGATTACGAAGTCACCTGTATCAGTGTGAGGTGTGAATGTTGGTTTGTTTTTTCCGCGAAGCACGCTAGCAACAACTGCTGAAAGGCGTCCAAGAGGTACATCAGTTGCGTCAACAACGTACCATTTGCGTTCTACTTGGCCTGGTTTAGCCATGAATGTAGTTTTGTTCATGATTTCTCCTATATGAATGTCGTTTTTGTTTACAGGGCGGATGTTCCGGTCCGCGAGTTATTTGAAAGGTTCCGGGGCCTTACAAATGGGGTAAACAATACCGCCTACTATTGTATCAAAATTCTAAGATAAAAGTCAACCGATTTGGAAAATTATTTACGATTTTCTTTTCCAATGACAAATCCGATCAAGGCATTCGGACCGACGTGGGCAGAAATAACCGGGCCAAGGGGCATCACGAGAACTTCATCGATGCCTTCAAGCGCAAGCATTTCTGCCTTCAACGCTTCGGCTCCTTCTAGATCGTTTGTATAAGAGACCAAGGCTGTGCTTTCACCGATATCGGTTTTGATCAACTCCAGTAATTCTCGGACGGCTTTTTTGCGTCCACGGACTTTCGTAATGGGCACTAATTTACCTTCTGCATCAATCCAGAGAATAGGCTTGATGCTTGCTAGACTTCCCATGATCGCAGCACTCTTAGAAAGACGACCGCCCCGCATGAGGTGGTAGAGATCATCGACGAGGAAATAGGTCCGCAGTTTTGGAGCTAGAGCCACGATCTCTTCTTTGGCTTCTGCTAATGAGCGACCCGCATCGCGCGCAGCTACCGCCCGCATGACCAGATAGCCCTCTCCAATCCCAGCAGCCTTCGGATCGACAATCTCAATCACGGCTTCCGGATAGTCTTCTAAAACCAGGTCTCGTGCCATGACTGCACTCTGATAGGTCCCAGATAAGACCGATGAAAAGGCCACATAAAGCAGATCTTTTCCTTCTTTGGCAAATTGTTTAAAGGTCTCCTGGAATTGGCCCACATTGACCTGACTGGTTGTCGGTTTGGCCCCATTTTTCATGGCTTCTAAAAGCTCAGGGCTGGTCAATTGACCTTGTCCTACTGTCTGGTATACTGTTCCCTCTAACTCAATGGTCAAACCGAGAATAGTCACCTGGTGTTCCTTGGCCCAGTTTTGGTCTAAATCGGCGGTCGAATCTGTTAAAACAGCAAATGTCATTTCTTGTCTCCCATCATTTCTTGTAATTGTCGCAATACTTGGTGATCGAGCGGTCGCATGGGTGGTTTTTGATCGTTAACCACTCGCTGCGCCTGATTGAGGTTTCCTTTGACGACTGCGACCCGTTTTTCTAACTCTCTAGCGGATACCCGAAGGGCCCCTTGAGCAAAGACAGTCCATTGTTCATGTAAGTCACTGGTCGCGACGGATACCTGGTGGAGGGGCGTATTGAGCTCTGCCGCCAAACGCTCGATATAGTCATCTGCCGTCTCATCCTCACCGGTAAAGATCACCTGAACATTGAACTCATCGTAGGTCTGCCGCACTCCCGGCATATACTGGGCATCAAAGACACAGATGACTTCGATCCCTTCAAAGCTAGCATAATGGCTCAGTTTTTGCAGGAGGATGTTGCGCGCCGCATCGAGCTCACTTTTTTGAAAGAGCTGGCGGGTCTCCTGCCAGAAGGCAATCATATTGTAGCCGTCAACCAATAAGATTTTTCGTTTCATATCATTGCCTTTCTACTATTTATAGTCGGTTGCGAAAGACCTCATACATGAGGATGGCTGCTGCCACACTGGCATTGAGGCTTTGAACATGGCCATTCATAGGAATGGTGATCATCTCATCGACTTGCTTTTTGATGTTGGCTGAGATCCCTTTTCCTTCATTGCCAATGATCAAGGCTAACTTACCAGCCGTATTCCATTGGTGAGATGGCGTCCCGTTCATGTCAGTCCCAAAGATCCAGAAGCCCTCTTCCTTTAGCTTGTCTAGAGTTTGGCTGAGATTAGTCACACGCGCAATGGGAATGTGCTCCACAGCTCCGGTAGAAGTTTTTGACACCACTGGGGTCACTCCAACCGCTCGGTGCTTAGGAATGATAACTCCTGAGACATTGGTCGCATCAGCTGTCCGCAAGATAGATCCAAGATTGTGCGGATCTGTTAAGCCATCGAGAATTAACAAAAGCGGGTTCTCTTCTTGGGCTGTCTGTTTCAGAATCGCTGCCAAGTCTGTGTAAGCAAAGGCTGCTACACGAAGAACGAAACCTTGGTGAACAGCTCCTTCTGTCATTTCCTGCAGGATTTTCTTCGGCGTCCAAGAAATCGACACCTTCTTTTCGCCTGCTAAGGCCTTGATCTTGTCGACATTTTTCCCTCGGAGATCTTCTTGAATATATAATTTATTGCCTGTGTTGGCTTGTAAAGCCTCGGTGACTGCGTGGACACCATATACGATATCGTTATTTTCCATAGAACTAGTATACCACAAGAAAGGAGGAAGAGGCCAATTCATGATATAATGAAATCAAATCAATCTCAATGAACAAACCGAACTAGAAAGGAAGCCATGCCTCTTTTTCAACGAACCATCAAGCTCACCTTGGCCACCTGTTTAGCAGCTGCCCTTGCTTATGCTCTGGGCTTGACCTATGCCATCTCAGCTGGCGTCATTGCCATATTGAGTATCTCTGATACGCGTCGCAGTACCATCAAGCAGGCCTACCAGCGCTTTATGTCGACCTTGCTGGCCCTTGCTATCGGAAGTCTCGCCTTTTCCTTTTTTGGATTCAACCTTTGGGCACTGGGAGTCTTTATCGCTCTCTATGTTCCTTGCGCCTTTCTATTGGGTTGGCAGATCGGCATCACGCCTAGTACGGTGCTGGTCACCCATCTCTTAATTGAGCAGTCTACTTCCTGGGGACTCTTGCTCAATGAACTTGCCCTCTTTTTAATTGGGACCAGCTTTGCCTTGCTGGCCAATCTCTATATGCCTTCTAATCAGGGAGCGATCGATCACTACCATGATGTTGTTGAAGACCAACTGAAAAAGATCCTTGGTCGTTTTGCGGAATTACTTAGTAAAGGGGATGGTCGCAATGATGCTCGCTTGATCAAGGAGTTGGACAGCATCCTACAGGATGCCTTGAACCTAGTTTATCTGGACCATTCCAACCACCTCTTTCACCAAACCAACTACCATATTCACTACTTCGAAATGCGCAAGCGGCAAAACGATATTCTGCGGGATATGGCAGAAAACGTCAACCGCTGTCAGTTGGCGGCGAGTGAAAGTATGATCCTAGCACAACTATTTAAGAAGACAGCCCAACAGTTAAGTCAGGAAAATCCCGCCCAAGATCTTCTTGATGATATTAGTCAGTATTTAGCGATCTTTCGCGAACGCCCTCTTCCTAAGACCCGTGAAGAATTCGAAACACGCGCCACCTTGCTCCAACTCTTAAGAGACTTAGAAACTTTTATCCAGGTTAAGGTTGATTTTTACCAACAATTCCATGAGGAAACAGAATAGACAAAGAAGCCCTTGCAAGATGCAAAGGCTTTTTTATTCAGGCAGTTGTTGTAAACGCTTTCCTAAAATGGTATACTAGAACTGGAAAATAACTTTTTAAGGAGGGTCTTCTATATGAAGTCTTCGTATAAGAAACATTTGTACACTACAACACTCAGCCTCTCCGCTGCTGTCTTGCTTTCCGTTATCGGTCATGGCCAAGCTTCAGCCGATAGCTTAGAAGCGCCTCAAACGGAACCAAGCACGGTCCTTGAAGCGACACCTACTACTGAGCAACCTGTGACAGCTGATACTGCCAGTCCGGCTACAGCCACAGAAGTAACTCCTGCTAGTCCTGCAGAAAGAGCAGCGACTTCTGATGTGGCTTCTACTACAGAAGTTGCTCCAGCCGCTAGTCCAAGCACTAACCGTGCTACAACAACCGCTGACCAAGCGACTCGATTGGCGGATAGCACCATTTATCTCTCTGAAAAGAGTACGATTGATGACAAAGTCCAAGAAAAAGCTCAAGCTGCTGGCAAGATCAACTGGACCTTAGACAATAAGCCTCTCTCTGAGTGGAAAACTTGGGATATGGAGACAGGAACACTGAGCAAGGATCCATTCCTTACGATCACAGAGACCGCAAACGGCAATGATCTGGATCTCCACATTGACGTGCAGGATCTCTTTGGTGAAGATCTCAGTCTTCGTAGCCCAAATAATATTCGCCGGACTTATCGCAATTACATCGGCAACCATGAGCTAGTCGGAACCAATGCAGACTTAGGGATCACCATCAATAAGACCCTTGTTTTTCGACCTTACCAAGACTACCATACACATGAAGAGATGCTAGCTGCTATCGAAAAATCCAAGGAAGAAGCGAAACCCGATCGTTTGGTGCAGCTGGAAACCCTTGGTAAGAGTGCCCAAGGCCGGGATATGAAGATGGGGATCGTGAGCAAGGACCAAGCTAGCATTGATCACTACCTTTCTAGTACCAACCCTACAGCCTTGACCAAGCCAAGCGAAATGCTGGCAGCTCTGAAGGACAAGACCTTGGATTACAAATTACCTGTCTTAGTCCACAACACCCACGCGGATGAACAACCAGGCATTGATATCATCACAGGCCTCTTCAATACTTTTGCGACCAAGGAAAAGGTGACCTTTAACACCACCGATGAAGCTGGAAATGCTAAAACAGTCACGCTAGATATTCCAACCTTGCTCAATAAATTCATCTTCTTATTTGACTTCACGGAAAACCCAGATGGGGATGCTCTCAATCTGCGGGCCCTAGCAAACGGGCTCGATCCAAACCGGGATGCCAGCTACCAAACCAACCCTGAAGTTCGCACGGTTATCCAAATGATCAACAAATGGAATCCAATCGCTCTCTACGACTTACACGGTTTTGTCAAAGAATTCTTGATCGAACCTGCAACGCCACCACATGATCCGAACTTCGAATACGATCTTCTGTCAGACCTGATGCTAGAAAATGCCCATCATATGGGACGGGCAGGAGTTGCCAATTCTAAATACAATAGTTACATCATTCCAAAACTGGATTGGGGCGATGGCTGGGATGACTCCTTCTCTGGCTATACAGGAGTTTATGCTGTCTACCATGGTATCTTAGGCCATACTATCGAAATTCCAGAAGGAAATGAAGAATCCTACAAAGCAGGTCGCAATGCTGTCCTAGGCGGAATTGACTTCCTCAACCAAGATCCGGACCGTCTCCTTGAGATGCGTCTCAACTTCTACCTGCGCGGTCTCAATAAAACCGAAGATCCAAAAGCTGAAAATGAACTGGTCGGCCCAAATGGAGAAATCGTGGGACGTGTGAAAAACGGTCGTCCGAAATTCTTCCCAGACTACTACGTCATCCCAATGAGCCTCGACAAAGACAACGATGCCCAAGAAGCCTTTAATATGATCGACTACTTCAAACGCAATGGTGTCCTCGTCAAGGAACTCAAAGAAGATATTGGCAACTATAAAAAAGGGGACTTAGTCATTGACATGGCCCAAGCCAAACGTGGCTATGCTAACCACATTCTCTACAAGGGCTCCAACGAATCTGCCTGGGCTGCTATGTACGCAGAGTTGCTGGTCAACTTCCCAGATATGAGAGGGTTCAAGTCCGAACCTGTCTTTGCGGATGGTCTTTTCAACGGAAAATTAGGAGAAGTCACCACCACCCGCGCCACTCGTACCTCTGAGATCGATCCAAAAGCTCCTTACTATGTGATCGCAAACACCTCAGCCAGTGCCGTTAAAGCTGTTAACCAGGCGATTGCACAAGGAAAATCCGTCTACCTAACAGACGATGGCTACATCGTTGACCGCGATACCTTTGCTTCGCTCCTGCCAAACTATGCCATTTATGGGGATGCCCTCTACAAGGTGCCAAGCGGACCAACCTTGAAACCGATGAAGGTCTACTCTCCGAACTACCACTATAATTGGGCTGGAGTAGATGCGCCTGCTCATACTAGTCTGGTCCTTGAAAAATTAGGCTTCCAAATCGTCAATACGCCAGAAGAAGCGGATGTTGTTATTTTGGAAAGCAACCGCTTTGATGCTTCCATTTTTGGCAAGAAACCAACCCTTGTCATTGGTGGGGAAGCCATGCAAAAATTGGAAAAATTGGGAGTTCTTACAGGATTTGACGCTGAAAAATTAAAAGGCGGTAGTGACTACGAAGGCTTGATGAAAGCGATCATTGATGACCAGGATCCATTGACCAGCGGATACAAGAAGAATACCCTCTTCTACTCCAACTCAGGAAACTGGATTGAAAAGGTTCCAGAACATTTCAAGACCTTGATGAGCATCGCTCCGAGCGATTATTATATTGCAGGTTGGTGGCCACATAATGATGTTCTGGCTAACAAAGTCATGGCCATCTCTGGAGAACTGATGGGACAACCACTCTTTGTCTATGCAGGAAATCCAACCAACCGTCAACACCCTGTCCACTTCTTCCGCTGGGTAACCAATGCGATCTTTGGCAGCAAGTTAGCAAGCTTGATGGATTACGTTCCAGCTAAAGAACCAGATCAAGTGGTGGTACCAATTCATAACCAAACAACCAATCCACAGCCAATCTTGGCCAAGAAGGACACTCCTAAAGTGCTCCTTCCACAAAAAGAAATGACAACTAAAGAAGAAAGCGTGCAAGCCTTGACTTACCAAGTAGGACAAAGCTTCCAAGAAAGTCCAGCCAAGGCACAATTGCCACAAACTGGAGAAGACACAACGGCGCACTTCATTCTTTCAGGCTTCTTGCTAGCCGTTAGCGGAGGCTTCCTCCTCTTGAAAAAGAAAGAAGTTGAGTAAGTTCCAGATTTAGACCTGGATGACATGAAAAGAACCTTCGCAGATGCGAAGGTTCTTTTCTATTCTGCCAATTCCAACACAACCGTTTGGTAAGGGGTCAATTCGAGCACTTGGTCTCCTTCTTGGAACAACCCAGCAGTATTATTTAAAACGACCGTTTTAATCGGAGCTGGCAACTCCAAGGTGGCCTGGCGATTTTGGAAATTGCTGACAATCAAGAGACGTTTGTCCCCACGGCGTTCAAAGGCGATGATGTTTTCACGGTCCCGATACGCTGGGATCATATCTCCAAATCGGATAGTATTCCCATAGAGGGGATGTCGATACAAGGCCGTTAACTGCCGATAATAATTCAAGATGGAATTTGGATCCTTTTCCTGGTCTTCCACATTGATGGCAACATTTGGTTTGGGACTGATCAACCAGGCTGGCCCATCACTAAAGCCCAGACCTGGCTCTGCTGACCATTGCATGGGTGTTCGCGCATTGTCCCGGCTGTAGTTGGCAATCGCGGCCAAGGCTTCTTCCTCGCTTAAACCAGCTTCTTTCGCGACGTGGTAGCCATTGATGGTTGCGATATCATCAAAGTCCTCCACCGATTCAAAGACTTGGTTTTCCATCCCAATTTCTTGGCCTTGGTAGATAAAAGGAATTCCCTTACGCAAAACCTGAATAGTTCCCAGAGCTTTTTTACTGGTATCGTTTACTGGACCTTCCGCAATATAATGGGACACCCCACGAGGCTCGTCGTGATTCTCGATAATGGTCGAAAGAACCCCAATGCTATCCGCGCGCTCATGGGCTTGGAAAATACTTTCCTTGAGTTCATCTGCAGTTGGAAGAGCATGGTCGAACCAGCCTTTTCCTTCCTGACCCAGCATGGTTTGTTTGAAGTCAAAGATGGAAGAGAAGACACCATCTTTTCCAATAAAGAAGTGCAACTCTTCATCGGTTTCATTGAAAACTTCCCCTACAGTGAAGGCATTGTACTTGGCGAAAGTTCGCTCCTTTAACTCTCGCAGGAAAGGTTCAATCGGTTGGGCATTGACCAGCGATTCCGGCACTGGAACCAGGCCATTGTCACGATCGGACGGAAGCGAACGCCATTCTAAATCCTTTTTGATATTGATAATGGCGTCAATCCGGAAGCCAGCGATTCCCTTGTCCAACCACCAATTGATCATCTTGTAAATCTCTTCGCGTAAGACAGGATTTTGCCAATTGAGATCCGGCTGATCCTTGTGGAAAGAATGGAGATAGTATTTGTTGGTGCCAGGAACTGGTTCCCAGACACTGCCTCCAAAGTAACTTTCCCAGTTGTTGGGTTCCTTGTCACTTTCGATGAAATAAAAGTAGTCCGCATAAGGTCCATCTGGATCCGCTAAAGCTTTTTGGAACCACTCGTGATGACTGGAGCAGTGGTTAACCACCAGGTCCATAATGATGGAAATGCCCCGCTTCTTGCCTTCCGCGATCAGCTCTTCCATATCTTCCATGGTTCCAAAAATTGGGTCAATGGCATAATAGTTGGAAATATCATAACCCTGGTCAATAAAAGGACTCTTGTAAATAGGAGATAACCAGAGAATATCAATCCCTAAGTCTTGAAGGTAATCTAGTTTCTCCGTGATTCCTTTCAAATCCCCAACACCATCTCCATTGCTGTCTTTGAAGCTTTTGGGGTAGATCTGATAAGCGACCTTTCCCTTCCACCAGTCTTTTTCCATGTTTTGTCTCCTTAAAATGAAAGAGACCGAGACATATCGTCTCAGTCTCTACAGTTTCAGTAGGTATTAGTATACTGTTTTTTCAGTTTCTTTGTCGAAGAAGTGAGCTTTGTTCAAGTCAAATCCAAGTTCGATGGTTTCACCAGTTCCAAGGTAGTCACGTGCATCTACTTTAGCGATGAATTCGTTGTCACCAACTTGGCAGTACAAGTGAGATTCTGAACCAAGCAATTCAGATACAGAGATGGTTGCTTTCACGACTGATTCTGGGAATGTTTCAAGGAAAGCAGCTTCTGTGTTCACGTCTTCTGGACGGATACCAAAGATGATTTCTTTACCATCATAGCCTTTTTCACGAAGAACTTTCAAAGCACCTTCTGGAACTTTCAAATTCAAGCCATTGGCAACGATGTATCCACCTTCCAATTTTACGTTAATGAAGTTCATAGCAGGGCTTCCGATGAATCCAGCTACAAATTTGTTGACTGGGTTTTTGTACACTTCTTGTGGAGTTCCGATTTGTTCTACACGTCCAATTGTACCAGTACCTGCAGGGTTTTTAGTAGCAGACATGATAACGATACGGTCAGCCAATGTCATCGCTTCTGTTTGGTCGTGAGTTACGTAGATCGTTGTAGCTCCGATACGACGGTGGATTTTCGCGATTTCAGCACGCATGGATACACGAAGTTTAGCATCCAAGTTTGACAAAGGTTCGTCCATCAAGAATACTTTTGCATCACGGACGATGGCACGTCCCATGGCTACACGTTGACGTTGACCACCAGAAAGGTCAGCTGGTTTACGATCCAAGAATTCTTTCAAGCCAAGGATTTCAGCTGCTTCTTGTACACGTTTGTCGATATCTTCCTTGCTGTATTTACGCAATTTCAAACCAAAGGCCATGTTATCGTACACAGTCATGTGTGGGTAAAGAGCGTAGTTTTGGAATACCATGGCGATATCACGGTCTTTAGGTGCCACGTTGTTTACAACAGTACCATCGATTGAACATTCACCTTCTGTGATGTCTTCAAGACCAGCGATCATACGAAGAGTCGTTGATTTACCACATCCTGAAGGACCTACGAAAACGATAAATTCTTTGTCTTTGATGTCCAAGTTGAAGTCTTCAACTGAGTAATGTTCGCTGTTTGGATATTTTTTGTAAATATTTTTAAGATTCAATTCTACCATGATGGTACTCCTTTGATTTTTATAGTTCTATTGTAAATGAAAACGTTTTACATTTCTATGGCAAGTCTCACAAAAAAGAAAAAGAGTTTTGTGCAAGTTGCACAAAACTCTGGATTGATTCTGTTTAAATCACATCTTGTAAAACTAAATGATAGCACAAGGCTAGATCTGTCAGATTTTTCAACTGAAGACCCGTCAACTCCTCCCACTTGTCAATCTTGTATTGAAGGGAATTGCGATGGAGATAAAGTTGCTGGGCCGCCTTGGTGACGACTGCCCCGTTGTCCCAGAGGGCGACAATGATGTCCTGCAACTGGTCTTGACTTCCAATCAACTGATGCAAACGTTCTTTGATAGGATGGAGTTCCAAATCTGCCTGCTCGATTCCCCATAGGTAGAGTTGAGAAAAGCGATAAACACCTTGATGACCTTCTCGAATCCAAGCTCGAAAGACAGCCTGTTCTGCTCGGATGACAGGAGACACTTTCCCGTCTTTAGACTCGGTCCATACTTGCCCGACCAGGATAGATAAACGAATATTGAAGTCATACTCCATGGCAGAGACGGTATCTTTTAAGATATCGGCCACAGGCAAAGACTGGTCTTGGTCCAGAATGAGCACATAGTCCTGCCCACTCAGTTGCAAGGTTGCTCGGAAATTGGGCAAGAGTGTCTGCATCATCTCCAACCAAGAAGCTGTCCCTTCTGCTGTCGAGTGCGAGATGTGGCAATAGACGAGTTGCATTTTTTTGATGACTTGAGGGGCATCTCCCTTTCCATCGATCAGGTATTGGTACCAAGGATTAGGGGCAACCTCTTCTTCACTGCCCAACCAGGAAATCAATTGTTTTTCTCGCTCGGTTAGCTCTTCTTCCTTCAGCAGCAACCATTGATGAGCCTGAAGGGGAATGGCTACATAACCAGCTGGTGGATTGGCTTGATCCGTCACCTCTGCATGAGGAAACCACTCTCTGATATTTTTCACTGCTTTCTTCCTTCTTCTACTTGCTGGATGCACCAGTCAATCAGCTCTTCTAGACGAGAGAGCTCTCCCGTCATATGGAGATAACCCATAACAGCCTCAAAGCCCGTCGACATCCGATAGGTCACGACATCCGCATTTTTGGCCTTGGTATGGCTATTGGTGTTGCGACCGCGCTTGTAGATCTCCAACTCTTTTTCCGTCAGAATTTCTTGCTCCAGCATGCTTTCAATCAAGCTAGCCTGAGCCCTAGCTGAGACATAGCGGGTGGCAGCCTGGTGAAGTTTATTGGGCTTAGTCATTCCTTGAAAGATCAGGTGTCTGCGAATATACATGGAATAGACCGCATCTCCCTCAAAGGCAAGGGCAATCCCATTGATTAGATTGACATCAATCACGTGTCCACCTTACACCTTCTTTTGTATCCAAGAGCTTGATTCCTTGCGCAGCTAATTCATCGCGAATGGCATCTGCTCGCGCAAAATCTTTCTTCGCCCGCGCTTCCTGACGTTCAGCGATCAAGGCTTCAATATCTGCATCCAAGACTTCTTCGACAAAGACCACTCCAAAGACTTCTAACATCTTGGTCAAGGCATCCTTAACGTCTTGGTTGTAGTGACCTGAATTGATCCATTTAGCCAATTCAAAGACGACGGTAATTCCGTTTGCCGCATTGATATCTTCATCCATAGCCACGATAAACTTGTCCACAAAACCTTGCAAGTCTGCTGGATCCACTTCTCCTGTGAACGGTTGCTCATAGGTGTTTTTCAAATACTTGAGGTTGGTCTCCGCATCGCGAACCGCTTTTTCTGTGAAGTTAATGGGCTTGCGGTAGTGCTGGGTCGCAAAGAAGAAGCGAAGCACTTGGCC
Source organism: Streptococcus parasanguinis (assembly GCF_964238605.1). Lineage (GTDB taxonomy): Bacteria > Bacillota > Bacilli > Lactobacillales > Streptococcaceae > Streptococcus > Streptococcus parasanguinis_AJ. The sequence continues at coordinate 13,485 of NZ_CAXSMM010000014.1, read as the reverse complement.
GTCGATAGTCTTCAATGCATCATGCACGGTGATAAAGTTGCCTAAGGACTTGGACATCTTGACATTATCAATATTGACAAATCCATTGTGCATCCAGTAATTGGCAAAGGTCTTGCCTGTTTTAGCTTCAGACTGAGCAATTTCATTAGTATGGTGTGGAAACTCAAGATCGGCACCACCACCGTGGATATCAATAGTATCGCCTAAAATCCCCGTTGACATGACCGAACACTCAATGTGCCAACCAGGACGACCAGGTCCCCAAGGGCTGTCCCAAGAAATCTCACCTGGTTTGGCAGCTTTCCAAAGGGCAAAGTCGACTGGATTTTCCTTGCGAGCTGTTTCTTCATCTGTCCGACCAGAAGCACCTAACTCCAAGTCTTCTAGGGTTTTATTGGCTAATTTTGCATAGTTGTGGGATTTTTCCACACGGAAATAGACATCGCCTTGGCTCTCGTAGGCATAGCCTTTTTCAATCAAATCAGCGACAAAACGGATGATGTCATCCATAAACTCGACCACACGAGGGTGGCGGGTTGCAGGTTTCACTCCAAGAGCCGTCACATCCTCACGGAAGGCCGCAATATACTTGTCTGCCACTTCCTGTGGCGTAATGCCTTCTTCTTTGGCACGGTTGATGATCTTATCATCCACATCTGTAAAGTTGGAAATGTAGGCAACTTCGTAGCCACGATACTCAAAGTAGCGACGAATCGTGTCAAAGGCCACCGTTGAGCGGGCATTCCCTACGTGGATATAGTTGTAAACCGTTGGCCCACAAACATACATGCGAACCTTTCCTTCCTCGATGGGGATAAATTCTCGCAAATCACGAGACATGGTATCATAAATTTTTAACACGCTTCATTTCCTTTCTGTTTCTACTCTTTTGGGTTCAAATAAACCACCTGAGTCTGTTTGACAAAGCCAAGCTTTTCATACAAGTGTTTGGCACCTACATTGCTATCTTCCACTGCAATCTGAAATTCCTTATCATTTTGCTCAATGAGTTGGTTAACGAGGGATTTTGCCAAATAGCTTCCATAGCCGTTTCCGCGTTCAAGTTCAGCTATTGCTAAACCGTAGAAGTAATTGGTATTACTTGATAAATCAACCGTGCAAGTCCCGATAACCTGACCGTCTTTTAGCAAAATATACAGGCGACTTTCTGGATCTTTCAGAGCTTTGGCGACATATCTATCCACAACTTCTCTCGATTCATGTTCCTCTGAAAATGCCTGAAATTTTAACTGACTAATTTGATCCTGATACGAACGATCTGCTAACAAAACTTCCAGATTGGAATCATTTACTAACGGATATGGTCTTCTATCTTTACCTAACCAGGTTTCTGTTTCGTCATCCTCAACCAGTCCCCAATTGCTGGCAAAATCAGGATGATTCTCTAGAAAAATACGCTCTGTCTGAAAAGTCACAGACTCAATTGGATAAGATGCCGTTTCTTTCTCAAAACTTCCATACAAAGCACGCGCAATTCCCTGACGACGGTGATTAGGGTGGACCAGGATCGCTACTTCCACATCTGGGTCATCCGCATAGACGGTTAATAGGCCAACAAGTTCACCTTTTTCGTAATAAAGGAAAAAGGCCGGCATATCGGGATCAAAATTGAGCATATTGGAGAGATAAGGATCCCGAAAAGTTCCGTCATAGTTCCGACAGACGGCAATAAGGGCCTTTGCTTCCAGTAGTTGGTGGTCATTCAATGTATTGGTTGATTGAATCACGTAGCGATCTCCTTACAAGCTAGAAGACCGATGACTGGCTTCCTTAGCATGCTCCATCTTATTCACATAGTATTCGCGTTTTTCTTCTTCTTGGTGAATGATTGGCTCATCCTTCTTACCGTGAACACGAACAATTTTAGCAGGGACTCCGACAACGGTCACATCACTCGGTACATCGGAGACCACGACCGCTCCCGCTCCTACTTTGGCTTTGGCCCCAATCTCAATCGGACCGATGACCTGAGCATGAGCGGAGACCAAGGCTCCTTCACGAACCGTTGGATGGCGTTTACCGACATCCTTCCCTGTTCCCCCAAGGGTCACCCCGTGGTAGAGCATGACTCCTTTTTCAACAATGGCTGTTTCCCCGATAACGAGGCCCGCTCCATGGTCGATAAAGACACCGGAAGCAATGGTCGCACCTGGATGGATTTCAATCTGGGTCCAAAAACGCCAGAACTGACTATGCATCCGAGCTAGAAGCTTAAAGCCATGATTCCACAAAAAGTGGGAAACACGGTGAGCTGCCAGTGCTTTGACGCCCGGATAGGTCAAAAGGACCTCCAGCGAGGTACGCGCTGCTGGGTCATTTTCTTTTACAATATCGATGGTTTCACGCCACCATCCCATACCGTGCTCCTCCTTTTCTAATGATTATTCTGAATCTTTTTGTGTAATAGTAAAGTCTTTTTTAGGTTTGTGGTCTTTGTTGTGGTGACGAGGACGGTCGCCATGGCGATGAGTTTTTTCACCTTTTTCCTCGCTGTTTTCTGCTTTTGGCGGACGAGGAAGAAGAGCTTTCATAGAAGCATCGACACGACCTTTTTCGTCAATCTTGATAATCTTCACATCGACTTCATCGCCGATGGCTACCAAGTCTTCGACACGGTTGGTGCGCGTCCAAGCCATTTCAGAGATATGAACGAGGGCATCCGTCTTGTCAAAGAGGTTGACAAAAGCACCAAATTTCTCGATCCGAACCACTTTGGCATGGTAGACTTCATCCACTTTGGCTTCACGAACCAAACCTGCAATGATTTCCTTAGCACGGTTAATCGCATCTTGATCGCTCGAGTAGATAGACACGTTTCCTTCTTCGTCGATATCAATCTTAACGCCTGTTTCAGCGATGATCTTATCGATGGTTTCTCCACCCTTACCGATGACAATCTTAATCTTGTCGACATCAATCTTGATGGTATCAATTTTCGGAGCAGTTGGCGCCAATTCTGGACGCACTTCTGGAATGGTTGCTTCGATGACATCAAGGATTTCAAAACGCGCTTTCTTGGCTTGAGCAAGTGCTTCAGTCAAGATTTCTGCAGTGATCCCTTGGATCTTGATATCCATTTGAAGGGCTGTAATCCCATCACGCGTACCTGCAACCTTAAAGTCCATGTCTCCAAAGTGGTCTTCCAAACCTTGGATATCTGTCAATACGGTATAGTTGTTTCCATCTGAGATCAGACCCATTGCAATACCTGCTACTGGGGCCTTGATTGGCACACCACCCGCCATAAGGGCAAGTGTTCCCGCACAGATAGAGGCTTGAGAAGAAGAACCATTTGATTCCAATACTTCTGCTACCAAACGGATGGCATATGGGAATTCCTCCAAGCTTGGCAATACTTGAGCAAGGGCACGCTCACCGAGGGCACCGTGACCAATTTCACGACGACCAGGCGCACCGTAACGACCTGTTTCCCCTACAGAATATTGTGGGAAGTTGTAGTGGTGCATAAAGCGTTTCTTGTACTCAGGATCCAAACCATCGATGATTTGCGTTTCACCCATTGGTGCCAAGGTCAAGACAGAAAGGGCTTGCGTTTGTCCACGCGTAAAGAGACCTGAACCGTGCACACGAGGAAGGTAGTCCACTTGTGCATCCAAAGGACGGATTTCATCAACCTTACGACCATCCGGACGAACCTTGTCTTCTGTAATCAAACGGCGCACTTCCGCGTGTTCCATTTGTTCCAAGATTTCAGCCACATCCCGCATGATGCGGTCGAATTCTTCATGGTCTGCATATTTTTCTTCGTAAACAGCTGTGACTTGGTCTTTCACTTCTTGAGTCGCAGCTTCACGCGCCAATTTTTCTTCAACTTGAACCGCTTTTTGAAGGTCACTGTTGTAGGCTGCGATGATTTCAGCCTGCAAGTCAGCATCTACATGAAGCAATTCCACTTCTGCTTTTTCTTTACCGACTGCCGCAACGATTTCTTCTTGGAAGGCAATCAATTCTTTAACGGCTTCGTGCCCTTTAAGAAGAGCTTCCAACATGATTTCTTCTGACAATTCTTTGGCACCAGACTCTACCATGTTGATAGCGTGCTTGGTACCAGCTACTGTCAATTCAAGAAGAGAGCTCTCAGCTTGTTCTTGCGTTGGGTTGATGATGATTTCCCCGTCAACATAGCCTACTTGTACCCCAGCGATTGGTCCGTCAAACGGAATATCTGAGATAGAAAGAGCCAATGATGAACCAAACATGGCTGCCATTGGTGCAGATGCATTTTCGTCGTAAGAAAGGACTGTGTTGATGACTTGCACTTCGTTACGAAAACCTTCCGCAAACATTGGACGGATCGGACGGTCAATCAAACGCGCTGTCAAGGTCGCATCTGTTGAAGGACGTCCTTCACGTTTCATAAAGCCACCAGGAAATTTCCCAGCCGCATACATTTTTTCTTCGTAGTTGACTTGAAGTGGGAAGAAATCCCCAGTTGCCATTTTTTTAGACATGACGGCTGCCGTCAAGACAGTTGACTCACCGTAACGCACGACAACAGAGCCATTTGCTTGCTTCGCAACCTGACCAGTCTCTACGATTAACTCACGACCCGCAAAAGTCGTTTGAAACACTTGTTTTGTCATTGTAATCCCCTTTGGATTGATAAAATTATACGACTTGCCTACAAAAATCAGGATACAAAGGCGTTAAGCAACTCAAAGGAAAATAGGAAATCGAACGACGGAGCGAACGCTCCTAGGTAGATTTATCTTTTTCCACAGAGTTGTAGGCGGGTTCAATTACGCATGATAGCATTCGATTGACGCAGCCTATCTGTTTGTTATATCCTCATCTTTGTATCCAAGCACGTATACCTTTTATTTTAACATATTCAAGCCCAAAAGAAAAAGGCTTTGAGGGCCTTTTTCTGTGAATCTTCAGCAAGTTCTATATAAAAATTTTAGAGCTGGATATAGCTTTTGATTATTTTTACGATTTCACGAATTCTGTACTGTCGACATAAAAGCGTGTTTTGTGGGTTCCACCCTTGTAGTTCTTGTTGTTACGTTTCAAGACAAAACGTCTGTATGGGTCGGAAGTTCCTTGGATAGTCGTTGTCACTTCAACTGAATCTTCATTGACTACCCATTCATCCGGTGAAGGGATTTCCATCGGTGGCATCGCTCCGCCACGACCACCAGGTACAATTTCGTAGAAGGCCTTGTCTTTTGTCGAATAGATCCAGCCGTCCTTCTTTTCGTTTGTTAGTTGGATCAGCTGATCTTGTGACAGACTACGGATAGAGTCCGATGTCTCTTCAGCATTCAATTTATCAATGACATCTTGCAAATTATAAGTTCCCGGCGTGTAGGTATTGTAGTAATCAATGAACATGTCTTGTGGGTAACCATCAACTGCACCGTGATCATTGTTCAACTCTAGCAAGCGAGTCGGTTGCACCTGAAGTGAATAGGTCAAAGACGCACTGTTTTCAATAATCGAATAGATATCCGCTTGGTCTGCTTTTGACAAGGTCCCAATGGCTTCTTTATCATGTTCATCTGACTTATCTTCTTCTGTTTGCTCTTTTTCTTGGGCTTTGTCAGATGTTTTTTTGACCGATGAAGCTCCTACCGAACTGTGCTTACGCTCATAGCGTTTTGGGGTGCAAGCTGCCAGAGAAAGCAAGAGGGCTGCAGCTAGTAAATATGTTCCTATTTTTTTCATGCTTGTCTCCTTTTTTTAGTCCACACGGTAGTACAAATCGTTCCCATTCGTAGCATCACTCTTACTCCAGTAAATGGATTCACTGCCACCTTCTCTTGAAGGAATGAAAAGAATAGGCGTTTCGTTCGTTGCCCCAGGCATCCGACTAACTCCGTGTAGATTACCCTCCTTGAAGTAAAAACCAGAAAATTGAACACCATTAACAGCACTACCATTGACCTTCACAATTCCTTGCGCATCAAACTCAATGCTCGTACCGTACTTATTTTTCCAAATTCCCGCTACACTTGAGAAATTTCCAGCTTTGATTTCATCCAGATTCATCCCAGTGCTTGTTTTGGCAGGGGCAGGAGCTGATTCGGCATTTCCATCCACGCGCGTTGTGAATTCAAGGGCGATCCAGCCTTGTCCAGATTCCAATTTGCCCCAAGTATGACCATCCGCTTCTACGGTTTCCGTGATGGTGTGAGTTCCTTTTGCGATCATCCCTGCAGAAGGAGCTGAAGTAGACGGTTCTTTTCGAATACGAAGATCGGCTACGCTAACTTGCACTTGGAAGCTTTCTGATTTTTTCTCTTCTGCTTTAGCTGTTGATTTGGAATCCCCTGAACCGTCAAACGTTTTCCAGTCAAGCTTACTGAGGTCCAACTTCTTGGCTGAAATCCCAAGAGCTTGTTCTGCTGTTTTCTTCCCACCAATTTGAATGGTTGCTTTCTTTTCTTCCTTGGCTTCGCCTTTTCCTAGCGAATAAAGGGTCAATTCCATTTCTGGATTAAGGGATTGCCAAGTAGCATAGACGATTTGTCCATTGTCAAAAAGATCTAAGCTAGAGCGATAGCCACCTGCAGAAGCCACATAGGCTACATGGAGCAAGGTTGGCTGGTTATCTTTCAAATAATACACAGCAGCAATCGTTTTGCCATCCCCAATCAGCAGTTCATCATTACCATCACGATTAAGATCCTCAAAAGCATATTTCCACTCATTGGTACTCCCAAGTGTTTGAAGGTTAAAGATATACGCATATTCTTCTGAAGTAGCATCGATCTTCTTCAGTTCATTTTGTAAAGCTGTTTGATCCTGAGCAGTAATCGCAACTGCATAAGCCTTGTAGCGGTCTAACACTTCTTGATAGTTCTTTTGTCCTGTATCCTTCTTTTCTTTTTTGACAGTTGATGACGTTGCTGTCTTTGGTTTACTTTGGCGCTCGTAGCGTTTGGGAGCACAAGCCACTAAAGATAAAACGGACGCACCCGCCAGTAGTGAAATCATAACCTTTTTCATAAAAACCTCCTCATATCAATCCTAGTATATCAAAAATGGTCAATTTTTCCAGCTCTTTTCAAGATTTTCACACAAGCATCTTCCCTCTCCCTCTATGTTTCTGCCCTTTTTTCTGCTATACTAAGTATAGTTATTTGATCAAAAGGAGAACACTATGGAATTAAAAAAACGTTCTGAATTTCCTGAGAACGAACTCTGGGACCTCACAGCCCTCTACCAAGACCAGGAAGACTTCTTGCGCGCCATTGAAAAAACACGTGAAGAAATCAATGAATTTGTCCGCAACTACAAGGGCAACCTCCACACTTTTGAAGACTTTGAAGCTGCCTTTGCGGTCTTTGAACAGATTCAGATCCAACTCAGCCACATTGGCAACTACAGCTTTATGCCACAAACCACTGACTTTGGCGACGAAGCTTTTGCGGAAATTGCTCAAGCGGGGATGGATTTCGAAACTTGGGCTAGCGTTGAACTTTCCTTCTTTGATGATGCTTTGGTAGAAGCGGATGAAGAAGTCCTTGAACGTCTCGGACAACTCCCTCACCTCACTTTTGCCATTCGTCAGGCTAAAATCAAAAAAGCTCACTACTTGGGAGCTGATGTGGAAAAAACTCTGACCAACCTTGGTGAAGTCTTCTACGGACCGCAAGATATCTACACCAAGATGCGGGCAGGTGACTTTGAAATGGCTGATTTTGAAGTAGATGGAAAAGTTTACAAGAATAGCTTTGTCACCTATGAAAACTTCTACCAAAACCATGAGAATGCAGAAGTCCGTGAAAAAGCCTTTCGTTCTTTCTCAGAAGGCCTCCGCAAGCACCAAAACACGGCTGCTGCCACCTATCTAGCCCAAGTCAAAGCAGAAAAACTGATCGCAGACATGCGAGGTTACGACTCAGTCTTTGACTATCTCTTAGCCGAGCAGGAAGTGGATCGTGCCATGTTTGACCGTCAGATCGACCTGATCATGAAAGACTTCGCTCCGGTCGCTCAAAAATTCCTCAAACACGTGGCCAAGGTCAACGGCCTTGAGAAAATGACCTTTGCTGATTGGAAGTTGGACTTAGACAGTGCGCTCAACCCAGATGTCACCATTGATGATGCTTATGACTTGGTCATGAAATCTGTAGCTCCTCTTGGCGAAGAATATTCCCGCGAAATTGCCCGCTACCAAACCGAACGTTGGGTTGACTTTGCGGCCAATGAAGGCAAGGATTCCGGTGGTTATGCAGCTGACCCCTATCGTGTCCATCCTTATGTCTTGATGAGTTGGACAGGACGGATGAGCGATGTTTATACCCTGATCCACGAGATTGGACACTCTGGTCAATTCATCTTCTCAGACAACAACCAAAGCTACTTCAACGCCCACATGTCGACCTACTATGTGGAAGCTCCTTCTACCTTTAATGAGCTCCTCCTCAGCGACTATTTGGAACACCAGTTTGACGATCCTCGTCAAAAACGCTTTGCCTTGGCTCACCGTTTGACAGATACCTACTTCCACAACTTCATCACCCACTTATTGGAAGCAGCCTTCCAACGCAAGGTCTACACCTTGATCGAAGAAGGTGGTACCTTCGGCGCTAGCAAGCTCAACAGCATCATGAAGGAAGTCTTGACAGAGTTCTGGGGAGATGCCGTTGAAATCGATGACGACGCAGCTTTGACCTGGATGCGCCAAAGCCACTACTACATGGGACTTTACAGCTACACCTACTCAGCTGGCTTGGTTATCTCAACAGCGGGTTACCTGCATTTGAAGAACTCCGAAAACGGAGCTAAAGATTGGCTAGACCTCCTTAAATCAGGTGGTAGCAAGACCCCACTTGAGTCAGCCATGATCATCGGGGCAGATATCTCAACGGACAAACCACTCCGCGATACCATCCAATTCCTTTCAGACACTGTGGATCAAATTATTGCTTACAGTGCAGAATTGGGAGAATAAAATTCAAAAAAAGCTAAAGAAGGTTCATTCTTCTTTAGCTTTTTTGCTTTTTAACTCAACTCAGCCACAATGGCCTTAATTTGTGCTGCGGTATGCACTCCTGCTACTTGTTTAACAACCTGCCCATCTTTTTTAAAGAGCAAGGTTGGGATGGACATAATGCCGAAAGCACGCGCTGTTTCTGGATTTTCATCCACGTCCATTTTTAGGATTTTTAACTCATCTTCCGAAAGTTCTTCCGATAATTTTTCTAAAATAGGAGCTTGCATGCGACATGGACCACACCAGGTTGCCCAAAAGTCTACCAAGACCAAGCCTTCTTTGGTTTCTGCTTCAAATGTTGCGTCTGTAATTGCTTTTGCCATTTTCTTTCTCCTTTAGTTTTGGTACTGCGTCAAATCTTGCTTCATCAAATAGAAGAAGACATCTCCGTAAGTCCCTTGGTAATCCAATTCATACCCATTATAGGTCAGTTTCACAACAGGATAAAAATCTGCTACCCCAATCAAGCAGGCTTGTTGGGAGTGTTCAAACTCTTCGTAGGAATCAAAATGCATGACTCTTTCTTGTTTTGCACCGTCTAGATATGTAATTTCAATCATATCGATAACCTCTATTTCTTATGATGCATCAATTGTAACTCTAGATATTACATCTGTCAAACAAAACGACTTCCTCAGAATGATGGATCTTGTTCGATAAGGAAAAGACAAGAAAACAGCCCCCTGAATCCAGAGAGCTCCATTCTTGCTGGATAGAACGTTTCTAGACAAGGCGACGAACCGAAGATTGTACTATAATTCTAGTGAAAAAGAAAAGTCACCCTATAATAGAGTAACTTTTTTTGTATTCAATTGAACACGGCCTAAGCACTTGGCAAAAAAGATAAAATCTCCTAGAAGCTGAAGCTTCTTCGTCAATTTTCCTATTTTTGCTTTGTGCTTTTGACGGCCTTTGTATCTTGAATTAACGACGAAGTCCAAGAGAGTTGATCAACTCACGGTAACGGTTAACGTCGTTTGTACGAAGGTAAGCCAACAAGTTACGACGGCGACCGATTTTCTTCATCAAACCACGGTAAGTAGCGTGGTCTTTTTTGTGTTGTTTGATGTGTTCGTTCAAGTGGTTGATTTCCCAAGTAAGGACAGCAACTTGTACTTCTACTGAACCAGTGTCACCTTCGTGACGTGCGTATTGTGCAATGATTTCATTTTTTTTCTCTTTTGAGATTGCCATGATAAGCTCCTTTTCTTTATGCTCTATCCGAGTGGCAGGTTTGGCATATCCTGCTACCAAGAAAGAGTTAGTTGTCTATTCGACCTTCTTATTCTACCAAGATTTCATCTTTCTGTCAAACACTTATGTTTCCTTTAAGAGGACCTTTTCTCTTTTCTAAAAAAACCTTGGGAATTTGGACGGTTTGATGGATCATTCTTCAAACAACTTATTCAAAAGAGAGTGGGACAGAAATCGGTAATTCGTTAGAATTTGATTTCGTCGTCCCACCTCCGCACAGTTGAGTAGGGCTGTAAAAGCTGATGAAATCAGCGTAGTAGAGCCCACTCAACCACTGCGTCTTGCTCGACAATCCAAAAATAATTGAGAGGCTAGGACTTTTGTCCCAGCCTCTTTATCGGTATGAAGCTTATTTCTCTTTCCGTTTACCACGCAAGAGCAAAGCCAAAGCAAAAACTGCTAAGAGGGCACCGAGTATGGTCAACCCGTAAGCAACAACTTCACCAGTTGATGGAAGAATTTTTTTCTTCCCTTCTTTTGGTGTAGTTGGAGTTTCTGGTTTTTCCGGTGTGCTTGGTGGCGTTGTAGGAGGTGTTGTTGGCGGAATCGTTGGCGGTGTGCTTGGTGGTGTGGTAGGAGGTGTTGTTGGTGGCGTATGACGGTTGGTTACCGTGAAACCATCAATGTTGCTTGTATAACCTGCTACTGGATCCTCTGTAATCGTGTAGGCAATCTTCTTACCTTCCTTGTATACAGGTAGATCCGTGAAGCTTGCCTGCCAATTATCAGTAGCTGTGATTTCTTTTACAGCTACTTCTTGACCATCCGCAAGGAGACGAACTGTGATTTTTTCAGGACGAAGACCCTCTTTATTGTCTGCATCATCCCAGATCTTCTTGACCGCTACTTCTGTTACTTCTGGTGTGCGGCTATTGGTGATCACTACATTTCCCTTGTTACTGTCATCGACCGTACTTGTATAGCCTTTGACTGTCCCAACTTCTTTCACTTGGTACTGAATCTCTTTGCCTTTCGCTTTTAGAGGCAAATTACTAAAGGTATGAGTCCAGTTATTTTTAGCAGAAAGTTCCACTTCTTTTCCTTGAGCTTTGCCGTCTGCATAGAGCTGTACCTTAATGGCGCTTGGACGTTTGCCATCTTGGTCATTGTTGTCTTCCCAACGTTTTGTAACAGTGACGCTGGTTTTACCAGGCTTGTAGCTATTGGTAATGCTTGTTCCATCAATCGCAGCAGAGTAATTGGCTACTGTGTCTTCTGTGACTGTGTAGACAATTTGTTTGCCGTGATTGTATTTTGGAAGATTGGTAAAGACTGTCTTCCAATCAGTTGCTTCACTGAGCTCTTGGCTAGCTACTTCTGTACCATCTGCAAGGAGACGAACAGTGACCTTGTCAGGACGAACGCCATCTTGGTTATCATTGTCTTTCCAAACTTTCGTTACTGGAATCTCAACAACTTCTGGTGTCCGACTGTTGGTAATATTGGTTCCTTCAATAGTCGCTTCATAGCCTTCAACAGGTTCTTCTGAAACAGTATAAGCAATAACATTGCCAGCATCATCGACCACATCGAGATTATCAAAATGATAAGCCCAAGTTCCTGTAGCATCTGGTTTCACTTCTTTAGAAGCGACTTTGACACCATTTGCTAGGAGGTTGACTGTGATTTTTGACGGACGCTTGCCATCTTGATCGTCATTGTCATTCCATGTCTTTTGACCAGCAACGCTTGTCTTTTCTTTTTGGTTCACAACATCACGAGAAATCGCAAGGTCATTTCCAAAATCGTCCTTGCTAATCTTGATAGGTTCTTCAGAGAGAACATAGCCTGTTGGAGCTTGAATTTCTTGAACCGTATAAGCTTGTTTGATCAAGCCCGTAATGGTGCCAACACCATTCTCATCTGTCGTAATGGTTCCCACTTGCTCACCAGTATCATCTGCTGTCACAGCAAAGACGGCACCTGCAAGCGCTTGGCCATTTTCACCTTTTTTATGAATGGTGAATGAGTACTTCTCACCATTGAAGTGTCCATCAAAGAACTGATACAGAATGTCTGCTACCTTATTTTGCTCCTTGATTTCTGTAGCTGTCATGCTAGCATTGTTTTTAAAGGATGTATTGATGGCTGGGACCTTGTCCAAATAGACATCATAGCGAATCGTCATTCCTTGTTCTGGAGCTAGATCTCCAATATGAACCGTTAGAGATTGACCATCAGCACTGACAACAGGGGAATAATTTTTCGTGACATTTGTGGTGTCTCGTAAATGATAAGCCCCATCTTCATCACTAACCTGCCAAGTTCCTGTATGGATGTTAACAGAATCTGCCTTGATCTTCCCATCTGTAAAGGCCAAGTGGTCTTTGATATCAATATTATGAAGGGCTGTGTGGCCTTGATTGATATTCAAGGTATAGGTCAATTTTAATTTATCATCTGAATTGGTCCAACCCCACTTGCTAAAGACTTCTGGAGTAGGAGGATTCTCACCTGGATTGACCCCTTTGTAATCGATATTCCCACCTGGAATCACATCTTTACCGATTTTAAGTTTGAATTCAAGTGTCTTTTGTCCTTTGACAACTTGGTGGTCTACACGCGCAAAGAAACGCAGTTTCCCTGTCACATTGGCCATTCTTTCAGGATAGTCCGTATAGGTCACTGTAATCTTTTTTCTTTGATCATCTACCGTTGCTGTCGCAACCTTTTGACCACTTGGATCCAGCAGGTCAATGGTGTCCGTTTCAAAGACCTTAAAGCCATCTCCAAGTTGGATTTCAGTCTGATCCCCTGCTTTTACACTCCCATTCGGCAACTCAAAGTCTGCTTCAACTTGAAAGCTCTCCCAAACACCGAGTGGATCTGTAATCGCTCCACCAGTTGATTTCGAAATGTTTACAGATTTGACTACACTATTAATAGTATCTGCATGGACTTTAGCTATACTATTTGGTTTGGCAAATCCTAAAGCCGCTAGTAAAAATAGGGCAACTGCTGTCACAACAGAATAGAGCCACTTTTTCATAAACGATTTTTCTCCTTTTTCTACGTTTACTAGATAAGGTATGTGAGTCGAAAAATTATCACTACATATTGTGATTTTATACACAACCTATCTTTTTTCATTATAATCGTTTCACTTCGATATGACAAGCTAATATATATGTTTTTTGTCTTTTCAGTTCATTTTCTTGATACAAATAAAAAATAGAGAGTGGGACAGAAATCGGTAATTCGTTAGAATTCGATTTCGTCGTCCCACCTCCGCACAGTTGAGTAGG
>NZ_CAXSMM010000013.1:0-52099 GCF_964238605.1 Streptococcus parasanguinis | reverse complement strand
CACATTGGTTCGTCTTGTTCAGTTTTCAAAGGTCTTTGTCGCTCTCGCGCGACAACTATATTAGTATATCATGACCTTACCTTACTGTCAACACTTTTTTCCAAAAAATTTTATTTTTTTGAAAGTTTTTTTGAAAGAAACAAAGAAAAGCCTGTATTACAGGCTTTTCTATTAGTCTAGTTCTTTTTTAATGATGAGAAATTTTTCTTCTCCGTAACCTCTTTTCATTAAACCTGCTTCAGCTATGTCTAGAAGATCTTTTGAAAAGGATTGTATCGCTTCTTTTTCGTCTTTACTTAGAATTTTCTTTGAATATTTCTTTCTAAGTTTTCGATAGTCCTGTTCTTCATTTTTAATGAATGAAGAATCTTCTAAATAGTTTTCTAGTTTTTCTAATTCTACAAATAAGCCCAACTCAAAGGCTATCGGGGCAAAGGTTGTTTCTAATGGTTGTGTACAAACACTTCTAAATTCCACAGTCCCACGAGCAGTTAGATCTTGAAATTGGTAACTTCGATGTTGTTTTAGATCTTCTTTTACAGGGTTAATGATTTTCTCATTCCCATCAGCCGTATAGGCTGTAATTTCTTTTTGATCTAGATAGTCCTCGACTCGAATTGGTTTAAAATAATAAGATTTCCCCTCTCTAGTTGCCGTAAAAATAGCCGTTCTAGCGAGATTATTAAAAAACTCTTCTTCGCTTTGGTATTCCTTAGGATAAATCCCTACATTTTCCTTATAATAACCATGTAAGGATTCTTCCCAGAAAATATCTCTGGCAATTTTTGTATCCCAAACTTCTGCTGAAAATTCTGAGTTAGAAAACAAATATGCTTTTGCTGCTTCAATTTTATTAAATGCATTAATGATGCGAAGATAGTTATCGCGCCTTACATCCAATTGAACCTGGTTTCCGCATATAAATGCTCCGTACGAAGGATAGGAATGTGTTTTCATCCCTGTACCATTCATTGCAAGGAAAGCCATTAACATCTTGTATCGTTCGATTTTCACTGGGCTATTATCATTTTCTTTCCACAAAGGATGGATTCCGTGCCCTTGGATTTCGTGATTATTTTCTTGCAAAATCGGTTGAATGATCTCCAAATAGGCCTCAAAACGTTTGGCTACCTCATTTATAGAATGAGCTCTCTCAAATGCAAATTCAATTGTATTGTAACTCAACTCGAATAGAATACGATCTTTAGAAGAGCAGTGAACCAATTGAATTGGATTTTGATCGTCATCTATTTTTTCGACTTCAAAATCTGATAAGTTGGCTAAGGTTCGAAAAAGATTTTTCGTCACCTCTATATTTGTTTTGTTTCCATTTATTTCTACAATCGGGAACTCTAATTCAACTCCGACAAAGAGTTCCGAATCCTCTTTCATATTACTAAGGTACTTCTCTTTTAGTAATTTAATTGCTTGTTGTTTTGTCATTGAATCCTTTTTCTTCTAATGGAGATATGGGTTTCATTATATCATTTTTTGCTATTCTCGACTACTCATGAAAAGCAAGACAAAACGCCTGCTTACGAAATTGTTTTAAATTAAAGCAATTTCGTAAACAAGCGTCTACCATTCATTCAATATGATGAGTGTTCCCGCTGGGGAAAATCCCCAGCGGTAGACCAGAGCTAGACTAAGAATAACAGTGTATTCCATCATCATAACACTCAACAAAATTGATGATATTATACCAATTCGATGATAGCCATTGGCGCAGCATCACCACGACGTGGTTCAGTTTTAAGGATACGAGTATATCCACCATTGCGCTCAGCATAACGAGGTGCTAATTCAGAGAACAATTTTTGAAGTGCAGTTGTTTCTGAGTATTTACCTGTTTCTTCATCAAAGTTTTGTGATGCAACTTCGTTACGTACGAATGCAGCAGCTTGACGACGTGCATGCAAATCACCACGTTTACCCAAAGTAATCATTTTTTCAACTGATTTACGGATTTCTTTCGCACGTGCTTCAGTTGTTACAATTGCTTCATTGATGATAAGATCTGTAGTCAAATCGCGAAGCATCGCTTTACGTTGTGAGCTAGTGCGTCCTAGTTTACGGTAAGCCATGTATTCCTCCTCTATTTATCGTTTTTTAACCCAAGGCCTAAGTCGGCAAGTTTGATTTTAACTTCTTCAAGACTCTTACGTCCCAAGTTACGAACTTTCATCATTTCTGCTTCTGATTTTTCAGTCAAATCGTAAACAGTATTAATGCCAGCACGTTTCAAACAGTTATATGAACGAACTGAAAGATCTAATTCTTCGATCGTACGTTCTAAAATGCGATCATCAGAAGTTGTATCTACTTCCTTCATAACATCTGTTGCAATAGCAATTTCAGTTAAGTTTGTGAATAGATTTAGGTGTTCTGTCAAAATACGAGCAGACAAACCTAAGGCATCTTCTGGAATGATTGTCCCATTTGTCAAAATTTCAAGGGTTAGCTTGTCAAAGCCATCGTTGCTACCAACGCGTGCTGGTTCAACTTGGTAATTGACTTTAGTCACTGGCGTATAGATTGAATCTACAGCAAGTGTTCCCACTGGTGCATCATCTTTTTTGTTTTGATCAGCTGGAACATAGCCACGTCCACTGTTTACAGTAAGCGTTGCTTTCAAAGATGCTCCTTCTCCGATTGTAAATAGATAATGATCAGGGTTTACAATTTCGATGTCACTATCAGTAAGAATATCTCCAGCAGTTACTTCTGCAGGTCCTTCTACATCAAGTTCAATAATCTTTTCGTCTTGGACGTAAGATTTAACGGCGATTCCTTTAACGTTAAGAATAATTTGCATAACGTCTTCACGGACTCCTGGAACGGTATCAAATTCGTGGAGTACACCTTCAATGTTGATTGAAGTGACAGCTGCACCTGGAAGTGAAGCCAGAAGTACACGACGAAGTGAGTTTCCAAGTGTTGTACCATAGCCACGTTCAAGTGGTTCTACGACAAACACGCCATAATCTTTGTTTTCATCAATTTTTGTTATATTTGGTTTTTCAAACTCAATCATTTGCTATACTCCCTCTTAAACGAAAAGCTGTGTAATTGTTGATGATTATACACGGCGACGTTTTGGAGGACGAGCACCATTGTGTGGTACAGGAGTTACATCGCGGATTGCAGTTACTTCAAGACCAGCAGCAGCAAGTGCACGAATAGCAGACTCACGACCTGAACCAGGACCTTTAACAGTTACTTCAACAGATTTAAGTCCGTGTTCTTGAGCAGCTTTTGCAGCAGCTTCTGATGCCATTTGAGCAGCAAATGGTGTAGATTTACGAGAACCTTTAAATCCAAGTGCACCTGCAGATGACCAAGCGATTGCGTTACCATGCACATCAGTAATCATAACAATTGTGTTGTTAAATGTAGCGTGAATATGAGCAATACCAGATTCGATATTCTTTTTCACACGACGTTTACGTGTTGGTTTAGCCAAGATTTTTACCTCCTTATTTTATTTTATTTTTTCTTACCTGCAATCGCAACAGCTTTACCTTTACGAGTGCGAGCATTGTTTTTAGTGTTTTGTCCACGAACTGGAAGTCCACGACGGTGACGGATACCACGGTATGAACCGATTTCCATCAAGCGTTTGATGTTCAAGTTTACTTCACGACGAAGGTCACCTTCAACTTTGATTGCGTCAACTTCACGACGGATAGCATCTTCTTGATCTGGTGTAAGATCGCGAACACGAATATCTTCAGAAACGCCTGCAGCAGCAAGGATTTTCTTAGATGTTGGAAGTCCGATACCGTACACATAAGTCAATGAAATTACTACACGTTTGTCATTTGGAATGTCAACTCCAGCAATACGAGCCATGTTTTCTCCTTTCTATCTTATCCTTGACGTTGTTTGTGTTTTGGATTTGCTGGGCAAATTACCATAACACGACCATTACGACGAATTACTTTACAGTATTCGCAAATTGGTTTGACCGATGGTCTTACTTTCATTTTTATCCCTCCAAGTTTTTCGATTATTTAAAGCGGTATGTGATACGTCCACGTGTCAAATCGTACGGACTCATCTCCACTGTAACACGATCTCCCGCTAAAATACGAATATAGTTTTTACGAATTTTACCAGAAACTGTTGCTAAAATCTGATGTCCATTTTCAAGTTCAACCGTAAACATAGCATTCGGCATTGTATCGACTACTTTGCCTTCTACTTCAATCACATCGTCTTTTGCCACGCAAAAGTACCTCCATAAATTTCGATTCATTCCTCTGAGCACAGAGGTAACAATTATAAGTCAGACTAACTAATTGTAACACTAGTTGTCCAATATTGCAAGCATGAAAAACGCTTTTATTTCAAATTTGACAAGACTTTTTCAATGTCTGAAAATACATCATTGATATCTTGGTTCCCTTGGATGTCATGTACGAGTCCTTTTGAACGATAAAATTCAATGATTGGTTCACCTTGGGCAATATTAACATCCAAACGACGTTTTACTGTCTCAGGTTTATCATCTTCACGTTGGTAGTAATCTTCCTCTTTGTAATCAACTGGTGGATTGAATACTTTATGGAAAGTTTCTCCAGTTTGACGATGAATGATACGTCCGCTCAAACGCTCTAAAAGACTGTCTGGATTTACTTCGATGTTGATAACACCTTCAAGCTCAATACCAAGTTCAGCCAATGTTTTATCTAAAGCATGAGCTTGCTCAATGGTACGTGGATATCCGTCTAACAAGAAACCTGTTTCTTTAATATCATCTTGAGCAAGGCGTTCTTTTACAATTCCATTGGTTACTTCATCTGGTACCAACTCACCTTTATCAATGTATGATTTTGCCAATACACCCATTTCAGTTTGGTTAGCCATCGCTGCGCGGAACATATCTCCAGTGGAGATATGCGCTACGTGAAACTCTTCAACGATTTTAGCTGCTTGAGTTCCTTTACCTGCTCCAGGCAACCCCATAATTAAAAGATTCATGATGAATTCTCCTTATTTTGTTTTTAAATGGAAGCAGGAGCGAATTCCTATTTCCATTTAAAAACAAAATAGAAGGCTGACAAAGTCAACCTTATTCTATTCTGTTGTTGTGTCCATAAATCCGACATACTTACGTTTTAATAAGTAGCCTTCTAATTGTTTCATTCCCTCAATACCTGTTGAAATAATGATTAACAAACTAGTTCCTCCAAGAGCAACTGCATCTGTCAAACCAAATAAATCTCGAGCCAGGATTGGAATGATGGTAATAAAGCCAAGGAATACTGATCCGACGCTTGCTAAACGACGTAGCAAACGAGACATAAACTCTTCTGTCCCCTTACCAGGGCGGACGCCTGGGATATAGGCACCACTCTTTTGAAGGTTTTCTGCCGTTTTTTCAGGATTGATCTGAACAAACGTGTAGAAGAAGGTGAAGAGAATGATCAATAAGGCATACATTGCCACACCAGTTGGTGTGTTTGTAGCCAACATGGCTTGAGCTGTTTTCACCCATCCTGCATTGTAACCCATAGCGCTAATCACTTGGAAAATTGCAGCAGGCGCTGCTGTAATCGAACTAGCGAAGATGACAGGAATAACTCCTGCTGGGTTTACTTTCAAAGGTAGGTAAGAACTTGATGGAGCTCCTTGTGCAATCTTTGTATATTGGATTGGAATCTTGTATTGTGCTTGCTCCACAAAGGTTGTAAAGTAAACAATAACCAAGACAGCAAGGATTAATACCCCAACAAAAATGAGGGAATTGGTCATTTGACCAGAACGAACATTCACAAATGCATTTTCATAGATTTCTTTAATCATCTCAGGAATTGATGACACAATCCCTGCAAAGATAATCATTGAAACACCATTACCGTACCCTTTATCTGTGATTTGTTCTCCAAGCCAAGTCACAATCATGGAACCGGTCGTCAGAATCGCACCGATTAATAGATAGGTCTTGGTATTTGGAGTTGCGACTAATTTCGCCTGAGACAAAGTGTGGAAGGTGGCTGTAATCCCGATGGATTGAACAAAGGCTAGAACCAAAGAAATATAGCGTGTTGCTTGGTTGAGCTTTCTTCGACCAACTTCCCCTTGTTTGCCCCATTCAACAAACTTAGGCAACAGATCCATTTGCAAAAGTTGCACGACGATCGAAGCTGTAATGTATGGGCTAACCCCTAATGCGAAAACTGAGAAGTTCCTCATGGCATTCCCAGAAACCAAACTGAGCATGTTCAAGAAGGACACATCTTGAAGGTTGTTCAGAATTTTCGCATTTACACCAGGCACTGTAATCGTGGTCCCAATGCGGAAAACAAGAATGATGAAGATCGTAAATAAAATCTTCGACCGTACTTGTTTCACCTTAAATGCATCTTTTAATAATTTAAAAAACATAGGTCACCTCACTTAGATGACTTCAACTGAACCACCTTTAGCAGTGATAGCTTCTTCAGCTGATTTAGAGAATTTAGCTGCTTTAACAGTCAACTTCTTAGTCAATTCTCCGTTACCAAGAATTTTGATACCTGATTTTTCAGCTTTTACAATTCCTGATTCTACAAGTACTACTGGAGTTACTTCAGCACCATCTTCAAAGGCGTTCAATTGATCAAGGTTCACAATAGCATATTCTTTAGCGTTGATGTTTGTAAATCCACGTTTTGGAAGACGACGGAACAATGGAGTTTGTCCACCTTCAAAACCAAGACGTACACCGCCACCGCTACGAGCTTTTTGACCTTTTTGACCACGGCCAGAAGTTTTACCATTACCAGATGAAGTACCACGACCAACACGGTTGCGGACTTTACGTGAACCTGTAGCAGGTTGTAATTCATGAAGTTTCATTATTTATTTTCTCCTCTTTTGTAAATTGCTAACGCATGTAATCAGGAAAAGGTGTCCTAACTACAAACTCGCCTATACTTATATTTAGTTTTAGGGGATGAGAACTTCTCATACCCCTGAAAACTTTGTTTCTATTTTAAATAGATTATTTTACTTCTTCAACTGTTACCAAGTGAGATACAGCAGTGATCATACCACGTACTGCTGGGTTATCTTCTTTAATAACAGAGCTGTTCAATTTGCCAAGTCCAAGTGCTACAACAGTTTTACGTTGTGACGGGATGCGTCCGATTGGAGACTTAGTCAAAGTAATTTTAATTTGAGCCATTTGAATCTCCTTTCTTAAGCCAAGTCAGAAACTGAAATACCACGAAGGGCAGCAACTTCATCAGCGCGTTTCAATTGTGCCAAACCGTTAACAGTTGCACGAACGATGTTGATTGGAGTGTTTGATCCAAGTGATTTAGATGTAACATCTGCAATACCTGCCAATTCGACAACGGCACGAACTGCTCCACCTGCAGCAACCCCAGCCCCTTCGATAGCTGGTTTCAACAATACACGAGCTCCACCAAATACTGATGTTACTTCGTGTGGAATTGTTGTTCCAACCATAGGAACTTCGATCAAGTTTTTCTTAGCATCTTCAACAGCCTTACGGATTGCTTCTGGAACTTCTTGAGCTTTACCAGTACCAAATCCAACACGGCCATTACGGTCACCAACAACTACAAGAGCTGCAAAACGAAGACGACGTCCACCTTTAACAACTTTTGTTACACGGTTGATGGCAACTACGCGTTCTTCAAGTTCAACTGCATTATCTTTAAATGCCATTTTCTAGTGTCCTCCTATTAGAATTTCAATCCGTTTTCACGAGCTGCATCAGCCAAAGCTTTAACACGTCCGTGATATAGATATCCACCGCGGTCGAACACCACTTCAGAAATACCTTTAGCAACTGCACGTTCAGCAACAAGTTTGCCGACAACAACGGCTTGTTCAGTTTTAGTTCCTTTTGAAACTTCTTTGTCAAGAGTTGAAGCGCTTGCGAGCGTTACACCCGCTACGTCATCAATTACTTGAGCGTAGATGCCTGTATTAGAACGGAATACGTTCAAACGTGGGCGATCAGCAGTTCCAGAGAGTTTTCCGCGAACGCGACGGTGGCGTTTTTGACGGATTTTGTTTTTATCTGGTTTCGAAATCACAATTTTCACCTCTTAATTTTAAAATCATGTGCTAAGCACTGAGTTGGTAAGATGAAGTTTGGTTGAAAAACAACCAAACTACATTATTTACCTGTTTTACCTTCTTTGCGGCGAACGTATTCACCAACATAACGGATCCCTTTACCTTTGTATGGTTCAGGTGAACGAAGGCTACGTACATAAGCAGCTGTTTGACCAACTACTTCTTTTGAAATTCCGCTAACAACGATTGTTGTTGGGTTTGGAAGTTCAAAAGTAATTCCTTCTGGAGCTTCAACTTCGTCTGGGTGTGATTTACCAACAGCCAAAACAAGTTTTGATCCTTGAAGTTGTGCACGGTATCCAACCCCGCGCATTTCAAGTTCTTTCTTGAATCCTTCTGATACACCAGTAACCATGTTGTTCAAAAGGGCACGAGTTGTTCCGTGGATTGTTTTCATTTCTTTTGAATCGTTTGGACGGTGAAGTGTTACTTCAGTACCTTCCACACGGATTTCAATATCTTTTGAGAACGTACGAGTAAGTTCTCCTTTAGGTCCTTTTACAGTTACAACGTTGTCATTGTTAGTGATTTCAACACCAGCAGGCAACACGATAACTTTATTACCAATACGTGACATGTTTTTTATTCTCCTGTTAAATTGTCAGGCCTTTGCGGGCCAGTTTTCACGGGGTTTAAATCTTTTTGATTTAAAAGTTAATGTTTAGGTCTCAATTTCTAAGTGAGTCGAGGCATTGTCTCGCAGACATAACTTTGGGTTAGGCAAGAGACAATAACGAAGAGTCACAACGAAATTGGGAGCTAAATATTACCAAACGTAAGCGATAACTTCCCCACCAACGTTCTTTTGGCGTGCTTCTTTATCAGTAAGCAAACCTTCAGAAGTTGAAAGGATAGCAATTCCAAGTCCGTTAAGAACTTTTGGAAGATCTTCACGTTTTTTGTAAACACGCAAACCTGGTTTTGATACACGTTTCAAGTTTGTGATAACTTTTTCACCATTTTGTCCGTATTTCAAGAATACACGGATGATGCCTTGTTTGTCATCTTCGATGAATTCAACGTTTTTTACAAAACCTTCGCGTTTAAGGATTTCAGCAATCCCTTTTTTGATGTTTGATGCAGGTACTTCAAGTACTTCGTGTTTTGCTTGGTTAGCATTACGAATACGTGTAAGGAAGTCTGCGATTGGGTCAGTCATAACCATTATAATTTCTCCTCTTACTAGTAGTTTGCAAGTTGCACTTGCTAGTTAATACATGATACAGAGAGCGTAACAGCGAGAGCAAAAATAGGCAATTTGATGCAGGAGCGATGCTCCAAAGAAAATTGGTCTTTTTTGCCAAAGCTGTAGCTCGTGTTCAAATTGGCAAGCCCAACTGAACCCGGGCTAAACTCTGTGTGAAAAAGATAAACTTTCCTAGAAACTAAAGTTTCTTCGTCAAGTTTCCTATTTTCACTTGGAGTTTTAACGCCCTTGATATCTTAAATTACCAAGATGCTTTTGTGACACCTGGGATTTGACCTTTGTATGCCAATTCACGGAAGCAAACACGGCAAAGTTTAAACTTGCGGTAAACTGAGTGTGGACGTCCACAACGTTCACAGCGAGTGTATGCTTGAGTAGAGAACTTCGCTGGGCGTTTGTTCTTAGCAATCATAGATTTTTTAGCCATTAGTTTTACCTCCTATATTATTTTGCAAACGGCATTCCGAGGCCAGTAAGCAATGCACGTGATTCTTCGTCTGTGTTCGCTGTAGTTACGATTACGATATCCAAACCACGAGTTTTATCAACATCATCAAAGTTGATTTCTGGGAAGATCAATTGTTCTTTCACACCAAGTGTGTAGTTTCCGCGTCCATCAAATGATTTAGTTGGAACACCATGGAAGTCACGTACACGTGGAAGTGAAACTGTTACCAATTTATCCAAGAATTCGTACATACGTTCACCACGAAGGGTAACTTTTGCACCGATCGCAACACCTTCACGAAGACGGAAGCCGGCGATTGATTTTTTAGCCTTAGTGATCAATGGTTTTTGACCTGAGATCAAAGCAAGCTCTTCAGCAGCTTTTTCAAGGTTTTTAGCATTTGATACTGCATCACCAACACCCATGTTCAAAACGATTTTATCAACTTTTGGCACAGCCATAACTGATGAATAGTTGAACTGTTCAGTCAATGATGGTACTACTTCATTAAGGTATTTTTCTTTTAAACGATTAGCCATTATACTTCTCCTTTCCTTCGTGATTAGTCAAGCACTTCGCCTGATTTTTTGTTGTAGCGAACTTTTTTGCCGTCTACAAATTTGTAGCCAACACGTCCAGCAACACCGTTTTTATCCAAAACTTGAACGTTAGAAGCATGGATTGGAGCTTCTTTTTCAACGATCGCACCTTGAGGGTTTTCGTTATTTGGACGTTGGTGTTTCTTGATGATGTTTACACCTTCTACAACAACTTTATTTACTTTTGGAAGAGCAGTAAGAACAACAGCTTCTACGCCTTTGTCTTTGCCAGCGATAACGCGAACTTTGTCGCCTTTTTTTACAAACATTTTATTCTCCTTTTATTCTTACGCCCGACGGGCACCCTGGCTGAGCCAGGGGACTGTGTTTGTTTTTTTATTGATTAAAGTACTTCTGGAGCAAGTGATACGATCTTCATGAAACCACCGTCACGCAATTCACGTGCAACTGGGCCAAAGATACGAGTTCCGCGAGGAGTTTTGTCATCACGGATGATCACTGCTGCATTTTCGTCGAACTTGATGTATGAACCATCTTTACGACGAGCACCTGATTTAGTACGAACGATAACAGCTTTTACAACGTCACCTTTCTTAACCGCACCACCAGGAGTAGCTTGTTTTACAGATGCAACGATTACATCACCGATGCTCGCGAATTTACGTTTTGAACCACCAAGAACTTTGATTGTCAAGATTTCGCGTGCGCCACTGTTGTCAGCGACTTTCAAACGAGTTTCTGTTTGAATCATTTACGTTTTCTCCTTTCAGGTATGATTAGATGATGACCGCTTTTTCAACGACTTCTACAAGACGGAAGCGTTTTGTAGCTGAAAGCGGACGAGTTTCCATGATACGAACGATATCGCCTTCTTTAGCAACATTGTTTTCATCATGAGCTTTGTATTTTTTAGAATAGTTGATACGTTTACCATAGACTGGGTGGTTACGTTTAGTTTCAACTACAACTGTGATTGTTTTGTCCATTTTGTCAGACACAACGCGTCCAACAAGAACTTTACGATTATTGCGTTCCATTGAAATTCTCCTTCCCTAGTCTATTATTTAGCTTCTGATTGAACAGTTTTGATACGAGCGATTTGTTTTTTCACTTCTTTCAAACGTCCAGTTTGTTCCAATTGACCAGCAGCTGCTTGGAAACGAAGTTCAAACAATTCTTTCTTCAATTCATTTTCACGCTTCGCGAGTTCTTCTTGAGAAAGACCACGAAGTTCTTTAACAAATTCTTTTACTTCTGTAAGTTTCATGACCTCTCCTTATTCTGCTTCACGTTTCACAAATTTAGTTTTAACTGGCAATTTGTGGCTAGCAAGACGAAGTGCTTCGCGCGCGATCTCTTCAGATACACCAGCGATTTCGAACATCACTTTACCACGTTTAACTGGTGCTACCCAACCTTCAGGAGCCCCTTTACCAGATCCCATACGTACCCCGATAGCTTTAGCGGTGTATGATTTGTGTGGGAAAATCTTAATCCAAACTTTACCACCACGTTTCATGTAACGAGTCATGGCGATACGAGCAGCTTCGATTTGACGGTTTGTGATCCAGTGGCTAGTTGTAGCTTGAAGACCGTATTCACCGAATGCTACTTCTTTTCCACCTTTTGCTTCACCGCGCATTTTACCACGGAATTCGCGACGGTGTTTTACACGTTTAGGTACTAACATTGGTTATTTACCTCCTTTAGCGTCTTTACGAGCTGGAAGAACTTCACCACGGTAGATCCATACTTTAACACCAAGTTTACCGTAAGTAGTGTCTGCTTCTTCCCAAGCGTAATCGATATCAGCGCGAAGTGTGTGAAGCGGAACAGTTCCTTCAGAGTATCCTTCCGCACGGGCAATATCTGCACCGTTCAAACGACCTGATACTTGAGTTTTGATTCCTTTAGCTCCAGCACGCATAGCACGTTGGATCGCTTGTTTTTGTGCACGACGGAAAGCAACACGTTGTTCCAATTGACGAGCGATTCCTTCACCAACAAGGTGAGCATCCAAGTCAGGACGTTTGATCTCAATGATGTTGATGTGTACTTGTTTACCAGTCAATTTGTTAAGAGCTGCACGAAGTGCATCAACGTTTGCCCCACCTTTACCGATCACCATACCTGGTTTAGCAGTGTGAAGAGAAACGTTAACTTTGTTTACTGCGCGTTCGATTTCAATAGTTGAAACAGCTGCGTCAGCCAATTCTTTTTGAATGAATTTACGGATTGCAAGATCTTCATGAAGGTAATCCGCGTATTCTTTTTCAGCATACCATTTGGCATCCCAATCACGGATGATACCAACACGCATACCAATTGGATGTACTTTTTGACCCACGAGTTTACCTCCTTATTTTTCTGCAACAGCTACTGTGATGTGAGCTGTACGTTTGTTGATTGGTGAAGCTGAACCTTTCGCACGTGGACGGAAACGTTTCATTGTTGGTCCTTCGTTTGCGAATGCTTCAGATACTACCAAGTTAGCTTTTTCCAAACCAAAGTTGTTTTCAGCGTTTGCTACTGCTGAGTTCAACACTTTAAGGATGATCCCTGCAGCTTTGTTTGGTGTGAATGTCAAAATAGCGATGGCATCGGCTACGCTTTTACCACGGATGTTGTCAAGAACAAGACGTGATTTACGAGGTGAAACACGCACTGTACGAGCCATTGCTTTAGCTGAAGTAATTTCTGCCATTTATGTTCTCCTTATTTTCTACGTGTCTTCTTGTCGTCTGCCGCGTGACCTTTGTAAGTACGAGTTGGTGCAAATTCACCAAGCTTGTGACCTACCATGTCTTCTTGGATGTAAACAGGTACATGTTTACGTCCATCATAAACTGCGATAGTGTATCCGATGAAACTTGGGAAGATCGTTGAACGACGTGACCAAGTTTTAATTACTTTTTTCTTTTCGTCGTTTGCTTGAGCTTCAACTTTTTTCATCAAATGCTCATCGACGAAAGGTCCTTTTTTAAGACTACGTCCCATTTTGTAATTTTCTCCTTTAAAATTTAGTACCACAGCGGCTTGCGCTGCTATGCAGCGCTACCGAGCTGGCGGAAAGTGTAAGCTAGTTGCTTATGATTATTTTTGGTTGCGACGACGAACGATAAGTTTGTCAGATTTCGCTTTCTTGTTACGAGTTTTAAGACCAAGCGCAGGTTTACCCCAAGGAGTAGATGGCGCTTTACGTCCAACTGGTGCTTTACCTTCACCACCACCGTGTGGGTGATCATTCGGGTTCATTACAGAACCACGAACTGTAGGGCGAACACCTTTCCAGCGGTTACGTCCCGCTTTACCAAGGTTAACAAGTCCATGTTGTTCGTTTCCGACAACACCAACTGTAGCACGGCAAGTTCCAAGAATCATACGAACTTCGCCTGATTGAAGACGAACAAGTACATATTTACCTTCAGAACCCAATACTTGAGCAGAAGCTCCAGCAGCACGTACCAATTCTCCACCTTTACCAGGTTTCAATTCGATGTTGTGGATCAAAGTACCAACTGGGATGTTAGCAAGTGGAAGAGCATTTCCGACTTTGATATCTGCTTCTGGTCCTGATACAATGCGTTGACCTACTTCAAGACCTTTAGGGGCAATGATGTAAGCTTTCACACCGTCAGTGTAGTGTACAAGCGCGATGTTAGCTGAGCGGTTTGGATCGTATTCGATCGTTTTAACGACTGCTTCAACTCCATCTTTGTTACGTTTGAAATCGATCAAACGGTAATGACGTTTGTGTCCACCACCTTGATGACGAACAGTGATACGACCGTTGTTGTTACGACCTGCTTTGTTTTTAAGAGAAACAAGCAAAGTTTTCTCAGGTGTGTTTGTTGTGATTTCAGCGAAATCCAAAGAAGTCATATTACGGCGACCGTTTGTTGTTGGTTTATAAACACGAATTCCCACGATATTTCCTCCTTAGATTATTCAGCTTCAGTAGCAAACAACTCGATTGCTTTAGAATCAGCTGCAAGCGTGATGATAGCTTTTTTAGTTTTTGAAGTAAAACCAGTGTAGCGTCCAACGCGTTTTGCTTTAGGTTTTACGTTTACAGTGTTCACATTCGCAACTTTTACACCTTCAAACGCAGCTTCAACAGCTTGTTTGATCAAAAGTTTGTGAGCGCGAGTGTCAACTTCGAATACATATTTGCCTGCCTCAAGTTGAGCCATTGACTTTTCAGTGATAACAGGTTTTTTGATAACATCATACAAATTCATTATGCAAGAACCTCCTCGATTTTAGAGATAGCTGCTTGAGTAACAAGAAGTTTGTCACTATTTGCGATGTCAAGAACACTTGCAGTTGTAGCAGTCGCAACTTTCACGTTTGGAAGGTTACGAGCTGAAAGAGCTGCGAATTCGTTTCCTTCTTCAAGAATAACAAGGACTTTAGAATCGATGCTCAAAGCTGCAAGAACTTTTGCAAATTCAGCAGTTTTTGGAGCTGTAAATTCAAGAGAATCAACGGCTACAAATTTGTTTTCAGCAACTTTTTCTGAGTAAACAGATTTAAGTGCAAGGCGACGAACTTTTTGAGGAAGTTTGTACGCATAGCTACGTGGAGTTGGTCCGAAGACGATTCCACCACCACGCCATTGTGGAGAGCGGATAGAACCTTGACGAGCACGTCCAGTTCCTTTTTGACGCCATGGTTTGCGTCCGCCACCTGAAACGGCTGAACGGTTTTTAACTGCGTGAGTTCCTTGACGAAGGCTAGCACGTTGGCTGATGATCACATCAAATACAACTGCTTGGTTTGGTTCGATACCAAAGATCGCATCGTTAAGAACAACTTCGCCCGCTTGTTTACCAGTTTGGTCGAATAATGTTACATTTGCCATTTTGACTGTATTCCCCTTTCCTTATTATTTACCAGCTTTAACTGCTGACTTGATAGTGATAAGAGATTTCTTAGCACCTGGTACGTTACCTTTGATAAGGATAACGTTCTTTTCTGGAACAACTTGTACAACTTCAAGGTTTTGAATTGTTACACGATCGCCACCCATGCGTCCTGCAAGGTTTTTACCTTTGAATACGCGGTTAGGTGCAACAGGTCCCATAGAACCTGGACGACGGTGGTAACGAGAACCGTGAGCCATAGGTCCACGTGATTGTCCGTGGCGTTTGATAACACCTTGGAAACCTTTGCCTTTAGAAGTACC
Source organism: Streptococcus parasanguinis (assembly GCF_964238605.1). Classification (GTDB taxonomy): domain Bacteria; phylum Bacillota; class Bacilli; order Lactobacillales; family Streptococcaceae; genus Streptococcus; species Streptococcus parasanguinis_AJ. The sequence goes on along the minus strand of NZ_CAXSMM010000013.1, from coordinate 36,599 downwards.
AGTTACATCAACAATGTCTCCAGCTTCGAAAGTGTCAACTGTGATTTCAGCACCAACTTCCAAGCCTTCAACGTTTTTGAATTCACGAATGAAGCGCTTAGGAGCCGTGTTAGCTTTTGCTACATGTCCTTTAGCAGGTTTGTTGCTCAATACTTCGCGTTTGTCATCGAAACCAACTTGGATAGCGTTGTAACCATCTGTTTCAACAGTTTTAACTTGAAGAACAACGTTTGGAGTTGCTTCGATAACTGTTACAGGGATCAATTCGCCAGCTTCAGTGAAGATTTGAGTCATTCCCACTTTTTTCCCTAAGATTCCTTTTGTCATGAGAAAATAGTTCCTTTTCTATAGTTTTTTATTCAAAAAGTTTTTAACGAGCGTTTTTTATGCTCTGGATCAAGCTTTAGATTAAAGTTTGATTTCTACGTTTACACCACTTGGAAGATCCAATTTCATCAAAGCGTCAACTGTTTTTTGAGTTGGGTTGATGATATCGATCAAACGTTTGTGTGTACGCATTTCGAATTGTTCGCGAGAATCTTTGTATTTGTGAGTCGCACGAATGATTGTGTAGAGGCTACGCTCAGTTGGAAGTGGGATTGGACCCGCAACTTGTGCACCTGTACGAGTAGCTGATTCTACGATTTTTGCAGCCGCTGTGTCGAGTGTACGGTGTTCGTACGCTTTCAAACGGATGCGGATTTTTTTGTTTGCCATCTTTTTCTCCTTTTCGTCTATTTAAGATAATAGGCTAGCTCCACAAGAAAACCGACGCGCGTTGCGTGGCAATGCAACCGAGCGTGTCGCAACCTCTTGCATCAAAGCTAATAGCTGTTTTTCACAGCACCATAGTAGTTTAACACAAACAAAGGCCCAATGCAAGGGATTTGAGAAGATTTTTTTCGTTTTTTTGATGAAAGTGTTTTCGAAAGAAATAGAGTGCTAAAAAAGTTGCTATTATATAGAAAAATATATAGAAAAAAGTTCTACTTTTCCGTAGAACTTTTTAACGTAAAGTGATACGCTAATTACATCTTTTCACTTTTTATTTATTGATTTTCAAGGCTGCTTTTATTTCACCAATTGTTGATGCAGTGCTTGTATCTTGAAATGACTTTAACTCTTTATTCCCCCTCTCATCAATAGTTTCAACTGGATTACTATAATCATTTGTGGAACTCGTTGTAAATCCACCGGATTCATCAGCGACAATTACTTTACTATCAGGTAAATTACCAAAATAATCATTTATTTCTTTTTCTGATTTACCACTCAAGAGTTTTTTATAAATTTGTATTGTTTGATTTTCCTTTTGATCAATTCCTGTTGATTCAGCAACGGCGTTTTTTTGTAATGCATACGATACAATCCCAATAGATAGAACTGTTGCTATTAGAGATATGATCTTTTTAGTTTGATTAGCCATTTTTTCACCTACTTTCTTAATACACTTATTATAGGTTTTTGATATATAGTTTAACAGGACAAAAATGTCCTGCTAATTATTTGATATCCTGTTGCCATTCCTGTTTTAGTTTTTTTAATAGCATATCTTCTTTAATCATTTCTGCAAAGTGTATAGCTGATTCGTAATACTCTTTAGCCTCTTTTTTATCATTCTTATAACTGAGATAATATTTCCATTCAAACATATCTATCAAAGATTTTTTCTGATAGTCTTGAGTTAGTTCCATAATTTGAATTAACCTGTCTAATATTTCTCTAACCTTTTTATAATCACCTAATCTAAAAAACAACCCTAAGGCTAGAAAAAGTGTATCTCTCAATACAAATTGCTGATAGATTAATAATTCACCATCATCTACCAATAACCTTTGTACAATTTGCGGTAACAATTGCCATCCTGGATTACAGTATATGTCATCATCGTGTATCATTATTATTAAAAGCAATTTAATCAACAAAAGATCATTTAAGGTATATGTATTCTTCTTTTTTAGTTGATCAAGATAATCCTCCAATAAATGATTTCCAAGTTCAATTAATTCACTTTCATTAACATCAGATATAGTGGTTAAGATATCAACAATCAATTGCTCCTCTTCAGGCAAATCTTCATAATAATTCTCATATATGATTTCGAAACGTTTTTCCTCTTCATAAATCTTTCTTTTATCCGAATACGTCGTATTTCTTAATAATTGGTATTTTAAGTCTAAATATTCTTTTGGTAATTCTGTATAGTCTGGCATCAATGAAAATAAATTCATGTCTAGTCGTTCAGCTAAAAAATTTATCTTAGTTAATGTTGGTCTCGACAAGCCTGACTCTATTCGAGTTAATTGACGCACAGTCAACTCGCTCTCATCCTGACACAACTCTTCTTTGGTCATTCCTTTTTGTTTTCTATACTTTTTCACAAGAGTTGCAAATTTTCGAAGATCTTCTACCATAGTTATCATCCTTCCTGAATACATTATACCCAATAACAAATTTGCTTACAACAATATCGATGCTCTATGAAATTTAATCAAAAAAGTTCTACTTTTCCGTAGAACTTTCTATTCTTTTTCAATACAAAATTGATCTTGTGATGTATTGACCAGGATATCTGCTTCACCTTCCATAGGTTGGTAGTACTGATGGTATTGTTCTCGCCTGATCTGGTGAGTTCGATAGATGAAGTCCATTTCTCGATTTCGTTGGGCGACGTCTCTGCTTAATCGTCTTTCCAGCTCTGTATGATCATCTGTGTAGAAACAAATGGTTTGATCAAACAAAAACTTAGGGAGAAAGGCTACCGACATTCCCTCTACGATAAGAATAGGCTTTGCGCCAGATAATATGTGACTTGGAGTCCATGGCTTATCAATTGTTCGTATATCCATTCCCGCTTGAAGGGCTTGAATATCTCGTTCTAGACTAGCTAATTCGTGGGCACTCGACAGACATGCAGTCACTTTTTGACCTGGGGAGTCTTTTGGTACAACCAATCCTCTTGGACTTCCAATAACATAGGGATCTGTCTCTAAAAGATTAACTTTCATGAGGTCCAATCGCTCACAGAGTGCTTTTGCAAAGGTTGTTTTTCCTGAACCACCATGACCATAGATCCCAATGGTCTGCCATTCTTTTGCCTGGATCTTTTTAACCAAGGAGTCTAATAGTCTTTCGCGATCCATCCTAGAAATTCCGTCCTGACTTGTTATAGCCATATTTTTCGACGAAATGCTCACGGAATTCTAAGAGATTGTCATCCATGATGGCTTGACGGACCTGCTTCATAAGGTTAATCAAGAAGTAGAGGTTGTGGTAGCTAGTCAAGCGAATGCCGAAGGTCTCATCTGCCTTGAGGAGGTGGCGAAGATAAGCTCGGGTATAGTTTTTACAAGTGTAGCAATCACATTCAGGATCCAGCGGTGTAAAATCTTCTGCAAATTGCGCATTTTTCACTACCAGGCGTCCTTGACTAGTCATACAGGTACCATTTCTCGCAATCCGCGTCGGCAAGACACAGTCAAACATATCCACTCCACGAATAACACCATCGATCAGACTGTCTGGAGCTCCCACTCCCATGAGATAACGTGGCTTGTTCTCTGGTAGGAGCGGAGTTGTGAAATCAAGTACTGCATTCATCTCTTCATGGCTTTCCCCAACAGCTAACCCACCGATGGAATAGCCTGGAAAGTCCATGCTGACCAGATCTTGAGCAGACTGACGGCGCAAGTCTTCAAATCCAGCCCCTTGAACAATCCCGAAAAGCCCTTGATCATGAGGACGACGGTGAGCTTTTAGCCCACGTTCTGCCCAACGACTGGTCCGTTCGATTGATTTTTTCACATAATCATAGGGCTGATAAAACTGAGGGCATTCATCAAAGGACATCATAATGTCGCTGCCTAGATTGTTTTGAATCGAGATGGCTTTTTCTGGAGAAAGGAACATTTTCGAGCCGTTGAGGTGGTTTTTAAAGGTCACCCCTTCTTCAGTAATATTGCGGGTATCCGCTAGTGAATAGACTTGAAAACCTCCACTATCTGTCAAGATTGGCTGATCCCAGTTCATGAACTGGTGCAATCCTCCTGCTTTTGCGACCAAGTCGTCCCCGGGACGAAGCCAGAGATGGTATGTGTTGGCCAAGATAATGCCGGAACCCATTTCCTTGAGTTCTTCTGGCGATTGGGTCTTAACGGTTGCCTGAGTCCCTACAGGCATAAACATTGGGGTTGGGAAGGTCCCGTGAGGGGTGATTATTTCTCCCAGACGAGCACCTGTATGCTTTTCTTTTTTGATTAATCGATATTGAATCGGTGAATCTGTCATGGTTACCTCCGTACTGGGAAAAACAGTCCCAGCCTTCTTATTCCTGTCACAGTTTTCCTGTGAGCACCTGTACGATTGTACCAAATTTTACCAGCTCTGTCACGGACTTATGTTATAATAAAAAGTACTACTATGAAGAGAGTGTCATCTATGAACCTTAAACTGATTCGCCTCCGGGCACGTACCATGCAAATCCAGCAACCGGGCTTAGCTATCCTTTTTGCTCTTCCGGTCCTGTTGACCATTCTTGCTAACTTTCTCTTAAGTGGGCAAGATCTGGTCGATCTACTACCGGATATGACCTTGCAGCAAGCAAGTATCTACATGATCCAGCGACAGCTCTTTCCTTCTGTCGTCTCCTTTGTCATCTCCATTTTAGTGGTTGGTGCGACTTTTAGCTATTTAGATACGATTAATCCCAAGATCGAACACCGAACACGCGTCTTAGATATCTTTAAACAAGATCGCTTTACCTCTGTATTTGCCACCTTGATCTTAAAGCAAGTCGTCCTCTTTTTATGGGGACTCATCCTCTATGTAGGGAGTCTCATCAGCACCTACGCCAGCATTCGATTTTTGGCGATCTACGATAAGGTGAGCAACCCTAGCACTCTGAGTGCTTCCAGTCCTGAATTCCAATCTCTCATGCAACAAATGCCTCTGATGACTGCTGGTGTCATACTTGGCCTGATTGGCCTCCTCTTTTACCTGCCACAATACTACAGTCTCAGCCTGGTCGAATTGATCCTCTACGAGCAATTACGAGACGGCAACTACAAGGGAGCCTTTGGAGTCCTTCGCCAAAGTCGTGAAACCATGAAAGGGTTCCGCAGCAATCGCTTGGTGCTCGATCTAACCTTGATTGGTTGGTACTTCTTGAATTACTTCACGCGCGATGTCATCGGCTTTTATACCATGCCTTACTTTATCAACTGCCAAATTGCCTTTTATGATCAAATCAAGCAGATTAAACAAGGGCCGCGCCATTTTACAGGCCATCCAAGCCATGAAACTGAATAAGAGTAAGAAGAAAACCCCAGCTTGCTGGGGTTTTCTTCTATGTCAATTGTTTATCATTTATAAACCGTATAGGGAGTCTCCTAAGATCAGTCGGGTGTGTTCCCGTTTGATACAGCGGTTCATGACGATATCTTCTCGTCCAGCTCCACGAAGGATTTCTTCTGCTTCTTGATTTTCCAGCTCCAATTGTGCCCAGAAAATTTTCGCATCCGTCTCAATAAAATCACGTGCCACATCTGGTAAAAACTCACTGCGACGGTACACATCAACGATATCTACTGGGAAAGGAATTTCCTGTAGGCTAGCATAAACCGTCTCCCCAAGGATCTGACCACCGGCTGCACGGGGGTTGACGGGAATAATCCGATAGCCCCGTTCTTGCATCTCCTTACTGACACGATGACTGGTCGTATCTTCACGATCAGATAATCCAACTACAGCAATGATCTTGCTGGTTTCTAGGTAATGTTTGATAATGCCATCACTAGGATTGCGAAATGAATAAGCCATAAGAATCTCCTTTTTGTATGCGTTTCCTTTCTTTAAATAGTATAACAATACGAAGGGCATTGCAAGTGTTTGTCGTTAAAAGCGGTAGGAAACTGAAAAGTCTCCTACCGCTTTCTGTTTTAAACAAACTCAATCTTATTTGGCTTCATACCATGTTTTGCCTTCATTCTCATCAGCTTCCAGTGGAACTGCAAGTTCGATAGCGGATTCCATGGTCTCTTTGACGAGTTCTTTGATCGCTACCAGTTCATCACTTGGTACTTGCAGAACGATTTCATCATGCACCTGAAGAAGCATCTTGGTCTTGTATGCTCCTCTTTCTAGCGCTTGGTCTAAGTGGATCATAGCAATTTTCAAGATGTCTGCTGCCGATCCTTGGATGGGTGAGTTGATAGCCGTCCGCTCCGCAAAGCCTCGAACATTGAAGTTGCGAGAATTGATATCTGGAATCTCCCGACGACGCTTGAAGAGAGTCTCCACATAGCCTTTGTCACGCGCTTCCCGTACCACTCTCTCCATATAGTCCTTGATGCCAGGGTAGCGTTCGAAATAGGTCTCAATGTAGGCCTTGGCTTCTTTTCGACTGATCCCTAGGTTGTTAGACAGGCCAAAGTCGGAAATTCCATAAACCACACCGAAGTTTACTGCTTTTGCATTGCGACGGTCGTTCGGCGTCACATCTTCTGGTTTTTCAATATTGAAGACGCGCATAGCAGTCGATGTATGGATATCTGCCCCATGTTTAAAGGCGTCAATCAAATGCTCATCTCCCGAAATATGGGCCAAGACGCGCAATTCGATCTGTGAATAGTCCGAACTGAGCAAGACACTGTTTTCCTCTTCTGGGACAAAGGCCTTACGAATAAGGCGACCTTGTTCCAATCGGACAGGGATATTTTGCAGGTTGGGATCCACGCTGGACAAGCGGCCTGTCTGCGTCAAATCCTGTACATAGCGGGTATGGATCTTCCCATCTTCCAAAATCCAATCTTGAAGACCGATGACATAGGTCGACTGGATCTTAGCAATTTGGCGGTATTCAAGAATCTTAGACACAATTGGTGCGATGGGAGCCAGGCGTTCCAAGACATCAACAGCTGTGGAATAGCCGGTTTTGGTCTTCTTCGTATATTCAAGAGGGAGTTCCAATTTTTCAAAGAGGATGACACCCAATTGTTTTGGAGAATTGATGTTGAACTCTTCTCCTGCAAGCTCGTAGATTTCTTGGGTCAAGCGTTCCAAGACCGCTTCGTTTTCCACTTGCATATCTTGGAGGGTCTGGCGCTCTACCTTGATCCCCGCGATTTCCATCTTGGCCAAAACAGCTGCTAGTGGTTGCTCCATATCATAAAGCAAATCTAGCTGATCATGGGCTTGCAACTGCTCCATCATAGGCTCTTCGGTATCCAGTAGAACAGCGACTTTCCGTGCCAAATGCTCTAATAGGACCGCCTTCTCTGGGATAGCTTTTTTGGCTCCCTTGCCATAAACGACTTCGTCCAGTGGCAGCGCAATCTGACTATAGAGACTCGCAATGGTTGAAATCTCATTGTCCTCTACGGTCGACAAGAGATACTTGGCCAATCGACTGTCAAACGCGGGATTTTGAAGGGTAATGCCCAAGTGGCTGAGCAAGACCTTGGCCCGCTTGAAGTCATAGACCTTGAGGGGCGTTTTTTCGAGAAATTCTTTGAAAATCGGTGTTTGCAAAAGACCAGTATCTGTACTCGCGTAGAGCTGACCTTTGGTCCCCCATGCAAAGCCGATAATGGGTTCCGTATGGTAGTTGTCCCCAAAAATCTCGAAATGGAAGAAACTATCTTCCGTAAGCATATCTGGAGTGACTTGCTCGACTTCTGTATAGTCAATGGCTACAGGAGCCGCCTCTTCTCCACTGAGATCCAAGGCCTGACGGAGTTGCTTGAAGCCCATCTCCTCATAAAACTTGGCGAGATTTTCTAGATGGGGGCCCGTATAGGTGATATCATCCAGGCCAATCTCAATGGGCGCATTGGTATCGATGGTCGCGAGAGTCTTGGACAGATAGGCCTGCTCCTTGTCGTTGATGAGGTTTTCCTTCATCTTAGAAGCCTTCATCTCATCGATATGATCATAAATGCCATCGAGAGAGCCATACTCAAGGAGCAGTTTGATTCCGGTCTTTTCTCCAATCTTAGTGACACCTGGGATATTATCCGACTTATCTCCCATCAAGGCCTTGAGATCGATAAATTGCTCCGGTGTCAGTCCCATCTTTTCTTTCAAATAGGCTGGAGTAAATTCTTCAAACTCTGCCACTCCTTTTTTTGAGATTTCAACCACCGTGTTGTCATCCGTTAGCTGAATCAAGTCCTTGTCCCCTGAGACAATAGTCACATCAAAAGGAACAGAAGTTGATTCTGCCAACTTGTCCAGCGTTCCAATAATATCATCTGCTTCATATTGAGCTAGCTCATAGTGGCGAATTCCCAAATGATCCAGTTGTTCACGAATGAAAGGAAACTGCTCGCGGAACTCATCTGGCGTTTTTGCACGACCCCCTTTGTAGTCGGCATACATCTCCGTCCGAAAAGTCGTCTTTCCTGCATCAAAAGCAACAAGGACATGGGTTGGTTGGATGCGCTCCAAGAGATGGCTCAACATGAGATTAAAGCCATAGACCGCATTGGTATGCAGACCATTGGCATTTTTGAAGCGATCAATTTGATTATAAAGTGCGAAAAAGGCACGAAAAGCGACGGAAGACCCGTCGATGAGTAGTAATGTATTCTTTTTTTCCATAGGCCTATTATACCACGAATCACAAGGTCTCTGGTACATAAAAACTCTACCCTTTCGGGTAGAGCCTTCTTTAGGAGTTTCTTATGAAAAATGAAAAGAAGTGTTTATTCGCCGTAACAAGACCCTTGTTGTGGCAATTTCTTAAAGCGTTTTGGATAATTGACTGAGATTTTCATTTTCTGTACCTCATTTCTTATTGGATGAGTACAGTATACAAGAGAAACCTAAACCATTCCTTATAGAAAGCTTCAAGAAAACTAAAAACTGAGACGCAAAACACGCGGTTGTTTTTGGCTACAAGCTGGTAATTGAAGATGGAGGCCTGCCTCATCTTGGCTCCAAGAAACGAGCTGGCTTTCTCCAAGGAGCTCTACCTGCCGAATACGCGCATGAAGGATTCTCGGTTGCTTGAGATCATAGGCGAGAGACGGCAAGGTCAGCTCCTCTGTCCGTCCGCTTGGTTCTAGCTGGATAGCATAAAGAAGGCCTTCACGCATGGTATAGCGGAAATCTTGGCTGGTGTAGAGTGGCGCTTCCCCATCTGAGAAGGAACCTTCCTGAGCCTCGGTCGGTCCGTCCGATGACACCCGCCAAGGCCGGCTCTGATAAACGGCTTCTCCGTTTACCGCCAGCCAGTCCCCGATCTCTGTGAGGATGTCTCGGTCTTGCTCAGGGATGGTACCATCTGCCTTGGGGCCAATATTGAGCAGAAGATTGCCATTTTTTGCCACAACATCGACTAAATTTTGTAGCAATTCCTTACTGGTCTTGTAGGCTAGATCCTCGGTATAGCACCAAGAATTACGGGCGATCGCGGTATCCATTTGCCACAGAAAGGCTTGCGTCTCTCCGTAGCCTCCCCGCTCCATCTCGACGATTCCTGAACCGAAAGGGAGGGCATCCTGTTTGTAACAAACAGCCACCTTGCAATCCTCTTGTGCTGCTAGATTGTAATAATACGCCAAAAAGCGCATCAAGTAGGGACGGAAACTCTCATGCTGGATCCACCAGTCAAAATAAAGGAGCTCTGGCTGGTAGTCCCGCACCAGTTCACAGGTTCGCAACAGCCAATCTTTCAAGAATTCTTTGCTCGGATAAGGCTTGGAAGTCAGATCAAAATGATCCTTGGGCTCTGGCTCGGCTGGCCAATAAAGGCTGTCTCTTGGGACTTCTTGCGGAATGTCACTAGTAAATTCCTTGCCATGTGAAAAGAAAAACTGGTGTTCTGCCCGGTGAGAGGACGTACAGAAGTGCAGGCCACGTTTTTCTGCTTCCTCCCTCAGCTCTCCTAAGACATCTCGTCTCGGCCCCATTTCTAAGCTATTATAAGGCGAGAGTGTAGAGGCATACATCTGAAAACCATCGTGGTGCTCCGCAACTGGGAAAAGATACTGAGCTCCCGCTTTTTGAAAGAGATCTAGCCAAGATACCGGATCAAAGCGATCGGCTGTAAATAGAGGAATGAGATCCTTGTAGCCAAAGATAGCCTGATCTCCAAAATGCGCTCGATGATAGTCATAGCAAGGATTCCCTTGGATATACATATTTCGCGAATACCATTCCGAACCGAAAGCAGGTACACTATAGACGCCCCAGTGGATAAATATTCCAAATTTGGCATCCCGATACCAATCTGGACAGACTTGATGGCTAAGAGAGTCCCAGGTTGGTTCAAAAGGACCTGACTGGATGACTTGATCAATCTCTTCAAGGCTAATCATTCTCTTCTCCTCTTTTCTTGTTACTACCTCTATTGTAACGAGAAACCCTCGTTTGTAAAGAAAAACGAGGGGAATGTTTAAAATAGTAGACAAAGAGCTTGATCTAGGAGAATCAAGCTGATGATGAATGGAATGAACCTTCTAGCCCTTCACTGCTTGAGAAATAAAACGAGCGATGTCGTCTGTCTCCCCTTGGTGGAGAGCCTTAACGATTTTGGACCCCACAATAACCCCATCTGAGACCTTGTTGAAACGGTGAACATCCTCCATGCTGGAAACTCCAAAACCTGTTAAAACAGGAATGGACGCTATTTCGTGTAATTGAGCCAAGTGGTGGTCCAAATCCTCTCGATAGCTACCAGCTTTCCCCGTCACTCCATTGACAGCAACGGCATAGATAAATCCTTCTGCATCTTGGATCAATTTCTTTTGACGCTCGATTCCTGTGGTTAAGCTCACTAGCGGCACCAAAGCAATGTCTTTATCCACTAATAGAGGCTCTACCAGATCCGCATGCTCATGAGGGAGATCCGGAATAATCACTCCCTTGACCGCTGTTCCTTCTACATCTCTAAAGAAATTTTCGAGCCCATATTGGAACAAGGGGTTGAAATAGGTCATGATGACCAAAGGAACAGTAGTCTTCAAGCGCTGGATCGTTTGCACCAGACCCTCTGTCGTCGTCCCATGGGCTAAACTTCGTAGTCCCGCCTCTTCAATCACAGGACCATCTGCCACCGGATCCGAAAAAGGAATGCCAACCTCAATAGCTGAGACACCAAGCTCCTCCAAAAATTGGATGGTTTCCTGCAAACCTGCTAAGCCTTTTTCATGATCTCCTGCCATAATATAAGGAACAAAGATCCCTTGCTGCTGGTCTTTCAGCTTTTGTAAATGCTCTGTTAAGGTCTTTCCCATCTTACTCTCCTCTCTCTTGTTCTAGGCGGTCTTTGACTTGTACCACATCTTTATCCCCACGACCTGATAAGCAAACGATCATGGATTTTTCAGGCCCCATTTCCTTGGCCAACTTCACCGCATAGGCGATAGCATGGCTCGATTCCAGAGCTGGAATGATTCCTTCTACTTTTGAAAGCAATTGAAAGGCTTCTAATGCTTCTTGGTCTGTCACAGGCACATAGGTTGCCCGCTTGATGTCATGGAAATAAGAATGCTCTGGCCCAATCCCAGGATAATCGAGACCTGCCGAAATCGAGAAGGCTTCTAAAATCTGTCCATGGGCATCCTGTAAAACATCCATCAAGGCGCCGTGAAGGACTCCCGGACGTCCCTTGGTCAAGGTTGCTGCATGCTGGTCTGTATCTACTCCAAGCCCAGCAGCTTCCGCCCCATACATGGCAACAGAGGCATCTTCAACAAAAGGATAAAAGAGGCCAATGGCGTTCGATCCGCCTCCTACACAGGCTAGGACGGCATCTGGTAGCGCACCATCATTTTGCTCTGCAAATTGGCGTTTGGCTTCTCGACCGATGACACTTTGAAAATCACGGACAATCTCTGGGAATGGATGAGGTCCTAGAGCAGAACCCATGATATAGTGGGTATCCTCCACATTTGCTACCCAGGCTCTAAGGGCAGCATTGACCGCATCCTTGAGAACACGCGACCCATCTGTTACTGATTGAACCTTGGCGCCCAACAATTCCATCCGAAAGACATTGAGGGCTTGGCGTTTGACATCTTCTTCCCCCATGTAGATCGTGCATTCCATATCAAATAAAGCAGCAGCCGTTGCCGTTGCAACACCGTGCTGACCAGCTCCTGTTTCTGCGATGATCTTCTTTTTGCCCATCCGATGTGCCAATAAAACTTGTCCTAGGGCATTATTAATTTTATGAGCCCCTGTGTGGTTGAGGTCTTCTCTTTTAAGAAAAATCTTGGCTCCACCGACATACTTGGTAAGATTTTTAGCGTAATAGAGCGGTGTTTCCCGACCGACATATTGTTTCAGAAGCTGATCCAATTCTGCTTGAAAAGAAGGATCTTTTTGACTTTCTCTGTAGGCTTCTTCTAATTCTAAAACTGCTGTCATCAAGGTTTCAGGGACAAATCGTCCCCCGAACAGCCCGTAAAATCCGTTTTTATCTGGTTGTTTATATGCCATGCTTGACCCTTTCTATAAATCGTTTTATTTTTTCTTGATCTTTTATTCCATTTGTCTCGACCCCACTGGATACATCCACCGCATAAGGATGAAAGAAGCGAATGGCATCTGCTACATTGTCTACCGTCAAGCCTCCTGCAATAAAGAAGGGCTTTATGAAGTTTTGGGTTTCGAGCTTTTGCCAGTCAAAAGTCTCTCCACTTCCTGCTACAGGAGCATCAAAGAGCAGATAATCGGCACTGGTCTCAGGAAGAGCTGCATCTTTCCCCACTTGAACAGCGCGAATCGTTTGTTGGGGAAGGTCTTGCAAGATATTATCATCTATCGGTCCATGCACTTGTATCAGGTCCAAGCCCACAACTTGGCAAGCTTGCTCCACTTCTTCTCTTTGTGGTGATACAAAAACACCGACTTTTTGAACCCCCTTTGGAATCCCTGTAGCCAACTGCCGAGCTTGCTCCAGCGTGACTTGCCGTTTGCTTGGTGCAAAAACAAAACCTATGTAGTCCGCACCGGCATCAACAGCTGTCTGGACAGCTTCCGGAGTGGACAATCCGCAAATTTTAACCTTTGTCAATCTGCAACTCCTTTACTTTTTCAGCCACATTGTCTGCCTTCATGAGCGCTGTCCCAACGAGAATGCCATTAAAATAAGGAGCCAGCATACGCGCATCTGCTGCTGTGAAAATAGCAGACTCAGAGATGTAAACCGGTTCTTGTTCAAAGCTTGTCGCCAATTCAAGGCTAGTATGAAGATCTGTCTCAAAGGTCACCAAGTTGCGATTATTGACCCCTATGATCTGAGCCCCAATCCGGTGAGCGACCTCTAGTTCTGTCAGATTATGGGTCTCCACCAAGACCTCCAGGCCAAGATGGGTCGCAAACCCATAGAGCTCCTTCAGACGAGCCTCTGGTAAGGCTGCAACTATCAACAAGATCACAGTCGCCCCTGCATTTCGCGCCCGAATCACTTGTTTTTCATCCACAATGAAATCTTTGTTGAGGGTGGGGATACGCACCTGACTAGATATTTCGCGGAGATACTCGATACTGCCCTTGAAAAACACTTCATCAGTCAAGACAGAAATCATCACGGCCCCATTTTCTTCGTAAGTCTTAGCCTGCGCGACGATATCCACATCGACATGAATATCTCCCAGACTCGGGCTAGCCTTTTTCACTTCCGCAATGACCTGAAGCTTTTCTGGATGACTCTTTAGGTAATCATACAGGCGGTAGGTCTCGCGCAAAGGTTGGAGCTCCTCTTCCTTCATCGCAGCCACTTCCCGCGCCTTTTCCTTTAGAATCTTTGGCAAGAATTCTTGACTCATTTTTGATACTCCTGTAATAATCTCAATTTCTCAAGGGCAGCCCCACTGGCAATCACTTCCCGTGCCAAGGCAATCCCTTCCTTGATAGAATCTACCTTGCCATTGGCATAAAAACCAAGGCCAGCATTCAAGACCGTCACCTCTAAGAAGGGACTTGCTTCATTCTTCAAGACACTGAGCAAAATTTCCGCATTGCGTTTGGCGTCACCACCACGTACTTGATCAATTTCGATGCGCTCCATTCCGATATCTTCTGGTTGAAAGTTGGATAAGGTAACCTGTCCATTTTCCAGAATAGCGAGCTGGGTTGCCCCATCAAGGCCTGCCTCGTCCAAACCTTGTGGACCACTCACCACCACTGCGCGTTTCCTTCCCAAATTCTTTAGAATCTCTGCTGTACTTTCCAGCATGTCAGGACGACTTGTTCCCAATAGCTGGGTTTCTAGAGGAATCGGATTGATAAGAGGACCAGTTAAGTTCATCACCGTTGGAACCCCTAGCGCCAAGCGAGCGGGCATAATATAGCGCATGCCAGGATGCAGATTTTTGGCAAATAGGAAGACAATTCCCGCCTTTTCAAACACTCGTCCCAAGTCTTCTGGACCCAAATCAAGGTTAATTCCTAGAGCTTCTAGTACATCCGCAGAACCAGATTTAGAAGAGATCGAACGATTTCCGTGTTTCGCCATCTTGATGCCACCACCAGCAAGGACGAAGGCAGCTGTTGTTGAAATGTTGAAACTATAAGAACGATCGCCCCCAGTTCCACAATTGTCCATCGCTCCTTGAACTTCTGTAGGAATAGCGACTGCATAGGCCTGCATCACTTTTGCAATAGCCGTCCGCTCTTCAACCGTTTCTCCCTTCATTTTGAGACCTAGAAGAAGGGCCGTCACCTGGGCTTCTGAAGCACGACCAGCAACGACTTCCTCCATAGCAGCTTCTAACTCTGCACTGGTTAGATCCATTCCTTCCGCCACTTTTGCAAGCACTTGTTTCATCTTCCGCTCCTTGACTAGTTTGACAAAATTTTCGATGGTCTTGAGCCCATCTGGCGTCCCGATACTTTCTGGATGGTATTGAAAACCATAAATCGGTAAGCTACGATGTTGAATCCCCATAATCGCTTGATCATCCGTCGTTCGAGAGGTAATGACAAAATCCTCTGGCATGTCTTCAATCGTCAACGAATGGTAACGCATGACTGGGACCTCTTTTGCGACACCCGCGTATAGCGGAGAGGGAGCTTCTAGCTGGATCTGGCTTTGTTTGCCATGCATGACCTGAGGGGCCAATCCCAAGCGCCCTCCAAAAACTTCCGCAATCGCTTGATGCCCCAAGCAAATCCCCAAGATTGGTTTGACCCCTGCGAAATCTCGGATCATCTCCTCCATCTTACCCGCGTCCTTTGGCCAACCTGGACCTGGAGAAAAGACCAAGGCATCTGCTTCTTGGGCAACTTGGTACAAATCCGGATCATCATTTCGAAGCACCTGGACCTCATCAAATTTTCCGATATACTGTGCTAAATTGTAGGTAAATGAATCGTAATTATCGACTAATAAAATCATCCTTCTTCTCCAATCCTTGTCATCGATTTTGCCTTATTGACGGTTTCTTGGTATTCATTTTCAGCGATCGAATCATAAACGATTCCTGCTCCGGCCTGCACATAAGCCTTCTTATTTTTGAGGATCATGGTTCGAATGGCAATAGCAAAATCGAGATCCCCCGTCACAGAGAGATAGCCAATAGCCCCCGCATAGACGCCTCGTTTCTCTTTTTCTGCCTCATAGATTCGCTTCATGGCTCGAATCTTGGGAGCACCCGAAACGGTCCCCGCTGGAAGAGTTGCCTTCAGAGCCTCAATGGAGGCTAGTCCAGGAAGTAATTGCCCCTTGACTACACTGGTCAGGTGCATGACATAACGGAAGAATTCCACTTCCATATATTTGGTCACTTCAACCGACCCATTTTGGGCGATACGCCCAATATCGTTTCGCCCTAGATCCACCAACATCCGGTGTTCTGCGACTTCTTTTGGATCCCCTGCCAAATCAGCTGCCAATTGCCGATCACTCTCTTCATCGAGCCCTCTGGGACGTGTGCCCGCAATGGGATTGGTCGTCACCACTCGGTCCTTGACCGACACCAGACTTTCCGGACTAGCACCGATAATTTGGTACTCCCCAAAATCATAAAAGTAGAGATAATTCGAAGGGTTGGTCACGCGCAAATTGCGGTAATAATCTAGTGGTTTTCCTGAAAAATCAGCTGAAAAACGTTGACTAAGCACGCATTGGAACATATCCCCTTTTCGAATATAGTCCCGCGCTAGGGCCACCATTTCCTCAAACTCTTTTTGATCCAAATGATTGTGGAAATGAAGTGCATGCAGATCCTTGTCCTGAAACTCTTCTTTTGCAGGTCTTGCCAATTGTGCTAACACTTGCTCCAAGCTCGACGCTTGCTCTGCTTCACTCCGTCCACTATAGAGGTTTTCTTCCACCACATAGACCTTTTCCTTTTTGTGGTCAAAAATCACATAGCTTTCATATAAGAAAAAGTGGAGATCTGGGGTGCCGATCGTATCTTCAGGAATGGAACCAATGTTCTCATAGAGGCCAATCAAGTCATAGCCGACAAATCCAATCGCCCCACCGTTAAAAGGAAGTTCTTCTGAAGTTTTCGTTTTGACCGTGATGCGGTTCAAAAAGTCCAAAGGATCCTCTTCAACAATTTGATCATTGTAATAGAGGACACCATGTTCAAACTTGACTTCACTGACCGGCCGATAGGCTACAATTGAAAAACGCGCATTCTCTTTTTCACGAGGGATCGACTCCAAGATCATTTTATGGGGCGCTTCCAAACGCATATAAGCCAAAATTGGACTCAACACATCAGCAGATAAAACTTTTTTCATATCAGAAACCTCTCTTTTAGAACTCTTTTATTCTAATGAATTCAACCGCACCCTACTTCGCTTGCTAAGGCGATTAAGGTTATCCCATCGCTCTGTTTGCGCTTTGGGATCTATGTGCCTAAGCTCGCTTCGCTTGCTAAGGCACATAGAAAAGCCCTCACACAAAAACTGTGTGAGGGCGTAGTGTCCGCGGTGCCACCTCTTTTATAGGGAAAAATAGCTGGTCTTTCCCCACATCTCTATCTCCTCTATCAAGGAGTTGCACGGTAAGGGGTGCTAACCGAATTCACATGGGTTAGAATTCATTGATCATAACAGTCCAATTTTCATCAGTCGCTATTGCTTGTTCACAATTCCCACAAGCTCCCTGGAAATAGCTGACTCATTACTTTTCTGTTGCTACCATTATAACCCTTTTTCTTAGAAAGTCAATAAAATTTTTAGTCTTTTTTTATACTTTTTTCTACACTTATTTAATACAATCAACTCAAAGTTCCCTATCGGCGCATCTTTTTTAACCCAAAAATAGGATACTTAACAAGGCCAAAATAGCAGGGCCACCTTGGGTCAAGATAATCTTTTTATTGGCTGTCATCGCACCGTAAGCTGCGGCTCCAATAATAAAGAGCACGAAAATCGTAACAACTTCACTATTTTTAGAGACAAACAATCCATACAAGAGGAAGACACCAATCAAGGCATTGTATATCCCTTGATTCTTAAATAAAGAGGTCACAGATGGGCGAGCGAGTTCTTCTTTATCCATGTTGAAAACCCGACTTGTGGTATCAGATGTGGTTCTGATGCTCTCCAAATAAAAAATATATAAATGCTCCAGTGCAGCAAGACTTGCTAAAATAATCGTCAGTAATGACATCGTAGATTCTCCTTTTTATTCGACTGTTATTTGTTCAATGCCAGATACTAATTTGTCCAGCAGGTAAGAAAATTGCTCTTGTTCTTGAGCCGTCAAAATCCGACTCATCTGTTCTTTCACCGCCACATGATAGCGAGGGGGATGTTTGACCAAACGATTATAGGCCGTATCCGTCAAATGAATTAAGATTTCCCGCTGGTTCTTTGGATTTCGACTCCGATGGACAAACCCTTCCTTTTCCAATATTTTGAAATGCCGCGTTAAAGCAGCTGGATCAATCTGCAAGCGTTCCTGAACCGCGATCTGATTGCAAGGTGCTTGTTCTAATAAATCCTGCAAAATTTGGTAACGTGTTAAGCTAATCCCTAGTCGCTTTTCAAAGAGTTGCGTAGTTGATTGATCTGCCAAACGTAGTTGGTAGAGCAAATCATTTATTTCTGCCATATTCCTTCTCCGTATTATTTTTGATAAATCAATAATTGATAAGTCAATTATAAACTTTTTCTTCTATCCTAGCAAGGAAAAGAGCTTGTACTGTTTTTTCACACAAAAAAAGCCGCCTGATTTGGCGACTCTTAGGGAGATTATTATGAAAAAGAAAAGTTTTAGGATTTTTCTAAACAAAGTTAGGAGGTCTTTGTTTATGGTTCTATTATAGCGGACATTTCTTAAAGAAAGCTTACGACTTTATTTCAAAATGAAAACAAATTCTTTACAGATTCTTTTCAGCGTTTAAAATACGTGGGATATCTAGTAAGGTGTTCATCTGATGATTGCCTTGATAGTCAGACGTCAAGAAATTGATACTATGAATCTGGCTATTTCTTGCAAAGTCAATATCCAGGCTCCGATCCCCTATATAGTAGGTCTTTTCTGGATGCAACCCGTACTTCTCTATCAGATACATGGCAGCTTCTGGGTCAGGCTTGCGAGCAAAACCACTTTGACTGGTCAAAATCTCTGTAAAAAAAGATTCCAAACCCAAGTTCCGCAGGATGACAAAGGCATTCTCTCCCTTATGGGTATAGACAAACTGCTCAATTCCAGCTTCTTGTCCCCAGGATAGGACATCACGCGCGCCCTCCATCAGGACGACCTGGGCATTTTTCTCTGCTAGACTTTCTGCTCGGCGATGATTCAAGTCCGTCACATCCAGATGATACTCCTCCGCCACAGCTACTAAAAGATCTTGAACCGAATGCTTCAAGATGTAATCTTTAATGCTAGCCCGGTCAAACGGAAGCTGATAAGATGCATAAGTCTCCTCAAGACCTGCCAGAATAGCATCATAGGAATCCAGCAAGGTTCCGTCCAAATCCCAAATAAAGGCTCGTTTTGTCATTTTTTCTTCTCTCCTACTTTTCGTCTATATAGCTGACTCAAAAATAGCCAACGAAAACCATTGTCGAGCAGTGTCCCAGTCCAGACCCCTGGAAGGCCAAAGCCAAGAGTTACTCCAAGCAGATAACCGACTCCAATTCGAATGACCCACATGCCAATCGTCGTTGCATAAAATGGAAGTTTCCCATTTCCCAAGCCTTGCCAAACAGCTGTATAGATGACCGTTCCTGCTGTAAACGGCGTTCCCAACAAAGAAAAGAGGACAACCGATAGACTAGCTTCTACCGCTTTTGTATCTTGTGTGTAGAGATGGGTCAGAAGGGTGCCCCCAAAAAAGATACTCAGAGCAATGGGCAACATCAACACAAAGGACAAGCAGTAAGACTGCTTTCGAAGGCGGTCAATCTGCTCAAGATCCCCTTCGCCTAGGCTCCGTGCTACGAGCATGACCGTCGCTGTGGCCACTCCAAACACAGGCATGTAGTTGAACTGGGTCAGGGTCTCTCCGATGGCATTTCCTGCGACTGCCTCGGTCCCAAAAGCAACCACGATCGCAATGATCACCACATCTCCAGCCCGCATCATCAGCCGCTCTCCGGCAGCTGGAAGTGCTAAGTTCAAGAGCTTACGATCCAATCCCCAACGAAGGGGGGCAAAGGGTAGCTGGACCTTTTGCCACAAGAGGACAACCCCCACCAGACGGGCCAGCACTGTCCCCAAAGCTGCTCCGACAATTCCCCAGCCAAAAAGGAAAATGGCCACAGAGGAGAACAGAGCGTTTAATAGATTGGTCAAGAGGCTCACATACATAGGAAGACGTGGATTGTTGGCCACCCGAACCAAGGAGCCCAAGGTCGTCATCAATCCTAAGAGAACAATGGTCCCGCCGACCAAGGAAAGGTAAATCCCCCCGCTTTCGGCTACTGCAGCTTCAGTCCCCAACAGCGAAATCATCTGGCGCCCAAATAACAGCGATGCCCCTCCTAAGAGAGCACTCAACAATAAGGTCACCTTCAGTGACTCTGTCGCATGGTAGGCAATATTTTCTTGATTTTTTTCACCCAAGCTTTTGGACATAACACTGGCAACTGCCGCACCCAGTGCCAAAAAGATGGCTTGATAGATGGTGATGATATTCCCTGCGACGGAAACACCTGAAATGGCAATCAAGCCCAGGTGAGCCACTAAATAAGAGTCCACCATGCCCATCAGCATTTGTAAGAAATTTTCACCCATGGCAGGAAGAGCGATATTTAAGATTTTTTTGTATGAATTCATGAGTATATAAAAGAGCCAAACGGCTCTTTTGATCTTTCTAATACAGAGAATTAAAGTCCCAAGTAGTCTTCTACGGCTGCTTGCATGTCTTTGGCTGCCACGCTTGTACGATGGCGAACCGGTGCAGTTTCAAGGCCGTCTACAGCCGGTGGCACAGGAACACCTGAGAGTGTGTGTAATTTAGCCAAGGCTTCGAAATCACCTAGACCTGTCTCGCCTGTCACCGCTTCTACTGCCACAACAGGGAATTTGTAAGGACTTGCTGTAGAGGCAATGACTGTTTTAGCAGTATCCCCTGTTTGGGTCCGGTATTTTTGGTAAACGGCTGATGCTACGGCTGTATGAGGGTCTTCGATGTAATCAGACGCTTCATAGACCCGCTTGATCTCTGCAGCAGTTTCTGCTTCATCTGCGTATGCAGCCGCAAACAAATCTAAGATGTCTGCATCAAAGTTGGACAATTGGTACTGACCTGTTGCAACAAGGCTTTCCATCAATTCTTTGGTCTTTGTGGCATCATTGCCTACCAAGTGGAAAATCAAGCGTTCCAAGTTTGAAGAGACCAAAATATCCATCGATGGACTGGTGGTCACCTTGAACTCACGTTTCTTATCATAGACATGTGTTTTGAAGAAGTCTGTCAAGACATTGTTTTCATTTGACGCACAGATCAATTTTCCAACTGGAAGACCGATTTGTTTGGCATAGAAAGCTGCCAAGATATTTCCAAAGTTTCCTGTTGGGACGGTAAAGTTGACTTTTTCTCCTGCTGTGATTTGGCCTGTCTTCACCAATTGCGCATAGGCGTATACGTAATAGACAACCTGAGGCACCAAACGACCAATGTTCATAGAGTTGGCTGATGAGAATTGCATCTTGTTGGCTGCTAATTTTTCACGGAGCGCCACATCATTGAACATGTGTTTGACATTGGTTTGGGCATCGTCAAAGTTTCCATCAATCGCGATGACATGGGTATTGTCCCCCGTTTGAGTCGTCATTTGCAACTCTTGCACCTTGCTGACACCATCTTTTGGATAAAAGACAATAATCTCTGTTCCTGGAACATCGGCAAAACCTGCCATGGCAGCTTTTCCTGTATCTCCAGAAGTCGCCGTCAAGATGACAATTTTATTTTCCAAGCCGTGCTTTTTAGCTGCTGTTGTCATAAAGTAAGGCAAGATCGACAAAGCCATGTCTTTAAAGGCAATGGTGGAACCGTGGAAAAGTTCTAAGTTGTATTGCCCATCGAGTTTGACAAGCGGAGCAATAGCCGGGGTATCAAACTTGCTGTCATAAGCATGAGAAATACAGTAGTCCAACTCCTCTGCTGTAAAGTCGTCCAAAAAGGCTGACAAAACAAGCTTGGCCACTTCTTGGTAAGAAGCGTCTTTGAGGGTATCAAAATCCAGCTCTACTTGAGGATAAGAGACTGGAGTAAACAAACCGCCATCTGTCGCCAATCCTTGAAGGATGGCTTGACTAGCTGTTACAGTATTTTTTTCATCTCGTGTTGATTGATAAACTAATGTCATGACTGTTTCATTCCTTTACTAGTAGTCTTCTCATTATATCATAAATGTCAGAAAATTTAACGGCTTTTCGCCAAATCTTGGCAAAGGACGGCAAACAGAAGCTAGATAAAAGAGAGCAGGCGCAACGACTTTGCTCCTACTCCCATGCGAATCTGTTTTTCAGGTGTCTGCAAGACTTGATCAAGCCAATCCCAACTCTGCTAAAACAGATGGGAAGTCTTTCTTCAAGCTTTCAAGAGCTACCGTCACTTCTTGACGAGTTTGGTTATTTTTCACAGTGACTTGACCGCTCTCAACTTCACTACTTCCTAAGGTAATCAAGGCTTTGGCCGCAAAGACATCTGCTGACTTAAATTGTGCCTTGAGCTTGCGTCCAAGATAGTCACGTTCTGCCTTGAAACCTTGGATTCGAAGGGCTTGAACCAAGCTAAGCGCCGCTTCATTAACCTCATCTCCTAGGACAGCGATATAGGCATCTAGGCCTGTTTCGATCGGTAATTCAATGCCTTTCTTTTCAAGAACGAGAAGGATCCGTTCCACACCGATACCAAATCCAAAACCAGCTGTCGCAGGGCCACCGAAGTATTCCACCAAACCATCATAGCGACCACCCGCACAGACTGTCAATTCATTGCCTTCAATTTCTGTAATGAACTCAAAAATCGTGTGGTTGTAGTAATCCAAGCCACGCACCATATTGGTATCGATGACATAGGCTACCCCCAAGTCTTCTAACATCCGACGAACCGCATCAAAATGCGCTTGGCTTTCTTCATCTAGATAGTCTAGAATGGAAGGAGCCTGTTCAACCGCCGCCTTGTCTTCTTTTTCTTTTGAATCCAAGACACGAAGCGGATTTTCTTCTAAGCGACGTTGGCTGTCCTTAGACAATTGATCCTTCATTGGCAAGAGGTAGTCGATCAAGGCTTGACGATAAGCCTGACGACTGGCAGGGCTTCCCAAGGTGTTCAAGTGCAAGGTCACATTGTCAATTCCCAATTCTTTCAGGAATTGCGCTGCCATGGCAATGGTTTCGACATCCGTTGCAGGATTGCTTGATCCAAAGCATTCTACCCCAATTTGGTGGAATTGACGCAAACGACCTGCTTGAGGACGTTCATAGCGGAACATTGGGCCTATGTAATAAAACTTACTTGGTTTTTGTACCTCAGGCGCAAAGAGTTTATTTTCTACATACGAGCGGACAACAGGAGCTGTTCCTTCTGGACGAAGCGTGATATGACGGTCTCCCTTGTCATAGAAGTCATACATTTCTTTGGTAACGATATCCGTCGTATCCCCTACTGAACGGCTGATGACTTCATAATGTTCGAAGATCGGTGTGCGGATTTCATCATAATTGTATCGCGCAAAGACCTTGCGTGCAAAGCCTTCTACATATTGCCATTTCGCTGAATCGCCAGGAAGGATATCCTGGGTCCCTTTTGGTTTTTGTAATTTCATAGCCTTCATCCTTTGTCTTACTTTTGCCTCTATTTTACCACAAATTCGAAGAGAAATGGAGGCTGGACCGAATTTCCTTCGTTCAACACGTTCAAAACATCTTTCTCTTCTTGCCTTATCAGCCGAATTATGAGAAAATGGAAGCCATACTACACTGAAAGGATCTTGCGATGAGAGAGGATATCAAAATCAATGACCGCGCCCTCGCACTAGAAAAGCCGTTAATCGAAAAATTGGAGCTTGTATTTGATACCGATGTTGAGTTAGATGTCTATAACCTAGGACTGATCTACGAGATCCATCTAGATGAAGCCGGTACTTGCAAGGTGGTTATGACCTTTACCGATACGGCTTGTAGCTGTGCTGAGAGCCTTCCTATCGAAATCGTCGCTCGCCTAAAAGAGATCGAAGGGATCGAAGATGTCAAGGTCGAAGTGACCTGGTCACCCGCTTGGAAAATTACACGAATCAGCCGATACGGGCGCATCGCCCTTGGCCTTCCACCACGATAACAATCATTACCTTTTAAAAAATGCAGTCAACGAATGAAGGAAGGCCTCTTTGGAAATCCGATCCACAATAAAAAACGAGGAATACCAGCTCTACCATCAGAGTCTGTTCCTCGTTTTTTATGATGATTGAATCCATTAAAACTTTTTCACTACCAGAATGGACTAAGCCTCATCAGCTTTTGGTTCTGGAAGAATTTGATACAACACGATTCCTAGAATCGTTGAAGTTGCCACACCCGTGATTTGAAGACCACCGAGGTCAATCATCAAACCACCGATCCCTGATACCAAGATAACACTAGCAATCAAGAGATTCTTTTTATTATCAAAATCAATCTTATGTTCAACTAAAATTTTCAAACCGCTAGCAGCGATAACCCCAAAGAGGGCAATAGACAAACCTCCCAATACAGGAGTTGGAATAGAGTGCAAGAGTGCTGATAGCTTCCCAATAAAGCTCATGACAACCGCAATCACTGCTGCGCCTGAAATAACGTAAACTGAGTAGACCTTACTAAGGGCCATAACCCCAATGTTTTCCCCATAAGAAGTTACCGGAGGAGCTCCAAAGAATCCAGCAATAATCTGTGCCAAGCCATCACCAGTAAGCGTATGGTCAAGTCCTGGATCCTTGAAATAATCACGCTCCGTCAAACTATTTAAAACCATGAGATGGCCAAAATGTTCCGTCATGGTCACAAAGGCAATCGGAGCCATGGTCAAAATCGCACTTGGATAGAGCTTAAAGCTATAATCCACAAATGGAATGTCAAAGTTTGGAACTTGAATCCAATGCGCTGCACTTACCTCTGAGAAATTGACAAAACTATGTCCTGTCAGCAAACCAAGAGCCACTGAGAAAATATAGCCCACAATTAATCCAAGTAAAATTGGGACAACACCGACAATCTTCTTGCCATACATGTTAAATAGGATAACCGCAAAGAGGGTCACCATCGAAATCAATAGAGCATAACCGCTATAGCTTTTATTTAAGGTTGTCGCATCAGTGACTGCATTCGCCGCAAGACTCAAACCAATTACCATGATAATGGGACCAACCACGATTGGTGGAAGGACCTTATTAATCCAATCTTTACCCGCATGCTTAACAATCAGAGCTACAAACAAGTAGACCAAACCGCCTGCCATGGCACCTTGGGCAACTGCTGCGATTCCATCAGTCTTCATCAACATCTGCATAGCAGCAATATAAGCAAAACTAGATCCCATGTAGGCTGGAATCTTATACTTGGTAACGGTCAAGTGAGCCAAGGTCCCCAAACCAGATGAGAAGAGAGCGATGGCAGGATCAATACCAACCAAAATCGGCACCAGCACTGTCGCCCCAAACATGGCAAACAAATGCTGGAAAGATAAACCAACCAATAAACCAGGTTTTGGCATATCATTCACATCATATTTAACGTCATTCACGATCGTAAAAACCTCCTAAAATTAAGATGCGACAAGCTATGGCTGAACAAAAACGTCTACCTTCGATGACCAAATCGTAAGGGAGTGCTTCATGCTCCATCATCGACGATTTCTTTTTTATCAAACCACTTTTCAATATACAAAAAAATCCCCCACAACAAGGAGATACACAAAATATAGGCTGGTCTTCCCAGGCCTTTCATTTCCATAGCTCCTTGCCTGCCTCTCTGGACAGTATTAAAGGATTGATTCGATTAGTCACAATTATAGCAAATTATAGACGGATTTACAAGAAAAATGACAGATAATACACTCAAATCCCCCAAAAAGTAATATTCATACGCTTCAGCGACAGGGTTAAAAATAGCGACTTTGAGCCAAAAAAGAGGCTGGGACAAAAGTCCTAGCCTCTCAATTATTTTTGGATTGTCGAGCAAGACGCAGTGGTTGAGTGGGCTCTACTACACTGATTTCATCAGCTTTTACAGCTCTACTCAACTGTGCGGAGGTGGGACAAAGTCGTCCTTGTATTTACTGTTTACCAGACTGTTCCATATTCCAGAAGTCGGTTACGGCACCACGTGATGCTGAAGACACGATATGAGCGTATTTACCCAAAACCCCACGGCTATACAGTGGTGGCAAGGTTGTTGCAGCCTTGCGTTTTGCTAACTCTTCGTCTGAAACGTGCATGGTGATTTCTTTGGTATCTTGATCAACCGTTACCAGATCTCCTGTGTGGAGGTAGGCGATTGGTCCACCGACCTGAGCTTCAGGCGCAATGTGACCAACAACGAGACCATAAGTCCCACCTGAGAAACGACCGTCTGTCAAGAGGGCCACCTTGTCCCCTTGACCTTTCCCAACGATCATAGATGACAAGGACAGCATTTCCGGCATTCCAGGTCCACCCTTCGGACCTACGAAACGTACAACAACAACATCGCCATCCACGATTTCGTCCGAAAGAACGGCTTCAATGGCAGCTTCTTCTGAGTCAAAGACCTTAGCAGGGCCCGTGATGTTACGAACTTTCACACCTGATACTTTGGCGACTGCCCCTTCTGGAGCCAAGTTTCCTTTCAAGATGATTAATGGACCATCCGCACGTTTAGGATTTTCAAGTGGCATGATGACTTTTTGACCTGGTGTCAAATCAGCGAAGGCTTCCAAGTTTTCAGCCACCGTTTTACCGGTACAGGTGATGCGATCCCCATGAAGGAAACCATTCTTAAGAAGGTATTTCATGACAGCAGGCACCCCACCGACATTGTAAAGGTCTTGGAAGACATATTTCCCTGAAGGTTTCAAGTCCGCCAAATGAGGCACGCGCTCTTGGAAATCGTTGAAGTCTTCAAGGGTCAAGTCTACATTGGCCGCATGAGCGATCGCAAGCAAGTGAAGGGTGGCATTGGTGGAGCCACCCAGCGCCATGGTGACAGTAATGGCATCTTCAAAGGCTTCACGTGTCAAGATATCAGATGGCTTCAGTCCCATTTCCAGCATCTTGACAACAGCACGACCTGCTTCTTCGATATCGGCCTTTTTATCAGCTGATTCAGCAGGGTGAGAAGAGGAACCGGGCAAGCTCATCCCAAGGACCTCGATCGCTGTCGCCATGGTATTGGCCGTATACATCCCACCACAGCCACCAGGGCCAGGGCAGGCATTACACTCTAATTGCTTCACTTCTTCAGCGGTCATATCGCCGTGATTCCACTTCCCGATACCTTCGAAAACAGAAACCAAGTCGATATCTTTCCCATCGAGATTCCCTGGAGCAATAGTCCCACCATAAGCAAAGATCGCTGGAATATCCATATTTGCAATGGCAATCATCGAACCAGGCATGTTCTTATCACAGCCCCCGATGGCTACAAAGGCGTCGACGTTGTGACCGCCCATAGCCGCTTCGATAGAATCCGCAATGATATCGCGAGAAGTCAAGGAGAAGCGCATTCCTGGAGTCCCCATAGCGATCCCGTCCGCAACCGTAATAGTGCCAAATTGGACTGGCCAAGCACCTGCATCTTTCACACCTTCTTTGGCCAATTTTCCAAAATCGTGGAGGTGGATGTTACAAGGGGTATTTTCCGCCCATGTCGAAATCACTCCAACAATCGGTTTCTCAAAACTTTCATCGGTCATTCCCGTCGCGCGAAGCATGGCACGGTTGGGAGATTTTACCATGCTATCGTAGACACTACTACGATGGCGTTTGTCTAATTCTGTCATGTCATTCCTCTCGTTACATTTTTTACCATTATAGCATAAAAGAGGCCACAAAGATAGGCATGGACTTTGGAGAAACAGACAACAGAAAAGTTTCTTTCAAAAATTTCAATTTTTTTGTCAAGTAACTTTACTTTACAAAAAAGTTTTGTTATACTGTTAAAGTTGATGAAAATCAAACCTAATTGAATTTATATCTTAAAAGGAGAAAAATGAAATGGCAGTACCTGCACGTCGCACATCAAAAGCGAAGAAAAACAAACGTCGTACGCACTACAAAGTAACAGCTCCATCTGTAAACTTTGACGAAGCAACTGGAGATTACTCACGTTCACACCGTGTATCACTTAAAGGATACTACAAAGGACGTAAGATCGCTAAAGCTGCATCAGCTGAATAATAGAAGGGAGATACCATGCGCGTAAATATTACACTTGAACACAAAGAATCTGGTGAACGCTTGTACCTTACTTCTAAAAACAAACGTAACACTCCAGACCGTCTTCAATTGAAGAAATACTCACCAAAACTTCGCAAACACGTTGTGTTTACAGAAGTGAAATAGGGGTTCACTACACGTCAATAGACGTTAAAAACCTTGATTTTAAGCAATTTTTGAAATTTCAAATTTCACTACATTGCAATATAAATCAATCGAATCACTACCTTTTTCACTACCTTTTTTGAAATAAAAATAATGATTCGGATATTTAAAAGAAGAGGAACTTTAGTGTGAAGCTCCTCTTTTTGTTATTTGTTCTTTTACTTACAAATAGTAACATTTGGTTTGGAAAGTATGGGTTTTCAGTTGGGTTAAAAACAGGGGAATATTTTTAGTTCTGTAAGTATTAATCTATACGCTTACATATATCTTTTGCTCTCTATCCTTTAGGTGAAAATACCGATTTTATGGTATAATAAGGATAACTCTATATAAGGAGGTGTGCCATGACTCTTGATGTGAATAAAGAAGAATTAACAATTTTAGGAATTCCCTTTGATAACTTTTCAGATTTTGATACTGTCTGGTATGCTATTGGGTCATCAATGATTGAAAATTATGAACCTACTGTTCAAGATGTGATTGATTTAAAAACTTATGTTATCAACAAACGAAAGGAATTGAATATTGGTTAAAAATCAATACGAAGGCTATGAGTACATTGACCCCAATCACCAATATACCTATCCAAATTCTACAGTCTTAATCAACAAACAAAATATTACAAATATTGAAGAAGCCTATCGGAATGAGCATTTATTCGTTACTAAAAGGCTTGCAGACTTGCGCTTGAAAACCATTGAAGTATATTCCATTAGTGATATTTTAGCCATTCATAAATATTTATTTCAAGATGTCTATGCTTGGGCGGGGCAATTTCGCAAGGTGAATATCTCAAAAAATGGGAATCCTTTTATGTCAATACAATCTTTCAGTACTGCCCAAGTATATATAAACCGCCTTATTCATACCTATTATCAAACTGCTAATTCAAAAGATGGGATTATTAAACAATTAGCAAAAATTCTTGATAATCTTAATTATTTCCATCCCTTCCGAGAAGGTAATGGACGAACTCAACGAGAAGTTATTCGTTCCTTAGCACTGTCAAAAGGATATTCTGCACAAATACGTGTGGAGCAAGATGACGAGGTTTACAATCTTTATATGGACGGAACAGTCTATGGAGATTTAAGAAAGTTAGAAGAACTACTTGGTAAAATACTGGAAAAATTGTAAATTAGTCTACAAAAATACTTCTATATTTTTAAATATCCTAAATATCACAGAAAATTATAACTTACCAAGGTTTAAATCATAATAGATAGACAAAAAGCTTCTGAAATCTAACATTTCAGAAGCTTTTTTCTTGTCATAAAATGGCTACAACTATTATTATTCAATACATATTATATCTATTTATTAAAATAATTAATAATTAAGTAGTGGTCCGCTAAGATGAAATTCAAAATTTGTAACATCAACTAAACCAACAACTTTGTCACTTTGATATAATTCCATCAAAAATTGTGCCATCTCTTCACTTGTGTGATATTTAGCAAAATGCTCATCATAATCATATTCTTTAGAATCTGTAGCAACTTGACCGAATTCCGTTTTTGTGGCAGCTGGAGCTAAAACCTTAGCTTTTAATTGATGTTGATTTGCCTCTAGTTCCAATGCCAAGCCTTCTGTAAAAGCACTGACATAAAATTTACTTGCACAGTATGTAACTGCATTTGGAACCATCATGTATCCGCCTCTAGATGATAAGTTAATCAATTGAGCGCCTTTACAATCTTTATAATCTCTCACATATAGAGTTGATAGAATTGTTAAAGCTTCAATGTTTAGATGGATTAATGTTATTATCTTTTCTAAATCTTGAGATTCAACCTTATCATAATTTCCAAAACCAGCATTATTTATTAGCGTAGTAATGTGATATTTTTTCAAGCTTTCATAAAGAGCAAAAATATTACTGGACTTCGATAAATCAACAACTTTAATAACAACATCTAAATCCGGATAATGGTTCAAAATCTCTTGCTTCAATTTTTCTAGTCGTTCTTGACGCCGAGCAATTAAAATAAGATTCGTTCCTAATTTTGCAAATTGTCTTGCTGTCTCCGCTCCTATACCAGCACTGGCTCCAGTAATACAAGTATAATTCTTCGTTTGTTCCATACTATTTTCTCCTTTACAGATTGCTATTTGCATTTTTTATAAGAGTCGCTGCTCCCATCAAGGTTCTTGACAGCCTTATCACTAAGCCCCTTTGGAGCTCTCTATTCCTTCAAACCAATTTTTCGTCTATATGGTATTACCTCCTCTCCTAGCTTTATATCAAATTCCTTTGATACTATGTATTTTACATAGTAAAGCGCACTTTATGTCAAGAGAAAACTGAAAATTTTTTAATTTTTTAAAAATTATGCTAAAATAATAAAAAATAAAGGGGGGAAATATTATGGCTTACTATTCTATTGGAGAATTTGCTAAAAAAACTGGACTTCCTATTCCCACACTTCGATACTATGAGCAAGAAAAATTGATTTACTCACACAGAGAAGAAAATAATCGTAGATACTATGATGACTCTGATATAGCGTGGGCTCAATTCATTATTAGATTAAAAAAGACGGGAATGTCTATTAAAAATATGCAAGAATACGCTGACCTAAGATATAAAGGAGACTCCACAATTCCTCAACGACTTAGACTACTATTTTTTCAACTTGATGAACTTCATAAGCAACAAACTGAAATTAACCAACATATTGATTTTCTTGAAAAGAAAATTAAAACTTATTTAGGTATTAATCCTAATTAGCACCATTATTATTTTCTTTATCTAAAAAAGGGATTGACAATTGAACTCTTTTTATATTACTTGTTAAATGGTTGTAATTGGGATTTTCTTAAGTTGAACTTGTAAAATAGAAGTGTATACATTTTTAATCTATAGTCGTAGAGATTTAGTAAAACTATAGCCAAATATAGATCTTTTTCTATAATTTACTAATGTCTGTTATAATGGACATTATTTGAAATTTCCATTATAACAGACATTAATACAGTTTTGTAACATTATTTTGGTATAGTAATATTATAAAAGGAGGCAAAGATTATGAGAAAATTAGTAGGTATATTACTGCTTTCATTATCAATAATTACTTTAATTGCTTGCTCAAAAAACAACCACCAATCTTTAGATGGTGAGTATTATTGGATCTCAAGTGAAAGAAACGAGTTGGCGTTTACTATTAAAGGAGATAATGCTTCCATAGAGCATGGAGAAGCCGATAGTTTTATCATTAACAAAAAAAAGAATACGATCGAATTAACTGGACAAAATATTGCAAGTCGAACAGAAGAATATTCATTTAAAGATGGGGTCTTTTCTGTTGATATTAGTGGAGTTAAGCACGACTACTATCTTAAAGATAGCGAAGCATATAATAACGCACTAAAACAATATGGAAATAAATAACATCATTCACACCTATTTTCCTGAATAGGTGTTTTTTTCAAATAAAAAAGACTCCGGAGAGTCTTCGCATTACTTATGCAATTCTTTATTACTCAATGTATGAAAAATACCCCACAGAAGAATATTTACAATGATAAACAGCAAAATTTCCACTAAATTAAAGTCTATCAAATTCCGTGACCGCATTGCCACCATAGCTTGGGAGTAGGGATAGATTAAAGATAATTTATCTGATACAAAAATCATCATGAATCCTACGAAAGTACCAATAGAACCAATTCCCACAGATTTACTAAAAACACGAGTTTTAGCTGTCACAAAAAACTGTACTGCCATCATACTAATTGTTCCAAAAATCCCCAATAAATCCCACTTAAGGTAGGTGAACAAATTAGAAATTTCTAAATGAATTAGGTGAGCACTGACATAAAAAATACCAAACAAGAACAACTGTAAAACAGCAATAAACAAGATAATTACTATTTCTTTTGCCAACAATAATTTCCCAAGACTGACATTATTAGCTCTGAGAAATTCAATATTTTTCCTATCAAACTCTTTTCCTAACATCATGGCTACATAAATGCTGACCAAAATCGGAAAGAAAAGCTGGCTATAATAGAAGGTCAATTGTCCCCATAAAACAGGCACTTTTTCACTTTCTGCAACCATAGAATAAGCTGCACCTAAGTAAATACCAAGACCAATCAGGCTACAAAAAGCTAAGAAGAAAATACCAATCATCAACATGGAAAATTTTTGGGTTTTCCGCCATTCTACTGATAGATAAGACATCATAGCTTGCCTCCTTTCTTTTCAACTAGATAGAGAGATAAGAAGAGATAGATTAGGGCTATTGGCAAATATGTAAAGAGTTTAAATCCTAGGTTTGTCGCCAAAACATAACTCACTTGACTGGCGACTTTCTGGTAATCCACCAGAGACAGATATGCTATACCACCAAATGGGAAAATCAGCTGTAGAAAAGCTGTTGCATGACCAAATCCAACTCCAAGAAATCCTCCGAAAATCCCTAATGCCATTATCAATGCCTGCTTTTTCAGTAAAAACTGCAAAGTCAAAAACAGACAGGTTAAGACAAAAGATGCTAGCAAGAAAATGACGATTTGCCAGAGGATTAGGCTAACAGGCATTTCTAGACCAGAAAAGTTTGCAATCAACTGGACTACTACTCCCTCCAAAATAGCGAGAAAGGTCAAAACGAACATAGTCAGGCCAAGCTTACTCAGAAAGATATGCCGTACATTTTCACCATTTGCCAAAAGCAGTTTGAAAGTGTTGCCCTCCTTCTCGTTCTTGACAATCCGGGATACAAAGAGAGCAATCACGATAGGGAGAATCAAGCCATTTACTTCTTTTATCATATAGAAAATTAGGTTAATCTGGTGCATGTCTGGATTACTTAGGTAACGTGTAGCGGCTGCAATTGCCCAAGCAAATCCGACTCCCATAACTAGTATGATAATGAAGAAGGATTTGGTTCGTTTTGCCTTGAGCAATTCAATAGACAAATTATTCAACATAAGACTCACTCCTTGGTTAAGTTGAGGAAGATAGATTCCAAGGTTTCTTGTTCTTGCTTCACTTCATAAATTGGAACTTCCTCGACTATTAAATCTCGTAACAAACTAGAAATCTGCTGGTCGGCAAGGTTAGTCAGCTTGAGTTTATCCTCATGTATTTCTAACATCTTGCACGGATAACCAAATAACACTTGGCTAATGGCTTCACGTCGACCTCTAAAATCCCCACGCACTTCCAGCCATTTATTGGACTGAATTTTACGAATTTCTCCCTCGTAAACGAGTTGACCATGATTGATAATCCCTACACGGTCAGCGATATGCTCTACTTCAGAAAGGATATGGGTAGAGATGAAGACAGTAATGCCCTGTTCTTTTGCCAACTTGATAATCAGTTCCCGAATTTCATGAATCCCTGCTGGGTCTAGCCCGTTAGTTGGTTCATCCAGTATCAACAAACGCGGTTTCTTGACTAAGGCAAAGGCTAAAGCCAAACGCTGTTTCATACCCAGAGAATAATCTTTAACCAATTTTTTCTTGTTTTTAGGTTGATCTAACCCAACAATTTTCAAGGTTTCCTGAATATTTTTCTTATCAAATCCAAGGATTTTTTGGAAAACCAAGAGATTTTCATAGCCTGTCAAATTAGGATAATAAGACGGTTCTTCAATCATAGAGCCAATCTGATTAAGATACTGCTTGTCCGTACCTATGGATTGACCGAACACTTCAATATCCCCAGCTGTACGAGAAATCAAAGACAAAATCATCTTCATGGTGGTTGTTTTCCCAGCTCCATTTGGACCTAGAAAACCATAAATCTCACCTTGTTGAACTGATAAGGATCTAAGGTTAACTACCTGAGTGTCCTTAAATTCCTTTTGTAAGTTTTTTATCTGTAAAACATTACTAATCATTATGAACTTCCTCCATTAAACTAAAAAATTTTCTATAATTTTGATTTCCATGAATCAAATTATCATGAGTATCTTTGATAACATCTCTACTACTCTTATCAACAAAAATGATAGAATCAACATAATTCACAATATCTAATTGGTGAGTCACTATTACCATTGTTTTGTCTGAATAAAATGGATTTGGATTACTCCACCACCAGCACCAAGAACGTTATCAAGTTCTTCAAGAGTCAATTCTTGAAGAGAATTCATTGCTTCAATCTCAACGAGATTCATTTGTTGTTTAACCATTTGGAAATACCTCACTGATTAAAATTAATTTGAGAAGTATCTCTATCTAGGTTATGTCTTTATTATAGACATGCTAGATTAATTTTAAACTAAGCTAACCTTAATTTTACATTAAGATTAAAGTATTTTTCTTTTTTTCACTCTTTTAAATGGTATAATTTAAATAAGCGAGGTAAGATTATGAGTTTCGAACAACAACTCCTGAATAAGCACATCCTTATCATTGATGACGACAAAATTTTAAACTCTTCCATAAGAGATATTCTCACTGCCTACGGATTTTCCAATCTAACATCAGCCTATGATATAGAATCTAGTTTGGACATGATTGAAATAGAGCAGTTCGACCTTTTCCTTTTGGACATTATGCTACCCGATGGGGATGGCTACACATTAGCAAAACATATCCGAAAAAAAGGCGATACTCCTATCCTCTTTCTGACTGCCAAAAATAATCCTGAAGATGAGATAGCTGGTTTCAATGCTGGTGGTGATGATTATATCATGAAACCCTTCATTCCAAAAAATCTTATCTATCGTATTATGGCTCTGCTCCGTAGAAGTTATAAATCAGAACAGGAAACAATACAGATTGGACAGACTTTGGTGAGTTTTCGGAATGCAACAGTACAAAAAAATGGAGCAGAAATTTCTATTACGCCAATTGAAATTCAGATTTTGAAAAAACTTTACGATAATAAAAATTACATCGTTTCAACCGAATCTCTCTGTGATACGATTTGGGGAGTGGATAGCTTTGGTTATGAAAACTCTTTGACTGTACATATTCGGAAAATTCGAGAAAAAATAGAAGAAAATCCTTCAAAACCTCAATATTTAAAGACAGCTAAAGGGCTAGGATATAAATTGTTATCATGATTATGAATCAAACCAAAATTTTAAGGTATTCACTAAAGAAATTTATCTTTTCTTCCATCATTATCTTTATTACCAATATTATTCTAATTGCCAGTTTTGTTTTCTACATTAGTAAAAAGCAAACTGCTACTGAGACTGTGAAAATAATTTCTGAACACATTACCATCACAAATAATAACGTCCACATACCTGAAAATGATATTTCTAGTCTAAAAGAACAAAAGTTATGGCTCATGGTATTGGATAAGCAGACTGGAAAACAAGTGTTCGAACAGTATAAACCTACAGAAGTTCCTTCGCAATTTGACTACGGGGACATTTTACAGTTTTCTCGCTATTATCTTTCAGATTATCCTGTTTTTAGTCAGATAAAAGGTGGATACATCATTGTTGTTGGTTTTCCAAAAGATAAAATTGCTCGTTATAGTTTTAATTACTTAGATATAGATAGTCTCCGCCTGTTTCCACTAATAGCATTTGGAGTATTGCTTTTCAACTGCCTTTATTTCGCTTTTCTTTACTACTATGGCGTGACGCATATCAATCGTAAAATTGTGCCTCTTGTAACTGCTATTCAGAATCTCCCAGATGGTTTGAAAAATCCAATAAATTCTATATCAGAACTAGAATATCTTACAACTGCAATTAATCAAACCGATACTCTACTCAAAGAGAATGAAGTCTTTAAAGAGCAATGGATTTCAGGTATTGCACACGATATCAAAACACCTCTTTCTGTCATCATTTCTAACGCGTCCTTGTTAAATGATTCTGAACTAGATACACAGTTTAAAAAACATATTCGTCCAATATTGACGGAATCCTATTACATCCAAAATGTTTTAAATGACTTAAATATAGTAGCTCGCCTTTCATCCGGTCATCTTCAATTAAATCAGACTGAAACAAAAATTATCCCCTTCTTCAAAGACATTCTCATCCATATTTTAAATCAAGAAATCTGGAATGAATTTGAATTTGAATTTGATTACGATTATTCACTTGTTAATCAATCTATCATGATTGAGCAGTTTTTAATCACAAGAGTTATCCATAATATCATCTACAACTCTGTTTTACATAACGAAAAGGGTTGCACAATAAGAATCCACTTATACAAAAAAGATACAAATGTAATTGTCGAAATCAAAGATAATGGACAGGGAGCTTCACCAGAAAAAATTGCTGAACTTAATGAATTATCTTTTAAAAATATTGATATTTCTAAAATTAGAACGACTGGAATTGGGCTAAAAATTTCAAAACAAATTGTTGATTTGCATCAGGGCTCTATTTCATTTGCTAGTGTTCAAAATGAATTCTTTGAAAGTATCATTTCACTTCCGATTTTCAACATTACCAATTAGATAAAAAAATGGAGAAGAACCATTAGAGTCTTCTCCATTTTATTCATCTTATCTTCCACTTATACCCTGTCTAGAAAAAATAATACACTATTATTATTTTACATTAACAATATCACTGTTCAACAGGTAAGAAATTCCCTACAATAATCCCTACAATTCTAGGATCTTCATCATACGATAAAAAAATATCTTGATACTTTAGATTGATAGAAACTAATCTTAATCC
>NZ_CAXSMM010000012.1:0-56815 GCF_964238605.1 Streptococcus parasanguinis | reverse complement strand
CCTCCGCACAGTTGAGTAGGGCTGTAAAAGCTGATGAAATCAGCGTAGTAGAGCCCACTCAACCACTGCGTCTTGCTTGACAATCCAAAAATAAATGAGAGGCTAGGACTTTTGTCCCAGCCTCTTATTTGACTTTATCCGCTTGGCCCTTTGTATCTTATTACAAAGGCCGCTTATTGGGCATGCCTGCTTTTCTTGGGTATTTATTGGGGGTTTCTTTTTTCTTTTCTACAACAGTGATATAGCGAGGATCCCCATTTGGCAATTCATACTGTAGATTGTCTTCAACCTTGCTAAATAGCAGATTCAGGGCGTTTTTGGCTTCCTCCAACTCTTCTGGAGCATTGCTAGCTTTAAGTGCGAGGAGGCGCCCTCCTACTTTCAAATAAGGAATGGTCAGCTCAGAAAGGACCTGCATCCGAGCAACGGCGCGCGCAGTTACGAGGTCAAATTGAGCACGGAAGGCCTTGTCTTGCGCAAAGTCTTCAGCTCGTCCATGGTAGAAATGAACCCCGCTCAAGCCTAACTCTTCAGCTAGTAGGTGGAGAAAGTTGATCCGCTTATTGAGGGAATCAATGATGGTCACATCCAACTCAGGGAAAAGGATTTTCATTGGAAGGCTTGGAAAGCCAGCACCAGCTCCGATATCCAAAAGACGGATGGGTTGGTTTTCGATCAACCCCTGCAAGATGGGAGCGATTGAATCATAGAAATGCTTGAGATAGACCTCGTCTTTTTCGGTGATAGCAGTGAGGTTGATCTTCTCATTCCACTCAACCAATAACTCAAAATAGCGTTCGTATTGTTCTTTTTGTCGATCAGTTAATGGGAAGCCGAGGTCGGCTAAACGGGTATAAAATTCTTCTGGTTTCATAAGATAATTTTACCACAAAATAAGAGAAATTTGATATACTGGTAGAAAGAAATGAAAGGAATTCAATAAAATGATTTGGATTATTCTTGGGATCCTTGTGGTCCTTGTGTTGATGGTAGTAGGAGTTTACAACGGTTTAGTGAAAAGTCGGATGCAAACTCGCGAAGCTTGGAGTCAGATCGATGTACAATTGAAACGTCGGAATGACTTAATTCCAAACTTGATCGAAACGGTTAAAGGGTATGCCAAGTACGAAGGAGATACACTTGCTAAGGTCACTCAACTTCGCCAACAAGTAGCTCAAGCATCTTCACCTGCAGAAGCAATGGCAGCCAGTGATGCTCTTTCACGTCAAGTTGCAGGCATCTTTGCGGTTGCTGAAAACTACCCAGATTTAAAAGCCAACACCAACTTCATGCAATTGCAAGAAGAATTGACCAATACAGAAAATAAAATTTCTTATGCCCGTCAATTGTACAACAGTGTGACAAGCAACTACAATGTGAAATTGGAAACTTTCCCAACAAACGTGATTGCTGGAATGTTTGGCTTCAAACAAGCCGAATTCCTTCAAGTACCTGAAGAAGAAAAAGCAGTACCAAAGGTGGACTTTAGCGGATTAGGAGACTAATATGCTGTTTGACCAAATTGCAAGCAATAAAAGGAGAACCTGGATTCTCCTTATTGCTTTTTTCATACTATTGGCTCTTATCGGAGCAGCCGTTGGCTACCTCTGGTTAGGCTCCTCACTTGGTGGCGTCATCCTTGCTTTGATTATTGGTGGCATCTATGCCTTTAGCATGATTTTTCAATCAACGGAAGTTGTGATGCGAATGAATGGTGCACGCGAGGTGACAGAAGATCAAGCTCCTCAACTTTACCATGTTGTCCAAGATATGGCCATGGTGGCTCAGATTCCTATGCCTCGTGTCTATATTGTAGACGATCCGTCCATGAATGCATTTGCGACAGGGTCCAATCCTCAAAATGCGGCTGTTGCAGCAACGACAGGTCTTCTAGCTGTGATGAATCGTGAGGAATTGGAGGGAGTTATTGGACACGAAGTTAGCCATATTCGCAATTACGATATCCGCATCTCCACGATTGCGGTTGCCCTTGCCAGTGCCATCACCATGCTATCTAGTATTGGAGGACGGATGATGTGGTGGGGCGGTGGCCGTAGCCGGGACGATGATCGAGAAGGTAGCGGTGGTTTGGAGATTGTTATGTTGATCCTTTCCTTGCTTGCCATCGTTTTAGCGCCATTAGCAGCGACCTTGGTCCAGTTAGCCATTTCTCGTCAACGGGAGTTCCTAGCAGATGCTTCAAGTGTTGAATTGACGCGGAATCCTCAAGGAATGATCAATGCTTTGTTAAAACTAGACAATAGCGAACCAATGCAACGACATGTCGATGATGCGAGCAGTGCACTTTTTATCAACGATCCAAAAAAAGAAACCGGTTTGCAAAAACTCTTTTATACCCACCCACCCATTGCTGAACGGGTAGCTCGCCTAAGAAAAATGTAAAAAAAATCCACCAAACGGTGGATTTTTTATTTGGTTGTTAAGAGGAGGGTAGTGAAACCAAGGATGGCAAAGATCCCCCAAGCTAGGGGAAGGCTCCAGATAGCTAGACTAGAAAAGAGAGCTGTCCCAAGTGGCATGGCAAAGCTGACCATCAGTCCCAAAAAGCTAGAGGTAGAAGCTAATTTTTCAGCGGGTAATTTGCTCATTAAAAGACTGGAAACTTTTGGGTTGATTTTTGCTACAAGATAACCAAGGAAAGTGATGAGTAGAAGGGAAAGAATGTCCCAGTGCATTAGGATATTTGTGAGCCCAAGTATGGTGAGCCCACCTGCGATCCACAGGAGGATATGGTGGAGTGATTGCTTGGAAAAATAGTCATGGGGTGTCAGGCTAGCCCAGACCATGCTTAAAATAGTCACTGCCTCTAAAATCAAGAGGGATTGGCTAAAGCTCAACTGAAAGAAGGGGGAGTGAAGCAGTTGCAAATTGTAGATACCTGAGATGGATCCCCCAAGAGCATTGATGAGAACCAATGAGAAGAGCAACTTACCAAAGTGGTGGACCTCCTCATCTGCAAAAATACTTTTGGCGTTCTGGTACATCTCTTGGCATTCGTGTACCAAAGAATTCTTACTTTTGGGCTCAATGACGGGATCATGTGTCAGCTGCTTTTTTCTAATCAAGAGACAGGTAGAAGACAGGAGAAAAGTCAATGCATTGATCGAAGCGACCAGGGCAAAATTTTGATGGCTGATGGCTAGCAGCCAAACTCCCAGGGCTTGTCCAGAAATCGAGCAGACCATACTAAGTAGTTGGTTGAAGGAATAGGCCTCCATCAAATCCTCGTCAGGGATGTTCTTTTTCATGATAGGGAGTTGCAAGCCACCGCGATAATCACTTAAACAATCTGAAACAATGTTTAAAAAGCAAACAATCGAAAAGGCAAGGTAACCCGGAATCTTGGTCATGAGCGCAATAAGGATGAAGAGCATGGCTTGAAGATAGCCAATGCGGATCAACCAGTTAGCTTTTTTCTTCGTGCGGTCAGCCTTCATACCAACAAAAATGGTAAAGAGGCTAGGAATAAATACAATGAGATTGGCAATGCCAACTGCCAGACTAGGCTGAGGCATGCTGGCAGCAAAGACCACAAAGACCAGATTGTAGATGGCAGCGCCAAGGGTATTTAAAAAGCGAGAAAGACTAAGTAAGGCAAAAATCTTATTACGGACTAAGAGTTTCATAAGCCTTCCTCCTTCACGTGATCAGTTGCTAGGACTTGTTTGATGGATCGAAAGATCTGTTTGAAGAGATCCAACTTCTCCTTTTCAGAGAGAGCTAGTTCCTGATCCTTCAGATAAACGCTAGTATGTGAGAGAAGAAAGCGGAGGAAGTGGTTTTTTAGTTTGGTCATCATGGGAAGAACCTTCTTTCTTTACTTGATAGTCCTATTGTAAACCTAAAAAGCAAGAAAAAATTAATGTTGCATATTTTCAACAAAAACTCACAGAGTAGATCTGTGAGTTTTTAGGATTTATTGATCAGTTCTTGCAGGCCCTGTTTGTAGTAGTTGGCACTGTCCTTACAATCCAGAATAGAGAGAACCTGGATGGCCTGTTCCATCTTTTCAAGACCGATTTCTTTTTCTCCCTTTCGATAGAGAAATTCTCCTTTGGCGTAGAGATAAACCGTCCGAAGGTAGGCTTCGTTCTCAGAGTAAAAGTGGTCGTTAATTAGGTGGTCAAAAAAAGATGCATCTTCAAATTCATTTGAACTAATGGCGAGAAAAAAGCCATTAAGGAAAATAGAATTGATGGCAGGACGAGAGGAATCTAGGAGAAGCTTGAAATCCTCCCGTTGGACCAACTCCTCTGTGTATTGTCGATAGAGCTGACTAGAGAAAAGAGGAGAGGTCAGTGAAAATAGGCTTAACTCAAAGTTTCCCCAGACCATGACAGAGAAGAGGTAGTCATAGAGGAAATCTAGTTCCTCTTGGCTAGCAGCCAACTCTACCTCAGGATATAAGCCAAGTATTTTGGCCTTGAGAATAATGCTGGCTAAGAAGTCTTCTTTTTTCTGATGTTTCTGGTAGGCTTGCTGGTAGCTTTGGTACAAGTCTTGGTCGTGTTCCAAGCTCATGTTTTCATAGTGCTCTTTCAACAATTTGGGGATAAAAGAGTGCTGATCGATCCCTGCTAGATGAGAGAACTCACTGAGACTTGTTTTGATCTGTTGAAGGGCCTGAAAAAACCGTTGCGTGGTTAGGTCATTTTCTCCTCTTTCAAATCGCGACAGCATAGAGCGCGAAAATTCTCCCCCTGTAGCCTCCTCTAAAGAGATGTGGCGACTTTCACGTATTTGTCGAAAAACAGCTCCGATATCTTTCATGAATTCTCCTCTATCTAACATTGCTCAATGCCCTAGCCAGTGACCCTCTTTTGTCCAAGAGATGGTGGGACCTTGTGAACAACACCAATTGGCCTAGTTACTGTATCTTTTTTCATGATTATAACAAATTTTTGAGGAGACTTCTTGGTTGAGGGGCAGCTTCATGATATACTAGTAGTATCTAGAAGATTTGAGGACAAAAGAATGAACCTATTTACACAAGAAATCCGTAAAAATCCTGAAGGACTAGCCTTTGATCAAGAGTTGGATTTGTTAAAGGATCTGCAAAAGCGTAATCCAGAAATTCTTGATTTAAAGAATGTGACAGCGACAGGACGAGTAGCCTATGATACAGGCCTCTATGTCTTGGATTACCAGTTGACCTACACCATCGTTTTGGCATCTAGCCGAAGCATGGAGCCTGTTGAGCTTCAAGAGAACTATCCTGTAACAGAGGTGTTTGCGGAGGATGTACAGTCTGACGCAGATATCGAGGCCCTAGAGGAAGACTTGATCCTTCCAATCGAAGGTGGGAAGATTGACCTGAGTGAGAGTGTAGCGGATAATATTCTGCTCAATATTCCTCTCAAGGTTCTCACTCCAGAAGAAGAGGCTGGACAAGGTTTTATCGAAGGCAATGATTGGAAAATCCTGTCCGAAGAAGAATACCAAGCCGCTCAAGCGATCAAGAAAGAAGAAAACAGTCCTTTCGCTGGTCTAAATGGCTTGTTTGACGAAGAATAAGCTAGAGATTGCATTTGATAAATTTAGACATAAATACAGGTCTTTTCTTTGAGGAAAGGCCTTCTTTTGATATACTAGGATTAATAAACAACAGAGGGGAGACCTCTAAAAAAGGAGAAAAAGTATGGATACTTTATTTATTCCAGGTTGGTTGATTACTTTTGTAATCGTAGCCATTCTTGTATTGATCTTGTTGGTCAAAGGGTATGTCAACGCTAAACCCAACGAAGTCGTGGTCATTACAGGTCTTCGAAAACAACGTCACTTGCGTGGGAAAGCTGGCTTTATGATTCCCTTTGTCGAACAACGCTCTTATCTTGATATTGAGCAATTCTCGACAGATGTTCGGACGTCAGAAGCAGTCCCAACACTGGACTTCATTAACGTCCGTGCCGATGCAGCTGTTAAATTAAAAATTGGTACTACCGATGAAATGATTGCTCGGGCTGCAGAAAACTTCTTGAACTGGAATACGACAGATATTTCCAACTCTGTCCAAGATGTCTTGGAAGGAAACTTGCGGGAAGTGATCGGTCAGATGGAGCTCCGTAAGATGGTCAATGACCGTCAAGAGTTTGCCTCAAAAGTGCAGGACAACGTAGCACCAGACTTGGCTAAAATGGGTCTAGAAGTCATCGCCTTTACGGTTCAATCCTTCTCTGATGAAGGGGGAGTCATCGATAACCTCGGGATTGAAAATGTTGAAACCATTAAGAAAGATGCCTTGATTGCCAAAGCCAAAGCAGAACGTGAACGCAAGGAAGTTGAAGCAGAACAAGATAAATTGGCTAACGACAAACGCGTGGCAGCCGATCTTGAAATTGCGCAAAAACAAAACGAATTAAAACTCAAACAAGCAGCCCTCAAGCAAGAAGCAGATATTGCCCAAGCAAAAGCGGATGCCGCTAAAGGGATTGAGGCAGAAGTGCAACGTCGTGAACAAGAGCGCGTGGCAGCCGAAGCCAATATCATGAAACAGGAAAAAGAAGCGGAAGTCAAAGAGCGCGAAGTTAAAGTTCGTGAGCAAGAATTGGATGCCAACATCCGCAAACAAGCTGAAGCTGAAAAATATGCGCGTCAACAAGCTGCAGAAGCAGAATTGATCGAACGCCAACGCAAGGCGGAAGCAGAACTCTTCGAAACACAAAAAGAAGCCGAAGCTCGGAAAGCCCAAGCCGAAGCTGAGAAATTTGCTCAATTGCAAGAGGCCGAAGCTATTGAAGCCAAAGGTCGTGCCGAGGCTGAAGCCATTCGCTTGAAACTGGAAGCTGAAGCCAAAGGTTTGGACCAAAAGGCCGAAGCGATGAAGAAAATGCAAGAAGCAGCCATTACTGAAATGGTTGTTGATAAGTTGCCTGAAATTGCGCGTGCTGTCGCAGAACCATTAACCAAGGTGGATAAGATTACCATGTACGGTGAGGGTAATGCTTCTAAGATGGTGGGCGATATCATGCAAAGTATCGACCAAGTCTCTCAAGGAGCTGGATTCGATATTCGTCAATTGTTAGCAGGAGCTCTTGGGGTCAATATGACGGTCAACAAACTCAAAGAAGGAGAACAACCGGTCATTGAAGCAGAGGAGTTAGCTTCTAAAGAAGATTAATACCATTCTTAAGAAAGTGTCTGAGAACTGTTTCTCGGGCACTTTTGTTTTTAAGATCAAATGACTTGCATGATCTTCTCCCTCTTGGAGAAGGCGGGAAGCTATTTTCTGCTTTCTTTTGAGGAGGAAAAATGGTAGAATAAAGGCAAACTATAAAGAGGAGTGTCACATGACTAAAGCAAACTTTGGTGTTGTTGGTATGGCCGTAATGGGTCGTAACCTTGCCCTTAATATCGAATCTCGTGGCTACACAGTTGCCATTTATAACCGTAGTAAAGAAAAAACAGAAGATGTGATTGCTTGCCATCCTGATAAAAACTTTGTGCCAAGCTATGATATCGAAAGCTTCGTAAACTCAATCGAAAAACCACGTCGTATCATGCTTATGGTTCAAGCAGGACCTGGTACAGACGCAACTATCCAAGCCCTTCTTCCACACTTGGATAAAGGTGATATCTTGATCGACGGAGGAAACACTTTCTATAAAGATACTATCCGTCGTAACGAAGAGTTGGCGAACTCAGGGATCAACTTTATCGGTACAGGTGTATCTGGTGGTGAAAAAGGTGCCCTTGAAGGTCCTTCTATCATGCCTGGTGGACAAAAAGAAGCGTATGACTTGGTAGCGGACGTTCTTGAAGAAATCTCTGCAAAAGCGCCTGAAGATGGAAAACCATGTGTGACTTACATCGGTCCTGATGGAGCTGGTCACTACGTGAAAATGGTCCACAACGGGATCGAGTACGGGGATATGCAATTGATCGCAGAAAGCTATGACCTCATGCAACACTTGCTTGGACTTTCTGCAGAAGATATGGCTGAAATCTTTACTGAATGGAACAAGGGTGAATTGGACAGCTACTTGATCGAAATCACTGCTGATATCCTTGGACGCAAAGACGACGAAGGTCAAGATGGACCTATCGTAGA
Source organism: Streptococcus parasanguinis (assembly GCF_964238605.1). Taxonomy (GTDB): domain Bacteria; phylum Bacillota; class Bacilli; order Lactobacillales; family Streptococcaceae; genus Streptococcus; species Streptococcus parasanguinis_AJ. Next base: position 48,747 of record NZ_CAXSMM010000012.1, on the reverse strand, counting down.
CTACATCTTGGACGCTGCAGGAAACAAAGGAACTGGTAAATGGACTAGTCAATCAGCGCTTGACCTTGGTGTGCCATTGTCACTCATTACTGAGTCAGTATTTGCTCGTTACATCTCTACTTACAAAGAAGAACGTGTTCACGCAAGCAAGGTTCTTCCAAAACCAGCTGCATTTAAATTTGAAGGAGATAAGGCTGAATTGATTGAAAAAATCCGTCAAGCCCTTTACTTCTCAAAAATCATCTCATACGCGCAAGGTTTTGCCCAATTGCGCGTCGCTTCTAAAGAAAACAATTGGAACTTGCCATTTGCGGACATCGCATCTATCTGGCGCGATGGATGTATCATCCGTTCTCGTTTCTTGCAAAAGATCACAGATGCATACAACCGCGATGCAGATCTTGCTAACCTTCTATTGGATGAGTACTTCTTGGATGTCACTGCTAAGTACCAACAATCAGTTCGTGATATCGTAGCTCTTGCTGTTCAAGCCGGTGTACCAGTACCAACCTTCTCAGCAGCCATCACTTACTTCGATAGCTACCGTTCAGCGGATCTTCCAGCAAACTTGATCCAAGCACAACGTGACTACTTTGGTGCTCACACTTACCAACGTAAAGACAAAGAAGGTACTTTCCACTATTCTTGGTACGACGAAAAATAATCTTGCTCTATGGTCAAACGAGTTCTACTAGTAGAAAATGAGAAGCAAATCGCTCGCTTTATTGATTTGGAACTTCAAAAAGAGGGGTATCAAGTTGATGTGGTCGAGGATGGAAAAGCGGGTCTGGCTTTGATTACTGCGACCAAATATGATCTGATCTTGTTTAATTACGATCTGTCAGATATGTCGGGTGAAGCATTCGCAGAGGAAATCAGTCAGATTCGCCCAGCTTCTGTTTTGATTGTGTTGGATAGCCGCGAAAAAATTGCTGAGCACCAAGAGAGTATTCAGCGCTTTGCTGTTTCCTATATGGTCAAACCCTTTATTATCAGCGATTTAGTCGATAAGATCACAGCGATTTTTAGAGGACGTGATTATATTGACCAACATTGTAGTCAGATGAAAATCCCAACATCATACCGCAATTTGCGCATTGATGTGGAACACCATACCGTCTATCGTGGGAAAGACATGATTAGTTTAACCCGCAGAGAATATGATCTCTTAGCGACTCTGATGGGGAGCAAGGGAGTGGTGACACGAGATCAGTTATTGGAAAGTGTCTGGAAGTACGAGAGTACAGGTGAGACTAATATTGTGGACGTCTATATCCGGTATCTTCGTGGGAAAATTGATCTACCCGGTCAAAAAAGCTATATTAAGACCGTTCGTGGGATTGGCTATGCCATGCAAGACGCATTAGAATAAAACATTCGAACCCTTAGAGGGTTCGAATGTTTTTATACTCCAAGGGAAACGTTTGCATCGAAAAAGAATGAGTTTTAAAAAGAATATGGCTTAAAAAAGATAAAAAAAGATAAAATTTGGAGAAAAAAATGAATGTAAGGCTTTACAAATTTTTAAAATATGGTATACTAGAAACAAATTAAGCGCAAACGTTTTCTTAAAACAAAGCCTTAAACAATATAAGGAGGTTGAATGATGAACAAAGGATCATTCAAAAGTTTATTTAGCTTTGAATTCTGGCAGAAGTTCGGTAAGGCCTTGATGGTCGTTATCGCTGTCATGCCAGCGGCTGGGTTGATGATTTCAATCGGGAAATCTATCCCTATGATCAACCCGAATTTATCTCCACTTGTTATTACAGGTGGAATTCTCGAACAAATCGGTTGGGGGGTTATCGGAAACCTTCACATCCTCTTTGCCCTTGCTATCGGTGGTAGCTGGGCCAAAGAACGTGCAGGGGGTGCCTTTGCAGCTGGTCTCTCTTTCATCTTGATTAACCGTATTACCGGTGCAGTTTTCGGAGTGACATCTGCAATGTTAGCTGATAAGGCTGCTACGGTTCACACAATCTTCGGTGGATCAATTAAAGTTGCGGACTACTTTATCAGCGTTCTTGAAGCTCCAGCTCTTAATATGGGGGTATTTGTAGGGATTATCTCAGGTTTCGTTGGAGCAACTGCCTTCAATAAATACTACAACTACCGTAAACTCCCAGAAGCCCTTTCTTTCTTCAACGGGAAACGCTTTGTACCATTCGTTGTTATCGTTCGTTCAGCTCTAACAGCCTTGGTTCTGTCAGCCTTGTGGCCAGTAGTTCAATCAGGAATTAATGGATTTGGTGTTTGGATCGCCAACTCACAATCAACAGCTCCAGTATTGGCACCATTCTTGTTTGGTACCTTGGAACGTCTTCTCTTGCCATTTGGTCTTCACCACATGTTGACCATTCCAATCAACTATACTCAATTGGGTGGTAGCTACCAAGTTCTTACAGGTGCTGCCAAAGGAACAACTGTATTTGGACAAGATCCACTTTGGTTGGCTTGGGTAACAGACCTTGTTAACTTGAAGAAAGCTGATCCTAGCCAATACCAACACTTGCTTCATGCTTACACACCAGCTCGTTTCAAAGTTGGTCAAATGATCGGATCTTTCGGTATCTTGATGGGGGTTGTAGTGGCTATCTACCGCAATGTGGATCCAGATAAAAAAGAAAAATACAAAGGGATGCTTTTTGCAACTGCCCTTGCAACATTCTTGACAGGTGTAACAGAACCAATTGAATACATGTTCATGTTTATTGCTACACCATTGTACATCATCTATGCTCTTGTTCAAGGGGCTGCCTTTGCAATGGCTGACTTGGTTAACCTTCGAGTTCACTCATTCGGTTCAATCGAATTCTTGACACGTACCCCAATGGCCATCAACGCTGGTTTGGCATTAGATATCTTTAACTTTGTATGGGTAACAGTCCTCTTTGGATTTATCATGTACTTCATTGCCAACTTCATGATTAAGAAATTCAATTATGCGACTCCAGGACGTAACGGTAACTATGAACAAAATGATGATGCCCCTGCAGGAGATGGTGCAGCAGCAGGTGCTGCTACAAGCTCAGCAAGCTCACAAGTCATTAACATCATCAACCTTCTTGGTGGACGTGCCAATATCGTAGACGTTGACGCATGTATGACTCGTCTTCGTGTAACCGTTAAGGACGCTGAAAAAGTCGGAACAGAAGAACAATGGAAAGCTGAAGGCGCTATGGGTCTTGTCATGAAAGGACAAGGGGTCCAAGCCATCTACGGACCTAAAGCTGACGTATTGAAATCTGATATCCAAGACGTTCTTGATTCAGGTGAAGTCATTCCTGAAACACTTCCTAGCCAAATGACAGCAGTTCAAAAGGCTGAAGCAACCTTTAAAGGGGTAACTGATGAAGTTCACTCTGTTGCAGATGGTGAAGTGATCAACATCGAAGATGTGAAAGATCCTGTATTCTCACAAAAAATGATGGGAGACGGATTTGCAGTTGAGCCTGAAAATGGCCACATCGTTTCACCAGTTGCTGGTAAAGTTACTAGCGTCTTCCCAACCAAACATGCCCTTGGTTTGGTAACAGATAATGGTTTGGAAGTCTTGGTTCACATCGGTCTAGATACTGTTAGTCTTGAAGGAAAACCATTTGAGGTTAAAGTTTCTGAAGGTCAAACAGTGGCTGCTGGAGACCTCTTGGTAGAAGCAGACCTTGATGCAATCCGTGCAGCTGGTCGTGAAACTTCAACAATTGTTGTCTTCACAAATGCAGATGCGATTAAATCCGTTAAGGTCGAACATACTGGTAAATTGGTAGCAAATGCGCCAGTTGCAACAGTAGAATTATAAGAGACGTCGGCAAAGAAAATGAGGTTGGGGCAGTGCACCCGGCCTCTTGCCGTTTCTTGATTTGGAGAGAAGGAGAAATCAGGGGATGAAATTTTTAACATTAAATTCCCATAGTTGGATGGAAGAGAATGCTCAGCAAAAATTTGAAACCCTCAAGGAACAAATTTTAGAAGCGCAATATGATGTGATCTGTTTCCAAGAGGTCAATCAAGAAATGGCCTCAGAAACAGTCGAAACAGATGAGTATTATCAAGCTTTGCCATCATCTGTAGCGATTCACAAGGATCACTTTGTTCGCGTATTGGTAGAAGAGTTAGCTGCTCATGGACTCCACTATTATTGGACTTGGGCCTACAACCATATTGGCTATGATCACCTCAATGAGGGTGTGGCCGTTCTTTCGCGTCAACCCTTGAAGGCGGATGAGATTTTGGTATCCAATATGGATGATCCAACGGACTACCATACTCGTCGAGTAGCCGTTGCCCATACAAGTGTAGATGGCAAAGAGATTGCTGTTGCCAGCGTCCATCTTTCTTGGTGGGACAAAGGTTTCCAATTTGAGTGGCCACGCATTGAGAACTACTTCAGCCAAGTAGGCAAACCTTTTATTCTAGCTGGTGATTTCAATAATCCTGCTGGTCAAGAAGGGTATGAGACGATTCTATCCAGTTCCCTTAAGCTTCAAGACAGCTTTATTGAAGCCAAAGAAACAAAGGGGACTTATACTGTAGGACCTGGAATCGATGGCTGGACGGACAATCAAGTTCCATTGCGAATCGATTACGTCTTTGCAAGTCCAGAATGGGACATCCAGCGTCTACATGTCATTTTTGATGGTCAAAACAAACCCCATGTCAGTGATCACTATGGCTTAGAAGCTGAATTATCACTTTAATATAAATGGAGAGTCGAAAGGAAAACGATTTTATTCAATCGTCCTTCGACTCTTTTTTATGGATCAATGAGGAGCAAGCATAGGGGATTCTCCTGTTCTTCTGCTTTCTTTACGATTCAATTTATGGTAAAATGAAGTGTTAAAACAGTTTAAGGAGGTAGCAAATGCGTTGTCCAAAATGTGGTGGAAGTAAGTCTAGTGTGGTGGATAGTCGACAAGCTGAAGATGGGAACACCATCCGTCGTCGCAGGGAATGCGAAGAATGCCATTATCGCTTTACTACCTACGAACGAGTGGAAGAACGGACCCTAGTGGTTGTCAAAAAAGATGGGACACGCGAGCAATTTTCTCGTGATAAAATCTTTAATGGTATTATCCGCTCAGCTCAAAAACGGCCTGTTTCTAGTGACGAAATCGAAGAAATTGTAAACCGGATCGAACAAAAGGTTCGCAGTCAAAGTGATAATGAAATCAACAGTGAATATATTGGTTCGTTGGTCATGGATGAGTTAGCAGATCTAGATGAGATCACCTATGTCCGTTTTGCTAGTGTTTACCGGAGTTTCAAGGATGTCGGTGAGTTAGAAACCCTCTTGAAACAAATTACGAAGGGAACCAAGAAGAAAAAGGAAAAATAGATGAAGCCCAATACGCCTTTCGCATTTTTAAAAAATAATCTTCTTCCACCGGCAGGGTCTGCATTGGAGCAGTATTACCTGCCTATTTTGGAGACGGAAACGGTAGCAGTTTATCGTTATCTGCTGGCCTCTTATGATCAGGGTGAAAAACAATATTTACTTGCTCAAATCCTCAATCACTTGAATATAGGATTTCCACAGTTGCTACTCGCCTTTGATCGCTTAATTGCTATGGGGTTGATCGATCTCTATGAGGAAGAAGTTGGGATCACCATCCAATTACATGCTCCTCTTGAGGCAGAACAATTTTTTTCGAATGCTGTTTTCAAACGCTTGCTTGAGAAAAAGATTGGGGAAAAGGCTGTGGAGGATCTGCTCCCAGCACGCTCTTTAGGGACTAGGCGGCAAGTTTCCTTCTCGCAAGTCTTTGGACTAGATGCGGGGGAGACGACCGTTCTTCCAAGTAAGAAACGGCAGTTTGATATGGAGATGTTTAAGCGAATGATGGGGCGTGATGGACTTCGTTTTGCGGATGAAGGAGAAGCAACCCTGGCCCTCTTTGCCATCGCAGAAGAGCAGCAATGGACCTGGTATGAAACCTATCTCCTAGCAAAAGAAACGGCTGTAGAGCGGATTGTCTCTCCAAAGAGAATGAAGCAAAAGTTGGCTCAGGCTAGCCAGGAGCAACCCCGCATGTCCTATAGCCGTCAGGAAGAAACTATTCTGAGGGAAGCTAAGGCAAAATCCAGCCTACAATTTCTAGCGGAGATTAAGAAGGCGCGCAATGCGACCATTACGCAGAGCGAACGCAAGACATTATCCAAGTTAGCTGATCTAGGCTTACTCGATGAGGTGATCAACATTATCTTATTGTTGACCTTTAACAAGACCCAGTCTGCTAATCTGAATGAAAAATATGCTTTGAAGGTAGGAAATGATTTTTCTTATCAAGGAGTCAACAGTGCGGAACTGGCGATTTTAAAAGTTCGAGAACGCCAGAAACAGGCTAAGGTTCAAGGAAACAAGGGGACGAGTCCTACATCAGCCAAGGGCAAGCAAAACAATGTTCCCAAGTGGAGTCAACCACATTATCAAAATCAAACCAGTCAAGAAGAAAAGGTGGATCTCGCTAAAGAGAAACAACGCCTGTTAGAAAAACTGAATCAAGGAGGTGAGTAGATGGAAAGTGTAGGTCAAACCATGTCTCACATGAACCGTGCGCGTCAATTTAACTATGAGGATTTGGTCGCACAGATCTTGGCAGACCAAGAAGTCGCTGCCTTTATCAAAGACCAGTCTTTGTCTGAGCAAGAAATTCGTCGTAGTATTTCAAAATTTAATCAATACATTAGTGAGCGCAACCGTTTCTTATTGGGAGATCCGGATTATATTGCCAAAGGTTATAAGCCCATCCTCACCATGAATGAAGGATATGCGGATGTCGCTTATGAGGAGACACCAGAGTTAATCGAAGCCCAAAAACGTGCTGCGATCAACCAACGTCTCAACTTGATCAATCTCCCTTCAACTTTGAAAGAAGCGAGTCTAGCCAAGGTAGAGCTCGATGATAAGGGACGATTTGTGGCCTTTGAGGAATTAGCTAATTTTGTAGCCAACTATCCCGAGTATCAAAAGGGAATTTACCTCTATGGTGATTTTGGAGTAGGAAAGAGCTACATGATGGCAGCCCTGGCTCATGATTTATCAGAAAAACGCCAGGCCTCTACCACTCTACTACATTTCCCAAGTTTTGCTATCGATGTCAAAAATGCCATCAGTTCGGGCTTGGTCAAAGAAACCGTAGATCAGGTGAAAAAAGCCGAAATTTTAATTCTTGATGATATCGGTGCGGAACAGATGTCAGCCTGGGTGCGAGATGAAATCTTACAGGTGATTTTGCAGCACCGGATGCAGGAAAATCTTCCAACCTTCTTTACTTCTAACTTTAATTTTGAAGAGTTGGAACGTCATTTTGCGACTTCGCGCAATGGAGATGAAACCTGGCAGGCCAAACGTGTCATGGAGCGCGTGAAATTTTTAGCCAAGGAAATCCATCTGGAAGGAGTCAATCGCCGATGAATGAAACCATCCGTTTAATGAAATCTCATTTTTCTGTTCGCCGTTTTAAGGAAGAAGCCATCAAAGAAGCTGACCTCAAGGAAATTTTATCAGCTGGGCAGATGGCATCAAGTTGGAAAAACTTTCAGTCTTATTCTGTGATTGTGGTCAAAAGCAAGGAAAAGAAAGAAGCTCTCTACGATTTGCTTCCTCAAGAAGCGATTCGCCAATCAGCCGTCTTTCTTCTCTTTGTTGGGGATTTAAACCGTGCTGAAAAAGCTGTCAAACTTCATGAGCAGGATTTTCATCCTGAAGGGGTGGACAACTTACTGATCACCTCAGTGGATGCGGCTCTAGCAGCTCAAAATACACTATTGGCAGCTGAAAGTCTCGGCTATGGTGGAGTGATTATCGGCATGTTGCGCTACTGTTCAGAAGAAGTCGCAGAACTCTTCCGTCTGCCAGACTATACCTATCCTGTTTTTGGGATTGCTCTCGGAGTACCTAATCAGCAGCATGCGGTGAAACCACGCTTGCCGTTGGAGCAGGTTGCTTTTGAAGAAGAATACCAAGAACAAGACCTATCAGTTGTGACTGCCTATGACAAGGTTCAGGCAGATTATGCTGGAGCGCGTGCAACCGACAGCTGGAGCGAGCGTCTTGCAGCTCAATTTGGTCAACCTGAACAAGAAGAGACCAAAAAACTACTAGAAAAACACAAACTATTATGAAATGAAGAGAGGCGTTCTTGAACCGAAGTCTCGCCTTTCATTAGAAAAGAGGAAATCATGGCCCTACCAACTATTGCGATTGTAGGCCGTCCCAATGTCGGAAAATCTACACTCTTTAACCGGATTGCCGGTGAGCGGATTTCCATCGTTGAGGATGTAGAAGGAGTCACTCGTGACCGCATTTATGCAACAGCTGAGTGGTTGAATCGAAAATTTAGTATCATTGATACAGGGGGAATTGATGACGTAGATGCCCCATTTATGGAGCAAATCAAGCATCAGGCAGAAATCGCCATGGACGAAGCAGATGTGATCGTCTTTGTCGTTTCTGGTAAAGAAGGGATCACGGATGCGGATGAATATGTCACTCGTATCTTGTATAAGACCCATAAACCGGTGATTCTTGTAGTCAACAAGGTGGATAACCCAGAGATGCGCAATGATATCTATGACTTTTATGCCTTAGGACTGGGTGAGCCACTACCGGTATCCTCTGTCCACGGGATCGGAACTGGGGATGTGCTCGATGCCATTATTGAAAATCTTCCGAATGAAACAGAAGAAGAAAATCCAGATATCATCAAATTTAGCTTGATTGGTCGCCCAAATGTTGGGAAATCAAGCTTGATCAATGCGATCCTTGGAGAAGACCGGGTCATCGCAAGCCCTGTTGCTGGAACCACACGTGATGCCATCGATACCCATTTTACCGATGCAGATGGCCAAGAATTTACCATGATCGATACAGCTGGTATGCGCAAATCTGGTAAAATCTATGAAAACACAGAGAAATATTCTGTCATGCGAGCCATGCGAGCCATCGACCGTTCAGATGTGGTTTTGATGGTCATTAATGCTGAAGAAGGGATTCGGGAGTATGACAAGCGGATCGCTGGCTTTGCTCATGAAGCTGGTAAAGGCATGATTATTGTTGTCAACAAATGGGATACTATTGAAAAAGACAACCATACCATGAAGCAGTGGGAAGATGACATTCGTGATCAATTCCAATACCTTTCTTATGCGCCGATTGTCTTTGTCTCTGCCTTGACCAAACAACGCTTGCACAAGTTGCCAGAGATGATCAAACAGATCAGTGAGAGTCAAAATACGCGGATTCCTTCAGCTGTCTTGAACGATGTGATTATGGATGCTATTGCCATTAATCCAACGCCAACCGACAAAGGAAAACGTCTCAAGATCTTCTATGCGACACAAGTGGCAACCAAGCCACCAACTTTTGTGGTCTTTGTTAACGAAGAAGAACTGATGCACTTCTCATACCTCCGTTTCTTGGAGAACCAAATTCGCAAGGCCTTTGTTTTTGAAGGAACTCCGATCCATTTGATTGCGCGAAAACGGAAGTAGGGAATATGCGAAAAATAACGGTTTTGATGAAATTTTTGCTTACTAGCCTCATCTTTGTTTTCTTAACAGCTTGTCAGTCAACGCGTCAAGAAAAGTATCAGGGATCTTATGGAAATGGGGATGAAACAATCATTCTGACTATAAAAAATAAGGAGATCCTTAAGAGTGAATCCTGGAAAGAACTACCCGATATTGATGCTTCTGACTCATTAGCATTTAACTCAGCGAAGGATAGTTTGCTTGAAAATTATGGTCATATCAAGGGAATGGACTATTCTGTTGAAAAGTCTAAATCAGGTCATTTGCAGATCCATATAGTGACAGATTTTTCAAAATTGGACCTAAAAACTTGGAACAAAGTTTTTAAGTCCAATAAGAAAATGAAGGACTTAACTGACTATATTAAAACGAAAAAAACGTTAGAAGAAAATGGGATGGTCAAGGTTCGGTAAAGTTCGAGCATGATTGAAACATAAGTAAAAAGGACTCTTTATCACCTGCAAGAGACAAGAAGGGTCCTTTTTTATATGAACATCTGAAAGACTAACCAAGTAGAAGAAAAAGACTAATGTCTTTAAATGGGGTGAAAAGGGAGTGAAATGATGTCAAGTACAGAATTACTACTGTTTGTTTCTTTATTATGCTTATGGGCACTTGTACGTGTCATGAGAAAATTTTTAAAAAATTCGTTGATCTTTTGGGGGATGGCTATCCTTTATGGTGCCTCACTCATTCTAATCATTTGGGAATGGGTGATCATGACATCAACGATGACATTTTATGGAGAGATTGTCAAAGAAAGTTATTACTCTCTATTGGTAAAAGGCTTAGCTGTTTTTGGGATATTTTGGTCCTTCATCAAATTTTTGTGCTTGGGAAAATTGTACATGATGATTGGAAACGCCTTAATAAAAGGGAATTCGCAAGATCAAGGAAATGACTAATGGAAAATCTATAGACGTGGAGCATAAAAAAGTAGTTAAGTTATGTTATAATCTTATTAGGTGGTAGGCGGTCGAGCACCCATTGGTGCGCGGTGGTCTACCACTTTTGAAGTACAAAAAGCACCGTGTGTGGCTTGCTAGATCTTGCCTACTGAACTCGTGAATGGATTGCCCCCTTGAGGGGTATTTTTTTGTGAACTTTTTAGGAACTTTAAGGACTGTTTAAGTGGGGATCATTGAATAGTAAATAGCCCGAAAACGTCTATTTTAATAAGTTTTATCGAATAAATTTTAACTATACTTTGAAATATGGTATAATAAAGGGATTAATCTAAGGTGGTAAACATGGCAAAATTAATTCCTGGGAAGGTTCGTTCACAAGGGAGCCTTCTCTATGAAGCTGGGAAAGTTTCCCTTCAGGAAGTAAAAGAAAAATACCTGTATTTTCGGGTGGAAGAAGAAAGCTTGCGGTACAGTTTGGATGACGATGTCGTTTTTTGTAGCTGCGCTTTCTTTCAAAAGAAAAAATTCTGTACGCATCTAGCAGCTGTAGAAGCTTTTTTGAAGAATGATGACAGTGGGAAAGCTGCTCTTACAAGCCTTGAAGAAGACGCCACGGCGACTGAAGAAACGCAGGAGAAGGTCTCTTTTGGAAGTTTGTTTTTAGACCAGGTCCTTCCAAAAATCGAAAAGAAAGAAACTCGCTATGTCCTATCAGCAGTTGGGCAGGAGGATGAATACTCTGGTCAATTCTTGTGGACCCTTCGCATTCGTCGCTTGCCAGACGAGCGCTCTTATGTAATCAGAGATGTGCTAGCTTTTTTGCAGACCCTTCAGAAAGAAGGCCACTTTGCAATTGGCAAAAGTTACTATGAACCCATTTCTTACTTAGAATTTGATGGGTCTAGTCAGGATGTGATCAATTTCCTACAAGGCTTGGTCACAGATAGTGGATCGAAAGAGCAAGATTTCTTTCCCAATGCTGGGCGCCATCTTTATTTTCCACCGACTCTCTTTGAAGAAGCTGTAGAATTACTGATGAATTTGGATTCCTTCCTCTTGCAATATAGCTTGTATGATTTTTCTGAAGTCTATTTTCAGGATGTCCATGGGGAGGAAGATCTCTTTCATTTTCAGGTGGAAGACCATGGTGATTTTTACGAATTGATCATTACGGAGCCTCAAGTGAAGGTTGTCGAGTCGGCTAATTACCTGTTTCGAAATGGAGTGTTCTATCACCTGACGCCCCAACAGCGGACCCTATGGAAGGCCATTCAAGACTTACCAATGGATCAGGATCGCAAAAAACGCCTGCATTTTGATCCAACGGATCAGACCAAACTTTCCTATAGTTTAAAAGAGTTCAAAAAACTGGGACAAATAACCGCACCGACCAGCTTTTTAATCCACGATTTCACTCCGGAATTTCATTTTGATCTAGCACAGGACCAGACTGTTTTACTGGATGTAGTCTTTCAATACCAGGATCGTGTGGTGACCACGCGTGAGGAACTCCTCAATCTTCCTTATTCCAGTGATTTCGATAAGGAGCAAGAAGTCTTTTCAACCATGCTAGCAGCAGGTTTTACAGACGACTTTTCTTCCCAAAGAAGTCCGTTATCAAGTGAGCAAATCTATCCATTCTTTCATCGACAGATCCCGACTTTTGAAGCCTTAGGAGAGGTTACCCTCTCTGATAGCCTTTTAGATCTTTATCAAGTGGAGCGTCCAAAAATTGATGTTAAAACCAATGGCAGTCTACTGGAGATCGGTTTTGACTTTGAAAGTGTGGATCCAGCCGAAGTGGACCAGGTCCTCAAAGCTCTAGTGGGGCAAGCAGATTATTTTGTCAGCCATACAGGGAAGGTCCTTGTTTTTGATGAAGAAACCAAGAAGATCAGTCGAGCCCTAGCAGATTTGCGGGCGAAAATGAGCAAGGGTGGGAAACTACAAGCCCGCCGGATTGCTGCTTATCAGCTATCTGATTTGTTGGCAGATCAAGACAATGTTCATTTTTCAGAAGAATTTCGAAATTTAGCTCATGATCTGACTCATCCAGAAGACTTCCAACTCCCTCAGATGACAATCCAAGCGACCCTAAGGGATTACCAAGAAACAGGGGTCAAATGGTTCTCCATGTTAAATCATTATGGTTTTGGTGGTATTTTAGCGGATGATATGGGGCTTGGGAAAACCCTGCAGACTATTTCCTTCTTGACCAGTGTCGCAAAAAAAGAAACTAAAATCTTGATTCTAGCTCCATCTAGTCTCATCTACAATTGGAAACAAGAATTTTCAAAATTCGCTCCTCAGATGGAAGTGGCAGTTGTCTATGGTCTCAAGCAGCACCGAGATGAACTCATCGCAACCAATCCACAGGTAGTTATCACTAGTTACGCGTCTTTCCGTCAAGATGTGGAGGAATACCAGAAGAATCAGTATGAGTACTTGATTCTAGATGAAGCCCAGGTCATGAAAAATGCCCAAACCAAGATTGCCCAACACTTACGTGGCTTTGAGGTTCCGCATGTGTTTGCCTTATCTGGGACACCGATTGAAAATCATGTGGGTGAACTCTGGTCTATTTTCCAAATTGTCCTTCCAGGGCTCTTCCCAGCTAAAAGAGAATTTCAAAAATTGAGTCCTGAGACCATTGCGCGTTTTGTCAAACCTTTCGTCATGAGACGGAAAAAAGATGAAGTGCTCCAAGAATTACCGGACTTAATTGAAACAACCTACCACAATGAGTTGGATGAAAGTCAAAAAACGATCTATTTGGCTCAATTAAAACAAATTCAAGATCGGGTTCGAACCTCTAGTGAGGAAGAACTAAATCGGAGCAAGGTGGAAATTCTCTCGGGTCTCATGCGTCTTCGCCAAATCTGTGATACCCCCGCCCTCTTTATGGAAGACTATCAGGGAGATAGTGGGAAATTGGAGAGTCTTCGAGATCTTTTGGGTCAAATCAAAGATGGCGAACACCGGGTTTTGATCTTCTCTCAATTTAGAGGCATGCTGGATATCCTAGAGCAGGAGATTGCCCAGCTTGGCATGACCTCCTTTAAAATCACAGGTTCTACTCCCGCTAAAGATCGACAAGAAATGACCAATGCTTTTAATGCAGGTGAGCGCCATGCTTTTCTCATTTCTCTGAAGGCTGGAGGGGTTGGATTGAACCTCACTGGTGCCGATACGGTCATCTTAGTCGATTTGTGGTGGAATCCTGCAGTGGAAGACCAGGCTATTGGACGTGCCCATCGAATGGGACAGGAACAAAATGTTGAAGTTTACCGCATGATTACTCGTGGTACGATCGAAGAAAAAATCCAAGAACTACAAGCTTCCAAAAGACACTTGGTCTCAACGATTTTAGACGGAACGGAAACACGATCTAGTTTATCGGTTGAGGAAATTCGTGAGATTCTTGGAATTCAGTCAGAATAGCTTGAAAAATTCTGTGAATAGTTTATAATTAATGGAGTGTCGAAAGGAAGAAAGCATGACAGAAAAATATTTTCCTCAAGTAGGGGATAATGAGTTGATGTTAACAGAGATGCCCCACATGAACCTGTATGATGAAACAGACTTGATTAGTAACATTACAGGCGACTATGTGGATAAAAATTATTTGGAATGGCAACCGATTGCTGAAAATACCAAACCTAAGCATCCTTACCACCAACCACTAGAAGAGCCCCTACCGAAAAGACGGCCAGTAAGAAAACCTGATTTTAAAGAGCCGATTGATAAAAAAAGCCCAGCCAATCGTTATGCAGAGGAAGCGAGAGAGCGCGCTCGTGAAGATCTGAAAAAGAAACGCACAGCCCCCTATCTGACAACGGATCCAGCAGCTACTACAAGTAAACGGAAAAAACCATTTATTTCTGAACGAAAACCTGGTCAGCCAACGGCTCCCTTCCAAAAGGAAAATCCGGGTGAATTATTGAAATATAGCAAACGATTACGACAAGATCAGTTGATCCTTGCAGAGTTCGAATCTGCAGGAGAACCAGAAGTGGCAGAACCGACTGAAAAGAAAAACAATTATGATTTCTTAAAGACTAGCCAAATATACAATAAAGATCAGCACAAGTTGAAACCACAGCCAATCAAACAAGAATTGGATTTAACCCATCTAGATCAAGAATAAGGAGAAAACATGTCTAATACATACCATTTTATTGGAATTAAAGGAGCAGGGATGAGTGCTTTAGCCCTCATGCTTCACCAAATGGGACATACGGTTCAAGGGTCAGATGTTGAGAAGTATTACTTTACGCAACGTGGCTTGGAACAAGCAGGAATTCAAATTTATCCATTTGATGTGAAAAATTTGGAAGGCGACAAGATCCTCATTGCCGGGAATGCTTTCCGTCCAGATAACAATGTGGAAATTGCTTATGCAGATGAGCATGGCCTAACTTATAAACGCTACCATGAATTCCTTGGTGAATTTATGCGTGACTTCGTCAGCATGGGGGTTGCCGGAGCACACGGAAAAACCTCGACAACAGGGATGCTTTCGCACGTCTTATCAAATATCACTGATACCAGTTATTTGATTGGTGACGGGACAGGTCGTGGCTCTGCAGCAGCCAAATACTTTGTATTTGAATCAGATGAGTATGAACGCCACTTTATGCCTTACCATCCTGAATATAGCATCATCACCAATATTGACTTTGACCATCCAGACTATTTCACGAGCTTGGAAGATGTCTTTAATGCCTTTAACGATTATGCCAAACAAATCAGCAAAGGCCTCTTCATCTACGGAGAAGACAAAGAATTGCGTCGGATTACCTCATCAGCACCAATTTATTACTATGGTTTTGATAAGGAGACGAACGATTTTGTGGCAAGCAACTTGCTTCGTTCAACGACTGGTTCAACCTTTAACGTTCATTTCCGTGGAGAAGATTTGGGGCAATACCATATCCCAACTTTTGGTCGCCACAACATCATGAATGCCACAGCAGTCATTGGTTTGCTTTACATTGCAGGATTTGACTTAGATTTAGTTCGCGAGCATTTGAAGACCTTTGCTGGAGTGAAACGTCGCTTCACTGAAAAAGTAGTCAATGGAACAGTGATCATTGATGACTTTGCGCACCATCCAACGGAAATTATTGCAACCTTGGATGCGGCCCGTCAAAAATACCCAAGCAAAGAGATTGTGGCCATTTTCCAACCACATACCTTTACACGGACCATTGCCTTGTTAGATGAATTTGCTGAAGCCTTGAATCAGGCAGATGCTGTTTACTTGGCACAGATCTATGGTTCTGCACGGGAAGTCGATCACGGCGATGTGAAAGTTGAAGACTTGGAAGCAAAAATTGTCAAACGTTCAGCGATTATTACAGCTGAGAATGTTTCTCCTCTTCTTGACCATGATAATGCAGTCTATGTCTTTATGGGAGCTGGAGATATTCAAACCTATGAATACTCATTTGAGCGTTTATTATCTAGTTTGACACATAGTGTACAATAAGAGATGATTGAGTCTGGAATCGATTGGTTCCAGACTCAAATTTATCTGTCCACTGAAGGAGTATGAGATGAGGAAAGCAGAATGATGATTCGATCAATCATCCCAGCTGATCAAGAACAGCTGCTGTTGCTAGAAGAAGAACTTCATGACAATGAAGGAAAGGAGCACAGGGCCACTCTTGAGGAAGCGCTAGGTTCGAAGAAAGCCATTTCTTTGCTTGCAGAGCAGGCGGGGGATGCTGTGGCCTACTTGTTGGCTACAGAAGGCCAGCATTCAAAAGGAGAACTAATCGTATTGCGACTAGCAGTTAGTCCAGCCTTTCAAGGTCAAGGCTATGGTTCTATTTTGATCGCTGCTTTAAAGGATCTAGCTGTTCAAAAGGAAAAGGAAGCCATTTGGATCGATTGCCCAGAAGACTTACTATCTTATTTTTCCCAGCAAGGATTTCGAGATGAAGCTGAGTCTGATCGAGGTGTCCATATGGTTTGGGAACGATAGAAGGAGTAAATGATGAAAGAAAAGATTCACATTAGACAGGCAAAGCTGCAGGATTTGGATGCCATCGAGCGCATTGAGCTTGAGAATTTCTCAGAAGAAGAAGCGATTGCGCGTGAGATTTTAAAAGATCACATCGAAAAGATTCAAACGACATTTCTTGTAGCAGAGTGCCAAGGTCAGATTTTAGGCTATTTAGAAGGACCTGTTAGACCGGAGCGCTATTTGATCGATTCCTCTTTTTCAGAGGTTGAAGATCTAAGTCAGTTAGAACAGGGCTTTATTTCCATTACGAGTCTATCCATTGCTAAAGAAGCTCAAGGACTTGGAGTGGGAACCCTTTTGCTTGAAGCGATGAAAGAGATTGCGTTGAAAGATAATCGCCAAGGGATCAATTTGACCTGTCATGATTATTTGATTCCTTATTATGAAAAGCAAGGATTTACCAATGAAGGCCGGTCAGAATCCCAATATGCGGGTGAAGTTTGGTACAATCTGGTCTGGGAAAATGAAAAACTTGATTAAATAGGTATTTTAAAGAAGAAAGGCGATTTGTATTGCTTTTCTAAATCTTTTAAGATATAATATTAAGGATTATGATGAGGGAGGTCAATTATTTGACTGATAAATCACAAGACAGTGAGAAGTTATTAAGCTTCAAAGAGCAGATCCTCAGAGACTTAGAAGAGGCCAATGAGCAACTTCTAAAAATCGAAAAAGAGTATGATCTACCTGATCGAAGTATTGAAACCCCTTCTTCACTGAAAGAGGAGGAAGAAGCAACACTACCTCCAAAAGTAGAAGAATCTGCGTTGGCTCCCAAAGAAGAACCAGTGGAGCCGGTAAAGGCGACTCCTGCTGTGGAAGAAAAGAGTGAGCTTACAAAGCCTGCTAAAAAAGAACCAAGTCAGGAACCGGTAGAGGAAAGCTTATCGCGCTCTTCTCGTAACCAGCGCCAACAAAAACAAAAGAAACAAAATAAAATCGCTAAACGAATTGTGCGGACAGTGGTCAGCCTTTTGCTGATTGTGATCGTGGCTACAGGGATCTTTGCTGTGACCTATATCCATTCAGCTGTCAAGCCGATGGATAAAAATGCAACAGAATTCGTAACGGTTGAGATTCCAGCAGGTTCAAGTAATCGTGAGATTGGCGCGATCCTTGAGAAAAAAGGACTCGTGAAAAATGGTCAGTTCTTTAACTACTATACCAAGTTCAAGAACTATAGCAATTTCAAATCCGGTTATTTCAACCTTCAAAAGAGCATGGATTTAGAAACCATCATCCAAAAACTGCAGGAAGAGGGGACTAAAACTCCTCAGGCTCCAGTTCTTGGAAAGGTGACGATTCCAGAAGGCTATACGATCGATCAGATTGCGACGGCTATCACAGCAGATGTCTCTAGTAAGAAGGCAGGAAAGACTCCATTTAAGAAAGAAGATTTCTTGAAGGCTGTCCAAGATGATGCCTTTATTGAGAAGATGGTGGCCAAATATCCTAAGCTCTTGGCTAACCTGCCAAGTAAGGATTCTGGTGTTCGCTATCGTTTGGAAGGTTATCTTTTCCCAGCAACTTATAACTATGGGAAAGATACCACAGTGAAAGAAATGATCGATCAGATGCTGGCGGCCATGGATCAAAACTTAACCCCGTATTATGAAACACTTGAGAGCAAGAACATCAATGTAAACGAAGTATTGACCCTTGCTTCCTTGGTTGAAAAAGAAGGGGCGACGGATCAAGACCGCAAAGACATCGCAAGTGTCTTCTATAACCGCTTGAACCAAGACATGCCTTTGCAAAGTAATATTGCAATTCTTTATGCCGAAGGGAAGCTTGGTCAAAAGACGACCTTGAAAGAAGATGCAACGATCGATACAGAGCTGGATTCACCTTATAATATTTATAAGAATACCGGTTTGATGCCTGGTCCAGTGGATAACCCTGGAGTATCAGCGATCGAAGCGGCGGTGAACCCAAGTAAGACAGACTACTTGTATTTTGTCGCAAATGTCGAAAATGGTGAAGTCTTCTTCGCTAAGACATACGAAGAACACAATAAAAATGTAGAAGAACACGTCAATAGTAAATTGACACAAGCAAGTTCAAACTAGAAAAAGCATGTGGCGCGTCCACAGCTTTTTCATTCAAATAATAGAAAGAGAAGAATAATGGCAGAAAAAACATACCCAATGACCCTAGCAGAAAAAGAAAAATTAGAACTAGAATTAGAAGAATTGAAATTGGTCCGTCGACCTGAAGTCGTAGAACGGATCAAGATCGCTCGCTCATACGGTGACCTCTCAGAAAACTCTGAGTACGAAGCAGCAAAAGATGAACAAGCTTTTGTGGAAGGTCAAATTTCTAGTTTGGAAACAAAAATCCGCTATGCTGAAATCGTCGATAGTGATGCAGTTGCTGTAGACGAAGTAGCGATCGGAAAAACCGTTACAGTCCAAGAAGTTGGCGAAACAGATGAAGAAGTATACAGCATCGTCGGTTCAGCAGGGGCAGATGCCTTTGCAGGAAAGATCTCGAACGAAAGCCCAATCGGTCACGCTTTGATTGGTAAGAAGACAGGTGACGTTGTCACTGTTGAGACACCAGCTGGAAGCTACCAAGTGAAAATTTTGAAC
Source organism: Streptococcus parasanguinis (assembly GCF_964238605.1). GTDB lineage: Bacteria > Bacillota > Bacilli > Lactobacillales > Streptococcaceae > Streptococcus > Streptococcus parasanguinis_AJ. The sequence goes on along the minus strand of NZ_CAXSMM010000012.1, from coordinate 29,686 downwards.
GTAGAAAAAACAGCGTAAATATAAAATGCAGGCTCTCCAAGAGGGCTTGTTTCAGATTAAAGACAAAGTCCTCTTAGAACCTTTCCTTAAGTGAGTACGGACGTCAGCGAACTTCTACGAAGTTCCATGACTTAGTTTTGAACCTAAGGTTTCAAAACTCCCCTAGTGCCTGAAACATAATTGTTTCAGGCACTTTTCTCACGGCGGAAAGTTTCGGTATCTGCTCTATAAACCTAATAGTTTATATCATTTTATTTTTTAACATTACTTATGTAAAAACGGTCTTAAAGCAGGCTCTCCTATAGGGCTTGTTTTTTTGTGCTCTTAATCCCCTTGTGAGGGTGTAAATTTTTCGTTGATTGATTGAAAGGGATTAAAAAAGCACCTGAACTAGAGGGTTCAGGTGCTTAAGTAATTCCGCTAGAATTTAGAAGTTTGTACTACTTTCTATTGCGTTGTTTTCCTGCATTGCGGTTGTTTTTTGGTTTGTGTTGAATTTGTGTCGTTGCAGTTGGTGTAACGTCTTTTTTCACACGGTGACTAGTCGCTTTTGGAGGATTGTTTTTGTATTCCTCAGCGACCCGCTTGCGAAGATTTGGACGAATCAAGTAGTTGATGACAAATTGTTGGATAATTTGGATCACCCCACCGACTACCCAGTAAAGAGTCACTCCGGCTGAAGAGATCAATGAGAAGACACCGATCATAATCGGGCTCATCAGTGATGCTTTACGCATACTTTCCTTTTGGGTTTCATCTTCAATCCCATGAAGAGAGAGCATACTTTGGATATAGTAGAGAACCGCTACGATAGCCGTCAAGAGCAAGCTTGGTTTCCCAAGAGCAATACCAAGGAAACTACTTTCTGCCACCCCTTTGGTGTGCTGAGCTGCAAAGAAGAGGGCAGAGAAGAATGGCATTTGGATCAAGAGTGGTAAACATCCAACTCCACCAAACATGCTAACCCCATTTTCACGTTGAGCAGCCATTAATTCTTGTTGTGCCAATAGCTTTTCTTCTTGTGTGCTAGCGTTTTTCATGCGCTCTTGGATTGGGCCAAGGATGGGTTTTAAGTAGTTCATCTTTTCAGATTGGTAGGTTGCCTTCCATGATTGGTACAAACCAAGTGGCAAGATGATTAAACGCACGATTAAGGTGACGATAATAATCCCGATCCCAAAGCCCAAGCCAAGGTTATTCGCAAAGAATTTGATGGCTTCGCCCATTGGACGGCCAAGAAGATTCCAAATCAATCCAGTTGGATTTCCAGTTTTCCGATCGACACTCACGCATCCTGATAAGAAGACGAGCGAAGCTAGTCCCATCGATGCCAATAATGCAAGTTTATTTTTTTTCACAAATCGTTCCTTCTTTTTTAAAATGTTACCTTTCTATTCTACTGTTTTTTTTGAAAATACACAATAGTTCTCTAGCCTTAATTTGCAATTTTGAAGTCCTTATAGTTTTCAAAGTTTGCTAACGTAACATCCAAATAAGTCACATGCGCAAACGGCGTAGGACCTTTGCGTATTTCTTGGATGAATTTGGCCATTTGACTGCTAGACTCTGCCTGAGCTAGAATACCAACCGTCCCATCGTCATTATTCCAGACACGGCCAGTGATCCCACCAATCTCCAAGGCAAGACTGTAGACTCCCCAGCGAAAACCAACTCCTTGAACCCGTCCTTGGGCAATCATTTTTACCTTTTGCATGTGCATCCTCCTTGACTCGAAGAAATCTATCTGAGGCATGATTTCTTCTTTTTCTTTGTGCTATAATAGGTCTATGAATATTATAACGTCTAAATCCAATAATGTAATCAAAAATGCTAAAAAATTACATCAAAAAAAATATCGGACAGATTCCTATCTCATTGAAGGTTGGCATCTCTTTGAAGAGGCAGTAGAAAATCAGGCGGAGATTCGTCAGATCTTTGTTTTAGAAGCTTATTTAGACCGGGTAGAGAATATCCAAAACGTCACTGTCGTGACTTCGGAGATCTTGAGTCTCTTGGCTGATTCGAAGACCCCTCAAGGAATTGTCGCAGAGATTCTTCTAGAGCAGCCAGAACTTCCAGATCAGTTACAAGGTCGTTACCTCTATTTGGAGGATGTCCAAGATCCAGGTAATGTGGGAACCATGATTCGAACAGCAGATGCAGCCGGCTTTGATGGTGTTATGCTTTCGAAAGCATCCGCAGATCTATACAGTCTCAAGACTCTTCGATCCATGCAGGGCAGTCATTTCCATCTTCCTATCTGGAAAATGGACCGAGAAGAACTGTTTGAACGAGCTAGTCAATCCAATCTAGCGGTCCTCGCAACGACGCTATCAGAAGCTTCCATCGATTACCGTCAGCTCCCTCAGATTGATCAATTGATTTTGGTAATGGGTAATGAAGGCAAGGGCATCAGTCCAGAAATGGCTACACGAGCCGACCAGCTTGTTCATATTACCATGCCAGGTCGGGCTGAGAGTTTGAATGTTGCAGTAGCTGCTGGAATTTTGATGTTTCATTTAAGGAATTTTTGAGAAAAAGCAGTATACTTAAGTTGAAAAAAGAAATTGGTGGAAATCTTATTGGGAGAGCCTATCAAGGAAAGGTGGTGATCTGATGCAATATCATCGTGACAAAGAATACATGACCTATGTGGGACAGTTGATTCAGCACCCTAAGGTTCAAAAATTAGCCGACATTCCTCATCATATTCATTCCAATCGTTTGGAGCATTCCATTCATGTTAGCTATACTAGTTATAAATTGGCAAAAAAATTTGGCTGGGATGCTAAAAGTACGGCTCGGGGTGGCCTCTTGCATGACCTCTTTTACTATGATTGGCGTGAGACCAAGTTTACCAAGAGTCACGCCTGGATCCATCCACGCATTGCCGTGAGAAATGCGCGAAAGATTACAGATCTCAATGCTAAGGAAGAAGATATCATCATTAAACACATGTGGGGGGCTACCCTTGCTCCGCCTCGCTACAAAGAATCCTTCGTGGTGACCATGGTGGATAAATACTGGGCTGTTAAGGAAGCTTCAGAACCTTGGCGTAAAAAGATGGCCAAAAGGAGATTTTTTCATCGAAAAATGTTAAAATCGTAGTAAACAAATTTGAAAGGAACTTGTTTATATGTATAATGATTCAGTAATCCAAGAACAAAGTGGATTGAATGCTTTTTATAACAAAATCTACTCATTAGTTGGGATCGGTGTTGGGATTTCAGCCCTTGTCTCTGGTCTTATGATGACAGTCTTTCAAGATTTCTTCGTTCAAATCTTGACAACAGCACCAATGGTTTACTATGCAGCAGTTGTTGTAGAATTGATCTTGGTCTTTGTTGCCAGTGGGAAGGCTGTTAAAAATAGCCCGTCTGCTCTTCCGATCTTCTTGATCTACTCAGCTTTGAATGGCTTTACCTTGAGCTTTATCATTGCTCGCTACATGCAAGCGACGGTTTATAAGGCTTTCTTGGTCAGTGCCTTGATGTTTATTGTCATGGGTGCTATCGGACGCGTCGTGAAAAAAGACCTTTCTGGAATGGGACGTGCCTTGATGGGAGTCTTGATCGGTGTGATCATCGCTTCTGTTGTGAACATGTTCTTGAGAAGTTCTGGCATGGATTATATCTTGAGTATTATCTCTGTCTTCCTCTTTGCAGGATTGACAGCTTGGGATAACCAAAAAATCCGCTATGTCTATGATCAAACCAATGGTCAACCTGCGACAGGCTGGGCAGTGGCCATGGCTTTGGAACTGTATCTTGACTTTATCAACCTCTTTATCAGCCTTCTTCGTATCTTCGGAAGAAACGACTAATCAAAGAGAGATTGAGCTGGGGCAATAGCCTCGGCTTTTTTTGTCTTCCGACTTGTGCTATACTTATAGTGACTACAGAATAGAAATGAGTACTTATGAAAATACCTTTTGTAACCCGTGAACAATTAGAAAGCCTGACCCAAGAATTTCCTACCCCTTTTCATCTCTATGATGAAGCAGGAATTCGTGAAACGGCTCGTGCCCTCCATCGAGCTTTTGCTTGGAATGAAGGATTTAAAGAATACTTTGCCATCAAGGCGACTCCGAACCCATCGATCCTAAAAATTTTGCAAGAAGAGGGCTGTGGAGTTGACACTGCCAGCTACGTCGAATTGTTAATGGCGGATAAACTAGGCTTTAGTGGAAAAGAAATCATGTTTTCTTCTAACAACACGCCAGCTGATGAATTTGTCTATGCTAGAGAATTAGGGGCAACTATCAATCTGGATGCCTATGAAGACATTGCTTTCTTGAAGTCTGTGACTAGCATCCCCAAGGTCATTTCTTGCCGCTATAATCCTGGTGGAGTTTTTGAACTGGGAACCGATATTATGGACAATCCTGAAGAAGCTAAGTTTGGCATGACCAAGGAGCAATTGATCCAAGCCTTTATCGAGTTGAAAGAACTGGGTGTGGAAGAGTTTGGGATTCACGCTTTATTGGCTTCTAATACAGTATCCAACGACTACTATCCAGAGTTGGCGCGTCAACTTTTTGAATTGGCAGTGGAAGTCGTCGAGAATACAGGTGTTCACTTGGGCTTCATCAACCTCTCTGGTGGAGTTGGGGTCAATTACAAGCCAGAGCAAGAACCAAATGATATTGCTATTATTGGGGAGGGCGTACACCGCGTCTTTGATGCGATTCTCAAACCGGCAGGACTTGGTCATGTGAAAATCTATACCGAGCTTGGTCGCTTTATGCTGGCTTCACACGGCCTCTTGGTAACCAGAGTGACGCATAAAAAGAAAACCTACCGGACTTATGTCGGGGTTGATGCTTCAGCTGTGAACCTTCTTAGACCGGCTATGTACGGTGCTTATCACCATATTACCAATATGGATCGTCCAGAGGGAATGACTGAAGTGGTCGATGTCGTGGGAAGTCTCTGTGAAAATAACGATAAATTTGCGAAACAACGTGAATTACCTGTGACGGAGATTGGAGATTTGCTCGTGATCCATGACACCGGAGCCCATGGATTTTCAATGGGCTATCAGTACAATGCCAAGTTGCGTTCGGCAGAAGTTTTGCTTCAAGAAGATGGGCAGGCCCGTTTGATTCGTCGAGCAGAAAAACCAGAAGATTATCTTGCGACACTCTACGGCTTTGACATTGAAAAATAAGTGATTGTCTGATATAATGATAGTTATGTAAAAATAATGGATCGGAGAAAATTGTATGAATCTCTTTTTAGGAATTTTGTTGATTATTTTAGCTTTCTTTGGTGGGATGGTTGCAGGAATGTTCTTGCTTCGTCGTCAATTTGAAAAAGAATTTGCATCAAACCCACGTTTGAATGTTGAAGCAGTTCGTACGCTTTTAGGTGCCAGCGGCCAACGTCCAAGCGAAGCAAAAGTTCAACAAGTCTATCGCCAAATTGTGAACCAACAAAAATCAGCAATGGCGAAAAACAAGAAAAAATAAGAGTGGGGCAATCTCACGCTAATAAATGAGAGGGGCTTGGAGGAATTTCTTAGTCCCTCCTTTTGGAAGGAAGAGATATGGATAACCGACCGATTGGTTTTTTAGATTCTGGAGTAGGGGGCCTGACTGTTGTCCGCGAATTGCTCCGTCAGCTTCCTCACGAAGATGTCGTCTATATTGGAGATTCAGCGCGTGCACCTTATGGTCCTAGACCAGCAGACCAAATTCGCGAGTATACTTGGCAGATGGTGAACTTCCTTCTGACCAAAAATGTCAAGATGATTGTCTTAGCCTGTAATACAGCGACGGCAGTTGTTTGGGAAGAAGTCAAGGAGAAACTTGATATTCCCGTTTTGGGAGTGATATTGCCCGGAGCTTCTGCAGCCATTAAATCGACGACCCATCAAAAAATTGGGGTCATTGGGACACCGATGACGGTTTCTTCTGGAATTTATAAAGAGAAGATTCAAAGTCTGGCACCAGACATGGAAGTCAGCAGTTTAGCTTGTCCCAAGTTTGTTCCTTTAGTGGAATCAAACGAGTTGGCATCCAGTGTGACCAAAAAGGTGGTTTACGAAACCCTAAAACCACTAGTTGGAAAGGTTGATACCTTAGTCTTGGGATGCACCCATTATCCTCTGTTGAAACCCATCATTCAAAATGTTATGGGACCGAATGTCAAATTGATTGATAGTGGGGCAGAGTGTGTTCGGGATATTTCCGTCTTATTAAACTATTTTGAGCTCAATAAGAGTCGCGAACTCTTAGAGCAGACCCACCGCTTTTATACCACTGCAAATGCCAATAGCTTTGCAGCGATTGCCGAAAAATGGCTAGAACGTTCAGTGAATGTGGAGCATGTAAATTTATGAGTGACAAACTATTTGAATACAAAGATCCCCAAGATTGGTATATTGCCCAATGGGGAGAAGATGCAGACTACAACCAATTTAGTCAAGTGCCTGCGGAAGCTTCCACTCTGTTAGATCAGCTGGAACTTCTCTTTGCCAAGGATCCTGAAGGATTCCCTCTCAATCTATCGGTGATGCGCTATGGTTCAGCCTTTCGTTTTCTGACCTTTTTGATCGAAATTTTGAATGAAGTCAAGGGAAGAGCTTTTGAGGTTGTACAGCGTCAAGGGGCCTTGCTCTTGGTTGAAAAAGGGAAATTGCTCTATTTGCATTTGCCAAGTGATGGGGTGGATTTGGAAGCCTTCTTGGGTCAAGACAAGGTCAAAGATACGATTCTCATTGCAACTCGAAATGAGGGAAAAACCAAAGAATTCCGTAATATGTTTGAAAAGCTGGGCTTTGAAGTGGAAAATCTCAATCAATACCCAGAGCTTCCAGAAGTCGAAGAAACAGGTCTAACCTTTGAAGAGAATGCCCGCCTAAAAGCTGAAACGATTGCAGAGCTAACTGGGAAAACAGTCTTAGCGGATGATTCAGGTTTGAAGGTGGATATCTTGGGAGGTTTACCAGGAGTTTGGTCAGCTCGTTTTGCGGGAGTTGGTGCGACAGATGCGGAAAACAATGCGAAATTGTTGCACGAATTGGCCATGGTCTTTGACTTGAAAGACCGTTCAGCCCAGTTTCATACGACCTTGGTGGTTGCAAGACCAGGCAAGGAAAGCCTAGTGGTGGAAGCAGATTGGCCAGGATATATTAATTTTGAGCCCAAAGGGGAACACGGCTTTGGCTATGACCCTCTCTTCTTAGTTGGGGAAACGGGCCGTGCTGCTGCTGAATTAACGCTAGAAGAAAAAAATACACAATCACATCGTGCTTTAGCTGTTAAAAAGTTATTGGAGGTGTTTCCATCATGGCAAAGCAAACAATCATCGTTATGAGTGACTCGCATGGAGACCGCTCCATTGTTGAAGCTATTAAAGAAAAATACCTAGGTCAGGTCGATGGGATCTTTCACAATGGGGATTCTGAGCTAAAAAGTGACGATCCTGTCTGGGAAGGGATTCACGTTGTCCAAGGAAATATGGATTTTTATGATGGCTATCCGGAACGCTTGGTGACCCAACTAGGGCCAACACGGATCATCCAGACCCACGGACATCTCTTCCAGATCAATTTTAGTTTTCAAAAATTGGATCTGTGGGCTCAAGAGGAAGAAGCAGATATCTGTCTATACGGCCACCTTCATATCCCAGATGCTTGGAAGGAAGGAAGAACCCTCTTTGTGAATCCTGGATCTGTTAGCCAACCTCGTGGTCTGATTCGAGAGTGTTTGTATGCCAAGATAGAGATTACGGATTCGAACTTCAAGGTAGAGTATTATACGCGAGATCATGAGTTGTACCCTGAATTGACAAAGGAGTTTAGCAGATGATAGCAAAGGAATTTGAACGTTTCTTGCTGGCGCAGGAAGAGACGTTCTTAACTCCGGCCAAAAATTTAGCGGTCTTGATTGATACCCACAATGTAGACCATGCGGTCTTGCTGTTAAGCCAGATTAGCTATAGTCGCATTCCGGTAGTGACGGATGAACGCAAGTTTGTGGGAACGATCTCCCTAACGGATATTCTATCTTATCAATTGAAACACGAGATTCCTGAGGAGGCTTTTGCTTCGATGGATATCGTAGACGTTGCAAAGAAGGAGGTCGGGGTCATCGGCTTAGACTTCAATTTGACAGAAGTCCTTCACAAGTTGGTGGATGACTCCTTCTTATCAGTGGTGGATGAAGAAGGTTATTTCCAGGGGATTATTACGCGGAAATCGATTCTCAAGGCCATCAATTCGCTAATGCATAATTTTTCAAATGAATACGAGATGATTCCAAAATGAAAGAATTTATTGCAAGTTTTATTGATCAAAAAGAACTAAGTGAAAATTCTCAGTCAGCCTATTTCTATGATTTGGACCAATTTATTGAATCAATTCATGGAAAAGTGACGCCGACGAATTTGAGAATTTACCAAGCTTCGATTAAAGATTTTAAACCGGCGGTTCAAAAACGAAAATTATCCGCTGTTAACCAATTTTTATATTATTTGTATCAAGAACGCTTTATTTCTGAATACCATCGTTTGGTCTTGCCTAAAATTCAACCGGTCAAGACCCATGATCGTGAATTGTTAGATCTGACCCATTTTTGGGAAGAATCAATCAATCCACAGGGACGCTTGATGGCCTTATTGATTCTGGAGATGGGCTTATTGCCAAGTGAGATCCTCCAAGTCAAGGTCGAAGATATTCAGCTGGACTTTCATGTCATTCGAGTGGGCAAAGATGGCCAAAAACGGGTTTTAAAGGTTCCAGAGCCGTTACTGGATGAATTGCAACTCTTCCTAGATGGTATTTATCTCTTTGATAATAAAGGAAAATGCTACTCCCGTCAGTGGGGATTTCGACAATTAGAAGCCTTCTTGATCGAAAAAGGCAACCAAGACCTTTCGGCACAATCGATTCGTGAGCAGTATATTTTGAAACAACGTGAACTCGGTGTGGATCTTTTTAGTATTGCGCGTGAATTGGGCCTAAAAACCATGGTGACACTAGAAAAATATAAATAATGGATATTAAAATTAAAGATTTTGAAGGGCCTTTGGACCTCTTGCTCCACTTGGTCTCTAAATACCAGATGGATATCTATGAGGTCCCCTTGATTGAGGTGATCGAACAGTATCTGGCTTATCTGGCGACCCTCCAGGCTATGAAACTAGAGGTAGCAGGAGAATACATGCTGATGGCTAGTCAACTAACCTTGATCAAGAGTCGAAGACTTCTTCCTAAGGTTGCAGAGGAGATGGATGAAGCAGAGGATCTCGAGCAGGACCTCCTTTCTCAATTGGAAGAGTACCGTACTTACAAGCAATTAGGAGAGTTGATGGCCTCTCAGCACGAGGAGCGCGCCCTCTATTATTCAAAACCAAAGATGGAATTGATTTATGACGATACCGAATTACTTCATGATCGCACCACGGTGGATCTCTTCTTGGCTTTCTCAAAACTATTGACCAAGAAAAAAGAAGAATTCCGCCAGAACCATACAACCATTGTAAAGGATGAATACAAGATTGAGGATCTGATGGACCAGCTGCGTCACCGATTCCACGATCGCTCACAAGTTCTCTTGCAGGACTTGTTTCTAGAAGCAACGGATCTCCAAGAGGTCATTACTCTATTTCTTGCAGCCCTTGAATTGATCAAGATTCAAGAAGTAACGGTGATCCAGGATAGGGCTTTTGGAGAAATTTACTTAAATAGGATTGAACATGAGCAAATTAGCTGAAATTGAAGCACTCTTATTTGTAGCGGGTGAAGAAGGAATTACTGCCAGACAAATCGCAGACCTTCTCTCTTTACCTCCGACAGGTGTGGTGCAAAGTTTAGAAAAATTAAGCCAAAAATACCAGGAGGACACAGATAGCAGTCTGTGTTTGATGGAGACAGCTTCCCGTTATAAATTGGTGACAAAGGCAGACTACGCTTCGGTTTTACGAGACTATTCTAGAACGCCCATGAACCAAAGTTTGTCTCGGGCTGCCCTCGAAACCTTATCAATCATTGCTTATAAGCAACCGATCACCCGTGTGGAGGTCGATGATATTCGGGGTGTCAATTCCAGCGGTGCCATTACCAAACTACTGTCATTTGATCTGATCCGAGAGGATGGGAAAAAAGAAGTCCTCGGGCGCCCCAATTTGTATGTCACGACGGAGTATTTTTTGGATTATATGGGAATCAATCATTTGGAGGAATTACCAAAGGTTGAAGAAGTGGACATTGATCCAGAAGAAGGTCAATTATTTTCAGAGAGAACAGAGGAACTAGATGAGAATTAACAAATATATTGCCCATGCAGGCGTGGCTAGTCGTCGCAAGGCCGAAGAACTGATCAAGCAAGGCTTGGTTACAGTAAATGGCCAAGTTGTGCGTGAATTAGCGACTATTATTAAGACCGGTGATCAGGTTGAAGTAGAAGGCACTCCAATCTACAACGAAGAAAAGGTCTACTATCTTTTAAATAAGCCACGTGGCGTCATCTCTAGTGTATCTGATGATAAAGGGCGGACAACAGTCGTTGACCTTTTATCTCAAGTGCCAGAGCGTATCTACCCAGTGGGACGTTTGGACTGGGATACATCTGGTGTCTTGATTTTGACCAATGATGGTGATTTTACAGATGAGATGATTCACCCACGTAATGAGATTGATAAGGTCTATGTGGCGCGTGTCAAAGGGATTGCCAATAAGGAAAATTTGCGTCCCTTGACACGAGGGGTGACCATTGATGGCAAGAAAACCAAGCCAGCGACTTACGAGATCTTAAAAGTGGATGTTGAAAAGAACCGTTCAGTGGTTCAGTTGACCATTCATGAAGGGCGCAACCACCAGGTCAAAAAGATGTTTGAAGCTGTAGGACTTTTAGTGGACAAACTCTCCCGAACCCAGTTTGGAAACCTAGATGTCTCAGGACTTCGTCCGGGTGAATACCGTCGCTTGAACAAAAAAGAAATTAGCCAGTTGCACAATCTAGCAGTGACTAAATCTAAAAAATCATGAAAAAAATCCTGATTGCTATGGTCAGAGGCTATCAAAAATGGATCTCTCCCCTATTTCCGCCTTCTTGTCGCTTTCAACCGACCTGTTCCAATTATATGATCCAAGCGATTGAACGCTTTGGTGTGAAAGGTGTCTTGATGGGGGTTGCGAGAATCTTGCGATGCCATCCTGGTACCCAAGCGGGACCAGACCCTCTGCCAGACCACTTTAGTCTGAGACGAAATGAAGAATCAAAATAGGACGATCACAAATAAACAGAAATGAGAGTGGGACAGAAATCGGTAATTCGTTAGAATTCGATTTCGTTGTCCCACCTCCGCACAGTTGAGTAGGGCTGTAAATGCTGATGAAATCAGCGTTGTAGAGCCCACTCAACCACTGCGTCTTGCTCGACAATCCAAAAACAATTAAGAGGCTAGGACTTTTGTCCCAGCCTCATTTTTTTATAACACTCTCGTTTTATCAGCGTTTAGACCATGTTTTAGGCAGGAAGAGCAGAATCATTGGATAGATTTCAAGCCGTCCGGCAATCATGGCTAAGGAAAGTAACAGTTTTGAAATCGGACTAAAGATGGAGAAGGTTTGACCCGTACCAATCATAGGTCCAATATTGTTGAAACAACTAAAGACAGCACTGACAACCGTCATGAAGTTATTGTTGTCTAGACTCACTACAAAGAGTAAGCCGATCGTAATAAAACTGTATATTGTAAAGTACTTGAGGATCTGATGTTGGGTATCCTTATCGAGTACCGTATCGTTGACATGCAAGGTCAAAACGCGATTTGGAGACAAGGTCGAAAGAACCTGATTTTTTGCGATTCGCCACAAGGTCAAGCACCGAATGACTTTTAACCCCCCAGCGGTCGAGCCAGCAGACCCACCGATGACCATCAGCATTAAGAGGATGAACTGAGAAAAGAGAGGCCATTTTTCCGTCGTTCCATAACCAAAACCGGTGGTGGTGATGATATTGGACACTTGGAAGAAGGAAATCTCAAAGCTCTTCGCAACATTAGCATAGAGATGAAGGCAATTGTAGGCAATCAATACGCTAGATAGGATTACAATAGTGATGTAGGTCCGCAATTCCTCATCTTTAAAGAAGGCCTTGAATTTTCGGATCATAAGGAAGTAGTAGAGGTTAAAGTTAACCCCAAAGACCAAGACCCCGATACTGACCAAATAGGTAATTAGACTACTGTTGTAGTGAGCGATCCCATCGTTAAAGACGGTAAAGCCCCCAGTACCAGCCGTCCCCATGGCGATGACGAAACTATCATACAGGGGCATGCCAGCAAGGAAATAAAGAATCACAAAGAGGAAGAACAAACCCAAGTACAAGAAGTAGAGGATTTGAGCCGTGTTTTTTAATTTGGAAACGACCTTGCCAAAAACTGGACCAGGAACCTCTGCCTTCATGACTTCAAGGTGGCTGTTCTTGTTATTGTCCATAATCGCAAGGGCAAAGACCAATACTCCCATCCCCCCTATCAAGTGGGTAAAACTACGCCAAAAGAGGAGAGAGTGGCTGAGGACACCCACATCGTCTAAAATCGTTGCCCCTGTTGTTGTAAAGCCGGAGCTGACTTCAAAGAAGGCATCGATAATGTTTGGAATTTGGCCCGAAAAGACAAAGGGAAGGGCACCAAAGAAGGACCATAGGATCCAACAAAGTGCTACAATCAGGACTCCTTCCTTAGCATAGATGTGAAAATCCTTAGGTTTGTGAAAACTACCAAGGAGGCCAAACGCAAGTAGGATGGCCATGGTTGCTCCAATGGAGACAAAGACCTTGGCAGGTTCCCGATAGATTGCAGCGACCACTAGGGGAACGATTAGGAGACCTGCCTCGATTAAGAGGAGTTTGGATAAGAGGTAACGAATCATGCTTCTATTCATCAGGCTTACCTCTCAAGTAGATCGTAGATTTTAGTGACATTTTGAATCAAGGTGGTCACGATAATCCGATCCCCTACCATCAAACGGTCATCCCCATTCGGGAAAATAGCCTTGCCGTTTCGAATAATGGCAGCGATCAAAACGCCCTTCTTCAATTTCAATTCAGAGAGGGGATATTGGGTTAGTTTGTTGTCTTCCTTAATTTGAAACTGCAAGGTTTCAATCCGGCCGTTTGCGACATGGTGCAAGGCTTCTAGGTTTGAGAACTGTGCATTGTAGCGCCCGCGAATAAAGTGCATAATGGTGTCTACAGCGATGCGTTTTGGAGTGACAATACTGGTCATATCCTGATCGCCAATGATCTCCAACAGACTGGTTCGGTTGACTTTGGTAATGTTCTTTTTGACTCCGACAGAATCCAAGAACATGGAGGTGATGATGTTTTCTTCATCGACCCCTGTCAAAGTAGCCACAGCATCAAAATTATTGGCACTCTCTTCTAAAAGAATGTCTTTAGCGGTTCCGTCTCCATGGACGACATAGAGGTCAGGGAATTCTTGGCTAAAGAATTCAGCTCGTTCGCGATTGACCTCGATGACCTTGAGATCGATTTTGCGGCGCACATCCTGGAGAATATTGAGCAGATAGTAGGCAATTTTTCCGGCACCAATCATCATCATGCTCTTAATGACTTGAGGTCGGACATTGTTGTGGAAGAGAACGATCTCGATCCTATTTCCTGTCACGAAAATCTTGTCTTGGGGCTGCAAAACAAAGTCTCCATTTGGAATCGTGAGTTCATTGCCACGCTCGATCGCACAAACAATGACATTTCCGTATTTCTTTCGGAATTGGGATAGGCTCATATCGCAGAGATTGCTATCTGGCTTGATCTTAAATTCCATCAAGGCAACACGGCCGTTTGCAAAATGCTCCACAGAAAGGGCATTTGGGAAGTCAATGATATTAGCAATATAACGAGCTGTCAGCAATTCAGGATTGACAACCAGGGAGAAGCCCAAGATATTTTTTTCCTTGAAGTAGGAATTGGAATATTCCGGATTCCGCACCCGAACGATGGTTTCTTTGGCTCCCATTTTTTTAGCTAAAACAGCAGAAACCATATTCACTTCGTCGTACTCGGTCATGGAAATGAAGATATCGCAGTCTTCAACATCTGCTTGCTCCAAGACCTTGAAGTTTGCGCCATTTCCTAAAATCCCAATGATATCAAACCGTTTGGTAATATGGTTGAGAACTGATTCGTCTTTTTCGATCAAAATAACATCGTGGTTTTCAGCAACGAGAGAACGACAAAGGGCCGTTCCGACCTTTCCTCCACCAACAACAATAATTTTCATAGATTACCTCCAGAGTATGCTTCTATCATACTCTATTTTCAAGAAAAATTCATCTATTTTAAGGACTTTCTGGAGGAATCTTACCAAGCTAAGAACAAGTGGGAAAAATTGTCAAAATAGAAGAATGAGGAGGGATCGAAAACTTTGATAAAGTTTCTTAAAAAAATCTAAAAAAACTATTGACAGGAGCTTCAAAAGTGATATACTTAAAAAGTACCTTCGTTGATTTACCTCAAACCTGTTGTGAGTTAAGTTAATGAAGCTGTAACCACGCTGTTTGCTGAGCTTGACTCCGGGCAGTGTGGCTATTTTTTTATCAGAAAGAGATCGAGTATGAATATTGAAGAACTGGACTACCAAGAGTCAGCAGCTCAAAACCACATCGTCTTGTTCCAACCTCAGATTCCACAAAATACGGGAAATATTGCACGGACTTGTGCGGCGACCAATTCCCCCTTACATATCATTCGCCCCATGGCTTTTCCGATCGATGATCGCAAAATGAAGCGAGCAGGACTCGATTATTGGGACAAGCTGGATGTCCGCTTTTATGATAGCCTGGAAGAGTTTATGGAAGCAGCGAGCGATGGTCAGGTACACCTAGTGTCCAAGTTTGCAAATCAGACCTATTCGGACGTTTCTTATCAGGATGGGAAGTCCCATTATTTCTTGTTTGGACGCGAGGATAAAGGATTGCCGGAAGAATTTATGCGCCAGCACGAAGAGAAGGCCATTCGCATTCCGATGAATGATGAGCATGTCCGTAGTTTAAATGTCTCCAATACCGTCTGTATGATTGTCTATGAGGCACTCCGCCAGCAAGGTTTTAAGGGGCTGGAGTTGAGTCATCGTTATGAGCATGATAAGCTCAAATAGCCGATGAAAACTAAAAAACCGAACGATGTAATCTATAAAGTTACAAAAACTTGCCTAGGCAAGTTTTTTTTGTTATCATAAAAGAGTCTTCAGGGCAGGGTGTAATTCCCGACCGGCGGTGACTTTTATTAGGAAATGTTCTTTTCCATACTCTAAAAGAAGTCCGCGAGCGCAAGCTGATGTGGTGTGACTCCACAACCGACAGTATAGTCTGGATGGGAGAAGACGAGAGACGAATAGACTGACAGCTATTCTGATCTGTTTAGAGCTGCTGCATGGGAATAGTACGTTGGAGTCTAAGACTGATTAACGGCATGTTTCGATGGAGACCAGCTAAAGTAACTAGAATATTTTCTGGTTTAAGCTTTGTTTAAATAGTTTAGAGTAGAATGATGGAGTAGACGTCTTTCCAGCTTCTCTAATTTTTAAAAAATTGGAGGAACCTGTTATGACAAATACACGTAAACTGACCCTAGTGGCTGTTTTATCCGCTTTATCTTTTATTTTGATGTTCTATCAATTTTCTTTTTTGATAGATTTCTTCAAAATTGATTTGAGTATTATCGCCATTTTGTTGGCCTTGGTCCTGTTGGATTTTAAAAGTGCCGTTTGGGTAACCTTGATCCGTTCTGTTCTTAAATTAGCCCTTAATAATAAGGGGCTTGAAACCTTGATCGGATTACCAATCAATATCATTGGAGTTCTTGTTTTTGTTCTTGCTTTTGCATGGATTTGGAACAAGGAACGGACCCATGGTCGATTTGTCCTGGCAACGATTGTTGGAACGATCAGCTTGAGTATCACCATGGTATTGGTGAACTATGTCTATGCAATCCCTTTGTATGCTCGTTTTATGAACTATGATATTTCGAAAACACTAGGGCTTGTCCACTATTTAGCAGCAATGGTTGCACCGTTTAACCTGATCGAAGGGGTGATTTGGGCCATCGCATTTGGGTTGATCTATACCTTATTGCAACCGATTTTGAAAAAATATGAAAAATAAACAACAACATTGGGCGAAGGCAAGCTTCGCCCTTCTCATTTTTGTCATTCTTGGGTATGTGATTCGCTTTTACCCGCAACAATTAACAGGCTTTGATAGTACCATTCAATCTGCTATTCGAGGCGATCTGCCTGCAGCACTGACGGCCTTCTTTACCAAGGTGACCCATGTCATGGATACCAAGATCATTGTCATCTGGGTAGGTCTTCTGCTAGCGGTCTTTGCCTATAAGAAATGGTACAGTGAAGCTCTTTTTCTTGGAAGCAATCTGGTATTGACTGGTCTTTTGGTTCTTCTTCTAAAGAATATCTACCAGAGACCGAGACCAAGTATTCTACATCTAGTAGAGGAAAAAGGCTTTTCTTTCCCGAGTGGTCATTCACTGGCGTCTACCCTTGTTTTGGGAAGTTTGATCATCATCATCGGCCAACATGTAAAAAATAAAACAGCCCGCTATTGCCTTCAAGGCTTGCTGGTTCTGGAAATCGTGACCATTGTGATTTCCCGCGTTTATGTCGGGGTCCACTACCCATCAGACGTTCTCGGCAGTATGATTTTGGGTCTCGCTGTCTTACAGTTTGAGTATCCCTTGTATGATTGCTTGCGATTTCAATGGCGCTTTACAGGTAAGCAAAAATAAGCATCTAACAACTAGGAGTTGAAGTCGCGTTTTGAGTTCGACTCTTTTTTTGCTATAATGAAGGGTATGAAATCCTACAATACCTTGAATGATTATTATCGAACCTTATTTGGAGAAAAGACCTTTAAAGTCCCTATTGATGCAGGCTTTGATTGTCCCAATCGAGACGGAACAGTCGCCCACGGTGGCTGTACTTTTTGTACGGTCTCAGGTTCAGGAGATGCCATTGTGGCCCCAGAAGCTCCAATTCGAGAACAGTTTTACAAAGAGATTGATTTTATGCATCGGAAATGGCCAGATGTGAAGAAGTACCTGGTCTATTTTCAAAATTTTACCAATACCCACGATAAAGTGGAAGTCATTCGAGAGCGGTATGAACAGGCCATCAATGAACCAGGAGTGGTAGGAATCAACATTGGTACGCGTCCGGATTGTTTACCAGATGAGACCTTGGCCTACCTAGCAGAGCTGACAGAGCGCATGCATGTGACGATTGAGTTGGGTCTTCAGACGACTTATGAAACGACTTCTGAATTGATCAATCGGGCCCATAGTTATGATCTCTATGTTGAAACAGTCAAGCGTATTCGTCAACAGGTGCCCAAGGCAGAGATCGTCTCCCATTTGATCAATGGCCTTCCTGGGGAGACGCATGAGATGATGGTGGAAAATGTTCGCCGTTGTGTGACCGATAATGAAATTGATGGTATCAAGTTGCATCTCTTGCATTTGATGACCAATACACGGATGCAACGAGACTATCATGAAGGACGACTCCAACTCATGAGCCAGGAAGAATATGTCAAGGTCATCTGTGACCAGTTAGAAATTATCCCCAAACATATCGTCATCCACCGGATTACAGGAGACGCACCACGGGATATGTTGATTGGCCCTATGTGGAGCCTCAACAAATGGGAAGTCCTAAACGCTATTGAAACTGAGATGCGTCGTCGTGGAAGTACCCAAGGATGTAAGCTAGAAGAAAGGGAGAGTGCCAATGCTTCGACCACTTGAAATGGCCCATCAATTTTTAGAAGAAGTCATCACCAAAGAAGATGTGGTGGTGGATGCCACCATGGGAAATGGACATGATACGGCTTTTTTAGCCCAACTAGCAGGCCAGGTCTATGCCTTTGATATTCAAGAACAGGCCCTTGTAAATACCCAAGAAAGATTGGAAAAGTTGGGGCTTCAGCATGTTCAGTTGATTTTAGATGGTCACCAGCATGTGGACCAATATGTGGAGACCCTCAAAGCAGCTATTTTTAATCTGGGTTATCTGCCATCTGCGGATAAATCGGTCATTACTCTTCCAGTTACCACGATTGAAGCGATGGAAAAAATCTGTGCTCGCCTAGAAAAAGGTGGTCGAATGGCTATTATGATCTATTATGGTCATGAGGGAGGAGATATCGAGCGTGATGCAGTGCTGGATTTTGTCAGTCAGCTCCCTCAAAAAGATTACACAGCGACCATCTACCGGACACTGAATCAAGTGAATCAGCCACCGTTTTTGGTCATGATCGAAAAATTAGAAAGTTACCGTCATGGATAAAGAATATTTAAAGAATAAAATCGAAGGATTGAGACACCATTTTGTTGAATCAACCATTCACGAGCGTGCAATCGGTTTTTATGATGAAGCCCATATGACCAAAAAGATGCTCAAAATAAAAAAGAAATTGGTTGCGCTTGAGATGGAACGGTGCCAAAAGAAGATTGAGCACAAGGATGTAACCAAGACAGACCAAAAGATTGCGGAGTTAAAACAGCAATTTGAGACCTGTTGCCAAGAACGGTAAGGAGGGAGTGATATGGAACTACTCCTTTATGCAGTGATCTTTTCGATGATTTTGATCATCTCAAATGCCACGAATAAACTTGTGCCGAGCCTTCCTCTACCCTTGATTCAAATTTTACTAGGGATTGGTTGGGCTCTCTTTGTGCCAGAAGAAAATTTTCATCTGGATACCGAGCTCTTTCTGGCCTTGGTCATTGGCCCTCTCTTATTTCGAGAAGCAGAAGAAGCAGATATTACTTCCGTCTTAAAGCACTGGCGGATCATCCTCTATTTGATTTTCCCAGTGATTTTTATCTCAACCATTAGTTTGGGCTGGGCAGCTCACTCCTTGTGGCTGAGCCTTCCTTTAGCAGCCTGTATGGCAGTTGGGGCAGCCCTTGGGCCTACCGACTTAGTAGCCTTTGCTTCCCTGTCTGAGCGCTTTAGCTTTCCAAAGCGGGTTTCGAATATCTTAAAAGGCGAAGGGTTACTAAATGATGCCTCAGGTCTAGTTGCCTTTCGAGTGGCCTTGGCAGCCCTTGCGACCGGAAGTTTCTCTCTTGGAGAGGCAGGGGTTTCCTTAGGAATCTCCATCATTGGAGGATTTGCGGTGGGGATCTTGACGGCCTTTGTGAACCGGTGGCTGCAAACCTTACTCTTGAGTGTTCGCGCTAGTGATATTGCCAGTGAATTGTTATTAGAACTGAGTCTCCCACTGTTGACCTTCTTCCTAGCAGAAGAACTCCATGTCTCTGGTATCATTGCAGTAGTTGTGTCAGGGATCCTAAAAGCCAGTCGCTTTAAGCACATTACCCTCCTTGAAGCGCGGGTAGATACTGTGAGTCATACTGTCTGGAATACGGTCAACTTTATCTTAAATGGGTCGGTCTTTGTCATCTTAGGAATGGAATTGGAAATGATTTCCAAGCCCATCTTAAGTAGTCCCATTTACAATAATCTGCTTTTAGTTCTTTCTGTCTTTCTGTTGACAGCCTTGCTCTTTTTGATTCGTTTTGTCATGGTTTACCTCTTTTATTGGTTCCGAACGGCTCGACTAAAAAAATCGTTGAGAAATTATCTAAAAGATGCCTTATTGCTGACTTTTTCGGGTGTGAAGGGAACGGTTTCGATTGCGACGATTCTTTTGATTCCAACCAAGATCGAAAAAGAATACCCTATCCTACTCTTTTTAGTGGCAGGAGTTACCCTTATCAGCTTTATTGCTGGCTTAGTGGTACTTCCAAAATTATCAGAAGAAAAGGAAGAAACCAATGACTACCTGATGCAGATCGCGATTTTAAATGATGTCGTCATGGAATTAGAAGCAGACCTAAAGAATAGCAAGCACAAGGGTCCCTTGTATGCGGCGATTGATAACTACCATGGCCGCATAGAAAACTTGATTCTAGGCCAAGAAAACAGGCTCATTCAAAAGGACTGGGAACAGTTGAAGCTCCTGATTTTGAGTATTGAAAGTGACGGCTTGGAACAGGCTTATGAAGAAGGGAAGATTCGAGAGCGGGGCTACCGTGTCTACCAACGCTATCTTCGCAATATGGAACAACGTGTCAATCGCAATCTTTCGTCTCGTTTAACCTATTACCTCTTGGTGTCTTTCCGTCTCTTGCGTTTATTAGTCCATGAGATCTTAACTTTTGGATCTGGCTTGCGAAACTGGTGGACCCGGGAGGACAGCAAGTTAGAGGCCATTGATTATGACCAGATTGCGGCCCTTTATCTGGCCAATACAGAAATCATTATCGAAAGTTTGGAAGACCTCAAGGGGATTTATCGGAGCAGTTTGATCTCTTTCCTACAAGAATCTCGTCTGAGAGAAACTGCTATTATTACCAGTGGGGCCTTTGTGGAGCGGGTTATTAATCGCGTGAAACCAAATAATATCGATGAAATGTTGAGAGGCTATTATTTGGAGCGTAAGATTATTTTTGAATATGAAGCGCAACACCTGATTACCGCCAAGCAAGCGCGCCGTATGCGACAAAATGTCAATGAATTAGAAAGCTATTCCCTAAGAGAAAGTGCCAATACGCTTCCATACGATTTGATCGAGTATGCACGGAATCGTTGAGATAAGAGTAAAAGTGCTAAGATGGATATCTTAGCACTTTTCAGATTGAGGACAAAGTTATCTTAAAAACTTTCCTTAAGTGAGTACGGACGTCAGCGAACTTCTACGAAGTTCCATGACTAATTATTGAGCCTAAGGTCTCAATAATTCCAAGTGCCTGAAACTATTAAGTTTCAGGCACTTTTCTCACGGCGGAAAGTTTCAGTAGACGATTGAATAATTCTAACGAATAAATTTTTTTATTTTTATAGAATTTATTAGATTTGTAAAGAAGAACTGTTTATCTATACTCTCGAAGTGCTAAGATAAAATCTTAGCACTTTTACTTTATTCACTTTCTTTTCAGTGTGCGATTTCTGGTTTGACAAAGAGTCGCTCGTCACCAAGATCGATAAGGGATACTGGTGCTTCATAAAATTGGCTAAGGACATGGGGAGTTAGGATCTTTTCCTTTGGTCCTTGCTCAACCACTTGGCCATGTTTGAGTAAGAGGACATGGGTCATGTCTGTTGTAATTTCCTCGGCATGGTGAGTGACGTAAATCATGGTAGGCGCGTGATCCAGTTGTTTGATATGATGGATCTGACGGAGGAGTTTTTCTCTGGCAAAGAGATCCAATCCACTAGAAGCTTCGTCAAAAATGATCAGATCTGGCTGGTCCATGAGGCTTCGTGCAATGAGGACAGTCTGCTTTTCTCCCTGGGAGAGCTCCCGGTATTTGCGACCGATCAAAGCGCTAGCACCAATTGAAGTTAGCATATCCCGTGCCCAGTTTAGTTCTTCCTCCCCGTATGCAGCATATAAAATACTACTCTTGTATTGACCAGTTAGGACGATTTGTTCTGTCAAAAGATGCTCTGGCAGTCTTTCTGAAATAAAGGAGCTAACGATCCCAATACGCTTACGCAACTCAGGAATACCCCCTTCGCCAAAGCGGGTTCCAAGGACCGTTACCTGGCCAGAACTAGCCCAGTATTCAGACATGAGCAGTTTGAGGAGGGTCGATTTTCCTGCTCCATTTAAGCCTAAAATCGCCCAACATTCATTTTCTTTTACTTGCCAGTTAATCTCTTTTAAAAGGGCTTTTCCATTGCGGATCAAATTGACGTCTTGTAGTTCAATCAAATTATTCATAACTTCATCCTTTTGATTAAAATCTCCTTTATTCTATCATAAAATATGGTAGAATAGAAAACAGGAGGTAAGGAATGTTTCGAAATAGTAAATTGTTATTCTGGACATGTGAGATCTTATTATTGACGGTGATTTTCTATATTTGGAAATCAATGGGGACTTTAATTTCTCCATTTGTATCTGTTCTGAATACCATCCTCTTACCATTTTTAATTGCAGGTTTTTTATATTACATTACCAATCCGATTGTTGAATTGTTGGAAAAACATTTAAAAATCAAGCGTGTGTTTGGGATTTTGATCACCTTAGTACTCTTGTTTGGGATCATTGGCTTAGGGATCTTTTATCTGCTCCCTATCTTAATTAATCAGTTAACCAGCTTGATCAATTCAACTCAAGGACTTTACTGGGAAGTTCAAAGTTTGGTTCGAAAACTCTCGACCAATCCTTTGTTCCAGAATGTGAATATCCAGTCGACGATTCAGCAGTTGAATCTCTCTTATATGGATATCCTACAAAATCTCTTGAATAGTGTGACCAACAGTTTAGGAAGTGTGGTTAACACCATTGTCAATACGGTCTTTATCTTGATCATGACCCCTGTCTTCTTGGTTTATTTCTTGGTCGATGGGAAGAAGTTATTACCGATGTTGGAGCGGACCATTTTACGCAATGACAAACTCCACATTTCAAGTCTCTTGATTAGTTTGAATGAAACGGTCTCTCGCTATATTAGTGGGATTTCGATCGATGCCTTTATCATTGGAACCCTAGCCTACATTGGCTATAGTTTTATTGGATTGAAGTACGCTTTGGTCTTTGCCATTTTTTCTGGATTGGCCAACCTCATTCCATATGTAGGACCAACCATCGGCTTGATTCCGATGATCATCACCTATGCCTTCACAGATATGGATATGATGATCAAAGCAGTCATTTACATGTTGATTATCCAGCAGATCGATGGGAATATTCTTTATCCGCGTATCGTTGGAGGCGTGATGAAGGTTCACCCGATTACCATTATGGTTCTCTTATTGCTCTCAAGTAATATCTACGGCATTATCGGGATGGTCGTTGCGATTCCAGTCTATTCGATTGGAAAAGAAATTGTAAAATTCTTGGTAAATCTTTATGATAACCACCGTGCTGCTAAGGAGCAGAAGAAAAAAGAAGAATTTGGTATCATTAATAAATCATAGACTCTAGCGCCTATATGGGCCTTGGAGTCTTTTTTGTACAGTTTTTTGAAAAAATGCTGGAAAAAAGTCAACAAGTGCTATTAAATGTGTTAAAATATAAGTGATTTTGAAAGAAAATATGAAAAGGTAGGAAAAGATGAGACTGCTCTTATCGAAAAAACAAAGACGCCAATTGCAATTATTGGAAATCTTGATTAAGGAAAAAAGATGGTTCCACTTAAAAGAGTTGGCCAAGCGTTTGGATTGTACAGAACGTTCGTTAAAAGAAGATTTGTCTAATCTTCGTAGTACATTTGATGACTTTTTAATTGAATCCTCTACCAATGGGATCAAGATCAGTTATGAGGATTCGGTTGGGCTAGAAGTGATCTATCATCACTTTTTTAAAGAATCACAAGCCTTTGCCTTGATTGAATATCTTTTCTTCAACAAGGATGTTTCTAATGAATATATTTGCAGAAAGTTTGATCTGAGTTACCAATCTTTCTACCGCTTGATTCGGACGATCAATCAGAAGCTTCAAACCAAATACAATGTAAAGATTGATTTGAAACCCTTGAATCTTGTCGGGGATGAGATTGACGTTCGTTTCTTTTATGCCCAATATTTTGCGGAACGTTATTACTACATGGAGTGGCCTTTCCCAGAATTTAAGGAAGAGGCTGTAACCGATTTGATCACCTTCTTCTTCAAGCTCTATGGCTATCCATTGACCTTCTCTGTACTCAGGTCTTATAAAGTTCTCTTGACAGTCTACTTATCACGGATTAAGCAGGGCTATTTTATTGACATGCCAACGAACTATGATGTGTATAAGGACCAGTATCAAGGGGTGACCAATGTCGAGGAGATGTTGCGCTACTTTAGCTTGCAGTTGGGTGTCGAGTTGAATGAAAAAGTGCTGGAGCAGTTCTTTATCATCTTCATTCAAGAGAATTTCTATTTCAGTCCAGAAAGCTTGATCGAAGCTGCAGAAACAGATCCTTATGCCAAAGAATCAACGACGCTCATCAGAGATATGTTCAAGGATCTATGCTATACCTATGATTTAGACATTGAAAATCTTGATGAGATGTTGATGCATGTCCATAACACGTCTCATCTCGATCGGAAGGAATTATTCTCTGAGTTTCTCTTATTTGATACCAAGACCAATACCAACGAAGATTTCATGAGCATCTTCCCAGCCTTCTATGATGATTTGAAGGAGCATATCATCACTTATATGAAGACCATGAAGCATGATCTGAATGATGAGATCATCAAGCACATGATCTACACGGTCTACACTCACTGGGAACGTCTATTACCGCAGTTATTGCGCCGTCGGAAGTCTATTAAGGTCTTGATTATCAGTCGTTTTGACGATCACCATGCCAAATCCATGATCGATTTTCTAGATTTCTACTGTACGGATAACTTTGAATTTACGCAGATGATCAAGTACAATCTAACAGTGGATGATATCGAAGCTTCGGATGCAGATGTGGTGGTAGCCAACTTTATGATGCCTGAATTAAAGAAAAAACCATTTATTTGTACAAGTAGTCTCTCATCGCTTGAGCTGGTTGAAAAACTCAATGCCTTCTTTTATGATTTTACCAGTGCAGAACACTAAAGACAAAGTCTTCTTAGAAACTTTCCTTAGGTGAATACGGACGTCAGCGAACTTCGAAGAAGTTCCATGACTAATTAAGATACAAAGGGCGTTCGCGGATAAAGTCAAAATAGGAAGTTTGACGCAGAATCTTTAGATTCTAGGAAAACTTATCTTTTTGACACGATCCGTAGCCCGTGTTCAATTCGTTTTGGACCCCTTCGCTTTTTAATTTTTTAGGCTCAGGCTAAAACAGTTTCCCAAACTGTTTTACTCCCAAAACTCCCGAGTGCTAGAAACAATCGTGTTTCTAGCACTTTTCTCACGGCGGAAAGTTTCAGTGTAGGTTTGAATGAAACGATTATATATTTTGTTTTAAGTTTTCAGCGTCACTTAGGTTATTTTATGTGAAAAACAAAATGTTCACATTCTAAAATCAGGACCTGGTCCTGATTTTTTGATGGTAAAAAAAGAAAATTTTATAGAAGAATGCAGGCTCTCCTATTTTGTGGTATAATATACGATATTATATACTGGAGGAATTTATCCATGGAAGACCCTGGCAGTCAGGAAATTTTACTGGAAGTTATTTTATTGATTGTTTTGACATTATTGAACGCCTTTTTCTCGGCGGCTGAAATGTCAATGGTATCGTTGAATCGCTCTCGTGTAGAGCAAAAGGCTGAAGAAGGAGATAAAAAATACATTCGTCTTCTTAGCGTATTGGAACAACCGAACCATTTCTTATCCACTATTCAGGTGGGGATCACCTTGATTAACATCTTATCTGGGGCGAGTCTTGCAGAAAGTCTCGGTCATGTCATTGCTGGATGGATGGGCAATACCAAAACAGCTCTTGCAGCTGGAAGCTTTTTATCTCTAGCATTTTTGACTTATATTTCGATCGTATTTGGTGAACTCTATCCGAAACGAATCGCCATGAACTTGAAAGATGAGTTGGCTGTTCGAACAGCTCCGATTGTGATTCTATTAGGAAAAATTGTCAGCCCCTTTGTTTGGTTGCTTTCAGCGTCGACCAACCTTTTGAGCCGTATCACGCCAATGGAATTCGATGATCCGGATGAAAAGATGACGCGGGATGAAATCGAGTATATGCTGACCAATAGTGAAGCAACACTGGATGCTGACGAGATTGAGATGCTCCAAGGGATCTTTTCATTAGATGAAATGGTAGCGCGTGAAGTCATGGTCCCACGGACAGATGCCTTCATGGTTGATATCAATGATGATACCAAAGAAATTATTGAAAGTATCCTTAAGCAAAACTTTTCACGGATTCCTGTCTATGATGATGACAAGGACAATGTCATCGGCCTCATCCATACCAAACGTCTCTTGAACGAAGGATTTATCAATGGCTTTGATAATATTGTCTTAAGAAAGATTTTACAAGAACCTTTGTTTGTTCCAGAAACTATTTTTGTGGATGATCTTTTGAAGGAATTGCGCAATACACAAAATCAAATGGCCATTCTGCTTGATGAATATGGTGGAATGTCTGGACTGGTCACTCTTGAAGACCTCTTGGAAGAAATCGTCGGTGAAATTGACGATGAGACTGACAAAGCGGAAATTGATGTCTTTGAAATTGCAGACAATACTTATTTTGTACAAGGAGCCATGTCTCTAAATGACTTTAACGAATATTTTGATGTTGAGTTGGAAAGTGATGATGTGGATACCATTGCAGGGTATTACCTGACAGAGGTTGGGCGAATTCCGACCTTGAAAGAGCGACTCAGCTGTGAAGTCGATAGTCAAAAGAAACACCTCATTTTGACAAATGACAAAGTAAAAAATGGTCGTGTGACCAAGGTGAAAGTTGAAATTTCTGAAATCGTCGAAGAAGATGAGGAAACCAAATCAAAAGAAGATTAGAAAACAGAGGCCTGGACGTGTTCCAGCCTCTGTTTTTTTTCTTGTCAGGGATAGTTGAATTTTCAAAAAATTTGAAAAATTTCTGAAATAGTCTTGACAGCTAAAAAAAATTAAGGTAAGATAATACCCATAAATAAAGAAAGCAGAAAATAAACATGAAGCAACAAGCCATTTCAACTCAAAAATTTTACTTTAGCTACTTTAGATAGTGTTTGTAGACATGATCTCATGGATGCAAACAACCCAAGCAATTTGTTTGTATCTATGTGGCTAAGATTTTTGATGATGGTCCATAGAGCTAGTATCTAAATGGACCGAGGTTTTGTAACTTGTTGGAGAATTTCAAGCATCCGTTTAGAGAATGATCTAAGCGGATTTTTTGTTTATTTGCAGAAGAGGAGTCAAAAAATGAAAGTAGTGAAAAAATTGCTAGCACCTGTCCTGGTTGTAGGACTTTTGTTAACATCATTGGTGACCTTACACCATCTGAAGGATGCTAAAAAAGACAATGTCTTTCGGATTGGGATTTCCCAGTACATCACCCATAAGTCACTCGACGCGACACGAAAAGGCTTTATCGAAGAGTTGAAGAAAGCTGGCTATGTGGATGGGAAAAATATCCAGATTGATTTCCAAAATGCTCAAGGGGAGCAACGAAATCTGAAAAACATTTCCAAACAATTGGCGGAAGAAAGTGATCTCGTCTTTGCGATTGCAACACCATCAGCTCAAAGTTTGGCTAATACGACGAAAACAACACCGGTTGTCTTCTCAGCTGTGACCGATCCATTGGCAGCGAAATTGGTGAAAAACTTGAAAGAGCCTGGTGGCAATATCACAGGGACAAGTGACCAGTCAGACGATGCGATCTCTACACAGGTAGACATGATTAAGCAAGTGCTTCCAACGGCGAAAACAGTTGGGATCCTCTATACACAAAGTGAGCCTAACTCAGTCGTCCAAAAAGACAATGCGAAGAAGATCCTTGAAGCTAAAGGCTATCAAGTGGTTGAAAAAACCATCCTCGATAGTAACAATGTGAAGGCTGCAGCAGACAGTATCATGTCAGAAGCAGATATCGTCTTTGTTCCGACGGATAACATCATTTCTTCTACAATGGACACTGTAAAACAGGTTTCCCTCAGCCATAAGGTGCCAGTTTTTGGTGGGTCTGCTGAGATGGTGACTACTGGTGGCTTGTACAACTTTGGTACCGATTATGAGGAATTGGGAAGACAAGCTGCTCGGATGGCCATTCGCATCATGAAGGGTGAGAAACCTGGCAAAGTTGCAGTTGAAACACCTGAAAAATTAGAATTGCATACCAATAAAGAGATGGCTAAAGAGCTTGGAATTGATATTAGCTCGTTGAAGGTAGAAAAATAGGAGGTTTGAGATGAATTTCGTTTTATCAAGTTTATCAGAAGGTTTATTGTGGTCGATCATGGCGATCGGTGTTTACTTAACATTTCGAATTTTAGATATTGCCGATATGACGGCAGAAGGAGCCTTTCCACTTGGGGCAGCAGTTGTAGCTTCCCAAATTCAAGCAGGAAGAAACCCTTGGCTTGCAACCTTGTTGGGCTTTCTGGCAGGAATGATCGCAGGATTGGTTTCTGGGA
The DNA here is from genome assembly GCF_964238605.1 of Streptococcus parasanguinis. GTDB lineage: Bacteria > Bacillota > Bacilli > Lactobacillales > Streptococcaceae > Streptococcus > Streptococcus parasanguinis_AJ. The sequence goes on along the minus strand of NZ_CAXSMM010000012.1, from coordinate 1,583 downwards.
TTCTCCATACAAAAATGAAAATTCCAGCCCTCTTGACAGGGATTGTCACTTTGACCGGTCTCTACTCTATCAATATTAAAATCATGGGGGGAGTACCCAACCTCTCTATTGGCGATGCCAGTACCATTTTCAAAAGTGTCATGAAATTGGGCTTGTCCAATGAAGAAGCAGTCTTTTTGATTAGTATTTCTTGCTTGATCATCGTCTGTATCTTGTTAACTCTCTTAATGAAGACGCAACTTGGCTTGGTTTTGCGCTCGACTGGTGATAACATTCCAATGAGTGAGGCCAATGGGGTCAATGTAGATAACATGAAGATGTTGGGCTATATGATTTCCAATGGCTTGATTGCCCTTTGTGGAGCCATGTTTGCGCAAAATGATGGTTTCTCAGATGTGACTTCTGGTACAGGGACGATCGTAGTCGGTTTGAGTGCGGTGATTATCGCTGAAGTTTTGATCCACGAATTGACCATTGGTTGGCGCTTGCTTTCCATCGGGGTTGGAGCTATTGTGTACCGTTTGATTATCTTAAATATTTACGAGATCCCAAATCTCGATCAAAATATGGTTCGTCTCTTCAATGCGATCTTGCTCGCGATTGTCTTGTTCGCTCCTGAGGCGCAAAAACGTCTTCGTGTTCGTGGATTGAAGTTAGGAAATAAGTAGGAGAAAAGTATGGCAACATTATTATCAATTGAAGGTATTCATAAGACATTTGAAGCAGGAACAGTCAATGAAAACCATGTCTTAAAAGGCTTGGATCTCCAAGTAGAAGAAGGAGACTTCATTTCGGTTATCGGTGGAAATGGAGCTGGGAAATCAACCTTGATGAACATCTTGGCAGGAAATCTAGTTGTAGATGAAGGGGATATCTTGCTAGAAGGTAACTCCATCAAAAATACGAGTGTTCGTAAGCGTGCGAAAGATATTGCGCGTGTCTTCCAAGATCCCAAGATGGGGACAGCTTCTCGTTTGACCATTGAAGAAAATATGGCCATTGCCCAACGTCGGGGGAAATCTCGTGGTTTGGGCTGGGGAGTTCGGGAGAAAGATCGCGAATTATTCCGTGAAGCCTTGAAGGAACTGAATATCGGTTTAGAGAACCGCCTCAAAGTCGATACCCAATATTTGTCTGGTGGGCAACGTCAAGCTTTGACCTTGGTCATGGCAGCCTTGGTCAAACCCAAACTCTTGCTTCTGGATGAACATACCGCAGCGCTCGATCCCAAGACCAGTGAAATGGTCATGGAATTGACACAAAAGATCGTGGAAAGCCATGATTTGACAACCTTGATGATTACGCATGATATGAACCATGCCATTGAATACGGCAACCGCTTGATCATGCTCTACCAAGGCAAGATCGTTGTCGACGTAAAAGGAGAAGAAAAGAAAAACCTAACGGTTGAAGATTTGATGCGCCTCTTCCAACAAAACAGTGGTGAAACCCTGGTTAGTGATGAATTGGTGTTAGGATAAAATGAGAGTGGGACAGAAATCGGTTATTCGTTAGAATTCGATTTCGTCGTCCCACCTCCGCACAGTTGAGTAGGGCTGTAAAAGCTGATGAAATCAGCGTAG
>NZ_CAXSMM010000011.1:0-61288 GCF_964238605.1 Streptococcus parasanguinis | reverse complement strand
CAACTGTGCGGAGGTGGGACGACGAAATCGAATTCTAACGAATTACCGATTTCTGTCCCACTCTCTTTTTTATTTTTGTTTCAATTCTGTTCGCAGGGCTTCTTGCTGCTCTTTTGTCAGATGAACGCCCTTACTTGCAACAATCTGGCTAGAGACTTTGTTGGCAAATCTTAAGGCTTGCGCGATGTCTAAGCCTTCTAGACGAGCGGATATAAAGGCTCCTACATGGCTATCTCCAGCGCCTACGGTATCGACGACTTCTGTTGGAAAACCATCTGCCTCATACCAGTTGCCATCATAGGCAACCGCTCCTTTTTCCCCCAAGGTGACAATGACTAATTGTCCCGTTCTCTGATACAAACGTTCGATGGCTGGCTGGATCTCTCTACACCCAGAAAAAGCCAGTGCTTCAGCCTCATTAACATGGAGAATCGGATGCAGATCATAAATTGCTTCCAGTCGATCCTTGGGAATCAAGAGTCCGCGTGGCCCTGGTGCGAAAATCACCTGGCCTTTTAGTTGTGAAACAGACTGCACCAATGCAAGACCTGTTGGCTCCTCGACTTCAAGGCCACACAAGTAGATGTAATCAAACAAATCTGTCTCGATCTCTTTTAGCCACTCTGCTCGGAAGCTATACTCCACTCCGTGGTCCGATAAGAAGGTCCTCTCACCATCAGACTCTACAAAACAGTAACAGCAACCATTGTCCCCTTCTAATGAGATGCTAGAGGAAATCCCTAATTGTTTTAGCTCTCTCCGAATAAAATCACCATACATCCCAGAACCAACAGGCGAGACAAACTGGTAGGGTTGCGACAAAAAATGAAGAATATTGACGACATTAAAGGCACAACCTCCCACAGACCATTGTTGGTGATCAATATGGGCATCTCCTTCACGACTCGGCAAACGATCCAAGTAAATCATCACATCACAAACGGTAGAACCAATAATTAACGCAGCTGTCATCTTTTTCTCCTTACTTTGCCTTCTATTATACCAGAGGAAACATAAAAAACAACCAATCCCTTGTGGAGTGGTTGCTTCTCTTTTTAGTCACGATAAACAGGTTGAGGGCCAAAGGTTTGGGAAACCGGCATGATTTCAATCCGGTTGACGTTGACATGCTTGGGCTGTTGGATCAACCAAGCTACAGTATTCGCAATGTCTTCGGGCTGAATGGCATGGGCATCTCGATAGAGAGCTTCTACTCGTTTTTCATCTCCTTTAAAGCGAACCGTCGAGAATTCAGTCCCTTCACAGAGACCTGGTTCAATATTGGTCACCCGAATCTTCTTTCCAGCTAGATCTGCTCGAAGGTTGAGGGAAAACTGCTTGACAAAGGCTTTGGATGCCCCGTAGACATTGGCTCCTGGATAAGGCACTGTTCCTGCCGTAGATCCCAAATTGATAATATAGCCATCATTTCGTTCCACCATCTGGGGTAAGATTTTCCTTGTCAGATAGGTCAAGCCAACAATATTGGTCTGAATCATAGTCAGCCAGTCTGCGACCTCTGCTTCATAAGCTGGGGCGAGGCCTAGGGCTAAGCCAGCATTATTGACCAAAACATCCACTCTCTCCCAAGAAGCTGGCAAACTGGCAAGGACATGATCCACCTGAGAAAGATTCGTCACGTCCATTTGCAGTGGGAAAAAGGCTGTGCCTAACTCCTCTTGAAGAGCTGTCAATTTATCTAAGCGTCTAGCTGCACCGATCACACGGTATCCATCTGCTACTAAGCGACGGCAGATCGCTTGACCAAAGCCAGCTGAAGCTCCTGTTACTAATATTGTTTCTGACATGTGATTACCTCCATGGATTATAGAAGCGACCTTGGTTTACCCAAATCAGGACGATACTTAAGACCACCATAACGATTGACCCTAGGATAATCAAGTGATCACGAGTCGTCATCTCCTGATAGGTGTACCAGGTTCGTTTTTTATTTTTTCCAAAGCGTCGCAATTCCATCGCTGTAGAAATCGTTTCAATTCGCTCTAGAGAACTAAAAATTAAGGGAGAAATCATCTGAAGATTTCCCTTCACCCGCTGGACAAAGTTGGCTTTTTTGGACAACTCCAATCCTCTTGCTTCTTGGGAGAGCTTGATAATCTGGTATTCCTCTTGCACATCTGGAATATAGCGCAGGGTCAAGCTGACTGAATAAGCAATCTTGTAGGACACCCCAATCTGGTTGAGACTCGAAGCAAACTGACTGGGATGAGTGGTCATCAAGAAAATGAGAGCTAAAGGAATGGTACACACATACTTCAAAGTGAGGTTGAAGAGATAAAATAACTCTTGGGCTGTAATACTATATGCCCCTAAACCATCTAGAAGAACTGTCTTTGCTCCATAGATTTCTACCCCATATTGAGGGGCAAAAAGATAGACCATCAAGACATTGAGAAGGGCAAAAGCTAAGGCAAAACTCAGAACAAAGGAGATGTCTTTCAAACGAATGCCTGAGGTTGCAAATAAGGCGAGGGCACCCAGACCAATGACCAATAACAGGCGAGTATCGTAACTCAACATGGCAGCTAATGATACCAAGAGTAAGAAAAGAAGCTTGCTAGCGCCTGAAAGGCGATGCAGAAAACTGGTTCCGGCATGGTAGCCGACTAAGCGATTATTCATGACCTTCCCCCTTCTGATTCATATAAAACTGGGTCAAGGCAAGAGGATCGACACCAAGTCGATTTGCCAAGGCGAAAATAGACGTTTCTTTCAAATTAGCCCGTCTCAAAATTTCTGGTTGGGTCAAGAGCTCTGCCGGTGTCAAATCAGCCAAAACCTGCCCATCCATGACCACGACTGCCCGGTCCGAATAATCCAGCATGAGCTGCATATCATGGGTAATCATGACAATAGTATGCCCTTTTTGATGGAGTTCATCAAGGAAATCCATAATTTCCGTATAGTTTCGTTGGTCCTGACCAGCCGTCGGCTCATCGAGGACCAGAACATCTGGTCCCAAGACAAGGATAGAGGCGATGGTCACCCGCTTTTTCTGACCATAAGATAGAGCAGAAATCGGCCACTTACGAAATTCGTAGAGACCACAGGTTTTCAAGGCTTGATGGACACGACTTTCGATCTGCTCCTCTGGAATATTTCTCAAGCGAAGACCCAGAGCCACCTCATCAAAAATCATGTTGGTCGAGATCATCTGGTTGGGGTTTTGCAGGACATAGCCCACGCGCTCTGCCCGCTCCTTAACACTATCACCCTTGATATCCTCTCCCTTTGAGAAATAGGTTCCTTCCGACTGGATGAAGCCACAAATCGCCTTAGCAAGGGTTGATTTTCCAGCTCCATTTTTACCAACAATAGCCAACCGTTGGCCTTTTGGAATGGTTAAAAAAAGGTCTTTTAGAATGGGCTGGCCTTCTCGATAGGCAAAGTTCAAATGACCAAGTTCTAGGATTGTCTCTGCCTCTGCTCCTTTTTCAGAATGAGGAGTTGGGATATCCACTGATAAATCCCCAAGTGGTAATTTTTCTACCTTGTCCAAGTGCGGTAGCTTGCTGATATCCTGGCCTAACTGGCGAAGAGTCGTTAAATAGAGGGGTTCACGAATCCCATTTTCAGCCAGCAGTGTCGTCCTCAACAACTCATCTGGGCTCCCATTAAAGAGGACTTGCCCTTGATTGATCAAGATGACCCGATCGATCGGACGGTAGAGTACATCCTCCAAACGGTGTTCGATGATAATGGTTGTCGTTCCCTGCTCTTCATGAATCTGATCAATCAGATCTATGATATCCTGACCCGATTTGGGATCTAGATTAGCCAGTGGCTCATCAAAGAGCAGGATCGGACTTTCGTCAATTAGGACACCCGCCAAGCTGACCCGTTGTTTTTGCCCACCGGACAAATCTTGTGGCCGATGATCCAAGAGCTTGCTCAAATCCAAGCGCTCCGCCCAGGTATGGACCCGGGATTTCATACTTTCCAGATCCACCATGTCATTTTCAAGGGCAAAAGCCAAGTCTTCTGCGACACTCAAACCAATAAATTGGCCGTCTGTATCTTGCAAAACCGTACTGACCAAATGAGATTTCTCATAAATACTGAGATCAAAGGCTTCTTTCCCCTGAATGAGGAATTGCCCACTACTGGTTCCCTTATAGATGTTGGGGATAATCCCATTTAAGCACTGGCCAATGGTTGACTTGCCAGAACCAGATGGCCCGACAATCAGGACCTTTTCCCCCTTATAAATGGTTAAGTTGAGATTTTTCAAGGTTGGTTCAGACTGTGCCTTGTATTTGAAGGAAAAATCCTTCAGTTCAATCATTACTTCTTTCATTTAGTTTGCCTTTTCCCAAAAGAGCGCAAATTGGATAGCTAACTCCGCGATTCGATCCTTGCTATCTAAATCCTCATGACTGGATAAGGTTCGGATATCCCATTTTTCTTCCGAGAGGTGATCTGCCGCATAGAAGAAATGGCAGAGATCAAAGTCCCGAAAAGCTGCTAAAGCTGCCACTGCCGAACATTCCATATCTACACAGATGGCTCCTGCTTCCATTCGTCGCTTCATCTTGTCGATGGTTTCCCGGTACGGTGCATCTGTCGTCCACACTTTTCCTGACTGATAGGAAACCATGTGACGATCCAGAAAGGCTTGGAAGAGAGGAAGGCTTTCCTTATTTACTTCCACTTCATCACTAGCCGGAAGATAGTGGTAGCTGGTCCCTTCATCCCGAAGAGCTGCTGTTGGAATGATGATGGAGGTCGCTTCAATATCCCTGTCCAAAACCCCACAAGTCCCAAAAAGAACGAGTTTTTCCATCCCAAATTGAATCAAATCCTCAATAATTCCCACACAGGAAGCTGCCCCAACGGGCGCATTAAAGGCAGCGATCTGTTGGTCTCCGATAGTGATCCCATAAACGAGAACTTCAAAGTTGGCCATGGAGGTTCTTGTGATGACCTCATGTTCATAATTTTCAAGGAGGCGCGCAAAAGTTACTCTTGAAAAGCAAGAGATGACTACTTTGGGAAATCCTTCAATTGGTTTGTGTAAGTCTTGTGGATTGATAATAGCCTGTCGGTTGGCGTCAAATTCTTCTAACAGCATTTCGTGCACCTCTTTCATTCTACTTCTAGTCCCCTATTATACCACAATTAGCCTAGTCATTGGTTTTTGATCAAAGGTAAGAGTATAAAAAAGAACTGCTCCCAGACGTTCGATTTTTTGGATCAAACGTCGGAAGGACAGTTCACTGCAATATTTTTTACTTATTCTCCAATTGTGCTAATTCTAGCAACCGCTCTTTGGACAATTTTTTGATTTCAATTTGACTAGCATCAAGCAGCTGGAATTCATCTGGCTCTAAGGCCTCCCGTAAGTCCTTCAGAGCAAGAGAACCAATTGGATGGTAATTTTCTGGCTTATCCGGATCTCCCTCGATCGCAACCAATAGCACCCGCCAATCAATGATACCCGCTAAGCCTACGATTTCTACATATTCTGCAGGAACATGTGGCACCCGTGGCAAGACTGTATCCGTATCTTCTGTCAAGCTATAGCTGGCTAAGAAGGCTCCTGTCTCCTCCTGTTGGTAAAAACGGACTTGACTGAAATAAGCTGCACTATATTGAATCTTCTTGATAAAGGCAGAGTAGGCTTCTAGTGGATGGACATGGTTCAAGACTTCCTGCACTGTATCCCGATCCAAATAGACCGGATGAGCGAAGCCTTGCACTTCAAACTCTTTTAGATCTTTTTCTTTTGTCAAATTCCCCAGCGTTTCTAGGATAACGACTTCATAATCAAAATGGAAAATAGAATCTGGAGTATAGCTCACGCCGTCGCTAGCCATAATCTCCGTTCCCAACACTTCTGCTAAACGACTGATCCAGCGCAGGGCCAACTGCCAATCTTCTTCTATCGCAAAAGAGGGCACCTGAATTTGATAGGACTCTTCCTCATCAAAATAGCGTAACTGCAGAGGAAGACCACTCTTTCTATACACGATACAGTTCAAGCCTTCAAAATCATTTAAGGGACGATGAAGGGTGGCAGGATCATAGTTGTAGGTTGTCAACCCTTCCACCAATTTCAGGACTTCCTGTGCTGCGAGTACTTTCTGATAGCCAAATAAGCTCTTTTTATTTTTGATTGAAAACACGATACTCATTTGTTTTCTCCTTTGTGAAATCGCTTACCTAAAGTATAGCACAATTTTCAATCAATTTCCATATAAAAACAGCCTGAGCTTTCAGACTGTTTGTTTCTATTATGCAGGTGCTCCATCAAGCGTCTCACCGATAAGGGCCAAACGCTCAGCAACCTCTGCTTGTGACAAGTTGTGTTCTTCAACATAACGATTGCGAGGGTGAACCCGGCACTCATGGGAGCAGCCACGGAGGTACTTGTCTTCGTTCTCTTCTGAGGTCAAGATCCGACGGTTACAGAAGGGATTGCCACAGTTGACATAGCGTTCACAAGGTGTACCATCGAACCAATCTTTTCCGACAACACTTGGATCGACATGGTTGACATCGACTGCAATCCGTTCGTCAAAGACGTACATTTTCCCATCCCAAAGTTCTCCTTGAACTTCTGGGTCTTTCCCGTAAGTCGCGATTCCTCCGTGTAATTGACCAACATCTTTGTAGCCTTCACGCACCATCCAGCCTGAGAATTTCTCACAACGGACTCCACCCGTACAGTATACGACCACACGCTTGTCCATGAATTTTTCCTTGTTATCACGGACCCATTGTGGCAACTCACGGAAGTTGCGGATATCTGGACGAATAGCCCCACGGAAGTGTCCAAGGTCGTACTCATAGTCGTTACGAGTATCAAGGACAACGGTATCCTCGTCTAGAAGAGCTTCTTTAAATTCTTTTGGTGACAAGTAAGCGCCTGTTGTTTCAAGGGGATTGATGTCGTTATCAAAGTTATCATCCTCTAATCCAAGGTGGACAATCTCTTTCTTATAGCGGACGAACATCTTCTTGAAGGCTTGCTCTTCTTCCTCATCCATCTTGAACCAAAGGTCTTCCATACCCGGAAGGCTGTGAACGTAGTCCATGTATTTTTGCGTCGTTTCGTAATCACCAGAAACGGTTCCGTTGATTCCTTCGTCAGCCACTAGAATACGGCCCTTGAGCCCGATTGATTTACAGAAGGCCAAGTGATCAGCCGCAAATTGTTCTGCATTTTCGATGGGAACATATTTATAGTAAAGTAAAACACGAATAGGTTTTGCCATAAGATTCTCTTTTCTAAGATTAAATTATCAGAATTTTTCATTCAACTATACCAGTATACTCTCCACAGAAAACGAATGCAATTTATTTGACTGAAAAATAAAAGCCTGGGGTTCCAGACTTTTTTACGACGAAAATAAGGTTCCAACTAACTACTCTTCCTTTTCCAACTGATCTAGATAGGCTTCATAGCGTTTTTTCTCAACCTTTGCAAGAAGCATCACAAGGGTATTGACTCCCCATACAATTGGAAGATTCAGTAAAAAGGTAATAGGTAGCACCAGTAAGAATTTTGAATGGAAGGGATTTGAGTGATAGACAACCTGGTTTAATTGAAAATTTTGAGCCCAGATGAACAAGGAAAGAATAGAGGTTACTACTACAATTCCCATCACATTTAGATAGCTATAATTGATAAATCTCACACCCAATCGCTGACAACGAACCGAATAATAAAATCCTGAGGCGATGAGTAAGGCTACCACCATGATTGGACTTAACCCCACCTTAGACGTAAAAATGGATCCCACACTAAAAACAGTTAAGGCAAGGAACAGAAAACCAGCCGTCTCAGCTCCAGCCTTATTAGCTAAGCCTTCTTCTCGTTCATCTATGATTTGTTTGTTCAGCAATTGTAATCTCATTGTTTTCTCCTTATTCTTCATCCTCTAACTCTGCCTCTATCTTCTCTTGTTTTTTCCGATTGATAAGAGCAAGTGGTTTTTCAAACAGATAAGTCAAGATGGCAAAGACGACGATTTCTAATAAAATTTTGACCAGATACTTGGGACTCAAGATAAAGCTCGTTGCCTCTCGCTTTCCAATCACATCCATGGCTATCATCAGCACAGCAAAGACTAGACCTGACCCAAGGCGGCTCAACCAGCTATCTTTTTCTAACATATCTCGAACATCAATCCCTGAACTGATCCTTCTCACAAAGGCATAAGCTCCCATGACAATCAAGAGAATGAGCTCTGGAATATAAGCTACTAGGTCTAAATCCAGGATACTAGCTTTCACAAAGGCAGAGACTGCAATAAAGCAGGTCATCCCAAGGACAAGTTCTCCTGCGATTTTTCCATCAAGCAGCATGGTCCGCTCATCTTTTACAATTGGTTCTTTCTTTTGTTTCATATTCTTCCTCTTTCTATTATTAAAACTGTTACTCCCAGAACAGTTGATCCAGCGTCTTATCCAAGGTCTTACAGATAGCAAGGCAGAGACTGAGGGTTGGGTTATATTTCCCTGCCTCAATCAGGCCGATGGTCTGGCGTGTCACCCCGATGGCATCTGCAAGATCCCCCTGGGTCATATCATGCTCGACCCGGGCCATTTTTAATTTGAGATTTTTCGCCACATGATTTTCCTTTCTTGTTTTTATAGCTTTATTATACACTATATTTTCTATTTTGCAATATATATCTTGCATTTTGTAAAAAATATTTTTGATAAAACAAAAAAGAGGCTGGGACAAAAGTCCTAGCCTCTCAATTATTTTTGGATTGTCGAGCAAGACGCAGTGGTTAAGTGGGCTCTACTACGCTGATTTCATCAGCTTTTACAGCCCTACTCAACTGTGCGGAGGTGGGACGACGAAATCGAATTCTAACGAATTACCGATTTCTGTCCCACTCTCTTATCTTCTGTACATTTAATCTTTGGTCAAACTTCCATCTTTTGTTTGAGTCCGTGCATAAGCAATCAAGAGAAGAGAACCTGCAACAGCTACTGTTAATGCATTAAATGAACCCGCAACAACACCTTGTAGGAAGACTTTATTGGCACTTTCCTTGTAGATCAAGACATCTCCAACCGGAGCAATCAAGCCCCAGATCACAAGGTTGGATACGATTTGAACGATGTTAAAGACAATTAATTCTTTCTTTGTCACTTCCCCTTTGAATTCACCGATTTGTTTGCGGAAGAAACCAACAAAAAGTCCAAACAAACCACTTGAAATGATCCAAGTCCACCAAAGACCACCTGACATAGCATCCTTAATGGCATGACCAATCAAGCCGATTAAGAAACCGACAATCGGACCAAAAACTACACTAAAGAGAGCTTGAAGGGCATATTGCAACTGAATGCTCGTATTCGGTGCAGGTGCAGGGATTTGCAACATAGCAATCACGACAAAGAGGGCTGCTCCAACCCCAATAGCTACAACATCTTTAATTGAAAATAATGATTTCTGTTTCATTATGATATCTCCTATTAATTTTCCATTTTTCTAATCTCGATATTCCAAGAAGCCCCAACTCCTACATTATAGGCCTTAGCAAAGGATCCCTGGTTGATGGCAAGACCAACACGGTAGAGGGAATTGATATAAAGGATTGGCTGTCCAATCCGCACGTCGGCGAAAGACTTGCCGTAGGTTACTTGGTTTTGGTAAACCAGCATGTCATTGTTATAGATGGTCACTTCAAAGCGTTCCCCAAATTCAGGTTTCAAATGATTGAACTCTTCTCGGGTAATCGAAGTCCAGAGAGAACCAAAGCGCACATCCAAGATGTCAACTGCTCCTTTGACAAGATTGTCCTCCATAACCGTTTCCACCACTGGGATTTCTACAATGTGTTCGACACTGAGTTCTGGTCCCACTTCCTCAAAGCTGATATGGCCACTGGCTAACTTAGCTCCTGTATAGGCATAGACATCACGCCCATGGAAGGTATAAGAAAACTCTGTATTGGCCCGGCGGTTCTTCACCTCTGAAATCTCACGGATAGCAACAATCCCTACATGTTTCTTGATGAAAGAGAGAGTCCCATTATCCGGAGTGACAATGTATTGATTCTTCGCCGTTTTAGCTACCACACTCTTTCGTTTAGAACCAACACCAGGATCGACCACCGAAACAAAGGTCGTCCCTTCTGGCCAGTAATCTACTGTCTGAAAGAGACGGTAACTCCCTTCAAAGATATTGTAGGGGGTAATATCATGAGTTAAGTGGTGAATTTTAAGGGTTGGTGATTCTTCTAAAGCAACCCCAATCATAGCTGATACTGCTCCATCCACCAAACCAAAGTCTGACTGAAGAACTAGTAAATTATTGTGCATCTTTATCTCCTTTTTTGGCCAATAATGGAAGAAGGATGTTCGATAGTCCCCATCCTAATCCAGCACCCATTATGACCGTGAGGACAAACCAAGTGATGGTCGCTAGATCTGGTGATACCATCACCCGATTGACATAGTCTATCGATTTACCACGATCCAGTAACGACATGCGGTAACTGGCTGGATAGAACCACATCATAAGAATGGGCCCTGTCGTCGCAAAGGCAAAAATGACAAAAGACAAGGCATTTCGTAAATTCGAGCGAAAACGACCACTTGAGGCGACCATTTCCGCAAAACTTCCGGCGATCAAGGCTGGAATAAAGGCCCCTGCACCATGACGCGAAAAGAGGAAGAAGGATCCAATCACGCAGCCAACTATAAAGATAGATCCAACTCCTTTTATTTTTTCTAGATAATAGCGGTAGATCATCCCGCCAAACAAGGCTGAAAAGGCAGGAGCATAAAACATATTTCCTTGATGATCGACCAGATTTCCAACTAAGACCCCCAGTCCAATCGCAAGAAAATAGAGGAAAGTGAAGGCTCCAACTTGTTTTATTTGATTCACATTTATTCTATTCATTGGATACTGATCCTAACGGTGGCTAATTTTCTTCGAAAGGAAGTCCCCGATAAATTGGACCAGAACGATAAGAATCAGGATCAATAAGGTCGCCACAAAGATGACATCATTGTTAAACATGTTTTTCCCGTAGTTGATGGCCAAGGTTCCTAATCCTCCAGCACCAACGGCACCCGCCATGGCGGTTTCTCCAATCAAGGAAATGATGGTCACTGTTGTTACACGGATCAAATCAGGAAGCCCTTCACGCAGGTAGACACCGACAATATCCCAGAAGGTTGCCCCACTGGCTTGTGCTGCTTCAATCACGCCTCCATCCAATTCTGACAAGACTACTTGGACTTGGCGGGCAAAGAATGGAAAGACAGCCAAAGACAGCGGAACAAGGGCCGCTGTAGGACCGATGGTATTTTTCAAGAGCAAGTAGGTCAAGGGATTAATAAAGGCCAACAAGATAATGAAAGGAATGGCGCGGAACAAGGAAGTAATCTTATCCAAAATTTGGAAAACGATTCTATTTTCGATGACACCACCTGGACGGGTCAAGACTAACAAAAGTCCTGTCACCAAACCTAAAAATCCACCAATAATGAAGGAAATAACGGTCATGTAAAGAGTCAAGTAAATAGCGGTTCCCCATCCATACTGGCCAGACCACCCTAATTTATAGACATTTGGTAAATATGTTTGAATTAACTGGATCATGCTTTTCTCCCATCTTTCACAATAGTCACGGAAACTCCTGCATTTTCTAACTCAGCTTTGGCCGTTTCCAGATTTTGATTTTCACCTGATAAGATGACCACCAACTCTCCAACAGGTGTGTTATCAAGGATCTCGATGTTCCCAAATAAAATGTTGGCAGATACTTGGTACTGCTTATAAATATCATTGATGATAGCTGTATCTGTCACAGAACCTGCATACTTGAGATGCGCCAACATCGAATCATCAGGCAAATTCTTCACAATCGCTTGTTGATTGATTTTTACCATGGCTTCATCGATTCCTGTTGCAACTGTGATAAAGTCTTGCGTCAAAGCATTTTTCGGATTCGAGAAGATATCTAACACAGACCCTTCTTCAATCAGTTCGCCATTTTGCATGACAGCTACCCGGTTGGCAATATCTTTGACAATTTGCATCTCATGGGTGATCAAGACAATGGTTAAGCCAAGTTTTTTGTTCAATTCTTGCAACAAAGCTAGAATTTGTTTGGTCGTCTTTGGATCCAGGGCGGAAGTTGACTCATCTGATATCAAAATCTTTGGATCGTTGGCAAGGGCACGCGCAATTGCTACCCGCTGCTTTTGTCCACCAGACAATTGGGCTGGGTAATTTTCTGCACGGTCAGCTAGACCAACCAAATCCAACAATTTCGCCACTTTCTCATTCTTTTGTTCTTTGTTTAATTTAGAATGTTTAAGAGCAAAAGCCACATTTTCTGCGACAGTCATTTGAGCCATCAAGTTGAAGTGTTGGAAAATCATTCCGATATCCCGACGTTTCTCCCGAAGGGCAGCCGGTTTTAGGGTCACCTGATCTTGATAAATCACATCTCCATCCACAGTGATGGTTCCGGCACTAGGCACTTGCAAGAGATTGATCACCCGAACCAAGGTCGATTTCCCGGCTCCGGAATACCCTACAATCCCATAGATATCGCCTTCATTAATATGAATGGTCACATCTTTGACGGCTTGGATCTGACGTTTCTTTTGCTGGAAGGTCACATCAATGTGGTCCAGCTGAATCATTGCTTTACTCATAACTTGCTATTAACTCCTTTATCAATTCAATATGGGTGTAATAATCGGCGATTTTCACATTTTCATCGCCCCCATGGTCCCGGCTATTGGCATTCCCAATTCCAAAGGCTGCCATCGGCACCTGCAAAGCCTCAAATACCGTATGCATGGGCCCTGTTCCCGCTGTTGTTGGAAGAACAGAAACTCCTTCTCTATAGAAGTCTTTGGCCAGCCGAATGACATTTAAAATCGATGGGGCACTCATATCACTTCGGTAACTCATTTCACCGAGAGTATAGACCAATTCGACCTGATCATAGCCATTTTTCCTCAATTGCTGCTTGATCTTTTCTAAGACATCCTTGGGATCCAGTCCAGGAACCAAACGCACCTCCATCTTGGCACGTGCCTCTGCCGGAAGAATCGTTTTAACACCTTGTCCTTGGTAACCAGAGCCAAAACCTTCAATATTCAGGGCTGGTTCAAAATAGAAACGGCGCAGGAATTCTTTTCGATCTTCCTTCAAGATTGGGAGGGTTAGACCATAGGTTTCCGCAACATCTTCTGGCCCTTTGTTGGCATATTGCTCGATCAAAGCTAGCTCGCGTTCATTGGGTTCTTGGATCTGATCATAAATCCCATCCACTAAGATTCGGCCTTCTTTGTCACGAAGACTGGCGATGGCATTTAACAAATACCAAGAAGCAGAATCTACCACACCGCCATAGCTAGAATGAATATCCACTTCTGCACTCTTCACCACCATATCAAAAGTGACGATCCCCTTGCTACCACCGGAAATTTCCAACTGACCCTGATTATTTCGTGTGCCTTGTTCCCAGACTAGGAGGTCTGCCCCACGCAAGTGTTTCTTGTGTTTGGCCAAGTATTTATCCAAGTCAGTCGATGCAGACTCCTCTGCCCCTTCGATGATAAAGGTGATATTGACTGGCAAATCGCCACTTTCACGAATGTATTTTCGAAGAGCTGTGAGACGAGCTGTGATATGCCCCTTGTCATCATCAACCCCTCGACCGTACATGGTTCCATAATGAACAGATAAGGTGAAGGGATCTCCCGTCCAAGGTTGATCTCCATCAGCTGGTACCGTATCATAGTGGTTATAAAAAATGATGGTTTTGGCTTCAGGATTTGGCGAGAAAAATTTGGCAATCACAAAAGGTGCTGTATAGCTATCATCCACTTCGACTTTGGCTCCTGCAGCTGTAAAAATTTCTCCCAAATAGTTGGCTACTTCCTTGAGACCAACTTGTTGGGCAAAGATGGATTTTTTTGAAATCAAGGTTCGCAACACTTCAAAATAATGTTGTGCGACCTCATCATTTTCAAATTTACGGATTTGTTCCGCTTCTGTTGCAAAAGGCATGCATTCCTCCTAATACACGATAAGAGGTAGAGAATTGCTTCTCCACCTCCTTCATACACTTGAGATCAAATCTTAGAAGACTGGTTGGTCCATTCCTTCTGAAGATTCTTCGATCACTTTCTTCACATTGTCTTTGTGATAGGCTTTGATGATTTCTTTGATTGCTTTTGCTTTATCAGATTTTTCCCAATCTTTCTTAGCAGCGATCACGTTGTACCATTGTTTTGAGTTGTTGTCTTTCTTTTCAACATAGATAGCTTTTTTGAAATCAACGCCTGCTTCACGAACGAAGGTATTGTTGATGACTGCAGCATCTACTGATGGAAGAGCAGATGGTGTTTGTGAAGCATCCAATTCAGAAATCTTCAAATCTTTTGAATTTTCTTTGATGTTTGACACGTTTGCCAATTGACCATCTTTGGTATCCAATTTAATCAAACCAGCTGATTGCAAGACATACAAGGCACGGCTTTCATTTGTTGGGTCATTTGGTACAGCGATTGTTCCACCTTTAGGAATTTCTTTAATTGAAGTGTATTTGTTTTTACCGTTTTCTGTACCAGAGTAAAGACGGATTGGAGCGATGTACGTATCTGCTACTGCAACAAGGGCATTGTCGTTTTTAGAGTTCCAGTTATCAAGGAAGTTGTAGTGTTGGAAAGCATTGATATCCACGCTACCATCTTTTACAGCCACGTTTGGTTGTGAGTAGTCTGTAAATTGAGTGAATTCCAATTTGATTCCTGTTTTAGCGTCATCCAAGTTCTTTTGAACTTGATCCCAACGAGCTTTTTCAGTGTCGCTCAAAGTCATGACACCTACTTTTACAGTTGTTTCACCATCTTTGCTAGATGATTTTGAAGAACCACATGCTGCAAGAGCAAATGTTGCAATAGCTGCAAGAGCTGTTAAACCAAGAATTTTTTTCAATTTCATTTTGAAGTCTCCTTTATTTAAATATTATTCTTTAATATCTTTTGCTTCTGGTAGATAAACTCCACCAAAGTATTTTTTAGACAGTTTTTCAAGGGTTCCATTGTCATAGAGTTCCTTGATACGTTTGTTGACAAATTTTTGAAGGTCTTTATCTTCTTTTGCAATAATTGGATACACATAAGGTTGTTGGTCGCTTGGAAGCTCGATAACCTTCAAGTTGTCATAGCCTTGATCACGAATGATAGTATCTACTGAGATCCGTTCGAAGATCTTGTAATCTGTACGACCATCCGCTAAATTAGCCATGATGGTTTGAATGGTTCCATCTGTGTATTGCAAGTCAGTTGGATTATCTGAATGTTTTTTATTGAAATCTTCTAATTGTTTAGCAGTAGATGTTCCTTGAACAACTTCTGTTTTCTTGCCACCAATGTCATCCAAAGATTTAATAGAAGAATCTTTTGGTACGACCAATACTAATGGATTGCGAGCATATGGATTTGGATAGAGGTATTTTTCTTCCCGCTCTTTTGAGTAACTAATATTGTTGGCACCGATTTGGAAACGGTCACTATCTAAGCCAGCAAAGACTGAAGACCACTCTGTTTTGTTAAAGTTTACTTCATATTTGTCTGAACCTTTGAAGATTTCACGCAAAACTTCGATTTCATAACCGGTTAGCTTGCCGTCTTTTTCTTCGTAAGAGAATGGTTTGGTTGTTCCAACAGTACCAACTTCAATGGTTTTCTTACCACTGGCTGATTTACCAGATGAACATGCTACTAAAGCACTGGTTGCAAGGACTGCAACCAATCCTAAAGCAGAATACTTAATCATTTTTTTTAGATTCATAGGATCTCCTTTTTGGTTTCAGGCACATAAAAAGCCATTTTAAAAGTATTTTTTTATTTTATCAAAAAAGCATTCACTTGCCTAATATATATTTTTTATGGAGGTGATAGTTTTTCTTTATCACACTTATTTTTCTTTGAAATACTGCAATAAAGCTTGCGCATTTTCAACATAATAGGGAACCGACACCTCAAAGGCTGCATCATCGATGGTCATGTGATCATGATGGAGGTCTGGCGCATCCGGCTCTCCATTGGAACCGATAAAGGCAAAGACTCCAGGAATTCGCTCTTGGTAAAAGGCAAAGTCTTCTCCAGCAGTAGAAGGATTTGCTGGAATCACTTCAGCCAAGCCTTGTGAAGCTTCCCAAACCACCTGCGTCAATTCCTCATCATTAAAGGTAACGGGCGGGGTCACACCCCACTCAAAAGCCACATCCACTTCCAGACTTTCTGCAATGTGTCGAATGATGGAAATAAAATGTGCCTTCAAGTCCCTTTGCACACTCGGATTAAAAGAACGAATGGTTCCTTCAAAATAGCCTGATTTTGGGAGCACATTCCAGGTTGAGCCCACATCTAGGTGCGTAATGGACAAAACAGCTGTTTCAAAAGGAGAAACGGTCCGTGAAATTAATAATTGTACATTCTGAACCATGGTTGTGACGGCCGTTACAGTGTCAACTCCTAAATCCGGTCTTGCAGCATGGCTACTAACCCCTGTCACGGTAACCTTGAATTTTTCAACCCCTGCCATCATAGCTCCAGCATTCAAAGCAAGTTGCCCTGCTTTTAGCTGAGGAATATTGTGAAAACCAATAATTCCTTGAACATCCTCCAACAGTCCTGTTGCCAAAACATCAGAAGCACCTTCTGAGATTTCTTCTGCTGGCTGAAAGATCAAGCGTACGGTTCCTTCAAGCTGGTCTTCTTTTTCCTTGAGAAGTGCTGCTGCTCCCAGAAGACTGGTTTGATGAAAATCATGGCCACAGGCATGCATGACGCCTGGATTCTGACTTTGGTAGGGCAGATTCGTTTGTTCCAAAATTGGAAGGGCATCGATATCTGCTCGAAGTGCCACCACCGGTTGGCCGGACCCAATTTCTGCAATCAGACCAGTTTTTAATCCACTCTCTAAAATACGAATCCCAAACTCTTCGAGACGCTCTTTTAGAAAGGCGGTTGTCTGGTATTCTTGACCAGACAATTCTGGGTGTTGGTGGATATAGTGGCGAATCTCTGCTAACTCTTCATAAGAAAAAGACACAAGCCTTCATCTCCTTTCAAACTTAAAATTATTTTATCACTAATAGGTGTTTCCGTCTAATTCCTGTTTCTTGGGTTTTGATATAGTTTCAAACTATAGATAAAAACACTCCTAGATTCATGTCCCAGGAGTGCCAACTTCAGCATTAAGAAAGATTTCCCTCGAATTTTTCCATAAAGCTATCACTATTATAGGCTTTTTCTACTTCCCATTTGCCATCTTTCTTAACAAAGGTCAACTGGTAGTCGTATCGATCCGGCGTCGTCAAGGGACGATCTGCAAGAGAAGCCATCATTTCCTCTCTATAGGCTTTGTTTTGAGCCTGATTCGCCTCGATGATACCTGGATAGTCTTTTCGATGTTCTTGATAGAAGGTCTGCATGTGGTTTAAGATCGTCTTTTCCATGCTAACTGTCTCAGGATTCAGGCTAATGACTACCTTGTCTGGGAAGTATTGTTTGATCTTATAGGTTAATTTCGCACGCTTAGCATTTTCCTTTTCATAAGCATCGATAAACTGGTTCACTTCTTCTTCAGAGAATTGGTAATCATGTAGTTTACGAGTAAAGTCAGCCGCAAATTTCGCACGGAAATCACTGGCTTCCTTTTTCAAATCAGTTCCCAAAACAAAAGCGTCATCCTTTTTGACCTTTCGTTGGCCACTGAAGTAAACTTGATTGATGTATTCATCTGCAAGAAGGGTAGAAGCTTCCACCTTGTCCTCATACTGAGAAGAATCCACCGCAAATTTTAGAGGTTTGGATTTTTTATCAGAGCTATAAGTTTTTCGTTCATACTGCACTTCGTATTTTTTGCCTTTTTCGACTGGAAAAACGATATAGCCGGTTAATTTTTTATCCTGGGCCAACTGATCACTCTTGAGCAATTGGAAGGCTTCACTTTGGTCATAAATTCCTGATTGCAATTTGACCTTGTTATTATCTGCATCGTAAATGGTGATATCTGAATCTGACACGTTGATAGATTCTTTGGCAACATTTTTAAATTCTAATTGAAGAGCTAAATAGGTTCCGTCTTCTGAGTCATTGAGGACAGGCGGTTTGATGTATTGCCCTCCTTTTAGGCTCAGCTCTACTTGACCGTCAGATGCTGAATTTTTCGCCGCTTTTTCCGTCTTTGATTGCTGCGAATTTGTCTTTTGAGCAGTGGTGCCACAAGCTACTAGACTCAAGGTCGCCACAGCAAATAGGGTCCATTTAAAAATCTTTTTCATCCTTATCTCCTTAAAAAAGTTTTGTTCTATTTTAACATCTTTTTCTATCTATGTATACGCTATATAGTGATAACTCTTCCCTATCATAAAAAGGCCAAGACCTTCGTCTCAACCTTTTAACTAAAATATGATAGGTCTTGATTTTACAAGATGCCTTTTTCTTTTTGAATCATGAAATCCTTGAGGGAAATCAAGAGAACTGCAAGGAGGATCATGGCCATCCCAATCACATCAACCATAAAAAAATGCTCCTTCATAATGACAAAGGCAAAGAAAACTGCCGAAACAGGCTCAAAGGACGCCAGCAAGCTTCCTTTAACGGCTCCTACCAAAGAGGTTCCTTTCAGAAAGGCTGTATAGGCAAAAATCGTCCCAATCACCACCAAGCCAAAAAGGGCCATCCAGGTATCGAGTCTGTAGTTTCCAGAAGAAGAGAGAAGACCACTAAAAGGGAGCATTAGGATTCCTGGAATAGTCATCCCAACTCCAATCACCAGCATGCTTCCCCATTTTTGAATTAAGTTCAGAGGTAGAATGATGTAAAGGGCATAGGCAAATGCTGACACCACTCCCCAAGCCAAACCTTTGGGATTGATGGCCAATTGATTGAGTTGACCATGGGTTGCTATTAAGAATGTGCCACCAATCGCTAGAAGCATCGAAAACACTTCTGCTAGTGTAGGGGCCACCTTATCCATGATACAGGTATAGGCTAAAATTCCCACTGGACAGAGATACTGTAACACCGTAGCAGTCCCAGCATTGGTTTCAGCAATCGCCTCTAAATAGGTCAACTGAGTCAATAACAATCCTAAAAAGGCAAAAATAAGAAGGGGAAGGTAGGAAGATTTATCTTTGGCAAAGGCCAAAAACTTCTCCTTATCTGCAACGTAGGAAAGAAGAATAAGGACAATTCCAGAAAAAAGCAAACGGAGATTTGTTAACTCAATAGCCGAAAATCCATGAACCATTAAATATTGCCCGCTAACTCCGGATAGTCCCCAAGCGATCCCGGCGATCAAGGTCATGAGTGTTCCTTTCATCGTCTTTGACATAGTCCCCTCCTAAATCTGTTCCTTACTTTTATTGTATCATAAAAGGCCGAAACGAAACGTTTCAGCCTCATATATTTCATATAAATTTATTCGCTTATTCAGGTTGAACCAAAATCTTGATTTGAGATTTATCTTGTGTTAATTCAATAAATCCTTCTTCAACGATATTTTCCAATTTAATTTTCTTGGTAACCAATTTTTCAGCAGAGAAGTAGCCTTGTTCCATCAATTCCAATACTTTAGGGAAAATATGACGGTAGGCAATAATTCCTTTGAGAGATTTTTCTTGGATAGCGAATTCATTTGGATTGATGCTAGCTTCACGTTCCCAGATAGATACGACCATACATTCCCCAGCTTTATGAACAGCTGCAAGGGCTTGACCTAAAACAACTGGAACTCCAGTCACTTCATAAGAAACATCTGCTCCACCACCTGTCAAGCGATGGATGGCTTCGACGATTGTTTCTCCTTCTTCTGGGCGAACAACGATTGCTCCCAATTCTTCCGCTTTCGCTTGGCGTTCAGGAGATAATTCAACCGCATAGATTTTTGATGCTCCTGCTGCACGAAGGGCTTCAACAATCAAAAGACCGATCGGACCCAAGCCAAAGATAACGGCTGTATCCCCAGTTTTCAATGCAGATTGACGAACGGCATAAACAGCCACAGCTGCAGGTTCTGTAAGCGCAGCTTGTTCATAGCTCAAGCCATCTGGAATCACATGGACAATGTCACCGTCAAGGACACAATATTTGGCAAAACCACCATCTGCAGCAAGGCCGACAAAGTTCAAGTTTGGATCAAGGTTATAGTCACCGATTAGGTTATGTTTTGCCAAAATTGGTTCAATCGTCACACGATCCCCAACTTTGACACGAGTCACATCACTTCCGACTTCTACAATTTCACCAGAGAATTCATGTCCCAAAGTAACCGGTGCTTTTTGACCAGAATACACATGTTCTTCAGTTGGGATGAAGATCGGTCCATCCAAATATTCATGTAAGTCCGTCCCACAGATCCCTGTGAACTTAACTGCCACTTTTACTTGATGTGGTTGTACTTCAGGTACTTCCACTTCTTCGATACGAACGTCTTTTGCTGCATGCCAGCGAGCTGCTTTCATAGTAGCCATAGGATAATCTCCTTTATATTTCCATGATTTGCATTTTCCTTTTCAGGAAACTCAACAAATCCATTGTAAGCCTTTTCACAAACTTTGTCAAGAAAAAACTGAAGATGAAAAAAGAGCCGCCCTTCGACTGCTCCTTCTTACCTCTTCTTGATTCGTGAATTCTCTATTCTCCAGCCCACAATCCAACCAAGGACAAGGAGATAATTTTCAAGCGCACCAATCCCATTGACCGGCAGATGATAGTGAAAATAACTGAAAAGATGATTGGTCCCAATTCCAAGCCCACCGATGATCAAGGCCACTAGTACCGTCCGAAGATAAAACCAATCGTATTTGAGATTGACGGCAATCAAGATCACAAGAACTGCCACATTCCAAATCCCAATCTCCCGCTGCCAACCGACAGAAACACCATATCCCGAATGACTTCCCATATAAGATGGAAAGAACAGCTGGAAGACAATCGCTCCAGACATGGCGATGATAACCAGGACAAATAAGACTCTTAAAAATTTGTTCATGTAACTCCTCCTAATGGCAGTTGATATGTAATGGTCTTTCCTATTCTAACACAATTTTATGGATAGTAAAAACCAACCTCTCGGCTGGTTTTTTCTCTATTACTCTTCTTTCAACTTCGCCAATTCTTGAGCAAGTAACTTGAGGGCTACTTGTGGGTTGGCTTGGCCTTTGGTTGCTTTCATGAGGAAACCTGTGAAGGCCTTGTCTGCATTCCGCTTCCCTGACTTGAAGTCGGCTACAGCTGCTTCATTGTCTGCGAAGACTTGGTGGATGATAGGGATCAAGACTTCTGGGTCTGAAATCTGTACCAATCCAGCTTTTTCAACGTATTCACGCGCACCACCACCGTTTTTCGCCAAGTGAACGAAGACCTTCTTGGCAATCTTAGAAGAAATGGTTCCATCTTCGATGATGGCAATCATTTCGACCAAGTTTTCTGGTGTCAATTGGATTTCTTCCAGCGTTTTGCCTTCTGCATTCAAGAATTGCGCCACTTCACCTTGGAGCCAGTTAGACACTTGTTTAGCATCTCCGCCAAGGGCTACGGCTGCTTCAAAGAAGTCAGAAGTAACTTTCGTAGCTGTCAATTGGTTGGCATCATAGTCAGACAAGCCAAGCTCTGCCACGTAGCGAGCCCGACGGTCTTTTGGAAACTCTGGCAACTCCGTACGCATTTCCTCGATCCACTCATCTGAGATTTCAAACAAGGGAAGGTCTGGTTCTGGGAAGTAACGGTAATCCGCAGCTCCTTCTTTGACACGCATAAGGATGGTACTCTTATTAGCTTCATCATAACGGCGTGTTTCTTGACGAATGACACCACCCGAACGCAAGATTTTCGCTTGACGTTGCACTTCGTATTCAAGACCTTTACGGACGTTTGAGAAAGAGTTCAAGTTTTTTAACTCCGTCTTGGTACCAAATTCCTCTTGACCGTATGGGCGAAGGGAAATGTTGGCATCGACCCGCATCGATCCTTCTTCCATCTTGACGTCTGAAATACCAGTGTACTGGATAACTTCTTTCAAAGCTGTCAAATAGGCGTAGGCTTCTTCTGGAGAACGCATATCTGCTTCAGATACGATTTCAATCAATGGAACCCCTTGACGGTTAAGGTCTACGTAAGAGAATCCATCTGTTCCATGGGTATTCTTACCGGCGTCTTCTTCCAAGTGGGCACGTTCAATCCCGATTTTCTTAGTTGAGCCGTCTTCCAATTGCACTTCAATCCAACCGTTGTAACCGATTGGCTCGTCAAATTGCGAAATTTGGTAGGCCTTTGGATTATCAGGGTAGAAATAGTTCTTACGGTCAAAGTGCATGTGCTGATGGATATCCATATTCAGCGCCAAAGCAGCCTTGATACCAGCATCCACAACACCCTTGTTCAAGACAGGAAGCACCCCTGGGAAAGACCAGTCAATCACATTGGTATTGGCATTTTGCTCGTTTCCAAAGTGGGCAGAGGTTGGTGAGAAAATTTTTGAGTTTGTATTCAATTCAACGTGGACTTCAAGTCCGATGACTGTTTCAAAGTTCATTAATTGTCACCTCCGAAAATAAGGGGTTGTTGCTTGTGGTAATCCGTCGTAGCTTCAAAGGCAGCTGCAGCTTGGTAGATGGTTTCTTCAGAATACTTAGGACCAATCAACTGCAAACCAACTGGAAGACCTTGCGCAAAACCTGCAGGAATCGAAATCCCTGGAAGGCCTGCCAAGTTGACTGGAATGGTCAAGAGGTCAGCCAAGTACATGGCTACCGGATCATGGTTGAGCGAATCCAAATCAAAGGCTACGCTAGGAGCTGTTGGACCAAGGATAAGGTCGTAATCCGCAAAGACTTTTTCGAAGTCTTGGATAATAAGGGTACGGACTTGACCAGCTTTCTTGTAGTAAGCATCGTAGTAACCAGATGACAAACTAAAGGTACCAAGCATGATACGGCGTTTGACCTCATCACCAAAGCCTTGGCTACGAGTGTTCACGTAGATATCATCCAAGTTTTTAGCATCTTCTGCACGGAAACCATAGCGAATCCCATCGAAACGTTGCAAGTTTGAAGAAGCTTCAGATGAAGCGATGATGTAGTATACGGCAACTCCGTATTTAGAATGAGGCAAGCTGACTTCTTCGACAGTTGCTCCCAATTTTTCAAAGTGTTTGGCCGCTTTAAGGATAGTTTCTTTGACTTCTGGGTCAATCCCTTCCCCAAGGTATTCCTTCGGAAGGGCAATCTTCATGCCTTTAATGTCTTGACCAATCTTAGAAGTATAGTCTGCTACGCGCACTGGCGCTGAAGTTGAATCTTTATCATCTTCACTGGCAATAACATTAAGCAAGAGCGCATTTTCCTTAACCGTTGGTGCAAACGGCCCAATTTGGTCGAGTGAGCTACCAAAAGCAATGAGACCAAAACGGGAAACTGTTCCATAAGTTGGTTTGAGACCAACAATCCCATTAAAAGCAGCCGGTTGACGGATAGAACCACCTGTATCTGAACCAAGGGACAAACGGACTTGACCTGAAGCGACAGAAGCTGCTGAACCACTAGAAGATCCACCAGGCACCTTGCTGTGGTCCCATGCATTCTTGGTTGGTCCATAGTAAGAAGTTTCACCAGATCCACCCATGGCAAATTCATCCATGTTGGTCTTTCCGATGACAATCATATCTTTGGCTTTGGCATTGGCAACCGCTGTCGCATCAAAGATTGGCTCGTAGTTATAGAGCATTTTTGAAGCCGCAGTTGTCAAGATACCATCTGTTGAGATATTGTCTTTGACAGCGAGTGGAATCCCTGACAGGAGGTTGTCTGCATCGATTCCTTTTTCATCAATGGCCTTGGCTTGTGCAAGAGCTGCTTCTTCGGCCACCGTTACAAAGGCATTAACCGCTTCTTCACGCGCCTTGATATCTTCAAGCGTAGCTTGTGTCAATTCGGTTGCCGAAATTTCCTTAGAGACAAGGAGGTCGTGCAACTCTTCAATGGTTTTATGGTTGAATGACATTAGGCATCTCCTCCATCTTCTAGGATAGCTGGTACCTTGATGTAGTAGTTATCTTTTTCAGGTACATTTTTAAACAAGCGGTCTCGGTCAGTCCCTTTTTCAGCAACATCCGGACGCAATACAGTCTTACGATCCGCCATGGTCGTTGTTGGAGCAACGCCTGTTGTGTCCACTTCTTCCAACAATTCCACCATGTCGACAATTTTAGACAAGGTTGTCGCAAACTCAGCTGTCTCTTCTGGAGAGAATTTCAATTTTGAAAGATTGGCAACGTGGGTTACCTCTTCTTGCGTTATTTTCATCTTGCTTCCTTTCGTGAAATGATGATTTTTCAATACCCTCTATTTTACCATAATTTAGCCCAATTTGCTTGCCTTAGAAAAAATCTGTAGGACTTTTTTGTCGCTACAGATTCTTCATTTTATATTTCTTTTCCGCCTAATTGCCCCATCTCCATTAGAGTCTCTTTCCAGACTTCCTGGACCTTAGAAGCGAGGTAAGAAGAGGCCAACTCATAAGAAGCCTGATGGAATGGAGCGAGGTCGCTTTCAAAGAGCTGGACCAGCTTGTCTGCCAACTCTTTCACCAACTCTTCTTCTGGCACTGTCTCGCTATAAGGTACCAAAAAGCCATTTTCACCCTCTTTTATAAAAGTTGGATTACCATAACGGGCATCAAAGCCCAGCAAGGCCAAACCTGCTCCAGCCGCCTCCATCAAAGTCAAACCAAAGGTCTCCCACTGAGAAGTGGTGAGGTAGGCTTGGTAGCAAGGATAGATCTGCTGAAGATCCGCATGACCGCGTAGGTGAATATAATCTTGTGCTGCAAGCTCCTGAATCAGGTGGCGCAAGTTGTCCGCTTCTCCACCCTTCCCATAAATATCAAACTGAAGGGCTGGGAGTTTTTCATGAGCTTGGGCCACTACTCGAATAGCCAAATCGATGCGTTTTCTTGGATCCAAACGGGAAGCTGTGAGCACACTAAAGGGAGGTCGATCTCCTTGTGATTCTGTCAATTCTTCTAGATGCCCAACCGGAATGCTATAGATTGGAATTCCTTGGCATCCTTGTTTAGCAAGTGTCTGCTCCAAGACTTCTTTTTGAAGATCCGTCGCCGTGATGAAATAATCGAAGCGTTTAGCATACTTGAACACATAATAATATTCATAATTGAGATGGCCATTTTCAAATTCATGCTCCGAATGAAACACCATGGCGAGCTTTGAAGAAGCAGGTTTCTCCAACAAAGGGCGAGCAAAATCCATGCGCGAAGCCCGGTCAAGCAGAATCAGATCTTCTTCTTTTAGCGACAGCTGCGACAAAAAACGTCTCATCACTTCTGTATGGTTGGTCAAAATCTCAGACCCCAGTTTATAGAGCCAGCTTCCACCTAACCTCGATTCTTCAAAAGCGATAGTCCCATCTTGATGGTGATAGATCCGTCTGACAACACTACCATACTGAAAATACTCTGTGACAAGTTTACAAGCTCCATAATACTCTCGCTTGATCCTATTTCCAGCCAAAAGATAGTCTACATAGCGGACACAGTTTGGATGATAGGGATCCAAATGAAAGCTCAAGGCGTTTCCATCCGCAAATTGGTAGCGAATGGCTCTTTCCGTTTTTTCAACAACATCCAGACGCGTCAGTTGAAACTCCATTTGCAAGGCCCCTACCGTCTTTTGAGGGACCGTAGTCTGTTGATCCGTAAAAGCTAAATGGGCAAAAAGCAGTTCCTCATCCCGGTGCCCCAATGAGAGGTAATAGGCCAATTTTTCTGGAGTGGGCCAAGTGGTAAAGACAAACTTCGCTGCCACTCCTAGTCTCCGGAGCATCTTTGCCCGAGAGGCTTGTGCAACATCAACCCCATTGGGTTCGAATCCCACTAATAGATTAAAGGTATAAATGGTCATGCGGTTCCTCCCTCTAATCGCTTAAACAGCTCTTCCAAAGCTTCTTTTTCAGGCAATTTCAAGATTCGTGCCTGCTCTCTTACCAATTCTTTGTAGGTCTCTGGCTGCTGGAGCAAGGTATCTAGTTGCTGTTCCATTTCTTCGACTGTATCTGTGATTGTGCTCAAGTTTTTATAGGCTTCCTGATGCACCGTGCTCTTCAAACCAAATAAGACTTGCCCATTTTCAAGAGCATGAAGGCTACTGCTCCACACTTCTTCTCCTCGGTTGCAATCCAGATAAATAGAGCAGCTGGATAACAAGTTCTCATATTTTTCTAGCGAAATCCCTGGATAGAGGTGCACGTTAGAACAAGTCTCCAAGTCTGTTAATTTCGGTCCCATGGCTGTCAAAGCAGCAATGTGAAAGGTGACTTGTGGGAATTGATGGACTAGGCGAGATAAGCCTTCGACCTCTTGAGAAGCCGTCATGACCAGGGCTTCTGGTTGAAAACTTTCCTGCTCCACATCTACCAGCCCTGACAAGGCTGTGATCCCGTCTTTTTTCTCCCTCAACAGACCATCTTCTACCAACAAAATCTGACTGACTTGTTCTTTGATCTCGTCTAGATCACGAGCGTCATTGGCACAGTAGGCGAGTCTTTCCTTTGGTATCTCTTTCACAACATCTAGCAATGCCTTGTCCATCAAAAGAACGGCTTCATCTTCTGGCAAGACTTGTTCTAGGACAGCTCTTTGTAGCTCTTCCTTACTGGCATACAGGCGATCCCGTCCCTTAGGAGTTTGAAGCAAAAAGGTTCCTTGTGAGACAAAGTGAAGTAAGACTTCTTCTTGCTGACGGTTCAAATAGATGTCTAAATATGGTTGGCCAGCTTCCGTAAGGAGACTCTGTTTGCTTCTCCAACCATAGCGATTGTAGACATCAATGGATACGATCTCTTCTCTCTGACCAAACCATTCCACTCTTTCAACCGTTCGGGACAAGATATCCTCTCGCAAAACTACGTTGGCACGACGTTCCTCCCCATCAAAAAGATAGGTCGTGATCCCTAGTGTCCAACATTCCCATAATTCTGGAACTGCTAGATTATTGAAAAATAAAGGTTTTCCAATTTTTGATACTGGGTCTTTTTGGGTAAAAAAGGTCGCAAGACTCTCTGTCTGTTGGTCCAAATCTGTTTCCAGATTAGTCACAAATACCCGGTAGGGCTGGCCAAGTTTGTCCAAGTATTTTTGCAAACGATCCAGCTCTCTGGTCTGCTCTGATGCAATAATGAACATGCTGATCCTTTCTCATCAATAAGGGGTTAGTCTATCGTTTCAATAAAACGGAGGTTGGTCACCACGCGCTCATAGGTTTCTGACCCTTGCAAGCCTGCTTCCTCTAATTTTTCAAGGGCCCGTTTCAAGCGCGTTTTATAGATATAACGATGCCAGGTCAAATCATAGCCCAACATCCCCAGTAGAGCCAACTTCTCCTGCTTAGCTTCCATCTCATCGACGACTCGCTTTTCGGTCCAAACCTGGGACAGAGTATCTGCACGGCCCACGCGATACCAATAAATACATTTCTCCGTATGAACCACTCGATGGGCTTTTAAGAAGAGCTTGTACATCAGGAAGTTGTCTTCAACATTTTTTCCGACTGGAAAACGAAGCCCTTCAAATAAGCTACGCTTATAGAGCTTCATCATGGCACAAGCCCAGGCCATATCTCTGGTCTCCTGGATGGCATCGTGGTCCATGATCTCGCGTCCCTCATAAAGAGTCTCTGAATAATCGTCGTCTGTTACCTTGATCAAGTATTTGCTACTACTGTCATCATAGAGGTTATAGTTGGCTACGGAAACATCCGCATCATACTTCTTCAGTTGACGATAGAGCACTTCTACATAATCCTCCGTCACCCAGTCATCTGGATCAATAAAGGTGAGGTAATCACCAGTCGCTAGCTCAATCCCTGTATTCCGAGCAGCAGATAAGCCCCCATTTTCTTGGCGAACGTAGCGAATGCGCGCATCCTTCCTAAAAAAATCTTTACAGATCTCTTCTGACTGGTCTGGCGAACCATCATTGACCAGGATAATTTCCAAATGAGGGTAGGTCTGATGGATAACCGTTTCCAAACATTGTCTCAAATAAGCTTCTACATTATAGATGGGAATGATGATACTCACTACTTCATTTGTTTCCATGCTTCTTCTCATTTCTCTTTAAATAATCGCGAATCGCTGCCACCATCTCCTGCACCTGATCATCCCTAAACACCTGATTCTCACCATTCTCCACATGATTGGTTCCTTCAAAAGAAAAAATAGGGAGACCTTGTTGACTGATCGTTTGCGTGATCTGATCGACCTCATCATAGGGATTGATATCCAGATAAAAATCCAATTTTTCTAGGACTTTTCGACTGGTCAAAGGATCAAAAGAGGGATAAAGAAAGAGGTTAGGGTAGCGTTCCAATCGCAGCAAGTTAAAACCAAAATGACTATGGGCAAGAACATGAATCGCGACATCTGGCAACTCTTTTAACAACGTCTCCAACTCGTGGATATCTGCTGTATGGGTATAAATGGCAGCATGATAAGGAAATTCTCCCACTAGATCTTGATAGGTTTGCTTCAAAATCGGTTTTCGAAGCAAAATTTCCTCCCAAGAGAGGGCATAATAAAACCACCATAATTCACGAAAACGATTGAAGCGTTTGGAGGTCCATGGTTTATTATGAGAGGTGTAGTGAACGACTGCTGGGATCCCTTGGAAGGCATCATACCAGTCCAAATCACCATAGAGATATTGATCCTTATCAGACCCTACTTGTAGATTATAGGTCCAAGGTAATGGATACCAAGCATCTTTGAAATACAAATTCAAAATTCCTTGATCTCCGTAGACATGCTGATGGTGCTCGCGAGTGAGGTCAAAAAGAGCCTCTGTCACTTGGTGCTCTTGCCACCAAGCCTTATCAATCACCAAAAGTCCAGCATTAAAACCATCTGTCGTCGTCGGCTTATCTACCACTGCACCCAGTCCATAACCTTTTAGATCGACCTCAAATAAAGGCGATAAATCCTGTGTAAAGATCATATCACAATCCAGATAGAGGATTCGCTCTTCTTCCACAATCTCTGGAATAGCGTAACGGAAATAGGTCGCATAGTGAATATGGTCACTTGGAAGCGAGAAGGATTGGAATTGCTCGGGAGACATCCGACAATTGATCACTTCTGAATCCAACTGGCGCAAGCGCTGATTCATGATAGTAAACCACTCAGTTGGTAGATCTTCATTTAAGACATAAATTTTCAACTGGTCCTGATGGGCACACAGTGACTTCATAGCGGTTTCCAACTTCTCCATATAAGATAGATTGGCTGAAAACACGACAGCTTTTTTACTCATAACTTCCCCTTTTTTCTTTCATTAGAATACCATTTTCAAGTGAGGAAAACAATTTCTAAGCCCCAAAAAAGAGGCCTAGACAAGTGTCTATGACCTCTTTTACATCGGTTTCTTATTTTTGGTCTAATACAGCTAGTGTATCGTCTACCAAACTTGCCCCTAAGACATGTTTGAAGTGATTCAAAGCAAACTGGTGATTTTCAGGAGTGAGCGACGCCACTGCAGGTTCCACAACTTCGATCTGATAACCCAGATTGTAGGCATCAACCGCTGTATGAAGGACACAGATATCAGTCAAGACACCCGTCAAAATAACGGTATCCACATGACGTTCACGAAGGCGGATATCTAGATCCGTCCCTGAAAAAGCAGAATAATGACGTTTGTCCATCCAAAAGACGCGCGGATCCGCTTTGTGGTCCCGATAAAAGTCTGCCAAAGGGCCGTACAAATCACGTCCACTAGTCCCAATGATATTATGGGGTGGGAAGAGCTTGCTTTCAGGATGAAAAGGATCGTCTACATCATGCGCATCAATGGCAAAAAAGACATAGGCTCCTTGGTCAAAGGCCAATTGGGTCACCTGAGCAATGCTCTCAGAAATAGCTTGGGCGGGAGCCCCTGCCGTTAGCTTACCTTCATCCGCTACAAAATCAACAGTGTAGTCAATCGAAATTAATGCTTTAGCCATTAGTAGTCTCTTTTCTTAATTTCTTCAAAAATATCTGGTATCAACACTTTGAGATAAGTTCCCTTCATTCCAAGAGAACGGCTTTCAATAATACCAGCTGACTCCAATTTCCGGAGTGCATTGACAATCACAGAGCGAGTGATGCCAATCCGATCTGCAATGATAGAAGCAGTCAACTGCCCCTCATTTCCTTTCAATTCACTAAGGATGGCAGAAACAGCCCGCAATTCAGAGTAAGACAAGGTATTGACAGCCATATTCACCGCTGTCCGACGACGAATATTTTTTTCGTCTTCTTCGCGTTGGAAATTCAACATTTGAATCCCCACCACGGTGCTGGCAATCTCAACCAAGATCAAATCATCATCCGCAAACTGTTTATCATTGCGCCAAATGATCAAGGAACCCAACCGAATACCAGAAACATGGATCGGCGCAATGGTGGTCAAGCCATCAGGAAATTCAGACTTGGTTTCGACCGGAAAGATACTCAAATCATGGTCCACATCTAAATTAGCTTCTGTATCATAAACTAAGCTTGCCGCCTTGGCATAATCTTCTGGTAATTTTTTATTTTGAAAGAAAGCTTCTACCCGGTCATTGTTGGTCTTGTAACGCATGAAATAACCAAGAAGGGTTCCCTTGCTATTAATGATACAGGCATTACAGTGGATAATATCCGCTAATTGCTGGGCAATATCATTATAAGGCATCTCGACCTGCAACTGTTCATCAGTCCGTTTCAAGATGGATGTAATTTTACGTGTCTTTTCTAATAAGTTTGCCATAATAAACCTCGCATATAGTCAGCTCAAGTATATCATATAAGTGTGGGAATTTCAATCAAATTATCTGAAAATTATTTATTTTTTCTACAATTGTGCGCAATTCAGAAAAATGTCGATTCGATGACATAGATTTTATAGAATGAATCAAAAAAAGATTGAAGACTTTCCTCTTCAATCCTTTATCTAATTAACGTTTGTATTGTTTCAAGAAACGAGTCATTTTTTCTTGAATTTGAGCTAACTCATCGACACGTGGAAGGTAAACGATCCGGAAGTGATCTGGATCTTTCCAGTTAAAGCCGCGGCCATGAACCAAGAGAATTTTTTCTTGCTTCAAGAATTCTAAAACAAATTGTTCATCATCATCCACGCGGTACATGTCCCGATCAATCTTAGGGAAGATATAGAGACCAGCTTTTGGCTTAACAGCTGAGAGGCCTGGAATATCATTGATAGCTTTGTAGATGAAGTTCCGTTGTTCGTAGATTCGACCACCTGGAAGCAAGAGTTCATCCACGGATTGGTAACCTCCAAGAGAGGTTTGCACAACATGTTGAGACAAGACATTTGAACAAAGACGCATATTGGACAACATGTTCAAGCCTTCGATATAGCCCTTCACATGATGTTTCGGTCCGGATAGAACCATCCAACCAACACGGAAACCGGCAATCCGGTGAGATTTTGACAAGCCATTCATACTCACACAGAAGAGATCAGGCGCTAAACTTGCAATAGCCGTGTGTTTTTCCCCATCCATGACCAAGCGATCGTAAATTTCATCCGCAAAGATGATCAAGTTATTTTGACGAGCGATCTCTACAATCTCAAGTAGGATCTCATCTGGATAGAGGGCACCTGTTGGGTTATTCGGGTTGATGACAACGATAGCCTTAGTGTTTGAGGTGATTTTCGACTTGATATCCTCGATATCTGGGTACCAGTTTGCTTCTTCATCACAAAGATAGTGAACGGCATTCCCACCAGCTAGGCTGACGGCTGCTGTCCAAAGAGGATAGTCCGGCATGGGAACCAAGACTTCATCCCCATTGTCGAGCAGTCCTTGCATGGACATGACGATCAGCTCACTCACTCCATTCCCAAGGTAAATATCATCAATATCCACATTTGGAATTTTTTTCAACTGGCAGTACTGCATGATGGCCTTGCGAGCTGAAAAAATCCCTTTTGAGTCTGAATAACCTTCACTATCACGCGCATTCATGATCAAATCATGGATGACTTCATCTGGAGCTGTAAAGCCAAATTCAGCAGGATTCCCTGTATTCAAACGTAGAATTTTTTCTCCATTTGCTCGCATGCGCATGGCTTCTTCCAAGACTGGACCACGAATATCGTAAGCGACATGTTCGAGTTTGCTTGATTTATTATATTCCTTCATATTCTGCCTCGATTCACGAAATTATCTCTATTATACCACTAGTTCAAATAGAGTACAAACCGAGGACTTTAAAAATCCTGCAAAAATATAGAAGAAAAGCGAGACTTTACCTTTACATTCTAGCCTAAAAGGGATAAAATATAAGTGTATAAAGAATAGGATTCCCTTCTATTCTATCCATGTTTTCAAGCTATAAGGAGGTAGGATTATGTCTCAAAAATACGAAAACATTATGGTCGCTGTCGACGGTTCTCATGAAGCAGAATTAGCCTTTGAAAAAGGGGTTAACGTTTCTCTTCGCAACGGCTCTAAATTGACTATTGCCCACGTCATCGATACCCGTGCCCTTCAAAGCGTCTCAACTTTTGATGCTGAGGTCTACGAAGAATTGCAAGACGAAGCCAATGAATTGCTCAAAGGCTACAAGGAACGTGCTGAAAAAGTCGGCGTTCAAAATGTTGTGACTGTTGTAGAAATGGGAAATCCAAAAGTCCTCTTGGCTAATGATATCCCAAGTAAAGAAGGGGTTGATCTTATTATGGTCGGAGCTACCGGACTCAATGCCTTCGAACGGCTAATGGTCGGATCCTCCTCAGAATATATCCTTCGCCACGCTAAAGTAGACTTACTAGTAGTACGTGATAAGTATAAAACCATGTAAGAAAGAAAAAGTTATATTGAAAACTTTCCTTAGGTGAGTACGGACGTCAGCGACCTTCTTCGAAGTTCCATGACTAAGTTTTGAGCCTAAGGTCTCAAAACTCCCGAGTGCTAGAAACAATAGTGTTTCTAGCACTTTTCTCACGGCGGAAAGTTTTTCAATATTTTTTATAAATTTTAAAAATAAGAACATATTTCGACTTCTTTGTAGAACCCTTTACTTATCTTAGTAAAAAATAGTTTGTCTACATTCTAAAAAAAGTTTGGAACAAAGGTTCCAAACTTTTTTAGTTGTCTTTTTTTGCTTCTTTTTGTTTTGCATGTTTTTCGTAGGCCTTTAGCTGGCGATCAAGTTCTTTTTTGATGGCTGGTTCTGGGGCGTATTTTTCTTCCCAATCATCTGGCTTCAGAATTTTGTGGGTTACTGGATCAAAGTGCGCCTTTCCATCTGGGAAAATCTTGCCCATATTGGCCCGGTGAACAATCTCAAAGACCTCTTCAGGATCGACCCCCATTAATACAAAGCTACCATAAGTCAAATAGAGGGTATCGATCAAGGCATCGACCTGCCCTACCATGGAGATCTCAGCTGGATGCTTGCAACGAACCTTATCTGCAGCCTTATCCAAGGCTTCGTGAAGAGCTGCTACCGAGCAGTCAAATTCTTCCTCACTTATGCTAGCTGCTCGGACAAATTCTACCAATTCCTCTTGCTTGAACATGGTTCGATAAAGGGCGTCTTGAGGCTGCCAAACAACTGGTTTCTCCTGAGTTTCCCCATCCATCACACCATGGAAGGTTTTGACCTTATTGAAGTGATCATCCTTAGAAAGAAAGAGTTCTTTCTCTGAGAGGATACCAAAGTGTTGCAGGGCCTTTTGGATGCCATCCTTGCCATTACTAGTCGTTGTATGCTTGGCAATCGCCTTGACACTGGTCGTTCCATTTCCCATCGCAATGGACAAGCCAACACCTGAAAGCATCTCTAAGTCATTATCCGAATCTCCAAAAGCCATCACTTCATCGATGTCAAAGCCAAATTCCTGACCAACGATGCGGATCCCTTCTAGTTTAGAAATTCCTGGGTTGAGGACATCTGCTGCAAAAGGACTAGACCGTGTGAATTTCAGATCTGGAAACTCTTTTTCAATTTTTGCAGTCTCTTCTGGACTCGATAAGATGAGTACTTGATAGATGGGTTCTTGCGCTAGTGCATAGAGGGTGTCCTGATCTTGTGGGACGACCTTGCTGACCACTTTGTTAAAGCCTCGACTGACGGTACGGGCCATTTTGCGGGGCACAAAGCGACTGGACCAGGTTGAAATAGGACTCATCCCAAAACTCATGATCCGAGAACCAAATACCCCATCCTTGGTACCGAGAGCAATTTCCTTGCGGTGTTCTCGAGCATAGTCAATTAGTTGGTGCAGACTCTTTTTATCGATTGGACTGGTAAATAGCACGCGGTCCTTGGTCAAAATATACTGACCATTATAGGTCACTGCAAAATCAAAACCATAGCGTTCCATAAACGGTTTGACAAAGGCCGGTCCCCGACCTGTCGCAAGGCCTACATAGATCCCTTCTTCCTTTAAAGACTGAATAGCTTTTTCTGTTGATTTTAGGACTGCTCGACTATCATTAACCAAGGTTCCATCGATATCAAAAAAGACTGCTTTTATTTCCATGTCTACTGTTTCTTTCTTTTTATGATAAAATAAATTATATCACATATTCCAAGGAGCTTCACATGTTTAAGAAAATTTTAGCACTACATACCGGAGGGACCATTTCGATGGCGGCAGATGACTCTGGGGCAGTGATTACTAATGAAGTCAATCCCATGACCCAAGTTACTTCGCCAATTGAAGGGATTGCAGTCACCTCGGAGGACTTCTTCAACCTTCCCAGCCCTCAAATGACCCCCCGTCACATGTTAGCCCTATATCAAAAAATCAAAGAGGAAGCTCATAACTATGATGGCATCGTTATTACCCACGGGACAGATACGCTGGAAGAAACAGCTTATTTCTTGGATACCATGAAGTTACCAGAGATCGCTGTGGTCATTACAGGAGCTATGCGAAGCTCCAACGAGCTCGGAAGCGACGGTGTCTACAATTTTCTGACAGCCCTTCGAGTAGCTGCCGATCCGAAAGCACGCGATAAAGGTGTCTTAGTCGTCATGAACGATGAAATTCATGCGGCTAAATACGTCACCAAAACCCACACCACCAATGTCAGCACCTTTCAGACACCAACCCACGGCCCACTAGGTTTGGTCATGAAAAAGGAAATCCTCTTCTTTAAAACAGCCGAGCCAAGGGTGCGCTTTGATCTCGATACCATCGATGGGTTCGTTCCGATCATTGCTACCTATGCAGGGATGAAAACCGATCTGCTGGATATGCTGGATCTTTCAAAGCTCGACGGCCTCATTATCCAAGCCTTTGGAGCAGGAAACATCCCTAAAGAAACGGCACATAAACTCCAAGAATTCATGGATGCAGGCCTTCCAATCGCTTTAGTATCCCGTTGCTTCAATGGAATCGCTGAACCCGTCTACGCATATGAAGGAGGAGGCGTCCAACTCCATCAAGCAGGTGTCTTTTTCATCAAAGAATTAAATGCCCCCAAAGCGCGCATCAAACTCCTCATCGCCCTCAATGCCGGCCTAAAAGGACAAGAACTCAAAGACTATATCGAAGGGTAAAATAAGATACAAAGGGCGTAGCGGATACAGTCAAAATAGGGAATACGACGAAGAATCCAAAAGATTCTAGGAGGATTCATCTTTTTGACACAATCCGCAGCCCGTGTTCAATTAATAAGATACAAAGCCCGTAAAATACAATCTTAAAGGGAGTAGAGTGGAATCCAAAGAATTTCCACTCTACTCCCTTTTTATATTTTAGTCTAAATGTTCTTTCTTTTCTAAGTAAAGCGAGAGCAAATGCCAATCGGGGTGTTCACGCCAATTTGGCGTGGCTACAATCTGGCTGGCGACTTTCCGCGCTTCTTCCAGAATGGGATAATCTTCTACCAAATCAGCCACTTGAAATTCTGGAATCCCAGATTGACGGGTTCCAAAGATTTCACCTGAACCCCGCATTTTCAAATCTTCTTCCGCTAGAACAAACCCATTGGTCGTCTCTGTCATGATTTTCATGCGCTGCTTGCCACTATCTGTCTTAGGATTGGCTACTAGAATAGCATAGGATTGCTTGTTTCCCCGCCCAACCCGGCCTCGAAGCTGGTGAAGCTGGCTAAGACCAAACCGATCTGCATCCATAATGACCATAACGGTTGCATTGGGTACGTTGACTCCTACTTCAATAACGGTCGTAGACACCAAAACATCGACTTGGTGCTCTTTAAAGGCCTGCATGATGGCATCTTTTTCTTCACTTTTCATCTTCCCGTGAAGAAGAGAAACGCGTGCTCGCTGTCCAAAGAAGGTCTCTAGCTCTTCTTGGAGGGCAAGGGCGTTTTTCAAATCTAGCGCCTCTGACTCCTCAATCAAGGGAGAAATAAAGTAGGCTTGAGAACCTTTGCCAAGTTCTTTGACTAACCAGTCGAGGACCACTTCTAACTGCTCATGCTTGACCCAACGTGTGATGATTTCCTTGCGTCCCGCAGGCATCTGATCAATGATGGACACATCCATATCTCCAAAAGCCGTGATGGCCAAGGTCCGGGGAATAGGAGTAGCCGTCATCATCAGGACGTCTGGATTTTGTCCTTTTTCTCGAAGGATACGGCGCTGGGAAACCCCAAAGCGGTGCTGTTCATCAATAATGACCAAGCCTAGATCTTGGTATTGAACTCCCTCTTGAATCAAGGCATGTGTCCCCACAATCAATTGGGCTTTTCCTGAGGCGATCTCTTCTAAGACTTCTCGTTTCTCAGCCGCCTTTAATCCTCCTGTTAGAAGAGCAATTGGCAAATCTGGAAAAAGATTTTGCAAGCTTTCCTTGTGTTGCTCTGCCAAAATCTCCGTTGGAACCATCAAGGCAGCTTGCTTCCTAGCGCTTAAGGCTGCATACATAGCAAGACCGGCCACGACTGTCTTCCCGCTTCCCACATCCCCTTGAAGCAAGCGGTTCATGTGATAAGGAGAGGCCATATCTGTCAAGATTTCATTCAAGCTGTTTTCTTGAGCTTGCGTTAGCTCAAAAGGAAGCTGTTTTTTTCTGTCTGCTAATTTTTCTGGATCCCAGGCCAAGGAAATCCCTAGGCTGGCATCGTGGTTTTCTTCTTTTAGCACTTGGAGTTGCAACTGGAAAAAGAGGAGCTCTTCAAATTTTACCCGGCGAAGAGCTTGCTTGTACTCTGCCAGATCCTTAGGAAAATGCATAGCTTGCACTGCTTGGGAACGAGACATGAGTTGATAACGCTCTCGTAAGATTTGGGGTACATTCTCTTCTAAAAGCTGGTCCAAGCCCTGGTCGAATGCTATTTTGATCAATTTCACCAGACTGTTTTGGCTGACTCCTTGCGTCACTCGATAGACCGGCTGCAAATTATCTTCCACTTGAGCCAGGAGTTTCATCCCTGTCAAACTGCCTTTGGCCTTGTCCCATTTTCCAAAAATCGCCACTGTCTGCTGAACCTCAATTTTGTCTGCTAGATAGGGTTGGTTGAAAAAATTAACCGCAATGACCTGGTCTCCCTGTTTGATCGAAAAACGCAAGCGATTTCGTTTGTAGCCATAATATTGGACATTGGCTGGTGTTGCTACCACTCCAGAGATGACGGCTTTTTCCCCATCTTCCAACTCTAAAACATTGCGCGTTTTGAAGTCTTCATAACGAAAGGGGAAATACAAGAGTAAATCTTCTAAGGTTTCAATCCCTAACTTTTTAAATTTTTCCGCCGATTTTGGACCGACTCCAGGCAGTACAGATAAGGGTTGGTGTAGATTCATTTCTCCTCCTTTCTTTTATAAAAAAGCAGGTCCATCCGGGAAAATCCCACCTGCTTCTTCTTATTCTTCACCTGTATAGTCACGAGGAATCCGATCACTCAAGAGACAGACCACTTCATAATTAATGGTACCACGGTAATCTGCAACCTCTGTTGCCGTGATTTCTTTCTCGCCCTCACGTCCAATCAGGGTAACCTTGGTCCCCAGAGGCAATTCTTCAGGAAGGCGAACCGTTATCTGGTCCATCGAAACGCGACCAACAATGGGACAAAACTCACCCTTGATCAGCACATGGAAATTTTGCATCTCTCGGATCCAACCATCCGCATAGCCGATAGGAATCGTCCCAATCCATTGGGATTCTTCTGTCGTATAAGTTGCTCCGTAGCCAATATCTTGACCAGCTTCTAACTGTTTCACATGAACTAACTCACTCACCAAACTCAAGGCTGGCTTGATTTCATAAGGCAAGGCTAACACAGAACCACTGGGATTCAAGCCATACATGACATCTCCCAAGCGCACAGCCGTGAAAATCGTATCCGCATGCCACAAAGAGGTGGCAGAATTACTAGCATGGACAATGGGAGGAAGGGTTTCAAGAGCAGCCAATACTTCTTTGAAAAACTGGTATTGCGCTTGGAATTTTCGATCATCTGCTTCATCTGCTGTCGCAAAATGAGTAAAGATTCCTTCAATTTCAGCTCCAGCTGCTAAGAGAAGTCGTTCAGCCACTTTGATGTCTTCGATCCTTCGGAATCCGATCCGCCCCATTCCTGAATCCACCTTGATATGGACCTTCAATCCTGAAAGATCTGCTTCTTGTCCAAGCAATTGGTCCAACCAAGCAAGACTAGCCACCGTTAAACGGATGCCATGCTCTTTGGCCAGATTCACTGTTTCACTTGGCACAACTCCCAAAATCAAAATAGGGTGTTGCAAGCCTTCTTCACGGATTTCGAGGGCTTCATCCATATTGGATACACAAAAGCCATCAACCTGAGGTGCCAATTTTTTGGTTACTGCAGCGACCCCATGACCATAGGCGTTGGCCTTGACGACTGCATATTTCAAGGCTTGACTCGGAATATGCTCACTGACTTGTTGCACATTAAAGGCAATGGCATCCAAATCGACTCTTGCAACAGTTGGTCTATGTTTACTTGCTTTCATTTTCTTCCTCCAAAATGACACTGGTCGACACTAGGTCTCCCTTATGACTGATCGAAATCCATACCTTCCCAGAAAAAGGAGACTTGGAAAAATAGGGTGCTCCGTGGGCATCATTTAAAATTTCTAAATCTTGAAAACCAACCGGTCCAATCCCTGTTCCCATTGCCTTTGAAAAGGCTTCTTTGGCGGACCATCGGCCCGTTAAATATTCCATTTTCCGTTTTCCAGACAATTCCTCAAAGCGCTCTCGCTCAGCCTCGGTTAAGACTTTTTCAGCGAATCGAGTATTCTTCTGATAGGCTTTTTCAATCGCAGCGATCGATTCGATATCGATGCCATGTCCTTTGATCATCTTGTTTTATCCTTATTTATCGTTTCAGTATCGTTTTACTGACAAAAGAGAAGAGGCTAAAGAATCACTCCTTCCGCCCCTGCCTTTTACTTATTCATCGTTGCAATTTCTTTGACCAAGGCCTGTGTTTTTTCCCAACCCAGGCAAGGGTCTGTGATGGATTGACCATAAACCACTGGTTCATTTTGACGGCCATCTTCTAGATAGGATTCAATCATGAAACCACGAACTAAAGTTGCCAAATCCTTGTTCCAAGCACGGTTCATCATGGTTTCTCTCACGATGCGTACTTGCTCTTCGAATTGTTTGCCAGAATTGTCATGGTTGGTATCCACCAGGATGAAGGGATGTTGCAAGCCCATTTCGCTATAGCGTTTTGCTGCCGCTAGCAAATCTTCATAATGGTAGTTTGGAATATTCTTACCACTTGCATCCAAGCCCCCACGAAGGATCGCATGGGCTAAAGGATTTCCTGATGTTTCCACTGCTTGGGCATTGAACAAAAAGTTTTGGGGATGTTGGGCTGCATAAATCGCATTGAACATGACAGAAAGATTTCCAGAGGTTGGATTCTTCATGCCTGTCGGAGCAGAGATCCCACTAGATACAAAGCGGTGCTCCTGGTCTTCAACTGAACGAGCTCCAATGGCATGATAAGAAATTAAATCCTCAACATAAGGAAGACTTGCTGGATAAAGCAACTCATCCGCAGTTGTCAAACCAGTCTCGGTAATCACACGGTAGTGGAGATGTCGGACTGCTTTCAAACCGTCCACAAAGCTTGGTGCTGCATGTGTATCTGGTTGGTGCATCAAGCCTTTATAGCCATCCCCATTGGTCCGAGGTTTAGCCGTATAGACCCGCATCACAATGAAAATCTGATCTTTGACTTGCTCTTGTAAGTCTGCCAAGCGACGGGCATAGTCCATCACAGCTTCTTCATTATCAGAAGAGCAAGGTCCGATCACAAGAAGGATCCGTTGGTCTTCTCCTTTGATAATAGCTTCCAATTCTCGATCACGCGCTTCTTTGCGCTCCAAGGC
The DNA here is from genome assembly GCF_964238605.1 of Streptococcus parasanguinis. Taxonomy (GTDB): domain Bacteria; phylum Bacillota; class Bacilli; order Lactobacillales; family Streptococcaceae; genus Streptococcus; species Streptococcus parasanguinis_AJ. The sequence continues at coordinate 20,897 of NZ_CAXSMM010000011.1, read as the reverse complement.
TGGACCTTCCAAGCGGTAAAGCGAAGTGATCTCTTGCTCATCAATCTTTTTGCTCTTCGTAATGAATACCATACGGCCTCCTTATGCTACCTAGACCCATCCTCTTTCTATTTCAGAGGAGCTCTTAAAATTTACGTCCGTGACAGTTTTTAAATTTCTTACCTGAACCACAAGGACACAAATCGTTGCGTTTCACTTGTGACAAGTCAATATCTGCTGGAATATCTTGTTGTTGCGCTGCAATGTTGCGAGTCGCAGTTGTTGAAATACTGTGTTCCGTACGTGGACGTTCTTGTTCGTGAATTTGGGCTTTCATCATGAGACGAGTCACATCAAATTCAATCGATCCGATCATATCGTTAAACATACGGAAACTTTCTGATTGGTATTCTACCACTGGGTTATTTTGCGCATACCCACGGAGTCCAACCGCATTTCGCAATTGATCCAAAGCATCGATATGGTCTGTCCACTTGCTGTCCACCACACGAAGGATCAAGACCTTTTGGAATTCTTGCACAGACTCTTCGTCACGCAATTTCGCTACTTGGCTAGCATAGATTTCTTCTGCACGTGCATACAAGTAATCGATAACTTCCTTGTCAGATTTTCCTTCAATATCGCTTGCAGAAATCGTATCTTCCGGAACCAAATTGTATTTGGCAAAGTTCAGAATCGCTTCAACGCGTTCTTCCTTGCTTGAGTGGCTGGCCCCTTCAACAATCCGTTTGATGGTCCGTTTGATCATGGCCTTGATTTCAGGTGCCAAGTCACGGTTAGCTGTGATAACATCATAGCGTTCAGCGTAGATAATTTCCCGTTGTTCCCGCATCACGTCATCGTATTGAAGGACTTGTTTACGGGTATCGTAGTTGTTTCCTTCAACCCGTTTTTGTGCACCCTCTACTTGACGTGTGAACATATTTGAACGGATCACCGATTCTTCTTCGCTCAACTTGAAGCGATCAAGCACTGCTTTGATCCGTTCAGAACCGAAACGGCGCATCAATTCATCTTCAAGAGACAAGTAGAATTGAGATTCACCTGGATCCCCTTGACGTCCTGAACGTCCACGAAGCTGGTTATCAATCCGACGGCTTTCGTGACGTTCTGTCCCGATGACACACAGTCCACCGAGTTCGCGAACACCTTCACCAAGCTTGATATCGGTACCACGCCCGGCCATGTTGGTCGCGATGGTAACAGCACCACGTTGACCAGCGTTCATGATGATTTGCGCTTCTTTGTAGTGGTTTTTCGCATTCAAAACTTCGTGAGGGACACCTGCTTGAACCAACAATTGAGAAAGGTAATCACTGGTTTCAACGGCAACGGTACCTACAAGGACTGGTTGCCCTTTTTCATGACGAGACTTGACATCTTCTACAACAGCCTTAAATTTTGATTTCAAGCTTGGGTAGAGAAGGTCTGGATGGTCAATACGGGCAATCGGACGGTTGGTTGGAATTGGAATCACGCGAATGTTATAAATTTCACGGAATTCTTCTTCTTCGGTTTTCCCTGTCCCTGTCATCCCTGACAACTTCTTGTACATACGGAAGAGGTTTTGGTAAGTAATCGATGCAGATGTTTTGGTTTCTTCTTGAACTGGAACACCTTCTTTGGCTTCAATCGCTTGGTGAAGTCCATCAGAATAGCGACGTCCTTCCATGGTCCGACCAGTAAATTGGTCGACGATCAAGATTTCTTGATCTTCGCTGACCACATAGTCGATATCCAAAATCATGATGTAGTTGGCACGAAGGGCGTTGTCGATAAAGTGAGTCAAAGCTACATTTTCAATATCGTACAAGTTTTCAAGATTAAAGTAGCTTTCTGCTTTATCGATTCCTGAATCAGACAAACCGATGGTTTTAGATGGGACATCGATAATGTAATCGTCCTCTGTCAAGGTCTTCACATAAGCATCCGCCATGTGATAGAGCTGGCTCGTATCAGAAGCTGTCTGACCAGAAACGATCAACGGAGTACGCGCTTCGTCAATCAAGATGGAGTCTACCTCATCGACCAAGGCATAGTTCAATGGACGTTGAACCATGTTTTCTGCACGCACAACCATGTTGTCACGCAAGTAGTCAAAACCAATCTCTGAGTTGGTTGAGTAAGTGATATCACAGAGGTAAGCTTCTTTTTTCTCAGCTGGAGATTTTGCTGCAAGGTTGATCCCTACTGAAAGGCCAAGCCATGAGTAAAGTTCTCCCATCTCTGTTGCATCCCGCTCTGTCAAGTATTCATTGACGGTAACAACGTGCACCCCTTTACCAGACAAGGCATTCAAGTACACCGGCATGGTTGCTGTTAGGGTTTTTCCTTCCCCTGTACGCATCTCTGGAACGTCACCATGGTGAAGGACGATTCCCCCCATGACCTGAACCTTGTATGGGAACAAACCAAGAACCCGTTTTGCAGCTTCACGAACAACTGCAAAAGCCTCGTACAAGAGATCATCCAAAGACTCACCATCTTGGTAACGTTGCTTAAACTCAACTGTTTTCGCTTTTAATTCGTCATCCGTCAAAGCTGCCATTTGGTCTTCATAAGAAAAGACCTTATCAGCCATTTTTTCAAGGCGTTTGATTTCGCCTCGATCATTTTCAATAATTGTTTTTAATAAATTTGCCATTTTTTTCCTTACTTTGAATTTTTCAAAATCTAAAATGTTCTTTTTATTCTAGCATTTTTTTAACATTTTTTCAAGATCAAGGCTGTATCTTACAAGACTTTCGAGTGGTTTTTTTCATGTGAGAAAATCCAAAAAGATGCCTGCTCAAGCAGACATCTTTTCTTTAGGCGATCGTTATTCAGACAAATGGTAAGAATAGCTTGCCACAACCACTTCTTCATGCCAACGAAGTGCATACTTCAATTTCAAACTCATTTGGTTGTGGAGAACATTTTGCCAATGTTTTTTAGGAATAAATTGAGGGACTAAGACTGTAACAGTGTTCCCTTTTTCCTTGGCCTCCTCAGCTACTTTTGAGACAAATTCAACCGTTGGTTGGATAATATCTCGGTAACTCGTCATGACATTTTCAAAGCGAATATGAGGGAAATAACGCTTAAATTCTTCTGCTACCTCAGCGTCTTTAACCTTGGTTTCTTCCGTTGAGACGTGCATAGCTATAACATCGTTTCCTAGGCTATTTGCATAACTCATAGCTCCCACACTTACCTGAGTGACATTCCCAACAAGGACAATCACGGTATTGCCCGCATAACTTGTCTTTTCGATCTGACCTCCCAAGCGCAATTGGGCCGCAACTTTATCATAGTGATTACGGATACTCAAGAACATCCAAAGCAAGAGACCAATAATAGGGAAGAAGGGCCAGATATCACGCAAACGGAATAATAAGAGGATCAAGACAATCCCATAACAAATGGCTGCCCCCAGGATATTGGCAAGCGAATACTTAAGAAATCCTTTTTGATATTGGCGTTTCCAGTGGATCACCATCCCTGTTTGAGAAAGGGCAAAAGGAATGAAGACCCCAATGGTATAAAGCGGAATCAAGCTTTCTGTTTGCCCATCAAAGATCAAGAGCAAGACGATGGCACCAATCGCCAAGGTCAAAATCCCATTAGAATAGCCCAGACGATCCCCTTTTTCCATATACATGTGCGGCATGTATTTATTTTTAGCCATGTTAAAGGCCAACATTGGAAAGGCGGAGAAGCCTGTATTAGCCGCAACTGCCAAGATCAAGGCTGTTGATAATTGAAAGACGTAAAAGAAGGCTTGTCCGACTGGGGAATTTCCTAAGATAGCTTGGGCCATTTGGGCTAGAGTTGTTATCCCTTTAGCTGGAACGACACCCACCCAGTAATTGAGGAAGGTAATCCCTGCAAACATGATCCCCAAAATTAAAGCCATAATGGTCAAGGTAGAAGCTGCATTCTTTGCTTTTGGTTTCTTGAAGAAAGGAACCGAATTGGAGATGGCTTCAACCCCTGTTAGGGAAGCGGATCCACTCGTAAAGGCCCGCAATAAGAGAATGATACTAACCCCTGAAATGGTTTGACCCACATGAGCAGTTGCGTTATAGGCCAAGTGACCCGTCAAGATTTGGATCACACCATAGCCGATCAAGGAAATGGTACTGACAATGAAAAGATAGACCGGAATCATCAACGATGTCGCCGATTCGCGCAATCCCCTCAGGTTCATCAGCATCAAGATCAAGACCAATAAAATGGAAATGTGAAGATTATAAGGATGAAGAGATGGAATTGCTGACGTGATAGCATCTGCACCGGAAGACACAGATACTGCTACTGTCAGCATGTAGTCGACCAAGAGACTACCACCAGCGATCAAACCCGCTTTGGGAGACAAGTTCTCCGTAGTCACCATGTAGGCCCCTCCCCCTTGAGGGTAGGCATGAATGACCTGACGATAAGAAATCGTTAAACTGGCTAGGAGAACCAGGACCACAATCCCAATCGGAATGGACCACCAAATGGCTCCTGCTGATACGGTCATCAAGACCAGAATAACTTGCTCTGGACCGTAGGCGATAGAAGAAAGCGCGTCACTAGAGAGCATGGCCAAGGCCTGCATTTTTCCAAGCAACCCTCCTTCACCTTCTGCACCAGATTTCAACGGACGGCCAATAAACCATTTTTTCAATGTTGAAAACATACAAAACTCCTTGAAAAAAGATCATGAGGCCGGGGATTCCCTGCCTCTTTTCATAAAACAGGGGTTATTCTACTCCTTTTTTTCAAGACTGTCAACCGAAATAGTGAAATTTCATAAAGTTTTCATTGTGTTCATCCATTCAAGCTCTCTTAGATCGGTCAGCTTCTTTTCAAATTGATCCAAGCAAAAAACGAGGCTAGGACAAAAATCCTAGCCTCTCAATTATTTTTGGATTGTCGAGCAAGACGCAGTGGTTGAGTGGGCTCTACTGCGCTGATTTCATCAGCTTTTACAGCCCTACTCAACTGTGCGGAGGTGGGACGACGAAATCGAATTCTAACGAATTACCGATTTCTGTCCCACTCTCTCTTTTTTATTTGGGTTGATGTGCCACATAGTGGGCAATGACATCCGAAGTGTACTGGGCTGTGCCAGCTCCAAACTTGTCGATGTTTTCCTTGAATTCTGGATTATAGACATAGCCTTTGCCGATATGGCCAAAAACCTCTATAGAGCAGTCAAATCCATACGTTCGAATCGCGTCTAAAAGTTTGGCGGCTTCTTCTTGGTTTTCCGATGCTGTTACTGGCAAACCAGCTTGGAGGTTTTTCGCTAAGACTTGGAAGACTTGATTAAAGGCTCTTGTCGCCTCCTCTTCTCGACCTTTTTGGCGTTCAAGCGCTTGATCCATGACTTCTTGACCGTACTTCTCTACCGCCTCTTGCTGGTATTTTTGAGTATCTTGGTAGCTAAATCCAGTAAATTTTTCCTCAATGGTCATTTTTCTTTCTCCTTTTTGTTCTTGAATGGTTTTTTGCAAGGTAGAAATCAAGGTATCCAGACGTTGTCTTTCTTGAGTCAAATAGTCCAACTGTTTGGTCAAATGGGGCAATAAGTTAGATTTTTCTTCAGCTAAGAGTTCTGCTATTTGGTCTAAGGAAAATCCTAGATACTTGTAGTAGAGAATCACCTGTAATCGTTCTAAATCTTCTTGACTGTATGTCCGATAGCCATTTTCAGATTTCACAGGAACGAGAAGTCCTATCTTGTCATAGTGGTGCAAGGTCTTGACAGAGACACCTGACAGCTCTGCAGCTTCTTTGATATGGTACATGATTTCCTCCTTACAAGAATAGTATAATCCCTCACCTTAGGTCAGAGTCAAGGCTTAACATAAAAAAAGTTTTCAGATAAAAAAAGGCTTGAGTTGTTTCACAGCTTTTAACTCAAATCCTTTCTTTTTATGGATGACTTACGATCAATTCTAAACCTTGACCTTCCAAAGTCCAAGATTCAACATCGCTCGGTAAGATAAAGTGGCTTCCTTTTTGAATAGGATAATCCTTTCCATCTACCGTCAATTTTCCTTCTCCGGCTAAGACGCTCAACAAGCTGTAATCAGCGGTCTTTTCAAAATCAGCTTTTCCAGTCAGTTCCCACTTATAAACGGTGAAGAAATCACTGGCAACCAAGGTGGTCATTCGAAGATCATCGATCACAACTGTATCTGGATGGCTATTTGCTGGCTCACCGATGTTCAAGACATCAATTGATTTTTCAAGATGAAGCTCCCGCAAGTTTCCTTGAGCATCCTTGCGGTCAAAATCATAAACCCGGTAGGTGGTATCACTCGACTGTTGGGTTTCAAGGATCAAGATTCCAGATCCAATCGCGTGCATGGTCCCGCTTGGCACATAGAAGAAATCTCCAGCCTTGACAGGAACCTTTGTCAGTAAGGCATCCCAGTTCTTGTCCTCAATTTGCTGACGGAGTTCTTCTTTTGACTTGGCATTGTGTCCATAGATAATCTCGGACCCTTCATCGGCCGCAATCACATACCAGCACTCAGTTTTTCCAAGTTCTCCTTCATGCTCCATTGCATAGGTATCATCCGGATGCACCTGTACACTGAGCCAATCGTTGGCATCCAAAATCTTTGTTAATAAAGGAAAGACAGGCTCTTTACGATTACCGAATAATTCCCGGTGTTCTTGATAAAGCTGATCCAATCCCATTCCTTCGTATGGACCATTGGCTACTTTAGAAACTCCATGTTGATGGGCTGAAATCGCCCAAAATTCACCGACATGGTCGCTCGGAATTTCGTAACCAAATTCTTCTTTCAGACGAGTTCCTCCCCAAATTTTTTCCTGCATGACTGAATGTAAAAATAATGGTTGTCCCATAATATCCTCCTCGCATTTCATGTTTCTATTATACAAAAAAAAGAAAGTTTTTGAAAGCCCTTTCCATCTTTTTCCTCTCTCGCCAGAAACTTTATTTTTGTGTATAATGAAAGGGATGACACTAAAAGAAAACATTATTCAACTGGCGCATTCTATTGGGATTTCAAAAATTGGATTTACAACTGCTGATGACTTCGCTTATTTGGAAAAATCGCTCCGCTTGGCCGTTGAGGAAGGACGGAATTCTGGATTCGAGCATAAAAATATTGAAGAGCGCATCCAACCCAAATTAAGTCTCTCCTCCGCCAAGACCATCATCTCAATCGCTGTCGCCTACCCCCACAAACTCAAGCAACAACCTCAAAAAACAGCCTATAAAAGAGGAAAATTCACTCCCAACAGCTGGGGGTTAGACTACCATTATGTCCTTCAAGACAAGCTCAACCGCTTAGCTGCTGGGATTGAAGAAATGACGCAGGATTTTGAATACAAGGGCATGGTCGATACTGGAGCACTGGTAGATACGGCCGTCGCCCAACGAGCAGGGATTGGCTTTATCGGAAAAAATGGCTTGGTCATTTCAAAAGAATACGGTTCTTACATGTTTCTGGGGGAATTGATTACCAACCTCGAAATCGAACCAGATCAACCAGTCGACTATGGTTGTGGAGACTGTCGGCGTTGTTTAGATGCTTGCCCAACCTCCTGTTTAATCGGGGATGGCTCTATGAATGCCAAACGCTGTTTGTCCTTCCAAACTCAGGACAAGGGCATGATGGACCTAGAATTTCGCAAGAAAATTAAAACGGTCATCTATGGATGTGATATTTGTCAGATTAGCTGCCCTTATAACAAAGGGCTAGATAATCCCTTAGCAACAGAAATCGATCCAGATCTGGCTCATCCAGAGTTGATTCCTTTTATCGAGCTGTCCAACGGACAATTTAAGGAGAAATTCGGGAACGTTGCTGGAAGCTGGCGAGGTAAGAATATCCTCCAACGCAATGCTATTATCGCACTAGCCAATGCCAATGACCGCTCGGCCATCCCTAAACTCCTGAACATCATCGAAACTTCACAAAATCAGATCCATATTGCAACGGCTATCTGGTCTTTAGGGCAACTGCTCCGTGAAGTTACGCCGGACCTTGTTGAGCTCTTACGGAATATCAAACATCCGACCGATGCTATCATAGAAGAACGAACTGCTTTCTTTGAAAAATTCGGTGTTCAAGCAGATTCACAGCTACAATGAAAAAAACACTAAGGTTGTATCCTTAGTGTGAGGGTGTATACAAATTGCTATTTTATACAAATCTATTAACTTCTATAAAAATAAAAAAATTTATTCATTAGAATTATTCAATCATCAACTGAAACTTTCCGACGTGAGAAAAGCTCTTGAAACTTAATAGTTTCAAGAGCTCGGGAGTTTTGAGAACTTAGGCTCAAAACTAAGTCATGGAACTTCTTCGAAGTTCGCTGACGTCCGTACTCACCTAAGGAAAGTTTCTAAAATGACTTTGTCATCAATCTGACACTAAGGTTGTAACCTTAGTGTTTTTTTAGTTCCTTCAAGAAATACCAACTACCCATCTCTACTTGGTTAAAGCTAATCTCACTTGAATAGACTTCCTTGTAGCCATTTTTGGTATAAAAATAGACATTTCCTTTGGTATTGGTATAAAAGGCTAGTTTTTCCCCTTTGATCCCTTCCAAGAAAGGCTCAATTCCTTCTGTCATAAAGCGACTGCCATAGCCCTGCCGTTGGTGTTTAGGGGCGACTGCGAGAAGCATCAAATACCAATCAAAGTCTACATTTTGCTCCAATTCCTTATCCGTGTCCTCCATAAATTTAAAATAGGACAACATATTCTTCAAGGAAATAAACTTGAGCAAACCGAATCCCCCATTTAAGAGATAGGCTCGAAAAGGAATCGGTCCCTTTTGTAACAAAGCAACTGCATAAATTTCATCGTTCTTTTCTGCCACAAGGCAAATATGGTGCTTGAGAAAAACCTTTACCAAGATGCGCATCATGGCCTCAACAAAGGCAGGATACTGCTTGGGATCACGCACCAAATCTTTGATGACTTTTAAAAATAGATACTCCTCAAAAGCTGTACTGGCTACTCGAACCACCTGACCCAGATCTGCTTTTTTTGCTTTTCTGTACTTCATTTTCTCTCCTATTCTAAATCTACTTTCCAGTATACACTATCCTTCACTCTTACACAAAGGTCAATTTTTAGGAATTTGTTCATTCAAACCAGCAAAAAGAGTCCTCCCCAGACGAGTCCCAATCCCCAAGCGACGAGAACGTCCTTGGGATAATGAACCCCTCCAAGAACTCGGACAAGGGCTAATAGAAGAGATAGGAGCATGGAGCACATTCCAAGCGGAAGCGACAACTGGCAGACACACATGGAGATAATGGTGGCCGAAAAAACATGTCGGCTAGGAAAGGAATGTCCGGATGAATTCTTTTCTAATAAGGGTTGAATCTCCCATTTCTCATAAGGTCTCGGAACATTGACCCAATGACGAAAGAGGCTAAACAAGACAAAACCCGAAGCAGGGATCCAGATAAAAGGCCAGATTTCTCCCATTGAAGTTTTCTTAAAAAACAGCCAACAAAAGACCAGGCCGTAGATGCCTGGCATGGCGAACGTCAAGATTCGATTCGTCCTTTGAAGGACCCGCACACGATGTGGTTTTCTCGCAAAAGGCAGGGTTAGCCAACGATAAAATTTCGGATAATCTTGAAGATTGGGCTTCATGTTGGCACTCCTGTCTTTCATCTTATTTTATACTACTAGTATACGCGATCCTAAGAAAACCTGTCAAGCCAGGCTTCTTTTTTATCCTTTCTTTCTTCTTTTTCACATGATTTAGCACTAAAATCTGATGATTTATCATTTTTCTGTCTCCAAGAAACGTCTTTTCCATTACTATTATCGATAAAAAAATGAGGCTGGGACAAAAGTCCTAGCCTCTTAATTGTTTTTGGATTGTCGAGCAAGACGCAGTGGTTGAGTGGGCTCTACTACGCTGATTTCATCAGCTTTTACAGCCCTACTCAACTGTGCGGAGGTGGGACGACGAAATCGAATTCTAACGAATTACCGATTTCTGTCCCACTCTCATTTTTTCACTTTGTATGTTACGCCCTTTGTATCTTGTTGGAATTGCGACAGGACGAAGGTGGATCGATATTATCCACCTGAGGAGTTAGTGAGTCGTGTCGGCAAGGCACCATTGTGCTTTCCATTACACGAATTGAACACGCCCTAAATGCTGTGTGAAAAAGATAAATTCTCTTGTGAGCATGGCTCACTGCAAGAATTTCCTATTTTCACTTTGCATTTTACGGGCTTTGTATCTTGTTGTTACGCTACTTCTTCTGTGAATTGGCTATTGTAGAGATCAGCATAGAAGCCATTTTGGCTCATGAGTTCTTGGTGGTTACCCTGCTCGATAATATTTCCATCTTTCATCACAAGAATCAGATCCGCATTGCGGATAGTGGACAAGCGATGGGCAATAACAAAGGAGGTTCGGCCTTCCATGAGTTTGTCCATGGCTTTTTGAATCAACTCTTCTGTACGGGTATCGACAGATGAGGTTGCTTCATCCAAGATAAGAAGCGGGGCGTCCTTCAAGAGGGCACGCGCAATGGTCAAGAGTTGCTTTTGACCAACGGACAAGGTCACTGAATCATCTAATACAGTATCATAGCCATTCGGCAAGGTCCGAATAAAGTGATGGACCCCAACCGCTCGGGTTGCCGCTTCGACTGCTTCATCTGAAATATCGGTTTGATTGAAGACAAGATTTTCCCGAATGGTCCCTTCAAAGAGCCAGGTATCTTGTAAGACCATCGAAAAGGCATCATGAACTTCTTCGCGGCTTATGGACTTAGTATCCACACCATCGATGGCAATTTTACCAGCTTGAATGTCATAAAAGCGCATCAAGAGATTGACCATAGTGGTCTTACCAGCACCTGTCGGACCAACAATAGCCACTTTTTGCCCCGGTTTGGCTTCAGCAGTAAAGTCATGGATAATAGTCTTATCTGGTGAATAACCAAAGCGCACATGCTCAAAGGTGACATGACCTTTTGGCGCTTCCAATTGGCGTGTTTTTTGGGATTCATCTTCCATTTCTTCTTCGTCTAAGAATTCAAAGACACGCCCCATAGCAGCACTGGCTGATTGCAATTGGGTAATTCCTTGCGCCATTTGACCAATTGGTTGGGTAAAGATGCGGACATAGGTCATAAAGGCCACAATGGTCCCGATGGTAATATCCCCATTAATGGTGAGGACAGCCCCAACGATACAGACCATGACATATCCGAAATTCCCTACAAACTGCATCAAGGGCATCATGATACCAGAGAAGAATTGGGATTTCCACATGCTATGGTACAAATCTTGGTTGATAGCATCAAAATGATCTTTGGCCTGATGACGGCCATTATAGGAAATGACCACATTGTGTCCACTATAGATTTCTTCAACATAGCCTGAAACTTTGGCAAGATTATCTTGCTGCTGTTTAAACAAAGGCTGACTCTTGACCATAATGATGCTAGAAAGAGCAAAGCCTGCAAAGACGGAAAGGATAGCAGTCAAAGCTAGATGCCAGTCCGTCTTAAACATCATAAAGATGGAGCCAATCAATAAGACAATAGAAGAGACCATTTGAACCAAACTTTGGTTAAAGGATTGGGTCATGAGATCCACGTCATTGGTCACACGAGACAAGGTATCTCCTTGTTCATGGCTATCAAAATATTGGAGGGGTACACGATTGATCTTTTCAGCGATAGCATTGCGCAAGCGTTCCGCGAAGCGCTGAATCATGGTTGAGATAATGAAACTACTGCTGTAGGACACCAGTGCTCCAACTCCATAAAGAATGGCTAAGGTCAGGGCAATTGAAGTGATCTTGTCAATATCAATGGCGCCTCCCATCCCTTTTGTGATAGTATCCGTGATTTCTTTTAACTTATCCGGTCCAATAACCGTGATAATACTCGATACGACCGAAAAGAGGATAGCAATTCCAAAAAATAGGTGGAAGCTCTTCAAATAAGGAGAAAGTTGTCTCCAAAGGGACGATTCTTGTTTTGTTTTATGCATGTTCCAACTCCTCCTTAGACAATTGTGAATAGGCAATTTCTTGGTAGACTTCATTGGTCGCAAGCAATTCCTTGTGGGTACCTTGACCGACGACCTTCCCTTGATCCAGGACCAAAATCAAATCCGCATCCATAATGGTCGAAATCCGTTGGGCAACGATCAATTTGGTCGTATCTGCCAACTCTTCTTTTAGGGCTTGTCGCAAGATACGATCCGTTTTATAATCCAGGGCTGAGAAGGAATCATCAAAGATGAGGATCTCGGGCTTGCGTGCAAGGGCACGCGCAATGGCCAAACGTTGACGTTGTCCTCCAGAGAAGTTGCTTCCTCCTTGCGCTACTTCTGTATCCAAGTCCTTCTCTTTTGTGGCAACAAACTCTTTGGCTTGGGCCAATTCAAGAGCTTTCCAAATAGCTTCATCCTCTAATTTTCCTTGACTACTTTCTCCAAATTCCATATTGGAGCGAATAGTGCCACTGAAGAGCACTGCTTTTTGGGGAATGTAGCCGACTTTATTGTTCAATTCTTGGTGGCTATAGCCCTTGACATTGACGCCATCCACTAAGATCTTTCCTTCTGTCGCATCGTAAAAACGTGGGATTAAATTGACCAAAGTGGATTTACCAGAACCAGTTGATCCGATGAAGGCAACAGTTTGTCCTTTCTGAGCTGAGAAGGTCACGTGTTCAATCACAGCACGAGAAGTCCGTCCATAGCGAAAGGAAACATCTTGAAATTCTACACTTCCTTTTTCTCCAGACTCAGTATTGGACTCAGATGGAAAATCAACAGACGGCTCTAGAGCCAAGACCTGATTAATCCGTTTTGCGGATACCAAAGCACGAGGAAGAATAATCAAGATGGCCACCATCATCATAAAGCCAATGACAACCTGCATGGCGTAAGAGGAGAAGGTGATCATATCGGAGAAGACCTTGGTCCGATCCGCTAATGCAGGACTGGTGAAGATCTTTGTAGGATCTTTTGGCATGGCGATATCATTGATCAAGTGCGCCCCAATCCAGTAGATAGCAAGGGTCAACCCACTTGATACCACTGTCATGACAGGGTTCATCAAAGACATCAAACGGTAAACAAAGAGATTTAGACGGGTTAAGCCCTTGTTTTCAGCCTGGAATTTCTCATTTTGATAAGCTTCTGCATTGTAGGCGCGAACCACTCGCACCCCAGTCAAACTCTCCCGTGTCGTCGCATTCAAAGCATCGGTCAAACCTTGAACCTTTTGCTGGCGCGGAAAGGCAATAAGAACCAGAACAGATAGCAGAATCAAGACCATCAAGACCGCAATCCCAACAGACGTTGTCCAAGCATCGCTCTTGCCCCAAATCTTGGTCAAAGCCCAAATTGCCATAATGGGACCACGCGTCACGACTTGCATCCCCATCACAATCATGATTTGCAATTGAGTCAAATCGTTGGTCGTCCGAGTCAAGAGAGAGGGAACGGAGAATTTCTTGATCTCGGCATTAGAGTAATCCATCACTTGATGAAAAATCTCTCCTCGAAGCCGCGTCGTAAAGCTGGCAGCGACTCTTGAAGCCAAAAAGCCTACAAAAACTGCCATCAAAAAGCTTCCAAAAGAGAAGAGCAACATCTTGCTTCCCGGATCCATAATATCAGAAACCTTGGTCCCATCCTTGGCTAAGAGGGTCGTGATATCGGATAAGTACTCAGGAGTCTTTAAATCCATCCAAACCGCCAGACAGATAAAGACCGTACTAAGGGCAATCATAGCCCATTCTTTGGCGGTTAACCGCCGAAACATATTGATCATTCCTCGCTCCTTTTTTTCATGTTCTCATAAAATTGCTGCATGACCTTGAAAAAGATGGCCAATTCTTCTTCGGATACACCCGCCATCATCTTCTGGTCCACTTCCTCAAAGAATTGTTTCATGTCATTCAACTTATTTTTCACACTGTCTGTTAGGTAGACATACTTGGCCCGTTTATCGGTCGGACTAGGCTCTAAATAAATAAAGCCATTTTTCTCCATCCGCTTGATCAGGTTACTCGTCACTGATTTTGCGATATGAAGTTCCTGCTCAACATCCCGAATCAAGGTCACTTTTCCCTCCTTTTCACGATGAGATAAGAAGCTCAATACCTGACCTTGGGGTCCTGCGCTAAATTCAAGCCCTCTCTTCTTGGCCTCTCTTTCTACCATGAGGTGAATGAGATGGCCGATTTTTTTAAATTCTTGTAAAGGTTTGTCCATCATTTCCTCCAAATAGTTCTCTTAAGAACTTTAAAGTTACTATGAGAACTATTTTAACGCAAAAAAGATCCCTGTCAAGAAAAAAGTTTCCATAAGAACTAAAAAAATGGAGCCGAATCGACTCCATCCTTCATCTTTAGATAATAATGCCTTCTAGATGATCCATCTCATGCTGACAGATCTGGGCTGGAAAACCTGTCAAATGAATTGTTTTTGCTTTCCAATTCACATCTCGATAGGTCACTGTAATCTCCTCATAACGAGTGGTCGGCCGACTCCCCATCAAGGACAAGCATCCTTCCTCTGTTTGGTAAGGCTTTTTCTTTTCAAGGGGAACCGGATTAAATAGGACCAAATTTTCACTTCCCATTCGGATGATAATCGCCCGTTTTTTCACCCCGATCATATTTGCCGCTAAACCAACACACTCAAGGAGATGAGCATTTAAGGTGTCCTGCAAATCCAAAGCCAAGGTGCGATCCTCAGGTGTCGCTTCTTCTGACTTTTGACCCAAGAATAAGACATCCTTTACAATATTCTTTTTCATTCCTTCCTCACTTCTTGATAGATAGACGAAAGAAGAGAGTGGGACAGAAATCGGTAATTCGTTAGAATTCGATTTCGTCGTCCCACCTCCGCACAGTTGAGTAGAGCTGTAAAAGCTGATGAAATCAGCGTAGTAGAGCCCACTCAACCACTGCGTCTTGCTCGACAATCCAAAAATAATTGAGAGGCTAGGACTTTTGTCCCAGCCTCCTCGCTCTTGTTTCTAAACTCTAAGAGACAATTGCTTCTTATTTTTTAAGCTTCTCGCTCACTTCTTTTGCAAGAACAAAGTTCCCCAAGGTCGCTGAACCATTGCCGGCAACTGCAGGTGTCACAATATAATCTCTCACATCTGGTACAGGGAGGTAACCGTTTAAGAGGGCAGTAAATTTCGTGCGAACACGATCTAACATATGTTGTTGAGCCATGACTCCTCCTCCAAAGACAACGACGTCTGGGCGGAAGGTAACTGTCGCATTCACTGCTGCTTGTGCGATGTAGTAGGCTTGAATATCCCATACATTGCTGTTGAGTTCAATGTTTTCCCCACGAATACCTGTACGAGCTTCCAGACTAGGACCAGCCGCAAAGCCTTCCAAACAGCCATTGTGGAAAGGACAAACACCCTTGAATTCTTTTTCCACATCCATTGGGTGTTGAGCCACATAGTAGTGTCCCATTTCTGGGTGTCCAGCTCCCCCGATAAACTCACCACGTTGGATGACACCAGCTCCGATCCCAGTTCCGATTGTATAGTAAACCAAGTTTTCGATGTGGCCACCCGCGTTATTGCGCGCCACCACTTCTCCATAGGCAGAGCTATTCACATCTGTCGTGAAATAGATAGGTACATTCAAGGCACGACGGAAAGCTCCAACGATATCTACATTGGCCCAATTTGGTTTTGGAGTCGTTGTGATGAAACCATAAGTGTTTGAATTTGGATCGATATCAATTGGTCCAAATGATCCAATCGCAAGCCCAACTAGATCCTCAAATTTTGAGAAAAATTCAATACACTTATCAATCGTCTCAATTGGCTTGGTTGTTGGAAATTGTACTTTTTCCACAACATTATAGTTTTCATCACCAACTGCACAAACAAATTTTGTACCGCCAGCTTCCAAACTTCCATATAATTTTGTCATGTTGGCTCCTTTTTTATTATGAAAAATATCCTGTATTTATTATAGCATATTTTGTAGTCAATCTTTTTCTCTTCTCTAAAGAAAAAACACACCTTTTTTTGAGAAATAAAATTCAAGGACTGGAGATGATAGACCAGTCCTTGAGAACTTATTGTTTCGATTAAGCTTTGACTTCGATGATCGCATCACCCTTCGCAACAGATCCAGTTGCAACAGGTGTGACAGAAGCAAAGTCAGCCGTGTTAGTGACAATCACCATGGTTGTGTCTTCAAGACCAGCTGCGGCAATTTTCGCTGCATCAAATGTACCAAGGACATCACCAGCTTTGACTTTATCGCCTTGAGCTACTTTTTGATCAAATCCTTCACCGTTCATTGATACTGTATCAATCCCAACGTGGATCAAGATTTCAGCACCATTAGCAGTCTTCAAACCGTAAGCGTGACCAGTTGCAAAAGCAATGGTTACTTCAGCATCTGCTGGTGCATAGACAACGCCTTCAGTTGGTTTGATGGCAATTCCTTGTCCCATCGCTCCACTTGAGAAGACAGGATCATTCACATCAGCAAGTGCTACTGTACTACCAACGATAGGAGTTACAATCACTTCATCCGCAAGAGTTGCTTCAACTTCTTCAGAAGCAGCTGCTACTTCTTTGGCTTCTGCTTTTTCAGAAGTTTCTGCTGTTGCTACATTTCCTTCAGCCGCAAACACAGCTGCTGCTTTTGTCTTACCATAGAAGTAAGTCAATGCAAAGGCTACCGCAAAGGCAATCACTTCACACAAGAGGTAGAATGGGATAGATGTTGCATTGATTGAAAGGAATCCAAGGAAACCTGCTGATCCAAGTGAAACAGCAACTACTTGGAGAAGACCCGCAAAGAGGGCACCCACAGCTGAACCGATAAGGGCACAGAAGAATGGGAATTTGTATTTCAAGTTAACCCCGAAGAGGGCTGGTTCTGTAATACCAAGAAGGGCTGACACACCTGCAGAAGATGCAAGACCTTTGGTTTTTTCGCTCTTCGTCAAGAACAAGATGGCAAAAGTTGCCGCACCTTGCGCTACGTTGGCCATTGATGCAACAACGAAGATGAAATCTCCATGTCCCGCACCTTTTTGCCAAGCTGAAAGTAATTGTGTTTCAATGGCTGGGAATGATTGGTGGAGACCTGTCATAACGATCAATGAGTAAGTTCCACCAAAGACTGTCATACCGATAAAGCTTGTTGTGTTATACAACCATACAATAGCGTCTGTGATTCCGTTTGACACCAAAAGCATCACTGGACCAACCACTGTAAAGGTAAGGAAACCAGTAATCATCACAGAAAGCAATGGAGTAAAGGTAAAGTCAACAGCTGATGGCAATTTCTTGTGGAAGAATTTTTCCAAATGTGCCAAGATCCAGATCGCTGCTAAGACAGGAATAACTTGGTAGGCATAGTTTGTTTGTGCTACATTGTAGCCAAAGATATCCCAGAATTTAGTAGCCCCACCAAGATCTGGCGTGGTCATGATCATACCGATCGCAGCACCCAAGAAGATGTTTGCTCCAAAACGTTTGGCTGCAGAAATACCAACCAAAATTGGCAAGAACATAAATGGTGCAGCTGACATCAATTGGATCATAGCTGAAAGACCCTTGATAGCTGGGTACATTTCTTCCAATGATTTAGGTCCAAACAAACCAGCTGAAGTCAAGAAGTTCCGAAGGGCCATCAAGAGACCACCTGCAACCAAGGCAGGGATGATTGGAACGAAGATATCAGACAAGAGTTTAATCAAGGCCATCAATGGGTTGAATTTCTTATCTTTTGCAGCGATTTGTTTCAAATCGTCTGTTGATACTTCTTTCAAACCAGTCGCTTTAATCAGCTCTTCATAAACAAAGTTTACATCTCCAGGTCCGATGATGACTTGGTATTGACCATCTGATTTGAAGGTTCCTTTGACATCTGCATTGTTATCAAGTGCAGCTTGATCAACTTTGCTATCGTCTTTCAATACCAAACGTAGACGTGTCGCACAGTGTGCTGCCGCAACAAGGTTATCTTTACCAACTGCTTCGATAACCTCTTTGGCTACTTTATTGTAATCCATAAAGTAAATCTCCTTATTTTTTGTAATGTAAACGGTTAAATCGTTTCTACGTTTTTAATTGTACCACGTATTGAAAATATGTCAAGCGTTTTGCAGGATTTTTTTGAAACTTTTTTAGACTTTTTGACACGTTTTGACAGAATGAAACTATTTTCATTTCAAGAGAGGCTTATACTACGCTTTTTAGTGCTTTAATTCAGTCTTTTATTTTCATTTTCTTTCATTTTTTCATGGATTTTCAACTTCTCATCTTTTCTTCAAACTACAAAATAGATGTCAATCGTTTGACATTTTTTGCCATTCTTTTCATTTATCGCTTGCATTTTTAATGGGAAATCGGTACTATGGAAGTAAGAAAAAATTCGGAGGAATAAAATGGAATGGACAACTGAACGTCGTTACAGACGTTACGAAGACTGGACAAAAGAGGAAAAGCAAGCCATCCAAGATCATATGGCCAAATCTCCTTGGCACACACACTATCATGTTGAGCCAAAAGCTGGTCTCTTAAATGATCCTAACGGTTTTTCCTACTTTGATGGAAAATGGATCTTGTTTTACCAAAATTTCCCATTTGGTGCAGCCCATGGGTTAAAATCATGGGTACAAACAGAAAGTGAAGACTTGGTTCATTTCAAAGAAACTGGTGTAACGCTTCTTCCAGACACAGATCTGGATAGCCACGGAGCTTATTCCGGATCAGCCATGCAGTTTGGTGACAAACTATTCCTATTCTACACTGGTAATGTTCGGGATGCAGAATGGGTTCGTCATCCATACCAAGTCGGTGCTTTGATGGACAAAGACGGAAAGATTGAAAAAATTGACAAAATCTTGATTGATCAACCGGCTGACTCTACGGATCACTTCCGTGACCCACAGATTTTTAATTTCAAGGGTCAATACTACGCTATCGTTGGTGGTCAAGACCTTGAGAAGAAAGGATTCATCCGTCTCTATAAGGCTGTAGATAACGACTATACCAACTGGGTTGCAGTCGGTGACTTGGATTTTGCAAACGATCGGACAGCTTATATGATGGAATGTCCCAACCTCGTCTTTGTTGGAGACCAACCCGTTCTCCTCTACTGCCCTCAAGGCTTAGATAAATCCGTTCTCGATTATGACAATATCTATCCAAATATGTACAAAATCGCTGCAAGCTTTGACCCAGAAAAGGCCAAAATGGTTGATGTATCTGAATTGCATAATCTCGACTATGGTTTTGAAGCCTATGCGACTCAAGGATTTAATGCACCCGATGGACGTGCCTATGCTGTCAGCTGGCTAGGTCTTCCAGACGTTTCTTATCCAACAGATTCCTATGACTACCAAGGAGCTCTCTCACTGGTCAAAGAATTAACCATCAAAGATGGCAAACTCTACCAATACCCAGTTGAAGCGATCAAGGACTTGCGCGCTGAGAGTGAGGCATTTGCCAACAAGGCACAAACCAAGAACTGCTATGAATTGGAATTGCAGTTTAAAAAAGATAGCCAGAATGAAATCGTCCTCTTTGCAGATGCAGAAGGAAAGGGCTTAGTTCTCACATTTGATCTAGCTAAAGGATTGGTCACAGTGGATCGTAGCCAGGCTGGTGAGCAATATGCCCAAGAATTCGGTACGAGCCGTAGCTGCCCAATCGCTAACCAAACGACAACCGCTAATATTTTCATTGACAATTCGATATTTGAAATCTTTATCAATAAAGGAGAAAAAGTATTTTCTGGTCGGGTCTACCCACATGCGGATCAAAATGGAATCTTGATCAAGTCTGGAACCCCTACTGGAACTTACTACGAACTTGATTATGGTCGCAAAGCTAACTGATGTCGCCAAACTCGCCGGTGTCAGCCCTACTACTGTCTCACGGGTTATCAATAAAAAAGGATACCTATCTGAAAAAACGATCCAAAAAGTCCAAGAAGCCATGCGAGAATTGGGCTATAAACCTAACAATGTTGCTCGTAGCCTCCAAGGAAAATCAGCCAAGTTAGTCGGCTTGATCTTTCCCAACATCAGCAATGTTTTCTACGCTGAATTAATCGACAAACTAGAGCACCAACTCTTCAAACACGGCTATAAAACCATCATCTGCAATAGTGAACATGACTCTGAAAAAGAGCGCGAATATATTGAGATGTTGGAGGCCAACCAGGTAGACGGCATCATTTCAGGAAGCCATAATTTGGGCATTGAAGATTACAACCGGGTAACTGCTCCTATCATTGCTTTTGACCGCAACCTCTCACCAGAAATTCCGGTTGTTTCTTCAGACAACTACGCTGGTGGAGTGCTAGCAGCAGAAACTTTAGTAAAAACCGGAGCCCGAAATATTATCATGATCACAGGTAATGACAACTCCAACTCCCCAACCGGCTTGCGTCATGCGGGATTTGCATCGGTTCTACCTGAATCTATGATCATCAATGTTTCCAGTGATTTCTCCCCTATTCGCAAAGAAATGGAAATCAAACAGATTTTAACCCACCACAAACCAGATGCTATTTTTGCCTCCGATGATTTGACGGCGATCTTGATCATGAAAGTCGCTAGAGAATTAGATATTCAGATTCCTCAGGATTTGAAAGTGATTGGTTATGATGGAACCCAGTTCATCGAGACCTATACCCCTGAACTGACAACCATCCAACAACCACTCGAAGACATTGCTATCCTCATGGTGGATCTTTTACTCCAAAAGATCGAAGGAAAAAAAGTAGCAACTACCGGTTATTTCTTGCCCGTTAGTCTCCACTCTGGAAAAAGTGTCTAAAACAACGATGCTGGGACAAAAGTCCTAGCCTCTCAATTATTTTTGGATTGTCGAGCAAGACGCAGTGGTTGAGTGGGCTCTACTAC
>NZ_CAXSMM010000010.1:70928-72235 GCF_964238605.1 Streptococcus parasanguinis | reverse complement strand
GCCCTACTCAACTGTGCGGAGGTGGGACGACGAAATCGAATTCTAACGAATTACCGATTTCTGTCCCACTCTCTTTGCTTTTATGCATGCTCCAATCCTTTTCGTGTATTTTCTTTGATAGTTTCAGCTGAATGGAGTAATTTTTCTTTTTCTTCTTCTGTCAAATGCAAATCCAATCGTTCGAGAATTCCTTTTCGACCTACAATTGCTGGGTAGCCAAGATAGGTTCCATATTCTGGACGATAGTTAGACACAGGCATTTCCTCGTGGCTATCATTGATCACAGCTTCTGCTAAACGTTGGGCTGCTGCTGCAATCCCAAAATTGGTATAGAATTTGCCAAAGAAGACCGTGTGGCCACCGCGCAAGGACTCGTAGTTGATGGCGTCAAGCTCTTCTTGAGAGAAGAGATCGGTAATAGCATGTCCTTTGACACGGACCTGACTCCAAGCGACAAATTGAGAATTTCCATGCTCACCAAGATTGTAGCCTGATACACTAGCAGGAGAAACCTGCAAACGATCAGCGACTGCACGCTTCATCCGAGCTGTATCCAATAAAGTCCCTGTCCCAATCACCTGCTCTTTTGGAAGGCCAGTATATTGTTGATAGAGTTGAGTAACGGCATCGACCGGATTGGTCACTACCAATAAGACCCCGCTAAAACCAGAAGCCTTCAGATCACGCGCTACTTGCACCACTTGCTTACTGGTAAAGGGAAGCTCCGCAAAACGGTCATCAGTGTTATTAGCCTGCAACTCAATATTTCCAAGAGTCGACACCACGACATCCGCATCTTTTAAAGCCGCGTAGTCATTGACCGTGATATGAACCGGATACCCTGTATTGGCAACTGTATCACAGAAATCCAAGGCATCTGCCTTGACCTTTTTCTCATTGGTATCAATCAAGACCAAATGATCACAGGTGTGTTTCAAAATCATGCTGTGGGCCAAGGTCGCACCCACATGCCCCAAACCAATAATACCAATTTTTCTTGTCATCAGAATCCTCTTTTCTAGTATCGATCACACTGTTGGTGAGGATAGCTCTTTGTTGACTCTATTCTACCACAATTCTAGAAAGGCGGATTGAAAAAATGGGAAAATTTTCAAGTTTTTTCCAAAAAGAAAAGAGGCGCTGCCTCTTTTAACGAATCAGGAAAGAAGAGTCTCAATCTCTTCAAGCGACAAACCTGTCATCTCTGATATCAGATCAGGTTTCATTCCTCGTGAGATCATCTCGCATACCAACTGTTTACGACCTTGTACTAAACCTTCTTCACGCGCTTCGTCTATAGCCGTCTC
>NZ_CAXSMM010000010.1:0-70834 GCF_964238605.1 Streptococcus parasanguinis | reverse complement strand
CGTCTCCAGGGTCATATCATAATTTTCTTGAATACGAATACGCTCGTCTATCATGGTCTTCTCCTCCTTGGTCCAGCTAGATCTTACGCTAACATAGATTTGATCTCTTCAATGGATAAGCCAGTCATCTCCGAGACAAGTTCAGGAGTCATCCCTCGTGGGACCATCTCGCATACCAATTGTTTACGACCTTCTTCACGCGCTTCGTCTATCGCTGTTTCCAGGGTCATATCATAATTTTCTTGAATACGAATACGCTCGTCTATCATGGTCTTCTCCTCCTTGGTCCAGCTAGATGAATCCAGCAATGAATCTGCGTGAGCTACAGCCTGACTGGGAGCTTTTGTAAAGGGAAGATTCCCAAAAAATTCCAGCCACTGTCTGCCTGCATCTGTCAGTTTCTCATCTTTATTATACTTGTCTAGCTCTAAAAAGGCAACCTGCAGTAGATTTTGGTGTTTGCCATTTTTATAATAGGCCTTAAGTTGCTTCCCGGACCGGCTATTGGTCAGCCAGTATTTATTGATGGCGGCCTCTTCGTCCAGTAAGAGCAACTTCTCCAAAATTGCAATCCCATAGACGGGCTCCATCTGCTCGTACATCTTATGTGTCTGACCTTGCTGGCGCAGTTTTTGCACATTTTCCACCAGCTGATTGGCCAAATAGTAATGGAACTGATTCAAGAAATACTGCTGCTTGCGAATCTGGATCTCGATAATCACTTCGGCCCCGTCATGGAGCTTGGCTCTCACATCCACAGCAGTGGAGAACAAGTCATCCTCCTCATAGGCCGTGCTGTGGGGCTGGCTTCCCTCCACAATCTGAGCATCTGCCACATCTAGCTCCAAAATATCTCGAATAAATGCTGCCGTCACCTCCGGCAAACTAAAAATCTTCTTGGCCATGATATCCAAGGTCGGCGATACATGCGCATGTCTCTTTTGCATCCCAGCTCCTTTTCGATAAAAAATATTTGAAGCATTTTGATGGGATTTAGCGTAAAAAAACGAACCTGGTCTGGTCCGTTTTTTCTTAATCTAATTGAATCCCTTTTTCTGCTAGATTGTCTAAGCATTCTTGGAGGTAAGTATCCTGGTGCTCGGGATAGATAGGAGTGCTCAAGGCTTCTTCTTCCAGCTCTGGGTAGGCTGGGCAGGTCTTGCCTCGGTAGGTAGGCTCCCACCACTCTGGGCTAACCTTGTAGCCACGATCAGTCATCTCCTCCATGATCAGGCGGTGATAGGCATAGAGGCGATAAGGCGAGTAGTCAAAGACATAGTTGACCGTCGCGTGCTTCTTGCCCCAGCCATTGCCTCGAAGGGCGCAGCATTCCCGGTGTTGGCCCAGGAGCTGGGGACGAGGGAGTTTGCTAATCAAGTCTTGGTGCCACAGTCTCATCTATTGACCTCCTAGTAGTGTCGAGTCTTGCAAGTAGCGATTGGGGTAGCGCTCTAGGAGCGTTTGGATCCCCTTGATGAGATCCTCTTGGCTAGCTTGGCCATGCTGGTACTTTTCAAGTAACAACATGAAGTCGGCCTTTTCTTCAGGAGTCGCCTGCTTTTTGAAATAGCCCCAGATATGCTGGAAGGCATTGGAGACCTGACCACGATTTTCTGGCAAGGCCAGTGCTTGCTGGATCAAGCCTTCGACGTGGCTGACCTTCACCTGGTCTTGCTTGAGGTATTCCCGGATCTCCTTGTAAATGTTGCTGGAATGACTCAGCACCAGGTATTTATTTTTCGCCCATAGGACTTGACAGTGATGTTTTTGATCCACTCTTGTCTCCTTTTGATCTTCTCTATGAATAGTCCTCCCATTATACCATGGAAATGAGTGAAGTCATAAAAAAAGAAGCCAGACTTTTGTCCAGCTTTTTTAATTAATTACAAGGCTGTGATGGCTGTGATCAAACCAAAGATGATCCCTGGTGCATTGGCTGCAGCAAGTGGAATATCGCGTTCTTTTTTGAAGAGTCCGTAGTAAACCCAAAGGCTACAGTTGATGGCTGCGACAAGGGGTTGAACAAAGTTCCCTTTGTGACCTGCGAGGTTATCCATGATTTGTGGGAAGTAAGACACATACATCATAACAGACATAAAGGTCGCAACCCAACCAAGAATTTTCATTTGTTTTTCATTCATTTTGAAACTACCATTTCCTTTTCTTTTTTTAAAGTATGCACTATTCTACCTTTTGTCCTTTACAAATTCAAGTCTTTTTTTCAAATGTTACCGAACTGTAAAGTGTCACAATCTTGTGATTTTGCAGGAAGATGGATTTCTTTTCGAGAGAGTCTTCTCTCTAGTTGCCATTTTTTTGACACTTTGTCTAATTCTTTTGCAAATGTGATCGTTTTCATTTTGCGTAGCATGCAAATTAATTGCATTTTCTTCCTACTTATGCTATTTTAATACACAGAGGTAAAATTTTATGAATAAACAAAAAATCAACAAAATCGTTGGCTCGATCGGTGCCTTTATTGGGATTATCGTTTTCATTGCCTACATCCCACAAATTATTGCTAATTTACAGGGAAATAAGGCCCAACCTTTCCAACCCTTGTCAGCTGCTATTTCTTGCTTGATCTGGGTCATTTATGGTTGGACAAAGGAACCTAAAAAAGACTGGATTTTGATCATTCCGAATTCGGCAGGTGTCATCCTAGGGGGATTGACTTTCCTTACATCACTTTAATAGAAAGTGAACAAAGACTGAACTCTACGGGTTCAGTCTTTTTTGTGTATCCCTTTGAAAAACAAAAACAATCGCAGTCGGTTTTCGTACAAAAAAGCCCGCTATGAGCAAGCTAAAAAAATTGACAATTCTTTTCTTTGAATAACCTATGCTGGATTATTGTGCAAAAATATCCAAATAATATCTGATTATTATTAGAGTATATTGAAACTTTCCGCTGTGAGAAAAGTGCCTGAAATAATCATGTTTCAGGCACTCGGAATTATTGAGACCTTAGGCTCAATAATTAGTCATGGAACTTCTTCGAAGTTCGCTGACGTCCGTACTCACCTAAGGAAAGTTTCTAATTTGATTCGAGCTTCTCTCTCCTTATATCTGCACAATCTTACGATAGCTCCGAGAGGTGATCCAAAAGACGATCAAGTAGGTGATGAGAAAGACAGCACAGACACTGAGGGTCACGACGAGGACTTGGCCACTATTGATGACACCGAGCACTTTGAGAATGAGGCGGATCATATGGTAGGCAAAGGCCAGGTGGACAAAGGCAAAGATAAGAGGGAGGAAGAAGACGGTCCGCACTTGACGGTTGATGGTCCGTTTGACCTCGTGTTCATCAAGCCCCACCTGTTGGAGGATGACGAAGCGATCACGGTCTTCATAGCCTTCTGAGATTTGCTTGTAGTAAATGACGATGACCGTTCCGACCATAAAGATCAGTGACAAGAAAATCCCGATAAAGAAGATGCCACCAAAGAGGCTATTCAACTCTGCCACATCATTGGCTCGGTTACCTCCATAGATAAATGTTCCTTGACCCTGTTGGCTGCTCAATTCATCGATCATCTTGTCATAACTAGCTGCTAGCTTGAGCTGCTGGTCTTCATCGACATTGACATTGAAACCACCGTAGATATTGGTATTGATGGCAAGATTTGGAAACTGGGCGACAAAGGCTGAGAGGTCAGGCACGATCAGGTAGTTGAAATCCTCCGTCAGCATATTAAACTGATTGGGCACGTGATCGGTGATAAAATCCTTGCTCACTTCTTCCTTGACTTGGAAGTCATGCCCGTTGATAGTAAACTGCTTTTGCCCCTTAAGAGCCTCGTTATGGGCAAAGAGGATGACTTGGTTGCCTGTCAGATCGACTTGTTCGCCTGTCATGTGTTCATAACTAGCTACATCAAAGACCATAAAGACAGTTTTAGGAGTGACGCTGCGTTCATCAGCTGGATAGACGGTGAAATCTGTGCCCTTTTGTGATTTAACCCCAAAGTTGGCATAGGTCATCAGGTCACGATTATTGATCTCAAGATGATGCTCAGAAGCAAATTCATCAAATTTCTGATTGATCTGCTCCAGATCGACCCCTTTTCCTTGGACAGAGAAATCATGAGGCGCCATGATTTTCTTGACCATTTCGCTACCGACATAGATGTTGGTTGCTGCAGAGATGGTTACCAGCACCATGGTCGAGAGGATGGCAATGGTCGCAAGCCCCACTGCATTTTTCTTCATGCGATAGATGAGGTTAGAGACCGAAATCATATTGTTGGGCTGGTAATAATAGCTCTTCTTTTTCTTAAGCAGATGCAAGAAGACGGTGATCCCCGCATTAAAGAGCAGGTAAGTCCCGATCATGACCAAGATAACCGCTAGAAAGAAGGTCACAAGCGCAATGATAGGGTCTTTGACCGACAAAGCTAGGTAGTAGCCAAAACCAAGAGAGGCTAAGCCCAGGATGGTTTGGGGCCACAAGAAGCGGGCTTTCTTTTCGCCACTAGCCTTCTCACGAGTTAGTTGCAGGGCATTCAAACGGAGAATGCGCCAAGCATTGAGAAGAATCAAAAGTCCAAAGATGAGACCAAAGGTGACAAAGACCAAGATGACAATCCCAGGTTGGAAGGTGGATACTAGCTGTACCTTCATCTTCATGAGTTTTAAGAGAAAGGCAAAGATCAGCTTGTCAAAGAGGGCTCCAATCAAGACGCCGGCTGAGATAGTCAGCAAGCCAAAAAGCAAGAGTTCCTTGAAGATCATGCTGATAAGATGGCGTTTCTCAAGGCCGAGCATGCTGTAGATGCCCAGTTCCTTGGAGCGGTTTTTCATGACGAAGCTATTGGCATAGAGCACGATGATAGCTCCCGCGGCATTGACCACGAAGAACCCCAAGCTGAGAGTGAACACTATGGAAGAGCCCCCTCGAAGCTCGGAAATGCGGGGATTAAAAGTCAGGGAGTCAAAGAGGTAAGCGATGGTCACTGCGAGAATGACCGCAATCGCAAAGGGATAATAGAGCTTGCGGTTCTTGATCAGATTGGAGCAAGCTAGTTTAGTGGTTAATCGAAACATCTACTCCACCTCACTTGCCATGACCGTCAGAGTATCTGAGATTTCTTGGAACATCTGACGCTCTGTTTTTTCCCCGCGGAAGATCTGGTTGTAAAGGATCCCATCCTTGATAAAGAGCACGCGCTTGGCCCGAGCTGCTGCTGCGGTTGAGTGGGTCACCATGAGAATGGTTTGACCCATGGTATTGATGTCTTCAAAGACGTCCAGCAACGCAGCCGAAGACTTAGAATCCAGCGCCCCTGTTGGCTCATCAGCCAGGAGGATTTCTGGCGAGGTAATGATGGCCCGCGCTACTGCCACCCGTTGCTTTTGACCCCCAGAGATCTCGTAGGGATATTTTTCAAGCAGTTGGTGGATGCCCAACTCCCGACTCACGCTATCGACCTTGCTCATCATTTCCTTGACCGGTCTGCGAGAGAGAACTAGAGGGAGAAGAATATTGTCCTTGACAGACAAGGTATCGAGTAGGTTGAAGTCTTGAAAGACAAAACCTAGTTTTTCGCGACGGAAGCTGGACGCATCCTTGTTCTTGATGGTTGAAGTATCGGTGCCGTTGAGGTAAACCCGTCCTTCCGTCGGCTGATCCAGCATAGCCAGGATATTGAGGAGAGTTGATTTCCCGGATCCTGATTCTCCCATGATGGCAACGTACTCCCCTTTTTCAACAGTGAAGTGAATATCCTTTAAGGCTTCAACCTGCGTCCCTTGAAAGCGGGTTTTGTAGATTTTTTTGATGTGTTGAACGTCTAGCAATGACATACTTTTCTCCTTTTACTAGTAGATCAAGAAAAATTCTTGGGTTTGTTGCAGGACTTGGAGACCAAATTCCGTCTTTTCCAGATCGGTTTGCTCATTTGGTTTCTTAATCTTTTTAGGTTGTTTCATCCATTTCAAGAGTTTCATTTTCTTGACCTCCTTCATTTGATGAGACTATTGTATAAAAAATAAAAGGCGGCTACCATAACCTAACCTTTCATTTTGACGTTTATTTCTTACATTTTTGTAAGATGGGGAAAAACTAATCCATGACCAACTTCTTTTCTTCAAAGTGAATGGCAACGGTCGTGCCTTGGCCAACCTCTGAGTGGAGGGTGATCTTGTGGCCCAATTGCTCTGCAATTTTCTTAGACAGATAGAGCCCCAGCCCTGAGGATTGCTGGGTCATGTGGCCATTGTAACCGGAGAAGCCCCGCTCAAAGACGCGGAGGACATCGCTATTTTTGATTCCAATCCCGCTGTCTTTTATATAGAGAGTTTGGTCTTTGAAATAGATCTCTATTCCACCTGTACTGGTGTACTTGAGGCTATTGGACAAGAGCTGCTCGATGATGACCAAAAGCCACTTGCGATCGGTAATGACGGCGACATCCAAATCATGCAGGTTCACTGTCAAGTTCTTTTGGATAAAAAAGAGGGCATATTTGCGGACCACTTCTTTGATCAAGTCCTCTAGCGACACGCGCTTTAAGACCAGATCGTCATGGAAACTCTCCAGTCGCAGGTACTGCAGAACCAGATTGGCATAGGAGTCAATCTTGAAAAGCTCCTGCTCCATCTGCTGCTTGACAATGGGCGTCTCGACATCTTGCACCAAGAGCTGACTAGCCGCAATGGGCGTCTTAATCTGGTGAACCCAGAGGGTATAGTAATCCATCAGGTCATTGAACTTGGCCTGGGCTGTCTTTCCTTCCTCCAAGCGCGCCTGCTGTTCTTCCGTGTATTTTTCATAAAGGAGGTGTTCCAGTGGTGAGGCAACCTCTATTTCCTCATAAAGTGCGGCTTTGCGGTAGTCCTGAAAGGTCATGGCGAAATCCCAGATCAAGACACAGAGGGCAAAAAAGCCTAGCACTAGGGTCGCATAGAGAAAAACCGTCCCCGTCTCTGGAAAGAGATAGGCAAAGACCCAATCGACGATCAAAAAGATGACCAATAGATAGAGTAGGCGCCTGCGGGATACCACATACTGCCAGAAAATCGTTCCAAATTTATTCATGGGTCAACCCGTAACCGATGCCTTTCTTGGTTTCGATGAAGTTTGACAAGCCAGCCTCTTCTAATTTCTTACGAAGGCGGGCCACATTGACAGACAAGGTATTGTCATCAATAAAGAAGTCGCTATTCCAGAGCTCCTTCATCATGTCATCACGCGCCACGATACTGCCTGCATGCTCAAACAGGACGCGCAGGATCTGAAATTCATTCTTGGTTAGCTTGACGACTTCCCCTTCATACACCAAGTCTGTGGACTTGAGATTGAGGATGGCTCCCCGATGCTCCAGCAGATTTTGATCTGTCCCAAATTCGTAAGAGCGGCGCAAGAGCCCTTGGACCTTGGCAAGGAGGACATTTTGGTCAAAAGGCTTGGTGACGAAGTCGTCTCCACCCATATTGATGGCCATGACAATATCCATGGCTTGATCCCGTGAAGAAAGAAACATGATCGGAACCTTTGAAACCTTGCGAATTTCCTGGCACCAGTGGTAGCCATTGTAGAGAGGCAGACCAATATCCATGAGGATCAAGTGGGGATCACTTTCGACAAAGATCCCGAGGACATCCATAAAATCCTCTACTGCGACCACTTCATAGCCCCATTGTTCCAATAATTGTTTGACCTGTTGGCGGATAATTTCATCGTCTTCCACTAAGAGAATTTTATGCATGGCTTTCTTTCCTTCTTTTTTTCTTCTTCCTATTATAACAGATTAAGAAGCAGAGAAAAAGGCTGTTTCAGAGGGAAAGAAGAACTGGCTCCTACTTTCTTGATGGGAGGCGCTTTTTCTCCATCCATTTTTGTGCTATACTGAAAGAAATAAGACACGGGAGGCACAGATGTCGACTATTTTTGATTACCTAAAAGAAGTGACCTACGATTCCATATATGACCGCCCCTTCAAAGAACTGGATGTTCTCGCATTGACAGAGCTGACCTATCTGCCCTTTGGACACATTGTGCCTCAAGGAGATACAACAGGGATTCCAGTGCGCCTGTCTGATGCGATGGAACTGATCGATCGGACTACCGATTTTATCGTGAGTAACCAGCACCTGCAATTAGTCGATGAGTTGGCTAGTTCAAAGCGCTTTAAGAACATCAAACTCCTCAACTATGTCGATGAATACGATCCCGATGTGCAAAAACAGTTTGCGGCCATGACTTATCGGCTTAGTCTGGATGCGTATTTGGTCGTTTTCAGAGGGACGGATGATACCTTGATCGGCTGGAAGGAAGACTTCCACATGACCTATATGGACCATGTTCCAGCTCAGAAGCGCGCAGCCAGCTACCTGCAACATGTCATGAAGGAATTTCCAAAAGGACGTTTCTTAGTAGCCGGTCACTCCAAAGGGGGAAATCTCGCAACCTATGCCTGCTCGTATCTACCTGATTCCTTATTTGAACGGGTCGACGCGATCTACAGCTACGATGCTCCTGGCCTCAACAAGTCCATTATCGAAACCGAAGGCTACCAGCGCACGTCCCCAAACATTCGGCGCTTTGTCCCTCAAGGGTCCATTGTTGGCATGATGTTGGAAGTGCCAGAACCGACGACCATTGTCAAAAGTCACGCCTTTGGTGGTTTTGCCCAGCACGATGCCTTTACTTGGGAAATCAAGAACTACAGCTTTGTGACCGTTTCTGAAACCAGTCCAGATAGCCAGCAGACCGATCTGACCTTGAAGCAATGGGTTCGCGAGACCTCGGCAGACGAGCGCAAGAAGTTTTTTGACACCTTTTTTGGCATTTTTCTGGATGCCGGCATCACTTCCATCAATGACCTAACCGATCTCAAGCAGCTAGCTAAGGCCAAGGAAATCCTCCAAAATGCTCAAGATTTGGATCCGACCGAGCGAGAAATGCTGGAACGTCTCGCTAAACAACTCATCGACACCCGGGTACAAGCTTGGAAAAAATGGCAGACGGTGCCTCGCATCCTGGTTCAAATGGCCGCATTTTTCAAGCGAAAAAAAGCAGTCGAGCTTTCCTCACCACTGCTCCTGGAGCACAAGGAGTGAGGCTCAACTACTGAAAAAAGAGACCACTTCTTCTATTCACTAGAACGCAAAACGAGGCTGGGACAAAAGTCCTAGCCTCTTAATTATCTTTGGATTGTCGAGCAAGACGCAGTGGTTGAGTGGGCTCTACTACGCTGATTTCATCAGCTTTTACAGCCCTACTCAACTGTGCGGAGGTGGGACGACGAAATCGAATTCTAACGAATTACCGATTTCTGTCCCACTCTCTTTTCTATTTTCTATTAGTTCTGAGGAGATGGAGCATCTGGCGTGCTTGCTTCTGTTACAGCTGCGCTTGCAGGCTCTGTTTCTGTCTCAGTGGTGGCAGGCCTGCTTCCTTCTGAAGCTGTTGCTTCTTTTTCCACCGGAGTTTCTGTAGCGACAGGCGTTTCAGCTGTAGAAGCTGGTTTCCCCGCTTCGTTTGCAGATGGCGCAGCTGCCAATTCTGCCTGGAAGGCTTGGATGGCCTGTAGTAAGGCTGCTTTATCACTCTTTGGATTAGACAATTGGTCAAAGAGAGCTTCTAAGCGATCAAATACAGCATCACTAGCTCCCTTGTCCTGCAATTGTTGGTGTAGGGCCATCAATTGGTTATAGAGCTGTTGATAAAGAGCGACATCCCCAATTTGAGGTTCTTCGGTTTTCTTTTGTTTTTGCTTTTCAATGGTATCACTGATTTCGCGTAGAAGTGCTTCCCCACTTGAAATAGCCTTGTCTGGATCAGATTCTTTTCCAAGTTGAGCCAAGCCTGTTTCAAAAGCCGTTCGTTTGCCTTGGTCTTCGACTTGTGGCAAGAGCGACTGGATTTGCTCTAAGAGAGCTGTCAAAATCTTGTTCTGTTGACGGGCTTCTGTTGCCTTATCCAACTCTCCATACAAGCCTTTGAGGAAATCATAAACTGCTACGTTGTAGGATGGGGTTTGACTTCCTTTTTGATCCAAAACTGTTTTTTCAATAGGATAGGTTTGGCCTTTTTCTTGGGAGAAGAGCTGGTCAATAGCTTGCTTAGTTTGGTAGAGTTCCATAAAGTGAGACTTGGAATCCCAAGCTTCTTCAAAGGCTTGAGCTCGGTAGAGCTTCAAGGCTAGATCTGCTGCCTTGGTGCGGAGTTCTGGTGTCAAGCGCGCATCGCTCAAGCTTTGGTAGAAATACTTGAGGTAATCGACCGATGTCACACCCGTCCGATCTTGCATCTCCTGAACAGCTTCTAATAGCTTCCCTTCCTGCTCTAAACGCTTGCTGTCCTTGGCAGTATAGGCTTCCTGCAATTGAGAGACCAACTCTTCCTTCTTCAATTGGAAGGCTTCTGTGTCTAGCAAGCGCACTTGTTCCAGCAATTCTTGGTAACGACGATCCAAGGCTGTCTCTTCTTTTGGTTTGACCGCTTGGGTCGCATGAATGTACTGTGCATCAACCTGTTTGAGACTGGCTAGATAGCCCTCTGTTGAGTTACTTGGGAAGCTCTTGACATTTT
The DNA here is from genome assembly GCF_964238605.1 of Streptococcus parasanguinis. GTDB lineage: Bacteria > Bacillota > Bacilli > Lactobacillales > Streptococcaceae > Streptococcus > Streptococcus parasanguinis_AJ. The sequence goes on along the minus strand of NZ_CAXSMM010000010.1, from coordinate 60,294 downwards.
CCAAGAAGTGACCCAAGATCAGCTCAATCCGTCTTTGTTGCAATGGATCAGAAGCATAGAGGCTGCGGCTTTCTGCTAAGAGCTGGTTGACCTTGTCCTCTACGACTTTCTTGTCCAAGTCTCCTTTTTTGTAAGGAGATTGGATGGTTGGAAGACGGTGGGCTAAGTAGTCTGCTAGTCCTGCTGAACGTACCTTGATATAGTGGTTGTGATCGCCATGCGGGATAACAAACTGACCATTTTCAATCTGGAGGCTATATGGAGAAATCCCTGAACGAAGCGCTGTTGCATAGAGTTCATTGATAAAGTCTAGTTCAGGATTGCCAGTTTCAAGTGGGATGCGGACATGTTCCTTCCGAACGGCATAAGGATGGATGTGGGTCGGATCGTATTCTTGGTCTGGATTGTTAAAGACAAAGAAACCATTGGAAATCTTAATGGCCTCACGAGGGACACCATAGGTCTTACTGATGTACTGGATCTTTTCCTCATCTGAGGCATCGCGAGAATAGGTCGCAACGTCATCTGTCAGGGGCTGACCCTTGTCTTCTTCTTTCTTACCAGCTAGAGTTGCCTCTGCTGCTGCAATCTCTTGAGGAGAAAGATCCTTTTTATAGAAATAATGGGCATGGTTGCCATGAGCAACCATATAGCCTTCCTCATCCTTGCTGATGACCTTGTCTGCGTGGAAACCATGATCGTGCTCCTCTTTGTGATCGTGACTGTCGCCATGCTCATGATCAGGATCAACTGGTTTTGTGCTTGGATTTGAAGGTAAGCTTGGACTTCCTTCTGTTGGACTACTAGTTCCTTGAGCACGAAGCAATTGGAATTGCCGCACCAACTCACGTTCTAAAGGAGATAGGGAGCTGTATGGGATAAAGTGGAAATGATCCCCGTGAGGGTAGACAATCCCTTGATCGGTCCACTTGGTGATCTTACTTGGATCAAAAACAGAACCATCAGACTCCACATGACGAGAAGACAGAGGTGTTTTTTGCAATTCTTCCAGCAGATTGCTCAGGTTTGGACTCGGTTTGGAAGTAGCCGGTTTAGAAGTCGTTGGGGTCGTCTGTGTAGGGGTTGGACTAGCAGACGGCTGACTGCTAGCTTGTTTTCCTAAGCATGGAGAGGCTTGATTTGGAGTCCCTTGATTCTTACCTGCTTCTACACTTGGGCTAGCTAAGTACGAGCTTCCAGCCTGGTGGCCACTATGACCGCCTAAGGCAGAGAGGGCTGCTGCTAACTCGCCAGCAGATAAGGCACTCTTTGGAATATAATGGTAATGTCCACCATGGGGCACAATGAAGCCATCCCCTGTATCTGAAATGACATCTCCAGGGCTAAAGACATAACCATCGTCCGTACGATAGCCTCCTCCTGAATGGTTTTTAGCAGTCAGCGTTTCAAGGGTCTTCCCCTCTTTTAGCGCTTGACTAGGTTGACGGAAGTCACGGGTTTTGCCTGCCTTGTGCGAGGAGCTTGCCTGTACCGATCCCGTTTCCCCTTCTTCTTTAGCGCCTCCTTTTTGTTGTTGAGCGATCTCTTCGATCGAGCGCACATTGACCGTATGCTGCGCATCCTTTAAGTAGAGATAGTATTTACCAGCGCGTTTAATGATATAGCCATCCTTGACCTTGCTGACAATATCAGCTTCTTGGAGCTGATAGGTTGGATCTCGCAAAATCAACTCCTCACTAAAGATGGCATCAAATGGGACCTTACCACTGTAGTAATGAAAATGATCTCCATGAGAAGTGACAAAGCCGTCATCCGTAATCTTGATGACAATCTGCTCCGCCTGAGTCTTTTCCTTGGCATTGACTGCTTCGATGCTGTCTTCCTTTTTGCTGGAGGCAGTCGATGACGCTTTCTTTTCTGCCTGTAGATACTGAATCTGATTCTTTTTCTCTTCCTTAGCTTGTGGTTGCTGACTGAGCGCATAGGCACAGAGCCCTATTCCCAAAGTCGCTACCAATCCAATCGTTCCCTTTTTCTTCATCCTTGATTTACTCCTCTAATTCCTTGGCTAAACTCGCCATATTTTCTTCTAAATTTTCTAATAGATCCTTATCGTTTTGCGGATCAGCTTCCAGTGGATCCAAAACCTTGACACGCGCCCCTGTTGCCTTGGCGATACTATCTGCCACTTTTGACGACGTGTGCTTTTCCACAAAGATCGTTTTTACCTTGTAGTCTTTGACAAACTGCTGGATCTCCGCCAATTGCCGAGCGGTCGGTTCTTGCTCTGGGGAAATCCCTGCAATCCCTAACTGCTTGAGACCAAAGCGTTTGGCCAGATAAGAAAAGGCCGTATGCTGGGTCACAAAAGTCTTTTGCTTGGCCTTGTCAAAGAGAGGCTGGTAGTGGGCTACCAGTTCCTCACAGCGCTTTTCAAGCTTTTGAGCATTGGCCTGATAGAGTTCCTTGTTCTTTGGATCGATCTCTCCCAAGCGTTTGGCGATGATCTTTCCTTCCTCTGCGATTTTTACAGGATCCAACCAAGTATGTGGATCATACAAGTGCTTGGCTTCTTTTCCCTGACCAGCTTCGACATCCTCTAATCCAGCCACCTTATCAAGGGTCATTCCTTGGCTACCTTCGATCACTCGCAACTTGGAACCTTGAAGATTGGGATCTAAGCGACCAGCCCAAGATTCCAGGGTCTGAGAATGATAGACAAAAACATCCGCATCATAGATCTGGGCCACTTCTTTGGTGGAGGGTTCATAATCATGGATCCCTGCACCGGACTGAACCATCCAGATGTCATTTTGATCGCCAGAGATTTCCTTGACCAGGGCATAGATAGGATAAAAACTCGTGACAATTTTAAGACCTTTTTTAGAAGGGGGCTTGCCCGCATTTCCTTGACTTCCACAAGCTGTCAGTAGAAAGAAACCGAGAAACAAGAGTCCCAGAACCTTCATTTTTCTCCTTATCATCCTTCACCTCTTTTTCATTTTTATTAACCAGTTCATTAATCGGTTAATTAACTAGTTAATAATACTGCGAATCATTTGCTTTGTCAAGCCTTTTTTACATTTTTTTCCTTTTAATGTTAGGAACTAGCATTATGCAAATAGATAGCTGCCTTTTAGACAGTAAAAAAGTTTGAGACAAAGCTGTCTCAAACTTTTTATTGACGGTAGAAATATTGATCAGCCGGGTAGTTGCCTGCAGATTGAGTGACCACTAGACGTGGCTTGCTGGTATCAGACTGGTCTCCATCCGGATTTTGGAAACCGATTTTCAGAAGTCCAATCGCAGCACCGGTCTCACCCATCTTCATCTCAACATAAGGGATCTTGCTCTTCTTATCCGAGTCCGCAACAGCCTTGAGGCTACCTTGGCCCTTGACTTTTCCGTCTGCTTGGATGACGATTTCAGCTCCCTTGCCATTGCGCCAGGTTCCAACTAAGCTTGAGAAGTCTCCTCCGTTAATGGCCGCAATATCCAAGTCTTTCTCTTTTTTCGGTTGCGGATAAGCTTTCCACCACTCTAAATGGTAATCACGGTAGGCCACGTCACCAAAGAGAATCCGACGTTCTTGGGAAGCTACTCCATCTGGACCTGTCACACCCGCTGGGATTAAGTACAAGGTTTGCTCTTGCCCTTGGATCGCAGTCCCATTTGCCCCAGTGAAATAAACTTCATAATAGCCTTTTCGCTTCTTGGGCTCTTTTTCTTTATTGAATAAGTAACTTGCCCGAGTGCCTCCACTCCAGAAAGTCCAGCCAGTCTCCCCATTTACAATACTTGGAAAGGCGTTGGTCTTATTTTGGTAATATTCTTCTGGAGTATAGCCATAAAGTTTAAAACCGGAATCTGCGATTTCCTTTTCATAGGTATCATTGGAATAAGCACCTTCAAACGGTGAGAGATTGCCATCAAGGACGACATCATTTGGATCTGTCGATTTGAAAAAATCCTCCCGATTGGCAAAGACCATCTCGTGGTCGGGATTTTTATCAGACATGGTGACCGTGATCAAAGGCTTCTTATCTGTCTTGTATTTGAAGATACGAACAGTGACTGTAAAGTCTGTATTACCATCGGACTTTTTCATCTTGCCTGTCGAAACCTTGTTAGACCCTTCGACCTTCCAATCCGTACTAAATTCAGCGGATACCTTGCCGTCAGCCGTTTGGTAATCGATCTTCCAGGACTTGCCCTTTTTCTCGATTTTGGCTTCATCCCGTTCATTGGAGACATAGTCACCACTCAGGTCAATAGTTTTTTCCTTTGGCTTAGTGGCCTTCTTACTGGTCTGGTTAAATTCCTTTTGATGGTCTGGTTGGATGTTGGAACTAGAGTAGAGATAGACTCCACCGATCAGAACAACTGCTCCGATAAGCCCCAAAATCGGCCCCAGGTATTTTTTCTTCCACTTAAGATTCATTTTACTACCTCCATGGAATAAGATCTTTACACTAGTATACCCTAAATCGAAAGTATAGTAAAATTCCCCTCTATGTAGTGGTTTTCCATGTTTGAACTGACTAGTTTTAGTAGAAAATACCTGTTTCTCAAAAACAATATTTTGTTTATCATTATTTTTTTATCGTTTTTCGATACTTTTTTATTGACTAATTTTTTATAAGGAGTATACTATAAGTGAAAAATAAATAAACTTCAAGGAGGCTTGCGATGAAAAACTCAAAAACCTTAAAAAATGTCATTGAAGTCTTAACGGCTTTCATTTACTTCTGTGGCTTTATGACCGTGGCTGCATTGGTCGTCCATCTGCTTTCCCGCATGGGCCTTTTCAAAGATCTCATTCAATCAGGTCGCTTGTCCTTTGATGCGAATGGCATCCAGCTCTTTCCCCAACATCCACAACCTCTCTGGCAGCTGCTCTTCCCACTAGCCTCAAGCGCTATCTATATTTTTCTTCTCATCACCATTCGTAGCTTCCTCCAAAATCTCTACCAAGAAAAGATCTTTTCTCACTCCAACATTGATCTTTGCAACCGAGCTTGGAAGATTCTCTTGGTCTTGTCCTTTATGTCTGGCACACTTGAAACCAGTGGAAATGCTTATCTCCTTCCCTTCACTTTCCAATTTACCTTTAACACAGGGCTTCTCCTTGCCGTTCCAATCGTCTGGGTCTCTGGCAAGATTTTAGAGAGAGGTATTGAGATTGCTGAAGAAAATGAGCTAACCATTTAAGGAGGTTGCCATGATTATCGTCAATCTAGATGTCATGCTAGCCAAGCGAAAGATGAAATCCAACGAGCTAGCCGACAAAATCGGCATCACCACAGCCAACCTCTCCATCCTCAAAACCGGCAAGGCCAAAGCCATCCGCTTTACCACCCTTGAAGCCATCTGCAAAGAACTCGACTGCCAGCCAGGAGATATCCTAGAATACCGGCCAGATGAATAGAAACTGTAATCGGAGACTTTCCTTAGGTGAGGACGGACGGTAGCGAATCCCTTTGGGATTCCATACCTAAGATTTGAGCCCACTGTCTCAAATCTTCCGAGAGTCTGAAACGAAAATGTTTCAGACTCTTTTCTCACTGCGGAAGTCTCCATTAATATTCATTACTAATAGGACTCATCTCTATCCTTGTAAAATTCAATGATGGGAACTATATCAATACAACAAAAGCACTCCCACGGGAGTGCTTTTTTATATATGTTTAACCAATAATGCTTCCATTTGGAACAGATGGATCAACAGTTAAGACTGTTAATTGATCTCCATGTTCAGCTGAAAGAATCATGCCTTGGCTGACGTATTTTTTCATCATCTTACGTGGTTTGAGGTTGGCCACGATTTGGAGTTTCTTGCCGACCAATTCTTGTTCATTTGGATAGAATTTTGCGATACCAGAGAGGATTTGACGGTCTTCGCCATCTCCTGCATCTAGGCGGAAGCGAAGCAGTTTGTCTGATCCTTCGACGCGTTCCACTTCTTTGACTTCTGCTACACGGATTTCAACCTTGTCAAAGTCTTCAAACTTGATCTCGTCTTTTTCAGACTTGAGTTCTACTTCTTCTGGAATCCATTCTTTTTCTTGTGGTTTTCCAGCAGTCATTTGAGATTGGATGTAGGCAATTTCTTCTTCCATGTCGAGACGTGGGAAGATTGGAGTTCCTTTGGCAACCACTGTGACATTTTCAGGGAAGCCGGCTAGGGTCAAGTTTTCAAGATCGAAGTCCAAGCCCAATCCAAGTTGTTCCATGATGGCATTTGAGGTGTTCATCATGAATGGTTGGATCAAGTGAGCCACGACACGAAGGCTAGCTGCCAAGTGAGCCATGACTGCCGCCAATTGTTCCTTGTCACCATCTTCTTTAGCGAGGACCCAAGGCGCTGTCTCATCGATGTACTTGTTGGTCCGAGAGATGATGTTCCATACGGCTTCCAAAGCGCGTGGGTAATCAACCGCGTTCATTTGCTTGTGGTATTCAGCGATGTTTTCTTCAACTACCTTAGCCAAATCTGCATCAAATACAGTAACATTTTCGACATAAGCTGGAACTTGACCACCAAAGTATTTATTGATCATGGCAACCGTCCGGTTAAGGAGGTTTCCAAGGTCATTGGCCAATTCATAATTGATACGAGCCACGTAGTCTTCTGGTGTGAAGGTACCGTCTGAACCAACTGGCAAACTGCGCATGAGGTAGTAACGGAGTGGATCCAAGCCGAAGCGTTCCACCAACATTTCTGGGTAGATGACATTTCCTTTAGACTTAGACATCTTGCCGTCTTTCATGACAAACCAACCATGGGCAATCAAACGTTCTGGCAATTTGATATCCAACATCATGAGAAGGATTGGCCAGTAGATCGAGTGGAAACGAAGGATGTCTTTTCCAACCATGTGGAAGACCGTTCCGTTCCAGAATTTGTCAAAGTTTTCATGATCTTCTTGACCATAACCAAGAGCTGTCACATAGTTAAGAAGGGCATCGATCCATACATAGACCACGTGTTTTGGATTAGATGGAACTGGAACTCCCCAAGTAAAGGTGGTCCGAGATACTGCCAAATCTTCCAAACCTGGCTCGATGAAGTTTTTCAACATTTCATTGAGACGACCATCTGGCGTGATGAAATCCGGTTGGGATTTGAAAAATTCAACCAAACGGTCTTGGTATTTGCTGAGGCGAAGGAAGTAAGATTCTTCAGAAACCCATTCTACTTCGTGTCCTGATGGGGCTACCCCACCGATGACCTTGCCATTCTCATCACGGTAGACCTCAGCCAATTGGCTTTCTGTAAAGAACTCTTCATCAGAGACTGAATACCAACCAGAGTATTCACCAAGGTAGATGTCGTCTTGCGCCAGTAAACGTTCAAAGACGTGAGCCACCACTTTTTCATGGTAATCGTCTGTCGTACGGATGAATTTATCGTATGAGATATCGAGTAATTGCCAGAGCTCTTTCACTCCAACGGCCATCCCATCTACATAAGCTTGCGGCGTAATACCAGCTTCTTCTGCTTTTTGCTGGATCTTTTGACCGTGCTCATCGAGACCAGTCAGGTAGAACACATCGTAGTTCATCATGCGTTTGTAACGCGCCAAGACGTCACAGGCAATCGTTGTATAAGCTGAACCAATATGCAATTTACCAGATGGGTAATAGATAGGGGTTGTGATGTAGAATGATTTTGTCATTTTCTTTTCCTTTCAGGGCTAATGGAACCCAATTTAGTAACACTCTATTATAACATTTTTAGGAGACCCTGAAAACCCAAAACCAGCTAGGATCTAAGGAAGACAAGCAAAAAAGCTGACCGAAGTCAGCTTTCTATGATTGATAACGAATCCTGCTATCTTACTTTCCAAGATAGTATTCTTTCACAACGTTCAATTTTTCGTCAAATTCGAATACCAATGGTGGGAAGTTAGGGATTTCCACATCCATGATTTCGTCGTCTGACAATTGTTTGATGTGTTTTACAAGGGCACGGATTGAGTTACCGTGTGCTCCTACGAATACGTTTTTACCGTCTTTAAGAGCTGGAGCGATTTTATCTTCCCAGAATGGAAGGGCACGTTCCAAAGTAACTTTCAAGTTTTCAGCATCTGGAATCACTGAATCGTCAAGTGAAGCATAACGACGGTCAGTGTGTGCTGAGTGTTCATCATCACGGTCCATTGCAGGAGGCAATACATCGTAAGAACGACGCCAGATGTGAACTTGTTCATCACCAAATTGTTCAGCAGCTTCTGCTTTGTTTTTACCAGTCAAACCACCGTAGTGACGTTCGTTCAAGCGCCATGATTTTTCAACTGGAACCCACAATTGGTCAGAAGCTTCAAGAGCCAAGTTAGTAGTTTTGATCGCACGTTTCAATACTGAAGTGTAAGCTTGGTCAAATTCGATACCAGCTTCTTTGATCAATTTACCAGCGTCGATCGCTTGTTGTGTACCTTTTTCAGACAAATCAACATCAGCCCAACCAGTGAAAAGGTTAGCTTTGTTCCATTCAGACTCACCGTGGCGAGCAAAAACCAATTTTACCATTAGATGGATCTCCTTTTTATTCTCCGAGGTTTCCCCCGTTTATCTATTCTATTCTACTAGATTTTCAGTGAAAAATCTAGTGGCGACCATAGAAAAGTGCAATTTCTCACAAAAAAGAGCCTGACGGCTCTGGTTTGAAAAATGAGGAATGTTTATTCTTACGTTGAAACAGCTTATTCTTCTACTTGATTCTTTTCATTTGAACAATTTCGTTGCTCAATCATTTTTCTTAAATCTTTTAAATCACTATAAATATGGACGATATATACTAGCAGACAAAAATAGTATCCAGTTCCCAAGTTATAATAAGATTTTTGAATCGTTAATGAAAATGCAGCATATATCAAAATCACACTACAAGATAGGTAAATCAAAAACGACTGCAGGCTAGCCAAAAATGGATACCCCTTTTTTTCAAAAGAATCATGAATAAAATAGGCTATAACAGGTAAAACAATTAATAGTATGAGAGAAATAATAAAGTAAGAATTCACCACACCTTTAAATTCTTGCCCCCAAAATACTGAGTTGCTTTTCCGAAATAGAAAAACCTGTGAAGTATCAGAATACGAATAATAATGACCATTCAAAAATGGAAGCCCAACAATTGAAAAAATTAGAATAATATACAATACAAGCTCCCAGATTAAACTAAGATTACTTTCTTGTTTTGTTTCTGACATCTTTAACCCCTTTCCTTAATCACTCTGTCTTCAATATCGACCATATCAAAATCCGAATCGGTCACAGTACCTAAGACATAAAGACCATTGGGCAAATTCGATTTTTGTACAATCGCTTGTAATTCATCCTTAAACCGGATATGATCCCTTTTCACACCTTTAGGTAATGTCACTTGAACATATAGGACATCGTGATCTAAAGCTTCTTTTACCGGAAAATCATACCATCCTCCAAGAACAGTCCGTCCGCTCTTCGCCGATTGTTTCTCGTAATCTTCAAGCCAATGTATCCCGCCAGTATAGTTAATATTACTTGAAATACCAAGTTTTAATTCAACCTTCGATCCTTTTAAGATAGAATTTTGATCTATTTTTTTCTTTAATTCCTGCTCCACCTTTTTTCTCTCAGGATTCAATTCTAGGGCTTTTTCAAGAATGGGTACATACGTGCTAGGAGGCTCACTATACATTCCTATTGAATCACCAAGCAATCCAAAACGTCTTTCTTTAGCTACAGGTGGATAATATGGCAAAATGACTTGTTCTAACATCATTTGTTTCTTCAATGGAATAGAGATGACTTTCCCATTAATCCTTTCAGAATAGGTATAATTAGCATTAATCACTAGTTTTGATTCACTTGTAAGCGAAAGGCCCGTGATCCGAACCTCTCCTGAATAATGATTATTCTTGTAGATTTCCTTGATATTTGATTCTAAATTTTTATAAAAACAAATAGTTAAAAGGATAAAAAAACCAACAATGACCAGTAAACTTTTTAGTTTTTCACTCTTTATCTTCATTTTTTAAATCTTTCTATAAGTCCTTATCTCACAAACATTGTTACTCTATCCAACTATATGAGGGGCCGTTTTCAAAAAAAAGAAAGACCATATAGCACCAATCATAAAAATGGTCACTGCTGCTAAGGCATAGACCTGCCACATTTTCCAAGAAAAATTCTCTAGCTTCTTCATCTCGTTCTCCTTTTGTTTGATCGTGAAAGTATATTATATCATGATTTTCCCTATTTTTCTCTCGCTATCCTAGTGTGGCTTTACCATACAAAAAAGAGCCTGACGGCTCTGCTTTCTCTCACATTAATTTTTCTGACAGTCGGGACAAATGCCATAGACCGTCATCTGGGTCTTGGTGATCTGGTAGCCACTTTGACTGGCTACTTCTTCGCGAAGATCTGGGACTTCGATGTCCACATCTGCGATACGACCACATTTTTCACATACCACATTCAAATGGTCATGCCCCATGAAATCAAAATAGGTCGTGGTATCATTGCGAACCTTGATCTCAGAGACAACCCCCTCATCAATCAAAACTTTGATATTGTTGTAGACAGTTGCTAGACTCATGCTTGGAAACTGAGGCAATAAATCGCGATAGATCTTCTCAGCGCTTGGATGTTCATGACTCGCCACTAAATAGGAAAGAACTGCTCTGCGGGTATCAGTAATCCGAATGCCCTTGGCACGCAAATTTTGCAAGACTTCTTCCACGCGCTCTTCTTCATGACGATGCAATGCGTTCACTATGATTCCCCCTTTCCAATATGATTTAATCGATTCGTTACCTTTATTATATCATGTTTCAAAATAAATCACTATTTAGAATGCTTTTAATTAAAAAAAATGGAAAAGCGAGTTTTTGTCCAGTGGACATTGATTCACGAGCCTGAAATAGATTCATCTACTCTCAACCGATCCAACTGGTCATCCAGCGCACGGTTCCTAGGATCATTTTGACCACGAGGATCATAAAGCAAAATTCCAGTACGAACCACAGCCCTTTCAATAGATACAAAATAGGTCGAATAAACAACAAGGCAAAGAGTCCTAAAATGAATCGCATGGTCTTTTCTCTCTCCTTCTTTTTTCCTATTATACCCTTATCCTATAGAGCTGTCCAACAAAAAAACCATCCTAGAAATCTAGGATGGTTTTTCAAAATGCAATTATTTAACTGCTTCTTTAAGAGCTTTACCAGCTTTGAATGCTGGAACTTTAGAAGCTGCGATTTTGATTTCTTTACCAGTTTGTGGGTTGCGACCTTTACGAGCTGCACGTTCACGAACTTCGAAGTTACCGAAACCGATCAATTGAACTTTTTCACCTTTTGAAAGGTATTCTGAAACTGCTGCGAATACAGCGTCAACAGCTGCTGCTGAATCTTTTTTAGTCAATTCTGTAGCTTCTGCCACTTTTGCGATCAAATCTTGTTTGTTAGCCATTTAACAAATCCTCCAAATTTTTTTAGGCTTTACGCCTTAACAGTACTATAATATCTAAAAAAAGCCTTTAGGTCAAGTACTAAACCTGTTTTTTCAAACATTTATTCAGCTTATTCGTAGCGCACCAAAACTGCAAATGCATTCTCACCTGTATGGGTTTGAATAATCGATCCAGTTTCGAGAACAGGGATTGCTTTTTCAACGAGCGATTGCAACTGAGCCTTCATTTCATTGGCCCACTCTGGTGTCCCTGCGTAAGAAATCCCGATCTCAGCTACCTTGCTATGGGAAAGTTTCTCTACCAATTCATCCAACCATTTCTTAAAGGTCTTGTTTCCACGTCCTTTGACGATTGGTTCCAACTGATGGTCCTTCATTTGCATCACCACACGGATGTTAAGAAGCGAGCTCAAAAGTCCGGTAACACGGCCAATCCGACCACCTTTAACTAGATTTTCCAAGGTAGATACGCCGATATACAACTCTGTCTTTTCTTTGACTTCTTCAATACGAGCTAAAACGGTGTCTAGATCTGCTCCTTCTTTAGCCAACTTAGCTGCCTCAACCACTTGGAACTTCATAGCTTGGTCTGTAAAGCCACTATCAATCACGGTCACATCTGCTCCAGATAAGGTTGCCCCTTGACGAGCTGCCTCTACGGTTCCGGATAAGGCATGAGACATATGAATTGAAACGATATGAGCTCCGTCTGCTGCTAACTTTTCATACACCTCCGCAAAGACTCCAACGGGTGGTTGGCTGGTCTTTGGAAGATTTTTGCTAGACTGCATTAAGCGCAAGAAGTCCCCTTCACCCAACTCACTGTCGGAATAAAGGACTCCATCCACCATAACAGAAAGTGGCACAATGGTAATGCCATATTCTTCAACCACTTCAGGCTCAATTGTAATAGATGAGTCTGTAACTATTTTAATATTTGCCATATATTTCTATACTCTTCCTAAGAATGTTCTGCTTTCATTATATCAAAAAACACGGGGTTTTGCAGTGAAAGATATCCATTCCTGCCTTCTCAGTCGTCTGCAGCAGAAAAACCTGTATTATGAAGGACATGGTCATGGACGATGCCTTGATCATCCAAGAGCAATCCATGGAGGACTCCACCAAAGACAGCGCCCCCATCGACACCCATCTTCTGATCTGAAATCCAAAGATTTTCGGTGCCGACTGGCTCATTGAGCAGTCCATAGACTGGTGTATGGCCAAAGACGATCCATTTGCCTGTATGATTCTCCGCTTCATGGAATGGTTTTCGGATCCAGACTTTTTGGTAATCACTGGTTTCTCGCCAATTTTCAAGGGTTAGATCCACACCAGCGTGGACAAAATAATAGGTCTCTGTCTCGTAGTCAAAAGGCAAACTACGGATGAAGGCCACCAAGTCAGGAACGGCATTTTCTACTGCTTGCGCATCTGCAATGCCATCTACAGGAGCATCGAGCGGCCGGCCTAACAGAGAGTTGATGGTCGTATCGCCACCATTTCTTCGGTAGTGGTCATAACGCTCTTCTGGATTGTCCAACCAGGCTAAAAACATGTACTCGTGATTCCCGGAAAGGCAAACAGCTCCGTGATGGTCTACGTAGTCCTTTACGATTTCAATTGATCGTTTGCTGTTTTCGCCTCGATCTATCAAATCCCCTAAAAAGACCAATTGAGCTTTTCCATCCCACTCTGTCATGAGCTCTTCCAGCATTTGTGCTTTTCCGTGAATATCTCCGACTACAAAGTATGTTGACATTGTTTCAAACCTTCTTTCTCTTAACGCTTGAGAAGTTGCTCTGCTTGTTGACGGGCAGCTTCCGTTAGATCCTCTCCTGCCAGCATCTTGGCAATTTCTTCGATTCGTTCTTCTCTATTGAGCAAACGCACAGTAGATACAGTTGAGTGTTCATCACTGATTTTCTCAATATAGAATTGATAATCTGCTGCAGCGATGACTTGCGGCAAGTGAGAAATGGCAAGCACCTGGCCATTTTGACCAATCTTATGAATTTTCGCTGCGATGGCTTGGGCCACGCGCCCAGAGACTCCTGTATCCACCTCGTCAAAGACGATACTGGTTTTTCCTTCTTTTCGAGAAAAAGCCGACTTAATGGCCAACATCAAGCGTGACAATTCTCCGCCGGATGCTACCTTGACAAGGGGTTTAAAGTCCTCACCTGGGTTGGTCGAAATGTAAAATTCGACGGCTTCATTTCCCTCCCGATTAAACTTAGCCTTGCTAAAACGCACTTGGAAAAGCGCCTTGTCCATGTAGAGATCTGCCAATTCTTGCTGGATTTCATTTTCCAAGGCTTGGGCCAAAGTATGCCGCTGATCACTCAAATCTTGAGCCAAGGTGACCAAACTCTTTTCCAAACGTTTGAGTTCTTTTTCCAAGTCCTCAGACGAGAGGTCACTTCCGGTGAGAAGGCTATATTCTTTGGTGATTTGCGCCAGGTATTCTAAGACGTCCTTGACTTGGCCACCATACTTGCGAGTAATAGAGTGGATCAAATCCAAACGCGATTCCACCTGCATGAGGCGATTGCCATCAAACTCCAGACCATCGACCACATCTTCTAAGCGCTTGGTAATATCCTCAAGGGCATAAAAGGTTTCAGATAACTGGCTTGAGAGCTCTTTGTAGCTGGGATCATATTCTTCGATACTTTCCAGATCATTCATGGCTGAGCGAACATTGGAGAGGCTCGAAAATTCTTCTGCATCCAGCATGGTATAGGCATTGGTTAGGGTATCTGCAATCATCTTGTGATTGAGCAGGCGTTGGCGTTCTTGCTCCAGACGCAGGTCCTCATCCACTTCCAAGGCAGCTGCCTCAATCTCTGCAATTTGAAACTCCAACATCTCAATACGGGCCTTGTTTTCCTGCTGGTTGCGCTGGAGTTCCACCACTTGTTTGCGCAGGCGTTTGTAGTCTTCAAAGGTCTGACGATAAGCGTCTTTGGTTTGGAAAAAGGCTGTATCCCCAAATTCATCCAGCATAGCGATATGCAATTGAGGCCGCATAAGTTCTTCCTGATCATGCTGGCCATGGATGTCCACCAGATGTTGCCCAACTGCCTTTAAGACAGACAAATTCACCATTTGTCCATTGATCCGGCTGACACTTCGTCCATTTTGCAAGATCTCTCGGCGAATGATCAATTCATCGGTCCACTCTAGTCCTTGCTCTTCAAAGAGAGCCGTCAAGTGGCGATTGCTCTCAACGGTGAAGAGCCCTTCGATTTCCGCTTTTGGGGCTCCATGTCGGATGACATCCGTCGTTGCGCGGCTTCCCAGCATCATGTTCATGGCATCGATAATGATGGATTTCCCTGCACCTGTTTCCCCTGTCAGTACCGTCATTCCCTTTTCAAAATTTAAGGAAATCTCTTCGATAATGGCAAAGTTCTTAATCGAAATTTCTAATAGCATAGGCTCTTACCACCCAAAGATTGATTTGAGGATATTCTCTGCTTCTGGAGCTGAATAGGCGATCAGTAAGATCGTGTCATCATCTGCAACAATACTAAAGATATGCTCCTTATAAATCTCCCGCAAGCGACGTTTAACTAAAGGTGCTGTCCCCGGAACCATGGTGAAATTGACATATTCTCCCATGCGACGATGAGACAAAATATTGCTTTCGATCATCCCGATCCCTTGGTGGTGCTTGCGTGGCAATTCATAGACATAGGTCATGTCTTTCAGAGGGCGTTTTACGATGCCCAATTCTTTGATATCCCGTGACACCGTCGCTTGGGTTGCTGAGATGCCTTCTTCTTTCAAATGTTC
Source organism: Streptococcus parasanguinis (assembly GCF_964238605.1). Classification (GTDB taxonomy): domain Bacteria; phylum Bacillota; class Bacilli; order Lactobacillales; family Streptococcaceae; genus Streptococcus; species Streptococcus parasanguinis_AJ. Next base: position 45,072 of record NZ_CAXSMM010000010.1, on the reverse strand, counting down.
GACGATCTCTTCTTGCGTACCCACTTCATGATCGCGAATGAAGCGGCGAATTTTTTCTAATCTGATATTCTTACTCTTCATGTTTAAATTCCTTGTGTGCCAGCTCCACAACAGCCTCCAGCTGCTCTGTAGTTGACTTTGTTTTCTCTTCTTTTTTTTCTAGATACATCAAAAATTCGATGTTGCCATGGCCTCCTTGGATAGGGGAATAATCCACTCCCATTACCGCAAAGCCATGTGTCCCTGCAAATGCAGCGACCTTTTCAAGAACGGCTAAATGAATCTTAGGATCCTTAATGATCCCATTTTTCCCGATCTGTTCGCGTCCTGCCTCAAACTGAGGTTTAACCAGCGCCACGACTTGTCCATTATCTGCCAAAATCCGGTGAAGGGCTGGCAGAATCAAGTCCAAGGAAATAAAGCTGACATCGATACTGGCAAAGCTCGGTGTCGCTTCAAAATCATCTGGCTCAGCATAGCGGAAATTGAACTGCTCCATCGAGACCACCCGAGGATCATTACGTAATTTCCAGGCCAACTGATTGGTCCCGACATCCACCGAAAAGACCTGGCTGGCTCCGTTTTGCAGCATAACATCTGTAAAGCCACCTGTAGAAGCTCCAATATCAATCGCAATTTTACCCTCTACAGATAAACCGAATTGGTTCAGGGCTTTTTCTAATTTAAGACCGCCCCGGCTGACATATTTGAGCTTTTCGCCCTTTAATTTCAACTCGGTTGCTTCATCAATTTTTTCACCTGGTTTATCGAAGCGCTCACCATTGATAACGGCAACGACAAGACCTGCCATCACCCCTCTTTTGGCTTGTTCGCGGGTATCAAATAGGCCTTGTTTATAGGCTAATACATCCACTCTTTCCTTAGCCATCTATTCGTAATCCTTCTATTAATTTCTTGATTGCTTGCGGATCAAAGTCGCAAGAAGCTGTCATCTGATCCAACAAGTTCTCGCAAACGTCTAATTCGCTTGTAAGCAAAGCTTTTGATTCTTCCAATCCCAAGAGGGCTGGATAAGTCGATTTTTCTGCCACTAAGTCCTTTTGAGGAGTCTTACCCAGAGCTTCAAAATCAGCGACCAAATCCAAAATATCATCCCGTACTTGAAAAGCCAGCCCTAATGTTTTCCCAATTGTTTCTAAAAGCTGACCAATGTCTGCTTGCAACTCTAAAATCGAGGCTGCTGCGATGAATGGATAGGCAAGGAGACGTCCTGTCTTATTGGCATGGATGGTTTGCAATTCTGCTAGAGTGAGCTGTTTGTGCTCCCCTTCCATGTCAAGGACTTGGCCAGCTACCATTCCACGACTGCCGGAAGCATCTGATAACTCAAGGATCAAGGAGACCTTGACCGCATATGAAAGGTCACTCGCAGCAATCATTCCAAAGGGATCGAGGAAAAGTGCATCTCCTGCTAAAATTGCCAGGTCTTCTCCAAATTTCTTGTGGTTGGTCAATTGCCCCCGACGGTAATCGTCATTGTCCATGGCCGGTAGATCATCATGAATAAGGCTTCCTGTGTGGATCATCTCCAAAGCCCCTGCCACTTGAAAATGAGCCTCTGTCAACTCCTGACCGAAGGCTTCTAACAATTCTAGAAGAAGCATTGGGCGCAGGCGTTTTCCACCTGCTTGAATCGAATAAAGGACCGACTCCACTAAATGGGGAGCGATGGATTTTTCCTCATAAAAAGAGCGAATCGCTTGTTCTACTCTATTTCGTTTTTCTTCTTGTCTCATGCTAGATCCGCTTCAGTACCATCTGCTTGCATGACCTTGACCAAGGTTTTCTCTGCTTGATCCAAGGTATCTTGCAATTCTTTTGACAACTTCATTCCTTTTTGGAATTCTGTAATCGCTTCTTCAAGAGCCACATCACCACTCTCCAATTTTTGGACGATGTCTTCCAAATCTGCTAAATTTTCTTCAAATTTCTTTTCTTTCGACATGTTTTACCTCTACTTCTAACTGGCCATCTCTCATGATGAGGGACAGCGGGTCTCCTTCTTTTACTTTCGCAACCGAATCCAAGACTTGATCGTCTTGCTTGACCATGGCATAGCCACGCGCAATAATCCGACTGGTATCCAGCATCAAGAGGGCTTCTGATAAACCTTGCACCTTGACCTTTTGCTCTTTTAGGACTTGTTCCATTCGACTGGTTAAGATCCTCTTATCTTGGAGAACACGGTCTTGATAACGCTCGATACGATGCAATGGAGACATAGCTTCTAAGCGATGACGCAGACCTTGTAGCTGATTGGCCCCTTGTCCATAAGCATCCCGCATCCCTTGTTTCAAGCGCAATTGCAACTGGTCAATCTTTTGCAGGTAGCCATCATAGAGTCTTTCAGGCTGTCTAAAAATAACCGATTGACTTAATTTGGCCAAACGTTCTCGATTATAGGCCAAACGATTGGACATGGCTGTTGCCATGCGATTCTCCTGCTTTTGTAAATGCGACAAGAGATCTAATTTCGTCACCGGAGTGGCTAATTCAGCTGCTGCCGTCGGAGTAGCGGCTCGTCGGTCCGCTACAAAATCTGCTAGAGTCGTGTCTGTCTCATGTCCCACACTGGAAATAATGGGAATTCTAGACTCAAAAATAGCCCGCACAACTGGCTCTTCATTAAAGGCCCAGAGGTCTTCAATCGAACCACCCCCACGACCGATGATCAAGACATCTAGGTCCGTCCGAGCATTGGCCTTCTGGATATTAGCAACCACCTCACTTGCAGCGCCTTCTCCCTGGACCTTGGTCGGGTAGAGTACGATGTCCACACCAGGAAAACGACGGCTCACCGTTGTGATAATATCGCGAATCACGGCCCCACTTTGACTAGTGACCACCCCGATCTTTCTTGGGAATTGCGGTAGAGCTTGCTTCCACCGATCCTGAAAAAGCCCTTCTTCGGTCAACTTTTTCTTGAGTTGCTCAAATTGGATGGCTAAGGCCCCTACCCCATCTGGCTCCGCCTTTTCGATGACAATGGAATAACTCCCACTTGGTTCATAAAGCTGAATCCGTCCAATGACGTTGATCTTCATGCCTTCTTCTAGCTCAAAGCCAAAACTCTTATAGATCCCAGCCCAAACAGTCGCCTGAATCACAGCCTTTTCATCCTTTAGAGAGAAATACTGGTGATTGGGACGCTTCCGAAAATTCGAGACCTGACCTGTCAAATAGACCCGCTCCAAATAGGGGTCCTTATCAAATTTTAACTTGAGGTATTTGGTCAGACTGGATACGGATAAATAGTTGGACATAGGAACTCCTTTCTACAGAATATGATCAAGTTTAATTATACCAAAAAACACCAAAAAAAGCTGGCAGACAAAGCGAAATCATGAATTTCCTTTCTCTCCAAGCCTCATTTTATTCAAGTCACTTTCTACTGGTCTATTTTAAACCAGCTTCCCTATTTTTCACACTTCTCTAATCGTTCAATAAAGGAGCTAAGAAGTGCTTGGGGTTCCCCTTCATTTGGGTAGGCATAACTAATATAGAAGACTGTTTTTTCCTCTTCAACCAGCGGAATTTTGACAAGATTTGGATATTCTGGAAAAAGAGTCAGATCGGTCATGAGGCCAATCCCTAAATTTTCTTCGATGAAACTCAAAACCAAGTTGGAATCAGTCAAGACAACAGTAGACTGTGCCAAGTCGTCAAAGCGAGCATTCAAGCGTTTAAAAGCAGTCATGTGCACATGGTGTTCATCCAACAAAATGAAGGTCTCCTCTAAGACCTCCTTAAAAGAAATTTCTTTGCGATCTGCTAGTGGATGATCTTTCGAAACAATCACAAAAAATTCTTTCTTATATAAGAGCTGACTGGTCAAATGCGCGTGTGAAATAGGTTCTAAGCTTCCTAGTAGACTAAAGTCTAAATCTCCACGCATCAACAATCGTATCAAGTCTCTTGAGCCTAACTGCACCAATTGCGATTGACGAAAAATCTCAAGCTCTTCATCATGCGTACCAAATTTTTTCATGATATCACTGGTGATCAATGGCGGTAGCCCAATGCGCAACAGATTCTTTTTACTTCGTTCAACAGCTTTTTCCGTCTTTTCGATTTCGATTAAAATCTCTCGCGCGTGATTGGCTAGAACCTTCCCCGTCTGAGTCAGGTGCAAAACACGATTAGAAGACGATTTTTCTACCAACTGGCACCCATAGTGGTCCTCTAATCGCTTGATGGCATAGGTCACAGTTGGTTGACTTACTTGAAAATAATGCGCCACGTCCGTATAAGACTTTAGCTTCGACAGTTGATAAAAATATTCCAAGTCCCGGATATTCATCTGTATCCCTCTATTTCTACAATTTCCATTTCCTTCATTTTAACATAAAAATCTTACTTATAAAATTTTTTTATAAGGATAAGGGAAGTTGACTATAAGAAACACAGAAGACTATAATGGCTTGCGTGAGAAAAATCTTACAGATAAAATATTTATGAGGAGTATTTCGCAATGAAATCACATGAAATTTTAAACAATCCATTCCTTAATAAAGGAACTGCTTTCACAATGGAAGAACGTAAAAAACTTGACCTAATTGGTCTTCTTCCTCCATATGTTCAAAGCATCGAAGAACAAGCTGAACAAGCTTACCAACACTTCTTACGCAAACCATCTGACCTTGAAAAACGTCTTTTCTTGATGGAAATCTTTAACACAAATCGTACTCTTTTCTACTACCTCTTTAACCAACACATCGTTGAGTTCAACCCAATCGTCTATGATCCAGTGATCGCAGACACCATTGAACAATATTCTGAACTCTTTGTAGACCCACAATATGCAGCTTACCTTGATATTAACCATCCCGAAAATATCGAAGAAACATTGAAAAATGCGGCTGGCGATCGCGATATCCGCTTGATCGTTGCAACTGATGCAGAAGGAATCCTTGGTATTGGTGACTGGGGTGTCCAAGGGGTTGACATTTCTGTAGGAAAACTCATGGTCTACACTGCTGCAGCCGGAATTGATCCAGCTTGCGTTATGCCTCTTGTCATCGATGCTGGTACCAATCGTGAAGAATTGTTGAACAATCCAATGTATCTTGGAAACCGTCATGAACGTGTTCGTGGTGAAAAATACGATGCCTTTATCGATCAATTTGTTCAAACAGCTGGAAAACTTTTCCCTAAATTGTACCTTCACTGGGAAGACTTCGGTCGTTCAAATGCAGCTGATATCTTGAACCGTTACAAGACAGAAATTCCAACTTTCAACGATGATATTCAAGGTACTGGTATTGTTGTCTTGGGCGGTATCTTTGGAGCGATGGATATCACTGGCGAAAAATTGACAGACCAAGTTTACCTTTGCTATGGTGGTGGTTCTGCTGGTGCTGGTATCGCAGACCGTGTTCACGCTGAAATGGTTGCAGAAGGTCTTTCTCCAGAAGAAGCTTACAAACGTTTCTTCATGATCGATAAACAAGGTCTTTTGTTTGATGATATGGAAGATTTGACGCCAGCTCAAAAACCATTTGCTAAGAAACGTTCTGACTTCGAAGGTAAAGGCGATATGACCAACCTTCTTGAAGTGATCAAAACCGTAAAACCAACGATCTTGGTCGGAACTTCTACAAACCCAGGTGCCTTCACTAAAGAAGTCGTTGAAGCCATGTGTGAAAACACTGAACGCCCAGTTATCTTCCCAATTTCTAACCCAACCAAAAAATTGGAAGCAACAGCCCAACAAGTCATCGAATGGTCAGACGGTAAAGCCTTTGTCGCTACCGGTGTCCCTTCAGGAACCATCAGCTACAAAGGTGTGGACTACGAAATCGGTCAAGCCAATAACGCTTTGATCTACCCAGGTCTTGGTCTTGGTATGTTGGCATCTGAAGCCAAATTGTTGACAGATGAAATGATTGGGGCAGCTGCTCATTCATTGTCAGGTATTGTCAATCCAGGCCAACCAGGTGCGCCAGTCCTTCCACCATTCCAATATGTGGCTGATGTGTCTATCAAGGTGGCAGAAGCTGTTGCTAAGAAAGCCCAAGAACAAGGTCTTGCACAAGCCAAAGAAACAGATATGGCAAAAGCTGTACGTGATCTTAAATGGTATCCTAAATACTAATAAGGAGCTGACTGAACAACCATGAAAAAATTGAATGAAATCAAAATTTCCGGTGTCAGTCTCCCTCTATATGCATTCATCGTCATCGTTCTCGCGGTGACGATTGCTATGGGGAAACTCCCACTCAATATGCTTGGATTAACCCTCCTTTTGGTCGTCATGGGGCACCTACTCTACTTTATCGGTGAGAAACTTCCAATCATGAATTCTTACCTAGGTGGAGGATCCGTTTTCACCCTACTAGGAGCTACTCTTCTAGCGACCTTTCATGTTATTCCAGCAAACATTATCACAGCCACCAAGGGCTTCTTGGGAGATTCATTTGGCTTTCTTGATTTTTATATCGCAGCCTTGATTTGTGGAGCTATTCTAGGGATGAATCGCAATCTCTTGGTGAAAGCTTCTGCTCGTTTTATTCCTGTTTCCTTGGTCACCATGGCCATTGGTGCTCTCTCTGTTGGAATCGTTGGAACTCTTTTGGGGCAAGGATTTGGACACTCGATCCTTTATGTATCCTTCCCTCAAATGGTAGGGGGCATGGGAGCTGGAATCCTGCCTCTTTCGAAGATCTATGCTGCCAATCTCCATGGAAGCCAAGCAGCCATCTTCTCTCAATTGGCACCGGCTACCACACTGGGTAATATCCTTGCCATTATCGGAGCGGTGATGATTGTTAAGGTCTTTGCAGACAGCCCCTACAATGGTCACGGCGTCTTGATTCCTGTCAATAAAGATGAATTGAAGAAAGAAAAGCTCATACTTGATCCAACCCAAATCGGGGTTGGTATGATGTTTGCCTTTAGTATTTTTCTTCTTGGGGTCATCTGCAATGCCTTTGTTCCAAAAATTCACAGCTATGCCTTCATGATTATCATTGTGTTTATCCTAAAAGCATTCAATGCTGTTCCAAAACCTTTGGAAAACTGTGTGGTCATGTTTAACCAAGTCATTATGACCAATCTCACCCATGCAGTCCTAGCTGGGATCGGTCTTTCCTTGATTGACCTTACAACTCTTGCGAAAGCGATGACTTGGCAGTTCATTCTCCTTAGCTTGACTTCTGTAGTAGCTATGGGGCTTGCATCTGCCTTGATCGGAAAATTGGTTGGATTGTATCCTGTTGAGACTGCTATCGGATCTGGTATGATCAATAACTCTATGGGAGGAACCGGAAATATCGCCGTGCTCTCTGCATCTGATCGTATGGAAATGATCGCCTTCGCCCAAATGGCCAACCGACTGAGCGGGGCTATCATCCTCATTCTCGGAGGACTCCTCGCTTCCGTCCTATCCTAAAACAAAAAGACAAGTCCTGCGACTTGTCTTTTTGTTCTTTAGGAGATTTTTATATACCTATTTTTGATAGGTTTTTACGACCCAATCGACCCCTTCATCTGCCGTGAGAGTATAGACGGGATTTTGACTCGTTTCATAAAAAGTCATCGAGAGAGTTTTGCCATCCACGAATACTTCGATGGAGTTGGTATCGCGAATGATCGAAAAATGATGATCTTTTTCAGCATCCAACTGAATCCATCTCGATTGAAATGCTGGATTTTCTTTTCCAGAAATGGGGTGCCCAAATTGGTCTCGACTGAAGCTAAAACGTTTTTGAGAGGCGTCGTAAATCAATCGCAAGACACTATCAGGATCAGTTTCATCGCCATAACCTAAGATAAAGGAGCAACCCGGTTTGGCATCTAGTTCAAACAAGGTTTGTTTCCCTCTCGCTGGGATCGTGATCTGATTGCCCTGAACAATGGTTTCTGACGCATGCTCTACAAGAAAGTGTTCTTTCACTGACTCAGGTAACTCCTGAACCAATCGTCCGTCTTTCAAGGACAATTTTCTTGGAAGAGTCATACTACCTGCCCACCCATGAGCTAAATCATGACTGGGGATAGACCGGTGCCACATTTGCATCCAGGCAACCATGTATCGTTCGCCATTTGGTCCTTGACAAGTTTGAGGGGCATAGAAATCCATACCACCATCCATTTCATCATAGGAATCAACACGAAAGTGCCCCGTTTCCCAATTCATGTCACCGATAAAGGAAACCGTCGAATTTAAGTTCCAGTATTTTTCTTGCTGCCTTTCCATTTCAATGGGAGACAGGATCAAGACCCATTTGCCATCTAAAGGGAAGAAATCAGGACACTCCCACATAATTCCTTGCCCTTTTTCACCTTTTAAAAGAACTGATGTAAAAGTCCAATCTACTAGATTACTTGATGCAAATAGGAGAATTTGACCTCTGTCATCCGGTGTCTTAGAAGCAACGACAGCGTAATAGCTTCCTTGGTATTCAAATACTTTAGGATCACGAAAATCTGCAATATCTGCGATCCCCTCAATATGTTGAGCATGGATCACTGGATTAGTAGGCAATTTTTCAAAGGTAATGCCGTCTGTCGACACCGCAAGACACTGAGTCTCCTCGCGCTTTTCCTCATCGTCTACATGACCCGTATACAGCAAATAGAGCTTGTCATCTTTCACGATAGCACTACCCGAGAAACAACCATCCTTATCATAGCTTTCACTTGGTGCTAAAGCTACTGGCAGTTCTTCCCAATGGAGAAGATCTTTTGATTTGGCATGCCCCCAATGCATGGCCCCCCAAACACTATCATAGGGATAGAATTGGTAAAACAAATGGTATTCCCCACGGAAATAAACAAAGCCATTTGGATCGTTCATCCAGCCGATTGGAGGTAACAAATGAAATGCTCCTCGATATTGCTGGTTGACCTTCTCCCTGTTTTCATCGATATACTGATTTGCTTTCCGAATGCTTTCCTTCATCTTTTTTACCTATTTTCTATTTTCAGTGCTGGCAACCTGGTCTTGGTCACTCCATTTCTTCATCCATTTTGGGATTTCTTGGCTGATGGTTGTCGGTAGAACCACATAAGCCTCCTTGCTCAAGTCTTCAGCAATGGCTGAATGGAGGTAGGTCGCAACCACCACGCGCTCATAGAGACTGACCTGTGGGAATTGACCCGCAAATCCTGCGATCATCCCTGCCAAGGTATCCCCCATGCCCCCTGTTGCCTGATAGGGACCACCAACATCTAGCTGATAGCCCTCTTCTTGCCCACTTGCCCAAATGCGGGTGTGGGGTCCTTTTTCTACAATGACAGTCCCTTGTGGAAAACTTTGAACCGCTTTTCGGCTTTTGTCTTCTGTCTGGCTTTCTAGATCAAGCCCTGACAGTTTTTCCCATTCTTTTTGATGGGGGGTAAAGACCAACCGAGCCTCTGGCAATTCAAACTGAGAGGCTGCAAAAAGACTAATAGCTCCGCCATCTAATATCAAGACCTGCTGGCTAGAGATTTTTTCAAAAATCATGTGCAAGATTGCTTGGTTTTCTCTTGCTTCCTTTAAGCCTGGACCGACAAGAATCACGCTGGCTTTTTGGAGCTGCTCACAAAGGAGTTCGTGATCTGCCAAATCAAAGCCCATGGCTTCAGGAAGATGGCTATGAAGGGCTGTCAGATTATCAGGATCTGTTGCGACAGTAACCAGCCCCGCACCACTATGAACCGCAGCAAGCGCCGCCATAATAATAGCTCCTCCATAGGGGTAAGTCCCCCCAATCAAGAGCAGGCGACCAAAATCGCCCTTATAAGATCTTGCCTCTCGCTTCACAATGACACGCTGAATCTCATCTTTTTGAACTGTATTCATACCTTCCTCATTTCTAGCGAAAAAGGAGAAGCCACGACTCCCCCTCCTTCTTTTATTTTCCTCTGAATTCTGCAAAGACTTGCAAGATCTTAGCAGCCACAGCTTGTGGTTGATTTTGTTTGGCTACCAATTGATCATCCGCATAAGGCCGAAGGGCTGGAAAATCACCAATTTGAACTGCATAAAGAGCTTTTTCAAAGAGCTCGATATCATTTTGATCATTGCCAAAAGCCACGAAATTCTCTCCACAGAGTTCTTCTACGGTTGTCGCTTTATGCGTGTCTGCTGGATTGAGATAGATGCATTTTTCATGCGCATGATAGCGGATATGGGCCTTGTCTGTCTTTTCGATCCGCTCGATGATCTCATCCACGAGCTCCTCATGGCCACCCATATAGATCACGACCTTAATCGGATCTGTCAGCTCCTCTAATGAACGATACTGGGCTTTCTTGAGGGGATCTACATTAGCAACAAAAGGAATCTTTTCCAAAATCTGTCCGCTATAATCAAAGGTATCATCCACAAAAAATGGTAGATTGTAATGGCGACAAAAGCCAAGGACTTCCCGATACACGTCCTTGTCCAATTGTTCCTCATATACCAATTGTCCCTGGCGATAGGCCAATCCACCATTTAAACCAATCACGAGTTGCTGACTCAATGGGTCCCCTAAAAGACCCAAGCAGTCTCGGTAAGAACGTGCAGAAGCAAAGGCAACTTCATGGCCAAATTCTTCTGCTCTCAATAAGACCTGTTTGATTTCATCATCGATTGTGACACCATCGAATGACAGGGTTCCATCTAAATCAAATACAAACTTCATCTTGTTCACACTTTCATTTTTTTAAGGCACGAACAGCTGCTTCGTAGGTCTGCTCCATCAGCATGGTGACGGTCATAGGCCCAACCCCTCCTGGTACCGGAGTAATATGACTGGCCAAAGGGGCAACGGATTCAAAATCGACATCCCCACACAATTTGCCATTCTCATCTCGATTCATTCCGACGTCAATAACGACGGCGCCTTCTTTCACGAAGTCTGCTGTTACAAATTTCGCACGACCGATCGCAACAACCAAGATATCTGCTCTTCTAGCAATTTTAGGCAGATGATGGGTCCGGGAATGGGTCAAGGTTACCGTCGCATTTTTGGCGAGGAGCAACTGCGCCATTGGTTTTCCAACGATATTGGAACGACCAATCACGACTGCTCGCTTCCCTTCTAGATCAATCCCGTACTCTTTGAACATCTCCATGATCCCAGCAGGCGTCGATGGCACCATAATAGGATTTCCAGCCCACAAGCGTCCCATATTCAATGGATGAAAGCCATCCACATCTTTTGCCGGGTCAATCGCTAAAAGGACTGCATCCGCATCGATATGCTTAGGCAGTGGCAACTGCACCAAAATCCCATGCCAAAGGGGATCCTGATTGTAGTGTTCGATCACTTCTAATAATTCAGCTTGGCTGATGCTTTCAGGAAGTCGTCTCACTTCACTCCGAAAGCCTGCCGCAATAGCAGAACGCTCTTTATTTCTTACATAGATTTTGCTAGCTGGATTATCTCCTACCACGATGACAACGAGGCCAGGCACAACTCCTGTCTCTTCTTTTAATCGTGCTGTTTTCTCTGCAATCTCACCCTGTAATTTTGTAGCGAGCGCCTTCCCATCAATGAGTGTCGTCATATCAATTCTCTTTCTAGTCAAGTAATGAAAATAGTCCTCTCTATTATAGCAGATTTCAACTCTCAAACCTAACTGTTCCTATTTAGAATTTCTTATAGACGAAAACTATAGCCAGATGGACAAAAAATGAGCTTGAGACCACCCCAAACTCATCCACACAGCTGCTTAGTAAAGCAATTCATAAATTTCCATTGCAATTAAATCAATGCTATCAAATGTATAGGTTTCACGCGCTTCAACATCACGAAGTGTAAAGGTTGAACCTTCTTCTTCATTGTGGTTGTAGGCTACTTCAGCGACAACAACACCGTCACGTTCAAAATTACGTTTTAAGTTTCCACCGTCTTTTGTCATCGTCTCCAAACGGTTGATAATCCGTACTAAATGTGATTCCATTTTATTTCTCCTCTTTACTTTCTACTCTCCTATTTTATCATAAAAGAGAAAGCTCTTCCAATAAAAATTCACATTTTTCCATTGATTTGCTTTCTTCAGTATTCCTAAGCGACATTTCGTAGCAAATTCTTGCAAACTTCTAGAATACTGATATAATGAAACTATAAATCTTTGACTATTTTTGACCTTTTAAAAATAGGCTCGTCTCTTGATGGAAGACCATCAAAAACCTACTGTGAGGTATGTATATGCTTTGTCAAAATTGTAAAATAAATGAATCAACCATCCATTTATATACAAATGTAAATGGACGCCAGCAGCAAGTAGACCTCTGTCAAAATTGCTATAAAATTATGAAAACAGACCCAAATAACAGCTTTTTGAAAGGCATGACCCAACGGAGCCAACTGACTGGAGATCCCTTCGAAGATTTCTTCAATAACCTTGGAAACTTCCAAAGTCCACAAGAACCTCAAACACCTCCAACTCAATCTGGAGGCAGTTATGGAGGTGGCGGTTACGGCCAAAACAATAACCGTAGCGGCAATCAAGACCCACGTCAAGCTCGCCCTCAAAAGCCTAAAGGACTATTAGAAGAATTCGGTATCAATGTCACAGAAATTGCCCGCAAAGGGGATATTGACCCTGTCATCGGCCGTGATGAAGAAATTATCCGTGTCATCGAAATTCTCAACCGTCGAACCAAGAACAATCCGGTTCTGATCGGAGAACCTGGGGTCGGAAAAACTGCCGTTGTGGAAGGCTTGGCCCAAAAAATCGTCGACGGAGACGTTCCTCATAAATTGCAAGGAAAAGAAGTCATCCGCCTGGACGTCGTTAGCCTCGTTCAAGGCACAGGTATTCGTGGTCAATTCGAAGAACGCATGCAAAAATTAATGGATGAAATTCGTCAACGTGAAGATGTTATTCTGTTCATCGACGAAATCCATGAAATTGTTGGCGCAGGATCTGCTGGCGAAGGCAATATGGACGCTGGAAATATCCTCAAACCAGCCTTGGCGCGTGGTGAACTCCAATTGGTCGGTGCTACTACCCTCAATGAATACCGTATCATTGAAAAAGATGCGGCCTTGGAACGTCGGATGCAGCCCGTTAAGGTCGATGAGCCAACCGTTGAAGAAACCATCACCATCCTCAAAGGCATCCAGAAAAAATACGAAGACTACCACCACGTCCACTATACAGACGGGGCCATCGAAGCAGCAGCTATTCTTTCAAACCGCTACATCCAGGATCGCTTCCTGCCAGACAAGGCCATTGATTTGTTAGATGAAGCTGGGTCTAAAATGAACCTGACCCTAAACTTTGTGGATCCAAAAGTGATCGACCAACGCTTGATTGAAGCCGAAAACCTCAAAGCCCAAGCGACACGCGAAGAAGACTTTGAAAAAGCAGCCTACTTCCGTGACCAAATCGCGAAATACAAGGAAATGCAAGGACAACATGTCACAGATCAGGAGACTCCTGTCATCAGCGAAAAAACCATTGAGCACATCGTTGAACAAAAGACCAATATTCCTGTTGGTGATTTGAAAGAAAAGGAACAGTCTCAATTGATCAATCTGGCTTCTGATTTGAAAGCCCATGTGGTCGGTCAAGATGATGCAGTGGATAAAATTGCGAAAGCCATTCGACGCAACCGTGTCGGCCTAGGATCGCCAAATCGTCCAATCGGAAGCTTCCTTTTTGTCGGACCAACCGGTGTCGGGAAGACCGAATTGTCTAAACAATTGGCGATTGAACTCTTTGGTTCTGCAGACAATATGATCCGCTTTGATATGAGCGAATACATGGAAAAACACAGCGTAGCGAAACTAGTCGGAGCTCCTCCGGGCTATGTGGGCTACGATGAAGCTGGACAACTAACTGAAAAGGTCCGCCGCAATCCATACTCTCTCGTTTTGTTGGATGAAGTTGAAAAAGCTCATCCAGACGTCATGCACATGTTCCTGCAAGTCTTGGATGATGGCCGTCTGACAGATGGTCAAGGCCGCACCGTCAGCTTCAAAGATACCATTATCATCATGACCTCTAATGCTGGAACCGGTAAAGCTGAGGCCAATGTTGGTTTTGGAGCGGCTCGAGAAGGACGCACCAACTCTGTACTTGGAGAACTCGGTAACTTCTTTAGCCCCGAATTCATGAACCGTTTTGATGGCATCATTGAATTCCAACCTCTATCAAAAGAAAACTTACTTCAAATCGTTACCCTCATGCTCGATGAAGTCAATCAACGTCTCGCACAAAATGAGATTCATCTGGACGTGACAGAGAAGGTGAAAGAAAAATTGGTCGATCTGGGATACGATCCAAAAATGGGGGCCCGCCCACTCCGTCGTACCATCCAAGACTATATCGAAGATGCTATTACCGATTATTACCTGGAACATCCAAGTGAAAAACAACTCAAAGCCGTCATGACCAGCAATGGGAATATTAGTATTAAATCGGTTTCTAAGACAGTTGAAAAGACAAAAGAATAATCATCCAAATTATGAAAGAATGAGGCTGAAAAATCCAGTCTCATTCTTTTTTCTCTCCAGATTTTTGCTAAAAAATATGATATAATGATCAAAAAAACAAGAAAAGAGAAAACCATGACCATTCCAAGTTTTGGTGAAAAGAAACAAGATGTGACCTACGTCAATCGCTATGGTGTCTACGCTGTTATTCCCAATAAGGACAAGGATCAGATCATCCTCGTTCAAGCTCCTAATGGAGCTTGGTTCTTACCTGGAGGGGAAATTGAGGCAGGTGAAGATCACGTGCAAGCTCTGAAACGGGAACTGATCGAAGAATTAGGCTTTACCGCTATTTTAGGGCAATACTATGGCCAAGCAGATGAGTATTTCTATTCCAGTCATCGCGACACCTACTACTACAATCCTGCCTATATTTATGAAGTGGTAGACTATACAGAGACTCAAAAACCACTGGAAGATTTTAACAATCTTGCTTGGTTTCCTGTAGATGAAGCGATTGAAAAACTCAAACGTGGTAGTCACAAATGGGGCATTGAACAGTGGAAAAATACCCACAAAAAATAAAGGAATTCTTTCACAAAAAATAAAAAAGTGCTATAATAAATGAAGATAGAGGTCAGGAGGAACTCATATGAAGCTCATTAATACCACCAATAGTCATGCTGCACTGGTCAAGAGCCAACTTGCCAGCACTGACGCCTTGCTTGTCGAGGTTTATTCCGCGGGCAATACTGATGTTGTTTTTACACAAGCCCCAACCCACTATGAATTATTGATCAGTAACAAACACCGTGCTATTCGTGAAACTGAAGTAGAATTAATTCGTGAGTTCTTTTTAAAACGTAAGATTGATCTTCAAAACATTGACCAATCCGCTATTAAAACCCTCTACTCCGATAAACTAATTGAAATTTCCTTTCCAATTACAAAGTAAGGCCAATTTGCCTTACTTTTTTTATTTCCTTAATGCATGAATCTCTACACCATTCTGTCACCAAAAAAAAGTTCCATAATGGAACTTCATTTAGAATGTAAACAAACTATTTTAAAGTAAAATAAGTTAAGTGATTCTGCAAAAAAATAAATTTGAGTCCCAATTTTTAAATCGATTTAAGAAAATACTGAAACTTTCCGCTGTGAGAAAAGTGCCTGAAACAACAACGTTTCAGGCACTCGGAATTATTGAGACCTTAGGCTCAATAATTAGTCATGGAACTTCAAAGAAGTTCGCTGACGTCCGTACTCACCTAAGGAAAGTTTTTAAGATGATTTTGTCTTCAATATAAAAGAAGTTCCTTTATGGAACTTCTTTTCATGGCTTTTATTTAGCTTCAAATCCTTCTGCGACTGCGTCCGCAAAGTTCTCTTCGACAATGCTTGCACAGTGATCACAGATGGTTGCGTGGTAGTGGCGTTCTGCAGTTGATGGATCGATACGACGGCAACGATCACAAACTTCACCAGCTGCACGTTCAACCGTGAAGGCAACATCTTCGAAGGCCACTGCACCTTCTGGAGCTGAACCTTCTGCAATGGTCAACTCAGAAACAATCAAGAGTTGAGCGACATTGCTATCAACAGCTCCAAGAAGTGTTTTTACCACTTCATTTGGATAAACTGTCAAGTGAGCTTCTAGTGATTTACCAATCACTTTTTCATTACGTGCTTCTTCCAAGGCTTTTTGAGCTTGACCACGGAAGTCCATGAAGGCTGACCAAGTATCCAAGATTTCTGCTTGGTTGGCAAACGTTTCTGCTTCTGGCAATTCTGATAATTGAACAAAATCCTCTGCTTCAAACTCAAGGTATGACCAGATTTCTTCAGCAGTGTGAGGAAGAATTGGCGTCAAGAGTTTAGTGATTTTCACCAAAATATCATAGAAGACAGTTTGCATTTGACGGCGTTCAAGTGATTTAGCCCCTTCGATGTAGACAACATCTTTGGCAAAATCAAGGTAGAAGGCTGACAGATCAACATTGATAAAGTTAACCAAAGCCTTATAAATCGTCAAGAATTCGAAGTTTGCATAAGCGTCACGGATGGTCTTGACAAGCTGGTTAAAGCGAATGGTCATGTACTTGTCAACAGAACGAAGCTCGTCGTAAGCTACTGCATCCTCAGCTGGGTTAAAGTCAGAAGTATTGGCAATCAAGAAACGAAGAGTATTCCGAATCTTACGGTAAGTTTCAGACACTTGGCTCAAGATATCCATTGAGATACGCACGTCATTGCTTGAGTCTACACTGGTTACCCAGAGACGCAAGATTTCTGCACCAAATTGCTTTTCAACATCACTTGGAGCAATGGTATTTCCAAGAGATTTAGACATCTTCTCACCTTTACCATCCAAAGCAAAACCTTGAGACAAGATTTGTTTGTATGGTGCGACACCATGGTTCGCCACAGAGGTGATAAGAGATGAGTTGAACCAACCACGGTATTGGTCTGAACCTTCTAGGTAAAGATCCGCTGGGTATTTGAGTTCTGGACGGTTCACCACAACCCCATTCCATGATGAACCTGAGTCAAACCAGACGTCCATGATATCTGTTTCTTTTGTAAATTCGCCATTCGGTGAACCTGGATGCGTAAATCCTTCTGGCAAGAGGTCTTTCGCTTCACGCTGCCACCAGATGATGGAACCGTGCTCTTCAAAGAGTTGCGCTACATGTTCGATGGTTTCAGCTGTCATGATTGGTGTTCCGTCTTCTGCATAGAAGATTGGAAGAGGCACACCCCAGGCACGTTGACGAGAGATGACCCAGTCACCACGGTCACGAATCATGTTATAAAGACGCACTTTCCCCCATTCTGAGTGGAATTTCACTTTTTCAATTTCGTCCAAGATATCTTGACGGAATTTTGATACAGAAGCGAACCACTGTGGAACTGCACGCCAGATGATTGGTTTTTTCGTACGCCAGTCAAATGGGTAGGAGTGAGAGATTTCTTCTTGAGCAAGGAGCAAATCGCCAAGTTTTTCGATAACTGTTGGAACAACCTTGTCATAGAACTGACCAGCAAAGTCAGGGCCAGCATTTTCCATCATGATTCCGCGTTCGTTAACAGTAACAGCAACTTCGAGGCCATTGGCAATCCCTACATTGTAGTCATCCTCACCAAAACCAGGAGCGGTATGGACGATACCAGTACCTGAATCAAGGGTTACATGCTCACCAAGGATCACCAATTCATCCACTTCAGGATCCCATGGGTGTTCTGTAACGATATGGTTCAATTCTTTTCCTTGGTAAGTCGCAAGGACTTCAGCATTTTCCCAACCGAATTTTTCAGAAAGGCTTGGCAAGAGCTCAGATGCTACGACATACTTGCGGTCAGATCCAGCAGGTTTCACTACGACATAATCAAACTCTGCACCCACTGTCAATCCACGAGAAGCTGTAACAGTAAATGGAGTTGTTGTCCAGACAACGATGTAAGTGTCTGTATCTAGGACACCCTTACCATCTTTAACCTTGTTCGCATAGTAAAGAGACGTTGATACCAAATCATGGTATTCAATCTCTGCTTCAGCAAGGGCTGACTCAGAAGACCAAGACCAGTAAACTGGCTTAGCCCCACGGTAGATATAGCCTTTATTGGCCATTTCACCAAAGACGCGGATTTGCGCTGCTTCATAGTCAGGCGTCAAGGTTACATAAGGATGATCCCAATCACCTGAAACACCTAAGCGTTTAAAGTCTTCGCGTTGTTTATCTACTTGAGAAAGCGCATATTCACGGCAGAGTTTCAGGTACTCAACCAAGTCCATTTCTTTACGTTTCACACCTTGTTTAGCCAAGACTTGCTCAATTGGCAAACCATGGGTATCCCAACCTGGGATATAAGGGGCGTAAAATCCTGACATAGACTTAGAACGAACAATGATATCTTTTGAAATCTTGTTCATGGCATGTCCTACGTGGATATTTCCGTTGGCATAGGGAGGGCCATCATGAAGCGTAAAATGCGGTTTTCCTTCATTCAACTCTTGACGGCGTTGATACAATTTTGCATCTTCCCATTCTTTTTGCCAAACTGGTTCTTTCGTTGGAAGCCCAGCCCGCATTGGAAAAGCTGTTTTTCCAAGATTCAATGTTTCTTTGAGTTTCATTGTGTCTCCTTATTGATTTAAAAGCTATAAAAAAAACACGAGCATCCTAAAAAGGACGATTGCTCGTGGTACCACCTTTGTTCGAGAAGTCGCAAGCGACCTTCTCCTCTCATCCCGTAACGAGGGAAACGTCCGTTCTTACTCAAGGGTTCAGAACGAATACTGTAAAAGGATCATCCATTAAGAGGGAGTGCAGATCTTCCACCATCATCTGCTCGCTAGATCTATCATTAATGGACCTGTTTTTACAAAATTATAAAATATTGACAGATTCACGATTTGCATCATCTTCTGGTTGAACAGTTTCTTCAACCTCAACGACTTCCTCATTTTCATGACGAGCGTGCTCTGCTTCTTCTAAAGCGGATTGAACTTTTTCATTCAAACCTTCAAACGCTTGTGTTGCACCCAATTCTAAATTAGCAGCTTCGATGCGTTTTTGCAATTCTTCGATTTCAGCTGGAGAGAATTGACGAGTCAAATCAATGTTATCATCTTCTGCATGATGATGGTGAACAGATTCACCCAAAGCTTTCTCCACAATTTCACGGAAAGCTTCATCACTTGTTTGAATGTACATAGCTGTTGGACGAAGAATTTCATCCCATTCAGGTGTATCGATAATGCTCAATTGGCTTTCGATGGTTGATTTCAAACGTTGATGGAAGACGCGTGTCTTGTTCTTCAATTCCTCTGTTTCAACGGCAACCTTCTTGGCATTATCCGTTGCATGACGAAGGATTTCATTTGCTTTTTGTTTTGCTTCATCTACTAAATGTTGTGCATCTTGTTCAGCTTGACGAACAATATTTTCAGAACGTTCGTTAGCTGCTTGTTTGACACGTTCAGCAGTATCTTGTGCAATCAAAACAGATTGACTCAATGAATCTTTCATTTCATCAAAATAGTTTAAGCGTTCTTCAAGAGCTTGAATTTTTGCTTCTTGATCATGATTTAAACGAACAAGATCTTCATAATCGCGAACAACGATATCTAGAAATTCTTCTACTTCGTTCGCATCATATCCTCTAAATTTAACGCCAAAAGTTTTATCTTTAATTTCTAAAGCAGTAAGAGCCATAACTCCTCCTCATTTTTTACTTAAGAGTACTTCAACAGTTACTTTATATTTTCCACTCTTTGAAATACCATTTTCAGAAACAATTTTAAGACGCCCAAAGCGTCGGACACTGACTAAATCATTCAGACCTACAGCATAGCTAACATTGGAAGTAGTCGCATAGTTAACTTTCACTAGACCAGAACTAATCAACTGACTAGCTTGTGAGCGCGAAAGCTTGAAGGTCCCAGCAATCACCTTATCTAACCGATAACTCGACACGAGAATATCTCGCTGCTGGCTTTCTTCCTCTACGATCATTTGTTCAGAGAGAGGAACTTCCCTCAGCTTAACAGGTACCCGAGAAATTTTCTGGATGTGATCCATGAAATAGGGAACAAAACGCTGTTCAACAAATACTTGGATCTTTCCATCACTCGTCAGAATATCTCCAAAGGACTTGCGCTCCACACCTAATTGGTGAACAATGGTCCCCAGTACCTGGGAATGGGTCAAGTGATGAAATTTTGAAGCATAGACCATTTCCAATAGGGCCAGATCAAAGTCACTTGGATCTAATTGATAATAATCTGGAGCAACAATAACCTTGGCATACTCCATTTTCTGCTCATCGCTGGAAGCAAAGACCTGTAATTGGTAGCTTGCCGCGACATTTCGTAAAATACCGACCTGATGAGGGTTTAAAAAGCCCGTCACCTCAACAAAATAGCGTTCCACCACTCTTTCAGACAATTCAATACAACGATCAATGAATTCGTGATCTTCGCGATTGAAATGTTGGTAAATCTCTGTCTGTCCCATCGTTTTCTACCCAATCAAAAGTAGGAACAAGCGGGCTAATAACTGATTCATCAAGTTCAAGACCAAAAGTGCTACAAGAACCGTAAAATCCAAGCCCCCAAACTGCAATGGTAACTTTCTAAAAAGGCTCAAAAATGGTTCAACTAGGCGGTGAACCATTTGTCCAAGAGTACTCTGAGGTGCCCCAGGGAACCAAGATAGTAAGGCATAGATGACAAGAATGATGGAATAGATTTGAATGATATTTGATAAGTATTGAAAGATAACCATCTTAACGATTACGTTTCATATCATAGTCAAATTCTGTAACTTCCACATCATTTGGAAGGCGGATATCTTCAATGTTAACGACTACATTAATTGGAGTCAACAAGTACATGGTACTTGCAACACGACGAAGATTTCCTGCTAAAACATAACGAGCCCCATCCAAATAATCTAAACAACGACGTGCTTGTACTTCTGTCATATATTGGAAGTCAATCAAGATACTCTCATTAGATAGTAATAGATCAACAATTTCAGTCGCTTCCTCGTATTTGCGGGGATAGCGTACATCAATGGTAATCTTTTCATCTGTATTCGCACGATTAGCAGCCAATTCACGTTGACGTTCATGCAAACGAGTAATATTTTCAGATGTATTTTTCGTTGTTGAAACAGGTTCCTTCACTGCCGCTGTAGACACTGGAGTCGTAACAGGTGCGACAGGAGTCGGTTTTGGTTTTACTGGTTCTCTTTGACTAATCTGTGGACGTGGAGAAGTCACTTGAGGAGTCGGCTGTGGCTGTGGAACTGGTTGTGTTTCCGCCCCAGCTGCTTTTGCCTCGCGAACTTCTACTTCTTCACCGTCTTCTGTGAAGTAGTCAATAAAGTTGTTAAATTTATCTTTTAATGACATAGTTCTTTCCTATTTAAAAAATGATGTCCCAATTCTAACATAAGTCGCTCCGTTCGCAATGGCTACTTCAAAGTCACGACTCATACCCATACTTAGTTCTGAAAAAGGCATATTTTTTAATTGTTTCTTTTCTAGTTGTTTCTGAAGTTGGTGAGTTTTTGAAAAAATATCCTGCAACTCTTCTTGACTAGCCTCAAAAGGAGCCATCGTCATTAAACCAACAATTTCAATTTTGTCCAGCTGTGCGATTTCCGCTAAAACATCATCCAGTTCATCGGGTGCAAAACCATGCTTACTTTCTTCACCAGAAATGTTCACTTGGAGGAAACACTTGATTGGGTGTTCTGCTCGCTTTTGAATTTCTTGAGCCAGCTTCACCGAATCCAAGGCATGAAAGTAATCGACGAGATTGATCACGTCTTTTACTTTCCGCCGTTGGAGGCTCCCAATCAAGTGCCAAGTGAGGTCATACTCTTTTAGAGCTTGATACTTTTCTAGGAATTTATCGACACGATTTTCACCGATATGTTGGATACCTGTTTTCACCAGTGCTTCTGTTGTGGCAACATCCACATACTTGGTGACAGCTATCACATTAACTTGATCTCGACGGTTAGCTTTGTTTCTTGCTGTTTCTACTTGTTGCCGAACAAGATCAGCATTCTCTCCCAGATTCATGATTAACGATTCCGGAAGAATGGTGGTGTTTCCAATTCATCATCATCTGAAGATGAATCTACGTAACGATCAACTTGATGTGTTGATGTTGGTTCAGTTTGGCGAACGATATTCTCACGACGAATATCCCAATCACCAAAGGCTGAGCCACGGTTTGGTTCTACCGCTGGACGACTTGGAGTTGTTGGCAATTCAACATCTTGTTTCAAATCAAATTCACGGTCAAATGGTGCAGCTTGTGGGCGTTGTTCACGTGGTCCTGTTTTATAAGGACGTTGTGAGGAAGCAATGCCACTAACGCGTTCTACCTTGTCTTGACGGACACCAGTTGCAACAACCGTCACGCGGATTTCATCTTTAAGAGATTCATCAATAGATGTACCCAACCAGATGTTCACTCCGTGACCTGCAGCTTGGTTCACAATTTCTGAAGCTTCTTCTGCTTCGATCAATGTCATATCCAAACCACCTGTTACGTTGACGATCACGTCTTCTGCACCATCAATTGTAGTTTCAAGAAGTGGAGAGTAAATGGCTTTACGAGCCGCTTCGATAACGCGTTCTTCACCGCTACCAACACCAATACCCATGAGGGCATTTCCTTTGTTTTCCATAACAGTCTTCACGTCTGCAAAGTCAAGGTTGATCAATCCAGGACTTGTGATCAAGTCAGTGATCCCTTGAACACCTTGACGAAGAACGTTATCTGCTTCACTCAAAGCTTCAAGAAGCGGTGTCTTCTTGTCTACAATTTCAAGCAAGTTGTTATTAGAAATAATCAACAATGTATCTACATGTTCGCGAAGTTCGTTGATCCCTTCAATAGCGAAGTTGCCACGTTTTGAACCTTCAAACCCGAATGGGCGAGTGACAACGGCTACTGTCAAAGCACCTACAGCCTTGGCAATACGAGCGATGACTGGTGCAGCACCTGTACCAGATCCTCCACCCATCCCTGCAGTGATGAAGACCATGTCTGCACCTTGCAAAGCCTCTGTTAACACTTCTTCGCTTTCTTCAGCTGCCTTACGACCAACTTCAGGTTGACCTCCAGCACCCAATCCACGAGTCAATTTTGGACCCAATTGGATAACTGTTTCAGCTTTTGCACTTGAAAGTGCTTGAACATCTGTATTAGCTGCGATGAATTCTACACCGGCAACGCCTTCGTCAATCATACGATTGATGGCGTTACCGCCACCGCCACCGACACCGATTACTTTAATTACTGCACCTTGTGCCGCTGCTGTGTCAAATGAAAATGTCATAAATACTTACACTCCTTAATCAAACATATTACCGATCAAATTTTTCATTCGGTCTGTGAATGTAGTTTTTGGTTCTTGTTTGCTATCATTGCTTGCTGCTGGAATTTCTTGAGCATCCACTGGAGATTCAATCTTCTCAGCATTGTATGCAGGTACTACCGGTTGTGCTGGAGCAGCAGGTTGTGGTTGTACTTGTGGTTGAACTGGACGATCAAATTGAATCGGTTGTTGACGCAAGACTTCGTCTCCATGAACCGCAGCTTGAGCAATAATATCCACATCTGTCAAATTGCCTGCATATTCAGACAAGCTAATTACATGGGCAAAAGCTGGATTGCGAATTCCAATTTGATTTGGAACAAACAATTTCACATTTACACCAAAGACTTCTTGAGCCAATTCTTCAACACCAGGAAGGATCGCACCTCCACCGATAATCACAATACCACCAGGAAGATCCAACAAATGTCTTCTCTCAAGGTCTTGTTTGATTTGCTCAAAGATGTGTTTAATACGTGCTGAAATGATTTCAGCTAAGTACTTCTCAGTCACTTCAACTGGCTCTACTTCACCGATGACTTCTACATGGAAGACTTCGTTTCCAGCAGATGGCACATAGGCCTCACCATAGTTGAACTTCAAGCCTTCTGCCAATTTTTGAGAAGTTTTCAATACTTTAGAAATATCTTTGGTAACATAATCGCCACCTTCTTGGTAGATATTTGTAAATTGAAGTTCTTGGCTACGAACAGATGCCACCGTTGTTTGGCCACCACCCATATCGATCACCGTTGCTCCGAATTCACGTTCGCCTTCATTCAAGACTGTTTTGATCATCGCAAGCGGTGAAATGATGATGTTTTCAACTTGTAAGCCTGCACGTTCAACGGTTTTACGCAAATTGTGCAAGATTGTACGAGGTCCTGTATAAAGAAGGCCACGCATTTCAAGTCGGATCCCCATCATTCCGCGTGGATCGCGGATCCCTTGGAAACCATCAACTGTGAATTCCTCAGGAATGAAGGTGATTACTTCACGATCCGGTGTCATACTTTTTGTGAGTGCAGATTTGACAACATTTTCAACATCTGCATCTGTGATTTCTTTCGAATCACTTGTGACTGGAATCATTCCTTGAGTTGCTTCGATTTGTAGTAAGTTTGCAGGCAACCCAACATTGACTAGATTGATTGAAATCCCTGCTTTTTCTTCAGCTTGGCTGATTGCATTTTTAATTGCATTTGAAGCAGCTTCGATATCTACTATAATTCCATCTTTGACGCCAGCACTTTTTGCATTGCTGACTCCAATTACATTCATTTCTCCATTGACATGTTCTGCCACCAATACTTTTATTGAACTAGTACCGATATCTAAACCTGTAAAAAAGCCGTCTCTAGCCATTACACCAGTCCTCTCTCTTTATTTGTTTTCACTTTACATCTATTTATAGCCCTTTTAGTTGGAACTATCCAAACTTCATTATATCACAAAGAAGCCTAAAATGGACATTTTTTCTTCAATTATTTGAGATAATTTATGGGCTTTACTCATTCCCAGAAGAATTCTCCCCTTCTGGATTCTGTTCTTGATTCTGTTCTTGATTCTGTTCTTGGCTTGCTTCCTCAGAATGTTCATTCTGATTTTCTGTACTTTCAGCCTTTTCTTTCTCAGCTTGCTCTTTGGCATCTGCGATGGATTGTTCACTATAGCTGAAAACTCCAGCCTCCATATCGATAGTC
Source organism: Streptococcus parasanguinis (assembly GCF_964238605.1). Classification (GTDB taxonomy): domain Bacteria; phylum Bacillota; class Bacilli; order Lactobacillales; family Streptococcaceae; genus Streptococcus; species Streptococcus parasanguinis_AJ. The sequence goes on along the minus strand of NZ_CAXSMM010000010.1, from coordinate 20,085 downwards.
GAATCATCGTCTAATTGCTTACTAATGGCTTTATAATAAGGAAGCTTGCGGGTAATTTGGGAAACAGGCACCAAGATTTTATTATCGTTTTTCATGGTGATGGTCACCAGATCCTTGGTGACCTTACTTGGTGTCAGATCTACCGAAACAATTTTATCCGTAATGGAAGAAGATATAGACTTCATTTCTTGGACAAATTGTCTAACCAATTCTCGATCTGAGAATTTTAAACTAATATAGGAGGACGGCAATTCCGAAGCTGGAGTTACTGTCTCAACGACTTCTCCATTTTCCAATACTGGATAGTGGTCTTCTCCGGTCACATAATAAGCAACTACTTTGTGTTCCACGACATTGACTTTAAAGGTCACTGGGAATTGATAATGCATGTGCACTTCTTTGATCCACGGACTAGCCGTTTTCATATTTTGTTCATAGACCGATTTATGAAGGAAGGTCGTCAGAGTATAATCTTCTTCTTTGATGCGACTTTTTTCATACAAGAGTTGCTGATCAACCGCTTTGTTCCCTGAAAATTCAATCACTTTCTGTGTGGACAAGGGACTTAAAAAATAGATTGAGAGAAGGGCGACAATCGAGCTGATTCCGATTACCGGAAGGGCACGATAGATATGGCGTTTTGCCACTGTCGGTTCCTTCTTTGGCTTTTTCGTCTTTAAGCCTTTAAAGAATGAAGGCTTTTTCTCTTGCTTCTCTGAAGGATCTAGCTCCTCTACAGCCGGATCATCCTCTTCTCCTTCTGAACTTTCTCCATCCGCATCTGGATCCTCTTTGGCCTCAGATTCAGATTTATCTTCAGATTCTTCTATTTCTTCAGATTCTTCCTCTGAGCCGGAAGCTGTTTCTTTTTCTGAAAGGTTTTCGTCTTCTTGTGCTTCTTCGCTTTCAGTTTCCTCTGTTTCAGCTTCTTCCGCTTTTTCAAGCGCTTTTTTTTCTAAATATTCTTTGTTTCTTTTTTGCCAGGCTGACAATTCTGTAATTTTGTCATCCGTTGGCGTTTTTTTATTGTCGTCCGTCATCTTTTCCCTTACTGATATCTTTTTGAAGCAGACCATAAAAATCGTCTAGTGAAAGGAGTTCTGTCGATTTTTCCATTGCTTGGTGGTAGACTTGGCTTTGCTTCAACATTTCTTGAATGGTTTCATTAAAGGTTTCGAGCGTCAATTGCTCTTCCTGCAATTGCTCTGCATAACCTTTATCCACAAAATATTGGGCATTTTCAATCTGATCGCCACGGCTGGCTTCTTTTCCTAGCGGTACAATCAAATGGAGTTTGTTCATGGCTAAGAGCTCAAATAAGGTATTGGCTCCACCTCTAGTCACCACTAAATCAGCCTTCTGGAGCATGGGTAAATACTGATCGGTTACATAATCCACTCGATACAAGCCACCCTCAGCCTGATTCAATGTTGAATCACCCGTCAAATTGATGATATTGTAGTGCTGCAAGAGCTCTGCTTGATGCTCTGTCACAAATTCATTAAAGACACGCGCACCGGCTGATCCTCCGACAAAGAGAAGGGTAGGCAAGTCTTTTCGGAAACCTTTTGTTTTTTCTTCTAAAACTTCTGAAGTTGGCGGAATATGATCTGTGACCTTGGTTACCGCACCGATATGCTCACTCTTTGTTAAACCATGAGCTTGCTCAAAAGTCGTGTACATCTTGGTAGCGAATTTATAAGCAATTTTATTGGCCAATCCCATCGAGAGATCCGACTCATGGATATAGACAGGGACACGCGTGAGTCTAGCTGCGATCACCGGCGGCACAGAGACAAATCCCCCTTTTGAGAAGAGAACTTGTGGGCGCACACGAAGCAGGATTGCAATGGACTGGAGCGTTCCCCAAGCCACCTTGAACACATCCATCATATTTTGGAAAGAGAAATAACGGCGCAATTTCCCCGTTGCAATTGAATGGAAGCGTATGTCTAGGCCAGACTTTTTGATCTCTTGGTATTCGATTCCTTTTTTGTCCCCAATATAATGAACTTCCCATCCATCTTCGATAAATTTTGGAATCAAGAGGAGATTAAGGGTCACATGTCCCACGGTTCCCCCACCAGTAAACATTATTTTTTTCATCTTATTTCAACCCTTTTACTGTAGCAAGGAATTCATCCCCACGCACTTCAAAATTCGGATACATATCCCAGCTGGCATTAGCAGGACTTAGTAGCACAACATCTCCGGGGCTAGCCAAGTCGAAGGCTTTCTTTGTAGCATCCGCTACATCTGCCGCATCAACATAAGAGACGCCAGCTTTATCTGCTGCGCGTTTCACTCGAGGAGCTGATTCCCCTAGAATCACCATTTCCTTTAAACCAGTAATGTGAGGCACCAATTCATCAAATTCATTGCCACGATCGAGCCCCCCTGCAATCAAGATCACCTTGCTGTTATCAAAACCAGAAAGAGCTTTTTGTGTTGCTAGAATATTAGTCGATTTGCTATCATTGTAGAATTTGACACCTTGAATCTCATCCACATATTGAAGACGGTGTTTCACTCCTCCAAAGGCTGACAAGGTTTCTTTAATGACCTCATTCTCTACTCCCCGGACTTTTGCGACCGCAATCGTTGCCAAGGCATTCTCTACATTGTGGCTACCTGGAACTCCCAGTTCATCTGCTCGCATAACAACTTCTCCCTTAAACTTGAGAAGTCCATCTTCCAAATAAGCCCCATCCACTTTTTCAACCGTTGAAAATGGAAGGACCCTTGCCTTGGTTTTTGTAGCCAGTTCCTTGGTCAGGTCTTGGTTGAAGTTCAAGACAATGACATCTTTTTCTGTCATATTCTTTTGAAGATTCCATTTGGCAGCTACATAATTTTCAAAAGAACCATGATAGTCGATATGGGTTGGCATGAGGTTGGTAATCACTGCAATCTCTGGATGGAAGGCTTCAATTCCCATCAATTGGAAAGAAGACAATTCCATGACCAGAACATCCTTTTCTGTTGCTGTTTGTGCAACTTGACTAGCTGGAAAACCGATATTCCCAGACAATAGACCACCTTGGCCGGCAGCCGTCAAGACTTCCCCGATCATGGTTGTCGTCGTCGTTTTTCCGTTTGATCCTGTAATCCCAATAATTGGCGCATCCGAGATCAGATAGGCCAATTCCACTTCAGTGAGGACGGGAATACCCTTTTCAAGCGCTTTTTCGACCATTGGGTTAGAATAAGGGATTCCTGGATTTTTGACCATGACTGCAAAGTCTTCATCCAACAATTCCAGAGGGTGACCTCCTGTCACAACTTTAATCCCTTCTTCCAGTAAACTTTGTGCTGCTGGATTTTCTTCAAAAGGTTTGCCATCATTGACGGTCACAATTGCTCCTAAGCGATCCAACAAACGGGCAGCTGACTCGCCTGACTTAGCCAAACCTAATACAAGAACCTTTTTATTTTCAAATTGTTTCACAAATTTCATGATTTCTTCGCTCCATTTTTATCACTCTCTATTTTACCTTTTTTTAGCAAAATTAAAAAGCCCAAAGGGCTTTAAAAATCACGTCAGCGTTTATTTTTTCTGTTTGGTCGTCATTTTGGAAATATCCACCAAAGCCAGGTAGCCAACAAAGGCGAGAAAGGCACCGACAAAAAACTCAGACGGTAGTTGGAATATCTGAAAAATGGCCAGACAAGTTAGTACGATAATGGAGACGATCAAGACCACCATTGTGACACTGTTTAAGGTACCACGAATACTTTTGGGGGTCATAAAAAGGTAAAAAAGGAGAATCAAAATCCCTAAGATAAAATAGACCATTTTGTTTCTCCTTTCTTTCCGTATTATTCAGCAGCTGCTGATTTTTTCTTTTTATTTGCTTTTTCGCGTTCTGCTTTGTTCAAGATTTGTTTCCGCAAACGGATAGATTCAGGCGTTACTTCCATGTACTCATCGTCATTCAAGAACTCAAGAGATTCTTCCAAGGTCAAGATACGAGGAGTCTTGATAACCGCTGTTTGGTCCTTAGTAGCTGAACGAACGTTGGTCATTTGTTTGGCTTTCGTAATGTTTACGGTCAGGTCGTTCTCACGAGAGTTTTCCCCAATGATCATTCCTTCGTAAACTTCTGTACCTGGATTGACAAAGATCGTACCACGTTCTTCGATAGACATGATAGAGTAAGTGGTTGCTTTTCCGTTATCGATTGAAACAAGAGCACCACGGTGACGTCCACCGATTTCTCCTGGAATCACTGGCAAGTATTGATCAAAGGTGTGGTTCATGATTCCGTAACCACGTGTCATTGACAAGAACTCAGTTGAGTACCCAATCAAACCACGCGCTGGAACAAGGAAGACCAAACGAGTTTGACCGTTACCAGTTGCGATCATATCCAACATTTCACCCTTACGTTCAGAAAGGCTTTGGATAACAGATCCTTGGTATTCTTCTGGTGTGTCGATTTGTACGCGCTCAAATGGTTCACATTTGACACCATCAATTTCTTTGATGATAACTTCTGGACGAGATACTTGCAATTCGTATCCTTCACGACGCATGGTTTCAATCAAGATAGACAAGTGCAATTCCCCACGTCCTGAAACGGTCCATTTATCAGGTGAATCAGTTGGGTCAACACGAAGAGAGACGTCTGTTTGCAATTCCGCTTGCAAGCGTTCTTCGACTTTACGTGAGGTTACCCATTTCCCTTCGCGACCAGCAAATGGTGAGTTGTTGACCAAGAAGGTCATTTGAAGCGTTGGCTCATCGATGTGAAGGATTGGAAGAGCTTCAACTGCGTCTGTCGGTGTGATGGTTTCTCCAACGAAGATATCTTCCATACCAGAGATAGCGATCAAATCACCTGCTTTAGCTTCTTGAATTTCACGACGTTCCAAGCCAAAGAAACCAAAGAGTTTGGTAACACGGAAGTTCTTAGTCGTTCCATCCAATTTAGAAAGAGTTACTTGGTCCCCAACTTTTACAGTACCACGGAAGACACGTCCGATACCGATACGTCCAACGAAGTCGTTGTAATCAAGCAGGGATACTTGGAATTGAAGAGGTTCATCTGAGTTATCAACTGGAGCTGGGATGTGATCAATGATGGTATCAAAGATCGGCGCCATTGTGTGCTCTTGATCAGCTGGATCGTCTGAAAGTGAAGAGGTTCCGTTGATCGCTGATGCATAAACAACTGGGAATTCCAATTGGTCATCATCCGCACCCAATTCGATGAAGAGTTCAAGAACTTCATCTACAACTTCTTCTGGACGAGCAGATGGTTTGTCGATTTTGTTGACAACAACGATTGGAACAAGATCTTGTTCCAAGGCTTTTTTCAATACGAAACGCGTCTGAGGCATGGTTCCTTCGTAGGCATCTACGACCAATACAACCCCATCGACCATTTTCATGATCCGTTCCACTTCTCCACCGAAGTCCGCGTGTCCTGGTGTGTCCATGATATTGATTCGAGTTCCGTTATAAGCAACGGCTGTATTTTTAGCAAGAATGGTAATCCCACGTTCTTTTTCAAGGTCGTTTGAGTCCATTGCACGTTCTTGCAATTCTTTACGTTCATCCAAGGTGTGCGATTGTTTCAACAATTCGTCTACCAAGGTTGTTTTCCCATGGTCAACGTGGGCAATGATCGCAACGTTACGAATATCTTCTCTTAATTTTGTCATGATTTCCTCTATAAAATTTTAAATAATATTTCTAACTGAACAATTATACCACAGTCCTATCTAAAAAACACAGTTCAGCTAGTTGTAAATGTTTTCATCTTCATTTCTTTTCTCCGACTCGATTTCCTTTTCTTTTCATGATACACTGATGATAAGAATTTCAGAAAAAGAGGCTCCCATGAGATTAGATCAATTGATGGCAGACCATCAGTACGCTCGCAAAGACATCAAACAACTTCTAGCCCGAAGGCAAATCTTGGTCGATCACCTACCAGCTCAAAAGCTATCCCAAAACATCGACCCTGGACTCCAACAGATTCAAATCGGGGAACGAATCATTCAAGAACCACGTCACCACTACTACATGCTCCATAAACCAATCGGGGCCGTGACCGCCAAAAGAGACGCCCACCATCCAACGGTGATCGATCTAGTGGACCCTCAGCAAGAGTACCCAGACCTCTATCCACTTGGTCGCCTCGATCGCGATACCAGTGGTCTTCTCCTCCTCACAGACAATGGTCCCTTAGGCTTTCAACTGCTCCATCCTCAATACCATGTGGAGAAAGTCTATGAGGTAGAAGTCAATGGATCGCTCTCATCAGAACATATCCAAAAATTCAAAGATGGGATTATCTTTTTAGATGGAACTAGCTGTAAACCTGCTCAACTTGAGATTCAAGTTTCAAGCCCCAGTCTAAGCAGAGCCACCATCACCATCTCTGAAGGGAAGTTTCATCAGGTCAAGAAAATGTTCCTCTCTGTCGGTGTCAAGGTCACTGCCCTAAAACGAGTTCAGTTCGGGGATTTTACATTAGATACAGAGCTAGCAGAGGGTCAATACCGGCCCTTGAACCAAGATGAATTACAAATTGTTAAAAACTATTTAGAATACAATCGGTAATATAAAAAGAGAGTGGGACAGAAATCGGTAATTCGTTAGAATTCGATTTCGTCGTCCCACCTCCGCACAGTTGAGTAGGGCTATAAAAACTGATGAAATCAGCGTAGTAGAGCCCACTCAACCACTGCGTCTTGTTCGACAATCCAAAAACAATTAAGAGGCTAGGACTTTTGTCCCAGCCTCTTTTTATTTTAATTTATTCCTGAGAGTTGTGAGATAAATACGATACAGAAAACTACAGAAAGGAAAATCCCTATAATGGAGAGAATTATTTCTAGACCATAGTCCAGTCCAGACTCTTTTTGATGCAAACTAGCCGAGACCAAACCCAAAACACCAAAAATAATACTTAACAGTGGAAGTCCAAAGACAAATATGATAGATAGAATACTCAAAACAAGTGAGTCTTTTTCCTTTTCTTTCATGTTCATAAAGCCCCTTAAAATTCATACTATAAAAAGTCCGTTATTAATAGAACTATTATATGGCAACTTTTTTACATCCAATTAACTGGACTTTACCTTCCCATTCCAAGAATCAAGACCATAAGACAAGACATAAATGTCTGTATAACCTTTTTTCTTGAGAAAGAGAGCCGCATTGGTTACTCGAGAACTACGGCTATTCTCATAGAGCAAAATTGGTTTGTCTTTGCGCAAGGCTGCAAGACTCAATTTCAACTGAGTAGAAGGAATGTTGCGTGCTCCTAAAATATGCTTGGCATGAAACTCAGCTGGCTCTCGCAAGTCAATCAACTGCCCTTGACGAATCAGCTCTTCAAAGGTTGCATTGTCCACAAATTTAGCAGCTTTACGGATGCGGAAATAATTAAACGCCATCCATCCAAATACTCCTAAAATAGCCAACCAAACAATGATATTTCCCATCACTCTACCTCACTCTTTTTCAAAAATTCTAATTCTTGCTTGTGTTCTCTTCTTAAAACGGTATCGGCTTCTATATAATCGAGCCGCTCCATCAGGCCTGCATCATAAAGACGTTGGAGCTCAATTTTCATCAATTCGATGTCATAGAGGCGCTTCCCTACGTAAATGATGATTCCAAAACGTTTTAAAAATTGTTGAACATCATACAGGTTTTTCATGTTCATTATTGTATCAAATTTAGAAAGGCTTTACAAGATTTTCAAGCAAATGATGAAATTTTCCGATTGCTTTACGAATAAATAAGTATGATCAACTTTTATTTTTTTACCATCGGTACTTGCATCGCCTCTTTTTTGGGACTCGTTGTCGATCGTTTTCCAAACCAATCCATTCTCACTCCTCGCAGTCATTGTGATCACTGTCAGCACGTCCTTGGAGTTTGGGATCTCATCCCCATCATCTCGCAACTACTCCATCGCTTTCGCTGCCGCTATTGTCATCAGCCCTACCCATTTTGGTACTGCCTTTTTGAGGTCTGGAGTGGCCTACTCTTTTTAGCCTGCGCCAATGGTTTCCTTTCTCTGCCTCAGCTTCTAACACTACTGGGAGCTGCCGTTTTAGCCATCTATGACCTTCGCTTTATGGAATACCCTTTATTCATCTGGTGCTGTCTCCATGCCCTGGTCCTCTTTTTATCCGGTGGTAATCTCCTCATGCTGGTCTTTTTACTCCTTGCGATAGGAGCTCACTTTTTCTTTATCGGAATGGGAGCAGGAGATTTTCTCTTACTAGCTACCTTTTCGCTGACCTTTTCTTCTACCCAGATTCTCTTTCTCATTCAGATCGCATCCATCTTAGGTATTCTCGTCTTTGCTCTCAAAAAAGAAAGAGACCGGATTCCCTTTGTTCCCTGTCTCTTTCTCAGTTATCACGCTTTACTGCTTTATACGATATTTTGCAGATAAGTTCTTCTTATTTTGTAGCTTTCGCTTCTAGATAATCAGCGACGGCAGCTACGTCCTTGTCCCCACGTCCGGAAACATTGATGATGATGATCTTGTCTTTATCCAATTGTGGAGCACGTTTGACTGCTTCTGCAATCGCGTGTGAGCTTTCAATGGCTGGGAGAATTCCTTCTGTCTTACTGAGAAGAAGAAGGGCTTCTACTGCTTCATCATCTGTCGCTGCTACATATTCGACACGACCAGAATCTTTAAAGAAAGCATGCTCCGGGCCAACCCCTGGGTAGTCCAAACCAGCAGAGATCGAGTAAACTGGCGCTACTTTTCCATCTTCGCCAAAGACAGCATAGGTCTTCATACCATCAACCACACCGATAGTCCCTTTGGTCATGGTCGCTGCGTGTTGATCGGTGTCCAAGCCATGTCCAGCTGCTTCTACCCCAATCAAGCCGACTTCCTCTTCTGCGACATATTCAGAAAAGGCACCAATGGCATTAGAGCCACCACCGACACAGGCAATCACATAATCCGGCAAACGGCCTTCTTTTTCCAAGATTTGACGTTTAGATTCTTCACTGATTACTTTTTGGAATTCATGCACAATGGTTGGGTAAGGGTGAGGGCCAACAGCAGAACCCAAAACGTAAAAGGCATCCAGATCCGCCATCCATGCTCCAAACGCCGCATCAACGGCATCTTTCAAGGTCTTAGTACCGGTTTCAACCGCATGGACGGTTGCCCCCATCATTTCCATGCGGAAGACATTCAAGCGTTGGCGTTCCACGTCTTCTGCCCCCATGTAGACATCACAGGCCATGCCAAACTTAGCTGCCGCTGCTGCTGTAGCCACACCGTGTTGACCTGCTCCTGTTTCAGCAATCACGCGAGTTTTGCCCATGCGCTTAGCCAAGAGGATTTGCCCCAAGACGTTATTTAATTTATGCGAACCTAGGTGATTCAAGTCTTCGCGCTTCAAATAAATTTTTGCCCCACCTAAATGATCTGTCAAACTTTCCGCAAAGTAGAGTGGTGTTTCGCGTCCAGAATAATCTTTCAAATAATGTTTGTATTCTGCGATAAATTCTGGATCATTTTTATACTGTTCAAAGGTTTCCTCTAATTGATTGAGCAAGTTTTGAATGGGTTCTGGTACGAAAGATCCACCAAATTGTCCGAAATAGCCTTTTGTTTCTGTCATGATTGTGTCCTCTTTTCTCTATCTTCAATCTTGTTTATGATCTTTTTCTCTCGCGGGCCCTTTGAGCTGCAGTCTCACTGGGTTCCTATGAGATACAAAAAACCTCACACAGAAAAATCTGTGTGAGGACGATTCGATACCGCGGTGCCACCTCAATTGTAGGAAGCTATTTTTTCTCCTACATCTCTGACCTGTCTAACAACAGGGTGCACGATAAGGTGTGCTCACCGAATTTTTATTGTTTCAAATTCATCATCATAAACGCATCAGCCCATTTCAAGATTCACCACTGCTTGTTCGCAATCACCACAAGCTCCCTGGAAGTGAGAAAAATCTCTACTTTTCTGATGTCTTGAAGCTATTATAGCTCCCGCTTCTGATTTTGTCAACAAAAATTTTAAAAAGTGGTTAAAATGTTCGGATTTTACATTTCACCATTTTTTGCTAGCAATCGTGCTCTGAAATACTGAAAGCCTATATAAGCCAGATAAGCCCCTAAGGTATTGGTCCACAAATCATCTAGCTCAAAGACACGATTGGCATCAAACAAGAGATCTAACAGAACTTGGCTGCATTCAATCCACAAGCTCATCGCAAAGCCGAAGCACAAGACCCGTTTGCGGCTCCTCAACCAGGGCCATAGCCAGAGAAGTTGAAAGACCAGCGGGCTTAACAAAAAGATATTGGCTATATTTTGGAGGATGACCTTAATGAGTTGGAGGACACTGGTAATCTGGCCAAGATTCATCACCGAATTAAGAGGAACTAGCAGGACGACGATACGACCGAAATGTTGAATACCCGGTGTTTCCATACCTGGCTCTGGCTGTTGGGGCAAAAAACACATCAAACACAAGAGGATAAAATAGAAGAAGCTGCCACTCCGTAACAGCCTTCTTCCTCTTTTTGTTAGTTCTGTATGATCCATCAGCCCTTGTTTAAGGTTGCGCATGTTCAACAATCGCTTTCTCCCGGTCCCGTTTCATGGTATTTGAACGCAATTGGCCACAGGCAGCATCAATATCTGTACCGTGCTCTTGACGAACTACACAGTTAACACCTTGTTTTTTCAAGGTATCATAGAAGGCCATGACCCGTTCTTTTGGACTCCGGCTATATTGGTCATGCTCACTGACAGGATTATAAGGAATCAAGTTGACATAAGACAATTTCTTGATATTCTTGAGCAATTCTGCCAACTCTAAGGCTTGCTCGACTCCATCATTGACTTCATTGAGCATGATGTACTCAAAGGTCACCCGACGGTTCGTAGTCTCAATATAGTATTCAATCGCCGCAAACAATTTTTCAATTGGAAAGGCCCGGTTGATCTTCATGATGCTAGAGCGCAAGTCATTGTTTGGAGCATGAAGGGACACTGCCAAATTGACCTGCACACCTTCATTTGCAAAGTCACGAATTTTATGAGCCAAACCAGAAGTTGACACTGTAATATGGCGAGCACCAATCGCTAATCCCTTGTCATCGTTGACCGTCCGGATAAATTTCAAGACATTGTTATAGTTGTCAAATGGTTCTCCGATCCCCATGACAACGATATGGCTGACCCGTTCATCTTGGCCACGTTCGTCAAAGTATTTTTGGACCAACATGATTTGAGACACAATTTCCCCATTGTTCAAATCGCGTTGTTTTTTGATCAAACCAGAAGCACAGAAGGTACAACCGATATTACATCCTACTTGAGTCGTTACACAGACAGATAATCCATAGTGCTGACGCATCAAGACGGTTTCAATCAACATGCCGTCTGGCAATTCAAAGAGGTACTTGACCGTCCCGTCTGCTGACTCTTGCACGATCCGTTGCTTGAGTGGGTTGACGACAAACTGATCATTCAACTTCGCAATCAAGTCCTTAGAAAGGTTGGTCATTTCTTCGAAGGACTGGACGCGTTTGCGATAGAGCCATTCCCAGATTTGTGCTGCACGGAATTTCTTTTCGCCGTTTTCTTCCGCCCAATCAATCATATCCTGGCGTGTTAAACTATAAATGGATGGTTTCATTCTTTCTTACTCCTCTTTTTGTCGAATCACAAAATGACGTTTGTTGTCTGTCTTAGTTGTCTTTTTAGTCTCAGCAGACGATCTTGTTTTTTTCGAGTTTTTGGCTGGTTGTCCCTTGTCGCGTTCTCGTTTTTGGAAACGATCTTTTTGTTTGCGATTGCGCGAACGCTTCTTCGGCTCTCTTTCTTCTGATTGAGCTTTTTTGACCGGTGATTTCTTATCAAAAGAAGCACGATGGGGTTCCTTATTTTCAAGGACAAAATAAGCACAACCATAGCTACAATATTCTAACAAATAATCGTCTAAGCGACTTAATTTATCCATCGTTGCAACATCGCGCTCTTCCTTATAGAAGCCACGCAAGCGCAACTGCTCATTGCTCCAATCACCAACAATGTAATCAAACTTGGTTAAAATCTCAGAAAATCGCTGACCAAAAACAGTCGCATCAAAAGCTTCCTTCTCATTTTTCAAGAGCTCAAAGGAGAGGTTTTCTGAAAGGATCTGGTCTCCTACCTGACGAAACACAGGTCCAGGAAATTTATTGTAATTATATAATTCAGGGTCAATCTCTTTTCGCATAGTGTTCCTTCATCAAAATCTATTTACTGTAACACTTTATTTTATCATAAATTTGATGACTTGCGTCAGATTTGACTAGAAAAGAGTGGAAATTCAACATTGAAAGTTTCCAAAAGGAAAAAGAGACAAAGAAGGCAATCTTTGTCTCTATACATGTTCATCAGATGATGAAAGGGGTAAAAATAGAGTAATTTTGGTATAGCTATTGGCCTTAGAATCAATCTCCATATGATAGGCTTCGCCAAATTGAAGATGCAATCGTTGGTCCACATTTTTCAAGCCAACACCTCCTAAACGAAGAAGGGTTTGGTCTGTTGATTCTGATCGATCAAACCCTCGTCCATTGTCAAAAATCGATACGCAGGCGTAGTCTCCACTGACTTCAGTTGTCACTCGAATGAGACCTGGCCGATCGATCTCTTTAATGCCATGGTAAATCGCATTTTCCACTAAGGGTTGAAGCACTAATTTGGGGAGCTGATAGTCGACCAACCGTTCATCTTCTAGAATTTCATAATTGAGCTTTTCACCATAACGTTGCTTCTGAATGAAAAGATACTGGCGGACATGGTCGATTTCATCTCTCAGTAGGATTTGTTCCTGGCCTTGGTTGAGAGCCAGTCGAAAATATTGGGCCAAAGACTTGGTGATGTCGACCACGCGCCGACTATCGTTAAACTCTGCCATCCAGACAATCGTATCCAAGGTATTGTAGAGGAAATGCGGATTAATCTGAGCCGAAAGTGCCCGCAACTCGTACCGACGTGCGTTCTGCTCCTCTTCCTTAACCTGTTGCATGAGGTTATCGATTTGGTCCAACATGGCATTAAAAGCTTGAGCGAGGGCCACCAATTCTGGAGATCCTTTGGCTGCAGCCCTCACGTGAGCATCTCCTGCTCCAATCCTCAAAATGATAGTCTGAAGGTCTTGTAAGGGTTTGATCCACAAACGCAGAACAAAGCCGATCCCTATCAAACACATGATCAAAGCTAGTAATCCTAGACCAATGAAAGAGTACAGGAGTTGCGACTGCAGCATCTGAAGTCCTTCAAGTGAAGCCACTCCAATCAAGGTCCAATCGCTATCTGGAATCGGAACCTGATAGATAAAATTCTGTCCTCCTTTAGCATAGCCATCTGTCACAGCAATATAGGGCTGCATGGCCTGCATTTCTTGGCTGGAGGAATAGACCGCCTTTTTAGGATGGTAGACAAACTCATGCTTTTGATTAATGATAAAACTAAAGCCTTGTCTCCCTAGTTGAAGGTGATCCAAGTAAGCCTGAAGGCTATCGTAGCCAATATCCAAGCGTACTACTCCGAGATTTTGACCAGCCTGATCGACCACTTCTTGGGTAATAGAAACCACCCATTTTTCTTTTTCCGAGGTCAAGGATTCCTTTCGAGCTGGCGTCAAAACTGGCATGGCTCTTTCCTTAATCGCCTCTTGATACCAACTTTCATTCATCATATCTGAGGAAGTCTGCATGCTGATTTTGGAATCTGTCGCTACCAGACGTCCATCCTTGGTCACCAAGACCGCTGAGACCAGGTCCGGATCCGTTTCTATCATCGTTCGCATCAAGTGTTGAACCGTTTCTTGATCCGCACTCTTGTCTTGGGCAAATTGGCGAACAGCCTGTTCCTTGCTAAGCACCGTTGTCGTCTGCTTTAATTTTTTTAGATAAGAGGTGATAAACTGACTGCTTTGATCGATACTATTTCTTGTCGTCCGTTCCGTTAGCTGGCGGATCGTCCCTGAACTCGTTTGATAGTAAAGGCTACCGATGAGACCAAAAAGTAGGAGAATGAAGAGAAAAAAGTAGAGGACCAGCTGAATCAGCAAGGGATATCGTTTCATTCATGCTCTCCTTTTTTGTACTGCCTTGGTGTCACCCCAACCACCTGCTTAAAGCGTTGAGAAAAATAGTTCATATCTTCAAAACCAACCTGATCGGCGATCTCATAAATCTTTAGATCTGTCGTGAGAAGCAAGAGTTGAGCCTTCTTCATTCGCTCCTGGATGAGGTAGTCTTGGAAGGGGAGTCCCAATTTTTTCTTGATCAATACACTTAGATAAGAGGCACTGAAACCAAGTTGATAGGCCAGATCCTTTAGAGTTAACTGAGAGTCTGCTAAACGAGCATGAATGGCTTCTTCCAAGTCTGTCGAATAACCATGACTGACCAAATCTTCGACTTGCGCCTTTTTTCGCTCTTGATCGAGTTTTCCCTTCACCTTTGCTAACATCTCTTCAATATCATCTTTTGAAAAAGGCTTCAGCAAATAATCATCTGCACCTAACTTGATGGCTTTCCTCGCAAACTCAAAGTCATCATAACCCGTCAAAAAAATGATATGACAAGACGGAGACTTCTCCTTGACGAGATGGGCCAGATCCAAGCCGTTCATTTGTGGCATATTGATATCAGTTAGAAGGATGTCGGCTGGTTGCTCTTGAAACTTCTCCCAGGCCTCACGGCCATTTTCTGCCTGGTTGATGACGGTCATTCCAAACTGTTCATAATCCACTAAGGAAGTCAGTCCCTGCCGGATAAGCTCTTCATCTTCCACAATCATGATCGCATACATGTCTTTCACCTACTTGTCTTTGCTATACTTATTATAGCAAATTATGGTTCCAAATGTCTCAGACGTAGTCCAATAAATAACCGTAGCCCTTTTCTTTCATTTCTGCTTTGGGAATGAAGGTAATAGACAAACTATTGATGCAATAGCGAAGGCCGCCTTTTTCCTTGGGACCATCGGTAAAAACATGGCCCAGATGAGAATTTCCTACACGGCTCCGAACTTCTGTCCGAGTCATATTGAAACTCTTATCCTCCTTATAGATGGCCACATCAGGACTAATAGGCCGACTGAAACTTGGCCAACCACAACCAGAATCAAATTTATCCTTAGAGGAAAAGAGCGGCTCACCGGTCACGACATCTACATAAATACCGGCATCAAACTGATCCCAGTAACGATTGGAGAAGGCCCGTTCGGTATCATTTTTTTGTGTCACCGCATACTCTTCAGGAGATAACTTCTTTTTGATTTCCTCATCGCTTGGCTTAGAGTAGCGACTGGCATCAATAACAGGATAAGAAGCCTGATTGACATCGATATGGCAGTACCCATTCGGATGTTTCTTTAGATAATCCTGGTGGTAGTCTTCCGCCTGGATGAAATTGGTCAGTGGCTCTTTTTCCACTGCTAACGGTTTGTCGTATTTTTTTGCTTCTTCTTCAAAGACTTGATTAATGGTTGGAAGGTCTTCTTGAGAGACATAATAGACACCTGTTCGGTATTGAGTCCCTTGATCATTTCCTTGTCGATTCTTCGACGTTGGGTCGATAATCCGGAAATAATGCAGGAGCAATTCTTTCAGAGATACCTTCTTGACATTGTAAGTGATGTAAACTGTTTCGGCATGACCTGTTTGAGGGACCAATTCATACTTGGTCGTTTCTCCCTTTCCATTGGCGTAGCCTGATACAGCATCGATCACACCTGGAACACGGGAGAAATATTCCTCTACGCCCCAGAAGCAACCACCAGCCAAATAAATTTCACGCTGATCCTTTGGATCAACCGTTTCATTTGTTTCCTTTTTGGCTACTGGAGTCTGACTCATCGATGCTTTTTTGATCTGCTCAGTCGTCGCATCTGATGTATCCAAGGCCATGGATCCTTTGATAAGGAAAAAGATTCCAAAACAAAATAGCCCCACTAAAAGAATGGAAATGAGTTTCCATTTTGTTTCCATTTTATGTCCTCCTTACTGCATGTTCTCTAGGGTCTTGAGGATATCCTCTTTATTCATATAGCCTATCTGGCTCTTTGATAAAGTCCCATCACTATTGATAAAGAGCGCCGATGGATATGAACGAATCCCATACTCTTTTAGCAGTTCCCCTTTACTATCTAGCAAGACCGGGAAATCCTTGTAATCCAAAGACTGGTACCAGTTTTTGAAATCTGCTTCCGATTTTTCACCATTAAAAGTTGGAGCTACAACGGATAAGACCACATAATCCTTACCCTCCTCTGCCTTTGCTAAATCATTTGTGTCGCCTAATGTTGAAAGACAGATTGAGCACCAGGAAGCCCAAAATTTGAGGTAAACTTTCTTTCCCTTGTAATCGGATAAGCGGTAGGTCTTACCGTCTACTCCTTGCAGGTTAAACTCCTTCACTTTCTTGCCAGATGGTTGCCTAGCCCCAGCTTTGGCTGTTTGTTGGCTCATGTCCTTATTGGAAGTAGCCATTCCTTGACTCGAACAAGCCCCCAAAAGTCCAGTACACAAGAATCCTGCAGCTACTAAAGCTAATTTCTTCATCATTATTACCTCTTTAAACAAGGAGAAAGTCATCCTCAGATGACCTCTCCCTTCTTTCATTCCTTGTCTGATTTCATATCAGATGATTCACTCTTTTCATTTTTCATTTCTGAATCGCTAGATTTCATCTCATCTTTTTTCATATCGTCCTTCATTTCCGAACTGCTGTCAGACATCATAGATGAATCTTTCATGTCTTCTTTTTTCATTTTATCATCGGACATGGATGAATCCTTCATGTCATCCTTCTTCATATCTTCCTTCTTCATATCGTCCTTCTTCATCATACTACTATCGTCCGTTTTTTTCATGTCTGAATCTGATTTCTGTCCAGAACAAGCTGCTAAAGTGACGATGCTAAGTGTAGCAATAGAAAGTGCAAGAATTTTTTTCATGATTTTTCTCCTTTAATCATTCAAGATTAGTGAAACAGGGATGCGAGGCTATTAAGATTTCCTAGCATCAGCAAGATGCCCATCAAGATGATGAGGGCACCACCAATTTTTTTCAAGGTTCCCATATGGGGCTTGAGCTTAGCAAAATGTTGTAGAACCCAGCTAGAAGCCAAGGCCAAAAGCAAGAAAGGCAGAGCCAAACCTAATGTATAGACCAGCATCAGGAGAGCACCTTGTAAAGCACCATCTCCTCCAGAAGCGGCAATGGCTAGAACCGAACTCAAAACTGGTCCGACACAAGGGGTCCAACCAAAACTGAAGGTGACCCCTATCAGAAAAGCATTGAAGAATTCATTGCGCTCCCGATTCTTTTTGAGTTGGATAGTCTTTTGCTTTTGGAGTTGTCTCAGATTGATCACTTCCATTTGGTGAATCCCTAATAGGATCACAATCCCTCCTAGCAGATAGCGAAACCAGGGAGCATAAAGCACCTGGCCAAGGGCCCCTGCACCGTATCCTAGAATCAGGAAAACAGTTGATAGACCTGCGATAAAACAAAGAGTCTTCACCAAGCCATACCAAGAAATATCTCTTCCAAAAATCCGAACAGTTTTCACACGTTCAGAATCCAATAGAATCCCTACATAGACTGGCATCAGCGGCAAAATACATGGGGAGAAAAAGGATAGAACTCCCGCTAAGAATACTGAAATGGAAAACAAACTGGTTTGAATCATTTCACTACCTCCCTTTCTTTCTGATACCAGTATAAAGAAAAAATCC
The DNA here is from genome assembly GCF_964238605.1 of Streptococcus parasanguinis. GTDB lineage: Bacteria > Bacillota > Bacilli > Lactobacillales > Streptococcaceae > Streptococcus > Streptococcus parasanguinis_AJ. The sequence goes on along the minus strand of NZ_CAXSMM010000010.1, from coordinate 2,336 downwards.
CTCTAAAAATAGAGAGATTGATAAGCAAAAACTTGAATTTGATTAGAAGGTGAATCTTCCTATCTGCCAACTCTACCTCGTACTTTCAAGTACGAGACTGATCTAACAAGATACTTCTACTTCTTCTTCAAATAATCAATGGCGTCTTGAAGGGTTTTGACGGGTACGATTTTCATCTTCGAATGAATTTGTTTTGCTGCTTCTTTCGCTGTTTCATAGTTTGATTTGGCCTTGGGATTGGCTTTCTTTTCTTCTTTGGAAACAGGGTTATTAGGGGCGAAGAAAATTTCTGCTCCTTCTTTATCGGCTGCGACGACTTTCTTGTCAATCCCACCGATATCGCCAACCGTTCCATCTTGGTTAATGGTTCCTGTCCCTGCAATATGGCGTCCCTGACGAAGATCTGGATCAGCCACTTGGGTGTAGATGGCTAGGCTAAACATCATACCGGCACTTGGTCCACCAATCCCTTGAGTCGCAAATTGGACAGGAACATCGCCTTTGGCTTCAGTCCGGTCGATCAGGCTAATCCCGATTCCGTTTTTCCCGTTGGACAATTTGATGATCTTCCCATCTGCGGTCTTGGTTTGCCCATCTTCAATATAGGTCACCGAAACGGGGTCGCCAATTTTTTGAGAACCAACATAGTCAATCAATTCTTTGGAACTTTTAAAGGTCTTGCCATTCACACCGGTGACGGTATCCGCAATGTTCAAGATTCCCTTAAAGGTCGAGTCATCTGCTACCTGCATGACATAAACACCTAGAAAGTCCATCTGGGTTTCTTTTCCAGCTGCCTTTAACCCTTGGTAGATGGCCATATTTTGCGAGGTTTCCATATAGAATTGGTTAATCCGCGTAAATTCTTGGCTCGAACTACCACCTGTCATATCCTTGGCAGAGTAGATATCTGTAAAAGGGGTCGCCCAAGCATAGATCAAATCAGCCGGGGTCGCTTCTTTCACTGCCACGGTTACAAAGTCATAAGATCCTGATTTGGTATCCATTTTTCCATCAACTGTCATGACGGATCGAATATCTTCTGCCGTACCCGGCATCTCAATATAATAGGGCAGGCGAATCACAAAAGCAGAGAGCAAGAGGAGCAAGAATAGAACGCCTGCAATCGGCCATCGGTATTCTTTCAACCGTCCTTTTTTCTTTTTAGTGGTCAAGCTTGGTTTATTCGCTTGTGTCATCTTTGATTTCCTCCATTACACTCTTTGGTACATAAGGTGAGATATCTTGCTGGAAAGCCAGTAACTCTCGAATACGCGTTGAACTAATGGCCTGGTAAGGAGGCTGGGCATAGAGATAAACCGTCTCCAATTCAGGCGCCAACTGATGATTAAAATAATCCATATTGGCTTCGTATACCAGATCCTGTGCATTGCGCAAGCCCCGGATCAAGGTGATAACGCCAAGATTGCGCGCCACTGTCACAGCCAACTCTTGAGTTGACGTCACAATTTCAACATTTTCCAAATGAGCCAAGGCCCCTTTCACCATGCGCACGCGCTGCTCAATAGAAAAGAGTCCGACTTTTTCCGGATTATAAAAAATTCCGACATAGACACGGTCAAACAAGCGACTAGCTCGCTCGATCAATTGCACATGCCCAATGGTAATCGGATCAAACGATCCTGTAAACAATCCACTTCTATCTGACATATACTGTTACCTTACTAATTCCATAGATTTTTTCTTTCCAGATTCCCACTTGTCCGATTTCCTCAGGAAGTTCTACGTGTTTATCGGTTTCGCACACAATCATGATGTCCTCTGACAAGAGTTGGCGCTCGCACAAGGTTTCGATATCGCGAACAATCTCTTCCTTAGCATAAGGAGGATCCAAGAAAACTAAGTCAAAGGTGCCCGTTAGAAGTCCCAAGGCCTGCTTGGCCTCCATTTTTAGCAGTTGAAACCGTTCCTTTTCCTTAGTCATGGCAATATTGGATGCTACAATCTCCTGCGCTCTACGATCTCGTTCTACTAGAACGGCCTCTGACATGCCTCGAGAAACGGCTTCGATAGAGAGCCCACCGCTTCCTGCATAGAGATCCAGCACTCTTCCACCGTCAAAGTAAGGACCAATCATATTGAACATAGCCCCTCTGACCTTATCAGAAGTCGGCCTGGTTGTTTTTCCTTCAAGTGTTTTGAGGGGGCGTCCCCCATAGGTTCCAGATACTATTTTCATAGGGACCATTATACCAAAAAAAATCAGAAAATTGCGATTTGATATGGTCAAGCGATAATTAAAAGAGGCTGGGACAAAAGTCCTAGCCTCTCAATTATTTTTGGATTGTCGAGCAAGACGCAGTGGTTGAGTGGGC
>NZ_CAXSMM010000009.1:15549-86974 GCF_964238605.1 Streptococcus parasanguinis | reverse complement strand
TTTGGGAGTTTAGCTCAGCTGGGAGAGCATCTGCCTTACAAGCAGAGGGTCAGCGGTTCGATCCCGTTAACTCCCATAGGTCCCGTAGTGTAGCGGTTATCACGTCGCCCTGTCACGGCGAAGATCGCGGGTTCGATTCCCGTCGGGACCGTTAAAATAATGAAAATTATTTTAAGACTCGTTAGCTCAGTTGGTAGAGCAATTGACTTTTAATCAATGGGTCACTGGTTCGAGCCCAGTACGGGTCATATTTTGCGGGTTTGGCGGAATTGGCAGACGCACCAGATTTAGGATCTGGCGCTTTACGGCGTGGGGGTTCAAGTCCCTTAACCCGCATAAGAGAATAATAATGAGCCGGCTTAGCTCAGTTGGTAGAGCATCTGATTTGTAATCAGAGGGTCGCGTGTTCAAGTCATGTAGCCGGCATTTTTTTATATAAAGAAAGCAATGCGAACGTAGTTCAGTGGTAGAACACCACCTTGCCAAGGTGGGGGTCGCGGGTTCGAATCCCGTCGTTCGCTTGAGGAGGCCGGGGTGGCGGAACTGGCAGACGCACAGGACTTAAAATCCTGCGATTGGTAACGATCGTACCGGTTCGATTCCGGTCCTCGGCATAGACAAAGGTTGAAAGAAGCACCCTTAGCTCAACTGGATAGAGTACCTGACTACGAATCAGGCGGTTAGAGGTTCGACTCCTCTAGGGTGCATGGTCGCAAGGCTATGTAATAATTGAATAGGAACGAGCACCCTTAGCTCAACTGGATAGAGTACCTGACTACGAATCAGGCGGTTAGAGGTTCGACTCCTCTAGGGTGCATAAAGCGGTAGCTTTAGATCGGGAAGTAGCTCAGCTTGGTAGAGTACTTGGTTTGGGACCAAGGTGTCGCAGGTTCGAATCCTGTCTTCCCGATATTATGGCGGTGTAGCTCAGCTGGCTAGAGCGTCCGGTTCATACCCGGGAGGTCGGGGGTTCGATCCCCTTCGCCGCTATATTGTTGATCTTGTTGGACCTTTAGCTCAGCTGGTTAGAGCTCTCGGCTCATAACCGAGTGGTCGTAGGTTCAAGTCCTACAAGGTCCATTGTTATCTTGGAGGATTACCCAAGTCCGGCTGAAGGGAACGGTCTTGAAAACCGTCAGGCGTGTAAAAGCGTGCGTGGGTTCGAATCCCACATCCTCCTTAATATTAACGCGGGATGGAGCAGCTCGGTAGCTCGTCGGGCTCATAACCCGAAGGTCGTAGGTTCAAATCCTGCTCCCGCAATTTGGCTCGGTAGCTCAGTTGGTAGAGCAATGGATTGAAGCTCCATGTGTCGGCGGTTCGATTCCGTCTCGCGCCATTTCTTTTAATAATAAGCGGGTGTAGTTTAGTGGTAAAACTACAGCCTTCCAAGCTGTTGTCGCGAGTTCGATTCTCGTCACCCGCTTTGAACATAGGTTCTTTACCAAGTTTTTAACTTGGGCGCGTAGCTCAGGTGGTTAGAGCGCACGCCTGATAAGCGTGAGGTCGGTGGTTCGAGTCCACTCGTGCCCATTTTGGAGAATTACTCAAGAGGCTGAAGAGGACGGTTTGCTAAATCGTTAGGTCGGGTAACCGGCGCGGGGGTTCGAATCCCCCATTCTCCGTATAATTTCGAAGTTTGAGATGTCATCTCAAACTATTTTTTATATTTTTGAAGGTTTTGTCTATGTTCTTGAATCGATTCTTTAAAATTTTTAGTTTTGTGTTTGTTTTAACTGTTTCAGGAATTTTATTTCTTTTTCCATCTGTTAGAACTTCGATTGTTTTAAAATCTTCTGATCTATTAGCTATTGTTGATAAGACAGTATCGGTACCATTTGTTTTTGTGGAATTTAAGGCAAAGGATTTAAAGAATTTATCTGAATTAAATGATGAAAACCGTTCGTTAAAATCACGTCTTTATCAAAAGGATATAGACCAGTCAAAACTTAACCGTTTGGAATCAGAAAATAGAGAATTAAAGGATTTGATGTCAATCAAGAATTCTGTATCGGGTTCTAAACAAGTCGTTAGTGAGATTATTGACCGTAATTATGGTTCGTGGGATCAGGAATTTGTTATTGATAAAGGTAGTTCAGATGGAATTTCTGATTCTATGTTTGTTCTTTCGTCTGGTGGCGTCATTGGTGTGGTAGAAAGTATAGAGAAACATTCTAGTAAAGTAAAATTATTAGTCGAAGATACTATTTCTTCACAACACCTGACGTTTAAAATTGAGAGTCAAGGTCAATCTATTTTTGCCTTATTAAATGGTTATGATGAGAAGACGGGTGAGTTTCGGTTGTTGCAAATTGGAGATCCAGTTGAAATTAAAAAAGGATCTCTGGTTTCAACAAGTGGTTTAGGAAAATATAAGAGTAGTGACTTACCTCTTGGTACAGTGACTTCTACTCAAAAGGCATCTGATCAGTTAGGGCAAGAAATTCGTGTGAAACCAAAGGCTAATTTAGATGTCAATCGTTATGTACTATTGATCGGAGAGTAGTGTGAAAGTCATACGTAAGTACCATTTTTTCCCTTTAATCTTATTCTTATCTTTATTTGTTGACGGGCAGATCTCTCTTCTTATTTCTCGTTTCTGTCCAAACTCCTTTGAACCTACTTCATTTTTATTTCTATATGGTTTTATGTTATTGAGTCTCTATTTCTCTGAGATAGCTAGTATTTGGTGGGGAGTCTTCTTTGGTTTTTGTTTTGATGTGTATTTTTTACACACTCTAGGAATTGCCTTCCTAGTATTTCCTTTACTTCAGGTGATTTTTTATCGGTGTAATCAGATTATTTTAGTCAATCGATTGACTCGTTTTTTTACATTTTTATTAACGATTCTATTATTTCAGATTTTAACAAACCTTCTTTTGGTTCTTTTTATCGGTATAAAATTTAACTGGATTACACTAATTATTTACCAAATTTCCCCAAGTTTAATTTTGAATGTACTTCTATTATTAGTATTACAGCCTTTACTTGAAAAGATTTATTTATAAACTCGCAATAAAAATGTAACAATAGCGTAATATAAAATTTCAAAAAATTTGTTATACTAGTTAGTGTCTTATTAGAAAGGGAAAATTTATCTAATGAAGAAAAAATTATTTGCCACAATCTTATTGAGTACAGTTGCTTTATCACAAGGTGCTGTCGTAGCTGGTGTATCAGCTGATTCAACAGATGATAAGATTGCTGCTCAAGATAACAAAATCAATAGTATTAATCAACAACAACAAAGCGCACAAGCTCAGGTAGATCAAATTCAAGGTCAAGTATCTGAAATTAAAAAACAACAAGAAAATCTTCAAGCTGAAAATGATCGTTTGAATGAAGAATCTGAACGATTGTCAGCTGAGATCGATGAGTTGTCAAAAAATATTGTTGCTCGTCAAGAATCACTTGCAAATCAAGCACGTAGTGCTCAAACAACTGGGACTGCAACAAGCTATATTAATGCGATTGTTAGCTCTGGATCTTTGACAGAAGCTATCTCACGTATTTCTGCTATGAATGAAATTGCAGATGCTAACAACAAAATGTTGCAAGAGCAAAAACGTGATAAAGAAGATATTGCACAAAAACAAAAAGAAAACAACGATGCTATCAATACTGTCATTGCAAACAAACAGCAATTAGAAGATGATGCGCAAGCTTTGTCAACAAAAGAAGCTGAGTTGAAAGTAGCACAATTGAACTTGGCTGCTGAAAAATCAACTGCTGAAAACGAAAAGAATGCTTTGTTGCAACAGAAAGCTGAAGCTGAAAAAGCAGCAGCAGCAGCGGCAGCAGCTGAAGCAGCTTACCGTGCAAAACAAAAAGAGCAACAAGCAGCTGTAAAAGCTTCTGCTAATACAACTCTTCAAGCACAAGTTCAGGCAGCGGCTCAAACACCTGCTGCAACACCAGCGGCGGCACAAACTCAAGCAGCAGCTCAACCTGCTGTTCAAACTCAAGCAGCGGCTGCACCAGTAGCAACTACTTCTCGTCCAACTTATAGTACATCTGCATCATCTTATCCAGTTGGTGAATGTACATGGGGTGCGAAGACATTGGCTCCATGGGCCGGTGATTACTGGGGTAATGGTGGACAATGGGCAGCAAGTGCAGCAGCAGCAGGATTCCGTACAGGATCTCAACCACAAGTTGGTGCCATTGCATGTTGGAATGATGGTGGATATGGACACGTAGCAGTTGTTACAGCCGTTCAATCTACAACAAGCATCCAAGTTTCTGAGTCTAACTATAATGGTATCCGTAGTATTGGTAACTACCGTGGTTGGTTTAACCCAACAACAGCACAAGGTACTGTTACTTATATCTATCCAAACTAAGAATTATACTGAAGCAGAACATTTGTTCTGCTTCTTTTTTGATAGAATTTAGGTAGTGATAGATTTTGTAATTTCCATAAATTAATATTTGAATATTTGCTTAAAAAGCGATAAAATGATTACAGGAGAAATTTGTGCTGACTGTACAATATGGTTTTAGATTTTACTGGAGGAAATCATGTCATTTTCTGATTTAATGCTCTTTGCTTTGTCGTCAAATCAAGAATTGGCTCAACGTGTGTCTCGAGAAATGGGACTACCGCTTGGAAAGTCAACGGTTCGTCAATTTTCTGATGGAGAAATTCAGGTTAATATTGAAGAATCAATCCGTGGGAAAGATGTTTATATTTTGCAATCCACTAGCTCACCGGTTAACGATAATCTAATGGAAATTTTGATTATGGTAGATGCGTTGAAACGGGCTAGTGCGCAATCCATTAATGTGGTGATGCCATATTACGGCTATGCTCGTCAAGACCGGAAAGCTCGGGCTCGTGAACCAATTACTTCTAAGTTAGTAGCCAATATGCTTGAGGTTGCTGGAGTTGATCGTCTGTTGACAATTGATTTGCACGCTGCTCAAATTCAAGGTTTCTTTGATATTCCCGTTGACCACTTGATGGGTGCGCCTCTGATCGCCGACTATTTTGAACGTCGCGGGATGATTGGAAAAGACTATGTTGTTGTCAGTCCAGACCATGGTGGGGTGACTCGTGCTCGGAAATTAGCTGAATTTTTGAAGACACCGATTGCGATTATTGATAAACGTCGAAGTGTTGATAAGATGAATACGAGTGAAGTGATGAATATCATTGGGAGTGTTGAAGGCAAGACTTGTATTTTGATTGATGATATGATTGATACAGCTGGTACAATATGTCATGCCGCGGATGCCCTTGCAGAAGCAGGTGCTGTTGAAGTCTATGCGAGCTGCACTCACCCTGTTTTATCAGGTCCAGCGATGGATAACATCCAAAAATCAGCCATTAAGAAGTTGGTCGTATTGGATACGATTTATCTATCGGAGGATCGTTTGATTGACAAAATTGAGCAAATTTCGATTGCGAAACTTCTAGCTGAGGCTATTGTTCGCATTCATGAAAATCGTCCTCTTTCCCCTCTATTTGAAATCGGAAATGCCAAAAAATGTTAATAATAAGGAGGCTGGAGACCAGCCTCTTTTGTATAGGAGGAAATACAAATGGAAATCAGAAAATGGTTGGAAAATCTAAAAAAAGAAAAGAAAAGGAAAAAACTAGTTCGAGCAGCTAAAGAACTAGAAGCAAAGGCTGATCCTAGTTTGCCCAAGAAACGATTGCCAAAAAATGGGGTGGTAAAATAGGATAGAAAAGATTTCTATTTTTTAAATACATTTTTATATATGAATAAAGTGTCTTTCCAAGATGGTTTTAAATCCGTAGTTCTATATCTCAAATGGATCAAAAGCTTAAACTTTTTTTAAAAAAAAATGGAAAAAGTCTTGACATAGGCAGAATATCCTAGTATACTAGTCATAGTTACGAAGTAACGAATAATTTTTGAAAAGAAAAAAGGAGATAAAACAATGAAAAAAGTTTTATTATCATCAGTAGCAGCTCTTGCAGTATTTGCTGCAGCAGCACCAGTTCTTGCCGAAGGTGGAATCAACGGTGGAGCAAACACTCCAGGTGCATATGACCAACCAGTAACTGGTGGCGGTGTTAACGATCCTTACAACGCACAAACTGAGTTTAAAAATGGTCGTAAAGTTGAAGAATACCTTAACGGTCACATGGAAGAAATCAAAGCTGAAGCAGCACAAGATCCTGCAGTAGTAGCAGCTAAAGCTGAATTGGATGCTGTTGAAGGTGGTTCACACTTTTACGGTGAAAAGAAAGCAGCTTATGAAGCAGCATTCAATACTGCATTCTTGAACGTACGTAACAAATATGTACAAAAATTCCAAGAAACATACAACACTGCTGACAAGAAACAAGGTTCTTACTATATCTTGAACGAAACTCCAGAACAAAAGAATGCTCGTTACTTGAAAGAACATGGAATTAATCCTGAACAAGCTAAAGCAGACGTAGCTAAAGCAGACGCAGCTAAAGCAGACGCAGCTAAAGCAGAAGAAGCAGCTAAAAAAGCAGAAGCTGGTAAAGCTGGTTCAAAACAAGCTGGTAAAGCTCTTCCAAAAACAAGCGCAGCTAAATAATTTGATTATTAATTAGCTCGTAAAATATCACTGGGCCTTCGGGTTCAGTGTTATTTTTTAGAAAAAATCATCAAGAGGAGATCAATCAATGAAAAGAGCTGGGGAAAAAAGTTCAAATAAATTGGGTCTTGTAATTGCTGCTCTTGTTGCAGTTGTTGTGCTTGTTGCTGGATTTATTTTCTTTAATCCTTTTGGAGGAAGTAAGTTATCTAGCACGGCTAAAAAGACAACTGGAACAAGTTCAACCAAGCAAGCAGCCAAATATGAACCTAGTCAAGAAGAAAAAGATTACCTGAAAAATCGTTTTGCTCAGTTAACTGCTGTTAATCCAGAAGCAATTGCTTATGTTTATGCACCGGGTACTGAGTTGGATGAACCTGTTGTCCAAACCACTGATAATGAAACTTATTTGAATAAGACGTTTGATGGTGGAAATGAACCATACATGGGGACAGTCTTCATGGATATGGATAACAAGAAAGACTTCAGTGATCGTTTGACTTGGTTGTTTGGTCATGCTCGTGGTAGTAAGGTCGGCGACCACCGCATGTTTAACGATGTCAACTTCTACGATACGCAAGAATTTTTCGATCAACATCCGTATGTTGTGATTGAGACACCAGAGCGGAAATATTACTATGAAGCGATGGGATTGGTCATTGTCCCAGAGGACACTGCTTTCTACCGTACAAGCTTTACAGATGATAAAGATTTCACCACTCAGTTGAAGAATATCTATGAGTCAGCTCGTACGAAGAACCCTAATATCAAGATCAAAGCATCTGATAAGTATTTAGTATTGTCCACTTGTCGTGAAGAGGATGAAACCATTCGTTCTAACCTCTACCTTCGTCAAATTCCTGATTCAGAAATGAAGGATTTTGTGGCAAAACATGCAGATCAATTGAAATACGTGGCAACACGTGGCCAACAATAATGACTTGAAAGACTTAGCATTGCTAAGTCTTTTTTGCATGGAAGGATTTTTGAAATGTTCTTTGGTGGTAAGCAAAAGGTGGGGATCTTGCTTGTTCTTTTGCGATGGGGTCCTATTTATAGTATAATGAATATAAGTGTTTTTGGAGGTGTTCTATGGATTTAACGAAACGTTTTAATAAAAATTTGAATCGGATTGAAGTATCTTTGATTCGTCAGTTCGATCAATCAATTTCTTCCATTCCTGGTGTCTTGCGTTTGACTTTGGGGGAACCGGATTTTACAACTCCTGAACATGTAAAAGAAGCAGGAAAGGCTGCCATTGATGCGAATTTTAGCCATTACACTGGGATGAGTGGTTTGCTGGCTTTGCGTGAGGCTGCGAGTCAGTTTGTGGCGGATAAGTATGGGATTCACTACCGTCCTGAAGATGAGATATTGGTGACGATTGGTGCGACTGAAGCCCTGTCTGCAACCTTGACAGCAATCTTGGAACCTGGAGATGTGGTGCTTCTTCCTGCACCGGCTTATCCGGGTTATGAGCCTATTGTGAATCTGGTTGGGGCGGAGATTGTCGAAATTGATACGACAGCAGATCGTTTTGTCTTGACTCCTGAAAAGTTGGAAAAGACGATTCTAGAGCAGGGTGAAAAATTGAAGGCTGTTATTCTCAATTATCCAGCTAATCCAACGGGTGTTACTTATTCGCGCGAACAGATGGCGGAATTGGCTGCTGTCTTAAAAAAATATGAAGTCTTTGTGATTTGTGATGAAGTCTATTCAGAGCTGACTTATACTGGAGAAGCGCATGTTTCTATGGCCTCCTTCATTCCTGAACAGACCATTGTTATTAATGGCTTGTCCAAATCTCATGCCATGACAGGCTGGCGGCTTGGCTTTATCTTTGCGCCTGCTACATTGACGGCCCAACTCATCAAGAGCCATCAGTATTTGGTAACGGCTGCTGGAACCATGAACCAGTATGCTGCGATCGAGGCCTTGACTGCTGGTCGGGATGATGCGGAGCCGATGAAGAAGGAATATGTGAAGCGTCGGGATTATATTATCGAACAGATGTCCGCGCTTGGGTTTGAGATTATTAAGCCAGATGGAGCCTTTTATATTTTTGCTAAAATCCCAGCTGGTTATAATCAAGATTCCTTTGCTTTCTTGCAGGATTTTGCGCGTGAAAAAGCAGTTGCTTTCATTCCTGGTGCTGCTTTTGGTCAATATGGTGAAGGCTATGTGCGTTTGTCGTATGCAGCCAGCATGGAGGTTATCAAGGAAGCAATGAAACGCTTGAAGGAGTATATGGAAGAATATGCTGGAGTCAATTGAGACCCGGGGAATCGTCCTGTATAATCGGGAGTTTCGTGAGGATGACAAGCTGGTCAAAATCTTCACAGAGAAGTCAGGGAAGCGGATGTTTTTTGTGAAACATGCGGGAAAATCACGGTTGAATCCCATGTTGCAACCTTTGGTAACGGCAGATATGTTGTTGAAAATCAATGATGATGGGCTGAGTTATATTGGTGATTTTCAAGATGTGCAGGTTTATAAAAAAATCAATGCAGATCTTTTTGCTCTTTCTTATGCGACCTATGTTCTGGCGCTTGCGGATGCAAGTATTCAGGATAATCAGGTGGATCCAGCCCTGTTTGCTTTTTTGGAAAAGACCTTGTCTTTGATGGAAGAGGGACTGGATTATGAGGTTTTGACCAATATTTTTGAGATTCAGATTCTATCACGATTTGGAGTTATCTTGAATCTGCATGAATGTTGTTTCTGTCATCGGGTTGGACTTCCTTTTGATTACTCTTTTCGGTATAGTGGGGTCCTTTGTCCGGATCACTATGATCAGGATGAGAGACGAGCCCACTGGCATCCGAATGTTCTCTATTTATTGGATCAGTTTCAAGCAGTACGATTCAGTGAGTTGGAGACGATTTCTCTACAAGCGGAGATGAAAACAGCTCTGCGTCAGGCAATTGATCAGTTGTATGAGGAGTATGTAGGGATCCATTTAAAAGCTAAAAAGTTTATCGATTCCTTGAGTGATTGGGGAGCGATTATGAAAGATTCATCTGGAGGTGAAACATGAAAAAAATTGCAGTAGATGCAATGGGGGGCGATAATGCACCTCAAGCCTTGGTAGAAGGTGTGAATCAAGCCATTCGCGATTTTGATGATATTGAGATTGTCTTGTATGGCGATGAGGCAAAAATCAAAGACTATTTAACCGCAACAGAACGTGTATTGATTGTGCATACGGAAGAAAAAATCGATTCAGATGATGAGCCAACGCGGGCTATTCGTCGGAAAAAACAGGCTTCGATGGTCTTAGCTGCCAAGGATGTGAAGGATGGTGAGGTCGATGCCATGCTATCTGCGGGAAATACAGGTGCCTTGTTGGCAGCAGGTTTCTTTATCGTTGGACGGATCAAAGGGGTGGAACGTCCAGGTTTGATGTCCACACTTCCGACGGTTGATGGTCGCGGGTATGATATGCTAGACTTAGGTGCCAATGCGGAAAATACACCAGAGCACTTGCATCAGTATGCTCTGATGGGGTCTTACTACGCGGAAAATGTTCGTGGGATTCAAAAACCACGTGTGGGTCTATTGAATAATGGGACAGAAGCTAGTAAGGGAGATCCTTTGCGCAAGGAAACTTACCAATTGTTATCTGAGGATGAGTCGATTCATTTTGTTGGAAACGTGGAAGCGCGTGACTTGATGGATGGCGTTGCTGATGTCGTTGTGGCGGATGGTTTCACGGGAAACGCTGTTTTGAAAACGATGGAAGGAACGGCTTTTGGGATCTTGAAGCAATTGAAACAAGCGATTGCCACTGGAAACTGGAAGGCGAAATTAGGAGCTTTTCTGCTCAAGGACCGTTTGAAATCATTGAAACAAACCTTAGATTTCTCAGATGTTGGAGGAGCGGTCTTGTTTGGTCTTCAAGCACCTGTTGTTAAAACGCATGGTTCGAGTGATGCCAAAGCAGTCTATAGTACCATTCGTCAAGTTCGAACCATGTTAGAGACAGATGTTGTTGGAAAATCAGTGAAGGAATTATCAAAAAAGGAGTAATATATGAGTAAACAGAATGAAATTTTAGCTACGATTGAAACATTTCTTAAAGATCGCAATGGGGAAAATTTTCAAGTATCCTTGGAATCAGATTTACGCAAGGATTTACAGGCGGACTCTGTTGAGTTGATGGAATTTATTATCAATCTTGAGGATGAATATCAAATGGAGATTCCAGATAAGGCCATTGATGAATTTAACACAGTGGGAGACGTTGTCGACTATATCGAAAAACGAACTGCTGTCCATTAATTGAAAAAGGATCGTTCAGAGATTATTCTGAATGGTCTTTTTTTCTGTTCTTTTCATTCGGATTCTGCTTATATTGTACGGAATTTTATTGAAAATACACTTTGTATGTGATAGAATGAAGGTGATAAAATACGAAAGGCGAACAAAGTCATGACCAATCAACTGATTTATACTGGAAAAGCTAAGGATATCTATACTACTGAGGACGAACATGTGATTAAGTCGGTCTATAAGGACCAGGCCACTATGCTAAATGGGGCTCGTAAGGAGACTATTAAAGGAAAAGGTGTGCTAAATAATCAGATTTCGTCTCTTATTTTTGAAAAATTGAATGCTGCGGGTGTTGCGACGCACTTTATCGAACGTATCTCTGATACCGAACAATTGAATAAGAAGGTTAAAATTATTCCTTTGGAGGTGGTTCTTCGAAACGTGACTGCAGGTTCTTTCTCAAAACGGTTTGGCGTTGAAGAAGGTTTGGACTTGAAAACTCCAATCGTTGAATTTTACTATAAAAACGATGATTTGGATGACCCATTTATCAATGATGAGCATGTCAAGTTCTTGGATATTGCCAATGATGAACAAATTGCTTATATCAAGGAAGAAACACGTCGCATCAATGAATTGTTGAAAGATTGGTTTGCACAAATTGGTCTTCGTTTGATCGATTTTAAACTGGAATTTGGTTTTGATAAGGATGGCAAGATCATCTTGGCAGATGAATTCTCTCCAGATAACTGCCGCCTTTGGGACGCTGAAGGGCACCATATGGACAAGGATGTTTTCCGTAGGGACTTGGGCAGTTTGACAGATGTTTATGAAGTTGTATTGGAAAAATTGCAAGCCTTGAAGTAATCATTTTGAAACGGAAAACCTTCGTCTTCGATAACATGTTTGAATAGAAATAAAGGAAATAAAATGGATAAACGTATTTTCGTTGAGAAAAAAGCTGATTTTCGTGTGAAATCGGACTCTTTAGTAAAAGAATTGCAGCATAATCTTCAGTTGAAAACGTTGAAGGATCTTCGGATTGTTCAGGTTTACGATGTTTTTGGTTTGGCAGAGGACTTGTTTGCGCGTGCGGAAAAACACATCTTCTCTGAGCAAGTGACCGATACTGTTTTGGATGAAGCTACGGTTCAGGCTGATCTTGAGAAATATGCTTTCTTTGCGATCGAAAGCTTGCCTGGTCAATTTGACCAACGTGCAGCATCTTCACAAGAAGCTTTGCTTTTGCTTGGTAGTTCAAATGATGTAACAGTGAACACAGCACAACTTTACTTGGTTAACAAGGATATTGATGCGAATGAGTTGGAAGCTGTCAAAAACTACCTTTTGAACCCAGTGGATTCTCGTTTCAAAGATATCACTGTTGGCATTGCGAAACAGGATTTCTCTGAGTCTGACAAGACCATTCCAAGCTTGGATTTCTTTGAAACATATACGGCAGAAGATTTTGCACAGTATAAGGCTGAGCAAGGATTGGCCATGGAAGTGGATGACCTTCTCTTCATTCAAGATTACTTCAAATCCATTGGACGGGTGCCAACTGAGACTGAGTTGAAGGTTTTGGATACTTACTGGTCTGACCACTGCCGTCATACAACTTTCGAGACTGAGTTGAAAAACATCGACTTCTCAGCTTCTAAATTTGAAAAACAATTGCAAGCGACTTATGACAAGTATATTGCCATGCGTGATGAGTTGGGACGTACAGAAAAACCTCAAACTTTGATGGATATGGCGACTATTTTTGGCCGTTATGAGCGTGCCAATGGTCGTTTGGATGACATGGAAGTGTCTGATGAAATCAATGCCTGCTCTGTTGAAATTGAAGTGGATGTCAATGGTGTCAAAGAACCATGGCTTCTCATGTTCAAGAACGAAACGCACAACCACCCAACGGAGATCGAACCATTTGGTGGAGCGGCTACTTGTATCGGTGGTGCCATTCGTGACCCATTGTCAGGGCGTTCCTACGTTTACCAAGCCATGCGTATCTCAGGTGCTGGTGATATTACAGCTCCAATTTCAGAAACTCGCGCTGGTAAATTGCCACAACAAGTGATTTCTAAAACAGCGGCTCACGGTTATTCTTCATATGGGAACCAAATTGGTCTTGCCACAACTTATGTTCGTGAATACTTCCACCCAGGTTTCGTTGCTAAGCGTATGGAGCTAGGTGCAGTTGTCGGTGCGGCTCCTAAGGAAAATGTGGTTCGTGAAAAACCTGAAGCAGGTGATGTGATTATCTTGCTTGGTGGTAAGACTGGACGTGACGGTGTCGGTGGTGCGACAGGCTCTTCTAAAGTTCAAACGGTTGAATCTGTTGAAACAGCTGGTGCTGAGGTTCAAAAAGGGAATGCCATCGAAGAACGTAAGATTCAACGTCTTTTCCGTAATGGGGAAGTGACCCGTCTGATCAAGAAATCAAATGACTTTGGTGCTGGTGGTGTCTGTGTGGCGATCGGTGAATTGGCAGATGGTCTTGAAATTGATCTAGACAAAGTGCCATTGAAATACCAAGGTTTGAACGGTACAGAAATTGCTATCTCAGAATCTCAAGAACGGATGGCTGTAGTGGTTCGTCCAGAAGATGTAGAAGCTTTCGTTGCTGAATGTAACAAAGAAAATATTGATGCTGTTGTCGTTGCGACAGTAACTGAAAAACCAAATCTTGTCATGCACTGGAATGGTGAAACAATCGTTGATTTGGAACGTCGTTTCCTTGATACAAACGGTGTACGTGTGGTTGTAGATGCTAAGGTGGTTGACAAGGATGTCAAGCTTCCCGAAGAACGTCAAACATCTGCTGAAACCCTTGAAGCGGATACTCTTGAAGTCTTGGCTGACTTGAACCATACTAGTCAAAAAGGTTTACAAACCATCTTTGATAGCTCAGTTGGTCGTTCAACAGTCAATCACCCACTTGGTGGTCGCTACCAAATCACACCAACAGAAGCTTCTGTACAGAAATTGCCAGTCCAACATGGCGTGACAACAACTGCATCTGTTATGGCGCAAGGATTCAACCCTTATATCGCCGAATGGTCTCCATATCATGGCGCTGCTTATGCAGTCATCGAAGCAACAGCTCGTTTGGTTGCTGCTGGTGCAAACTGGTCTAAGGCTCGTTTCTCTTATCAAGAATATTTCGAGCGGATGGATAAACAAGCAGAGCGCTTTGGTCAACCAGTATCAGCTCTTCTTGGATCAATCGAAGCTCAGATTCAACTTGGTTTGCCATCTATCGGTGGGAAAGACTCGATGTCTGGTACCTTTGAAGAATTGACAGTACCACCAACCTTGGTTGCTTTTGGTGTCACAACTGCGGATAGCCGTAAGGTTCTTTCTCCAGAATTCAAAGCTGCTGGTGAAAATATCTATTACATCCCAGGTCAAGCTTTGGCACAAGAAATTGATTTTGATCTCATCAAGTCGAACTTTGCTCAATTTGAAGCTATCCAAGCTGACCACAAAGTGACAGCTGCATCAGCTGTTAAATATGGTGGTGTGGTTGAAGCTCTTGCCCTTGCAACATTTGGGAACCATATCGGAGCAAACGTCGAATTAGCTGACCTTGACACTAGCTTGACAGCCCAATTAGGTGGATTCGTCTTCACATCGCCTGAAGAAATTGCAGGTGTTGCTAAGATCGGACAAACAGTAGCTGACTTTACACTTACTGTCAATGGTGTAACGCTTGATGGACACAAACTTGACAGTGCCTTCCAAGGTAAATTGGAAGAAGTTTATCCAACGGAATTTGCACAAGCAACTGAGTTGGAAGAAGTACCTGCTGTAGCAACAAATGCTGTGATTAAAGCTAAAGAAACAGTTGACACACCAGTGGTTTACATCCCGGTATTCCCAGGTACCAACTCAGAATATGACTCCGCTAAGGCCTTTGAAAAAGAAGGTGCAAAAGTCAACTTGGTACCATTTGTCACACTGAATGAAGAAGCGATTGTCAAATCTGTTGACACTATGGTTGACAACATCGAAAAAGGTAACATTATCTTCTTTGCAGGTGGCTTCTCAGCAGCGGATGAACCTGATGGATCCGCTAAATTCATCGTGAACATCTTGCTCAATGAAAAAGTACGTGCAGCCATTGATAGCTTCATCGAACGTGGTGGTTTGATTATTGGTATCTGTAATGGATTCCAAGCTCTTGTTAAATCAGGTCTTCTTCCATATGGTAACTTTGAAGATGCGAGCAGCACGAGTCCAACTCTCTTCTACAATGATGCCAACCAACACGTGGCTAAGATGGTTGAAACACGGATTGCCAACACCAACTCACCATGGCTTGCCGGAGTAGAAGTTGGTGACATCCATGCCATCCCTGTATCACACGGTGAAGGTAAATTTGTCGTGACAGCTGAGGAATTTGCAGAGCTTCGTGACAATGGTCAAATCTTTACCCAATATGTTGACTTCGAAGGGAAACCAAGCATGGATTCAAAATACAATCCAAATGGTTCTGTCCATGCGATCGAAGGTATTACCAGCAAGAACGGTCAAATCATCGGGAAAATGGGTCACTCAGAACGTTTCGAAGACGGTCTCTTCCAAAATATTCCAGGAAATAAAGATCAACATCTCTTTGCATCAGCGGTTCAATACTTTACTGGAAAATAAAAGGTATACAAAATGACATACGAAGTTAAATCTCTTAATGAAGAATGTGGTATTTTTGGGATCTGGGGACACCCAGATGCTGCAAAACTGACTTATTTCGGATTACACAGTCTTCAACACCGTGGTCAAGAAGGGGCGGGGATCCTTTCGAATGATGCGGGTCAATTAAAACGGTATCGTGATACAGGTCTTCTCTCAGAAGTGTTTCGAAATCCTGCTAACTTGGATAAGTTAACAGGAACGGGAGCGATTGGCCATGTTCGCTATGCGACAGCTGGGGAAGCTTCGGTGGATAACATCCAGCCCTTCCTCTTTCGCTTTCATGATACCCAGTTTGGACTGGCCCACAATGGGAATTTGACCAATGCCAAGTCCCTCAAACGGGAGTTGGAAAATAACGGGGCGATCTTTAGCTCAACTTCTGATTCAGAAATCTTGGCCCACCTGATTCGTCGGAGCCACAACCCATCCTTCATGGGTAAGGTGAAAGAAGCCTTGAATACGGTGAAAGGTGGATTTGCTTACCTTCTCATGCTGGAAGATAAGCTGATTGCGGCCTTGGATCCAAATGGTTTCCGTCCTCTTTCGATTGGGAAAATGGCCAATGGAGCTATCGTGGTTTCATCTGAAACCTGTGCCTTTGAAGTGGTTGGTGCTGAGTGGATCCGCGATGTGAATCCAGGTGAAGTTGTGATCATCGATGATAACGGCATCACTTACGATAACTATACAACGGACACCCAATTGGCTGTTTGTTCGATGGAGTATATCTACTTTGCCCGCCCGGACTCCAATATTCAAGGGGTCAATGTCCATACAGCTCGTAAACGTATGGGGGCTCAATTGGCACGTGAATTTAAACATGAAGCAGATATTGTGGTCGGTGTACCTAACTCTTCACTTAGTGCAGCTATGGGATTTGCGGAAGAATCCGGCCTACCAAATGAAATGGGCTTGATTAAAAACCAATACACCCAACGGACCTTTATTCAACCGACACAAGAATTACGTGAGCAAGGGGTTCGGATGAAGCTCTCTGCCGTATCCGGTGTCGTGAAAGGCAAACGGGTTGTCATGATCGATGATTCTATCGTACGTGGGACAACATCACGTCGAATTGTGAAGTTATTGAAAGAAGCAGGAGCTACAGAGGTCCACGTAGCAATCGGTAGCCCAGCCCTTGCCTACCCATGTTTCTACGGGATCGATATTCAAACACGTAAGGAATTGATTGCTGCCAATCATACAGTAGAGGAAACACGCGATATTATTGGTGCAGATAGCTTGACGTATTTGTCAATCGATGGCTTGATTGATTCTATTGGAATTGATACAGATGCCCCCAATGGCGGTCTTTGTGTGGCTTACTTTGATGGAAAATATCCAACGCCTTTGTATGATTATGAAGAACGCTATGTGGAAAGTTTGAAAGAACATACTTCTTTTTATTAAGAGCAGTGCAAAAGAAAAGGAATGAAACAAATGACAAATAAAAATGCGTAT
Source organism: Streptococcus parasanguinis (assembly GCF_964238605.1). Lineage (GTDB taxonomy): Bacteria > Bacillota > Bacilli > Lactobacillales > Streptococcaceae > Streptococcus > Streptococcus parasanguinis_AJ. The sequence goes on along the minus strand of NZ_CAXSMM010000009.1, from coordinate 70,003 downwards.
GCACAGTCTGGTGTGGATGTTGAAGCGGGTTATGAAGTTGTTGAACGGATCAAAAAACATGTGGCTCGTACGGAACGTGCAGGTGTTATGGGAGCTCTCGGTGGCTTCGGTGGTATGTTCGACCTTTCAAAAACAGGTGTCAAAGAGCCCGTTTTGATCTCAGGTACAGATGGTGTCGGTACTAAACTCATGCTGGCTATTAAGTACGACAAACACGATACGATCGGTCAAGACTGTGTGGCCATGTGTGTTAACGATATCATCGCTGCAGGTGCTGAGCCCCTTTACTTCCTTGACTATATCGCAACTGGTAAAAATGAACCAGCTAAATTGGAACAGGTCGTTGCTGGTGTTGCAGAAGGTTGTGTGCAGGCTGGTGCAGCCCTTATCGGTGGGGAAACAGCTGAAATGCCTGGTATGTATGGTGAAGATGACTATGATTTGGCCGGGTTTGCTGTCGGTGTTGCAGAAAAATCTCAAATCATCGACGGTTCAAAAGTAGCTGAAGGGGATGTGATTCTTGGACTTGCTTCAAGCGGTATCCACTCAAATGGTTACTCACTTGTTCGTCGTGTCTTTGCGGACTATACAGGTGAAGAAGTTCTCCCAGAATTGGAAGGGAAGAAACTCAAAGACGTTCTTTTGGAACCAACTCGTATCTACGTCAAAGCAGCATTGCCACTCATCAAAGAAGAATTGGTCAACGGAATTGCCCACATCACAGGTGGTGGTTTCATCGAAAATGTACCACGTATGTTCTCAGATGACTTAGCTGCTGAAATTGACGAAAGTAAAGTGCCAGTTCTTCCAATTTTCAAAGCCCTTGAAAAATATGGCCAAATCAAACATGAAGAAATGTTTGAAATCTTCAACATGGGGATTGGTCTTATGCTTGCAGTGAAACCAGAAAATGTTGAACGTGTCAAAGAAGTTCTTAACGAACCTGTTTATGAAATCGGTCGGATTGTGAAGAAAGATGGCGCAAGTGTGGTGATTAAATAATGGTGCTATCACCATTTTATACGGAGAAATTGTAGAAAGGAATGTTTAGTTAGCAAGCCTAACTGAACACGGGACTCATTTTCTAGGAAAAAAGAGAAATCATTTTGTGGGCAAGCACCCAGCAATGATTTCCTATTTTTCTACGAAACTGTTCGGCTAGCCGAAACGTCCCTTTGTATCGAATATGAAAATTGCTGTTTTTGCCTCTGGCAACGGCTCAAACTTTCAGGTGATTGCGGAACAATTTCCAGTAGAATTTGTCTTTTCAGATCACCGGGATGCCTACGTCTTAGAACGTGCCAAAAATCTTGGTGTGGTGAGTCATGCCTTTGAACTCAAGGAATTTGACAATAAAGCATCTTATGAAGAAGCTATCGTCAAACTTTTGGATGAGCACCAGATTGACCTAGTTTGTTTGGCGGGTTATATGAAAATCGTTGGTCCAACCTTGCTAGCAGCTTATGAAGGCCGTATCATCAATATTCATCCGGCTTATCTCCCTGAATTTCCAGGTGCTCATGGTATTGAGGATGCTTGGAATGCGGGCGTTGCTGAGAGCGGTGTGACCATTCACTGGGTGGATTCGGGCGTTGATACCGGAAAGGTCATCAAACAAGTCCGTGTCCCACGCCTTGAAGGTGATACCCTTGATACTTTCGAAACTCGCATCCATGAAACAGAGTACAAGCTCTATCCAGAAGTCTTGGAACGTTTGGGAGTAGCACGAAAATAAGGAAGCCATTGATCGGAAAAAACATTTTCGACTGTAGCTGATAAAGAACTTTTTTAAAAAAGGAAAAGAAAGAAAATGACTAAACGCGCACTAATTAGTGTTTCAGACAAAGCGGGCATTGTTGAATTTGCCCAAGAACTCAAAAAACTCGGTTGGGACATTATCTCAACAGGTGGTACTAAAGTTGCCCTTGATAATGCTGGAGTAGACACTATTGCCATTGACGATGTGACTGGTTTCCCAGAAATGATGGACGGTCGTGTGAAGACTCTCCACCCAAATATCCACGGTGGTCTCCTCGCTCGTCGTGACCTCGATAGCCACCTAGAGGCTGCTAAGGACAACAAGATTGAATTGATCGACCTTGTGGTGGTAAACCTTTACCCATTCAAGGAAACCATCCTTAAACCAGACGTGACTTACGCGGATGCGGTTGAAAATATCGATATTGGTGGGCCATCTATGCTTCGTTCAGCAGCTAAAAACCACGCTAGCGTAACAGTTGTGGTAGACCCTGCTGACTATGTTGTGGTTTTGGACGAATTGGCAGCCAACGGCGAAACAAGTTACGAAACTCGCCAACGTTTGGCAGCGAAAGTCTTCCGCCACACAGCAGCCTATGATGCTTTGATCGCAGAATACTTCACTGCTCAAGTGGGTGAAGAAAAACCTGAAAAACTCACATTGACTTATGATCTTAAGCAACCAATGCGTTACGGTGAAAACCCTCAACAAGACGCAGACTTCTATCAAAAAGCTTTGCCAACGGATTACTCCATTGCATCCGCTAAACAGCTGAACGGGAAAGAATTATCCTTCAACAATATCCGTGACGCTGATGCCGCTATCCGGATCATCCGTGATTTCAAAGACCGTCCAACCGTTGTGGCTCTCAAACACATGAATCCATGTGGGATCGGTCAAGCAGATGACATCGAGACTGCTTGGGACTATGCGTATGAGTCTGATCCAGTATCCATCTTTGGTGGAATCGTGGTTCTCAACCGTGAAGTAGACGCTGCGACAGCTCAAAAAATGCACGGTGTCTTCCTTGAAATCATCATTGCACCAAGCTATACAGATGAAGCGCTTGAAATCTTGACTACCAAGAAGAAAAACTTGCGGATTCTTGAGCTACCGTTTGATGCTCAAGATGCCAGTGAAGTGGAAGCAGAATACACTGGTGTTGTTGGCGGCCTTCTCGTTCAAAACCAAGACGTGGTGAAAGAAAGTCCAGCTGACTGGCAAGTGGTGACCAAGCGTCAACCAACGGAGACAGAAGCAACAGCTCTTGAGTTTGCTTGGAAAGCCATCAAGTATGTCAAATCAAATGGAATTATCGTGACTAATGACCACATGACACTTGGTGTTGGCCCTGGTCAAACAAACCGTGTGGCTTCAGTTCGTATTGCTATTGACCAAGCTAAAGACCGTCTTGACGGCGCTGTTCTTGCGTCAGATGCCTTCTTCCCATTTGCGGATAACGTGGAAGAAATCGCCAAAGCAGGGATTAAAGCGATCATCCAGCCGGGTGGATCAGTCCGTGACCAAGAGTCAATCGAAGCGGCTGATAAATACGGCTTGACCATGATCTTCACAGGCGTGAGACATTTTAGACATTAATCAAAAAAGGCACTCATTCAGCGATGAGTGTCTTTTCTGCTAGTTAAGAAGACCTTAATCTGGGTAGATATAGGTGACGGTCCCCCAGATGGGGTTGGTTGGATCGAACCAACCGCGGAAGTTGTCGATATAGCGATGGCCGTTGTAGTTAGCCTCCTGGATCTGAATTTTTTGGTCATGTTCAACGTCTGTAACCAAGGCGACATGGCCATATCCCCCATTGTCCCAACAGGCGATGGCACCGACCTCTGGGATGTCTCCTGTCCGGAATCCCGCAGCGCGTGCACTAGCTGCCCACATACCACCGTTTCCCCACCAATTGTGGGCCCAAGGGGCTAATTCTTTGGCTCCCCAGGTGCACTCACCAATGGGGTAGGTGTTTCCCGGGTGTGTTGCGAGTGGAGTGAGCTTTGACTTTGCCTTTTCCACTTGAAATGTAGTGGGGAATAGTCCTTTTAGTTGTCCCTGGCTTTTCTGGTAGACGTGGAGATGAAATAGCCTGCTTCCCTTGTGTTTTTGAGCCTGAAAGCGCAGTTGGAAATGTCCAGGTGCTATCTTCTTTGCGGGATACCAGACCAGATCATCCTGCCCATTTTCTTCAGACCAGATGGGGAAGACAATTTCGTCAACGTCTTCGAATAACTTCAGGTCTACCTCGAATTCTTGTGAGGAGATGGGTGTAATCGTGATTTTTGGCTGGGAAGAAGCCAGGTCTTTTTGCTGGACGCTGGTCGTGAGAGGGTAAAGACCGGTTAACTGTTCATTTGCCTCCATCCCATAGACATGAACATGATAAAGTCCAGCTTGATCAGAATGGTTGGTCAATGGCATTTGTAGATTAAATCCAGTGTCACTTCGCTCCACAGGATACCAAATCAGGTCATCTTGGCCATTTTGGTCAGACCAGATGGGAACTTGGATCTTATGATACTTATCCGGGACATTTCCAAGATGAATCATCAGCTGCCCTTTTTCGGCATAGATAGCATTGGTCGCTTGATCTGCATGAGCAAAAGAGGTTTGCATCCCCCATGTCGCACAAGTCAGTACGATAATTTTTTTGATCGTTTGCATAATACTCCTTTTCGTCAATTAGTAGGTCTCACCTATACTATTCGGAAAAAAATGAGAAATAGGAGAAAATAGCAAAAAATGTTTGGATTCTACTGAAAATAGGAGACTTTTGCTGAAATCATTAGAATAAAACGAACGATTATGATATAATTTAATAAAATAATTCGCAAAAGAGGTTCAAGATGAAACTTTTGGTTGTTGGTTCTGGTGGTCGTGAACATGCGATTGCCAAGAAATTATTGGAGTCTAAGGACGTTGAGCAGGTTTTTGTGGCTCCTGGTAATGACGGGATGCGATTAGATGGTCTAGATTTGATCAATATCGGAATTTCCGAACATTCTAAGCTGATTGACTTCGCAAAAGTCAATGATATTGCCTGGACCTTTATCGGTCCAGATGATGCCCTTGCGGCTGGAATCGTGGATGATTTCAATGCGAATGGTCTCAAAGCATTTGGTCCAACCAAGGCTGCGGCTGAACTGGAGTGGTCCAAGGATTTTGCTAAGGAAATCATGGTCAAATATGATGTTCCGACAGCAGCCTATGGCACATTTTCAGATTTCGAGGAAGCCAAGGCTTATATCGAGGAAAAAGGCGCTCCAATCGTCGTCAAGGCAGACGGCTTGGCCCTTGGTAAAGGTGTCATCGTTGCTGAGACAGTCGAGCAAGCAGTAGAAGCCGCTCAGGAGATGCTTTTGGACAATAAATTCGGTGACTCAGGTGCGCGTGTGGTCATCGAGGAATTCCTTGACGGGGAAGAGTTCTCTCTCTTTGCCTTTGTCAATGGGGACAAGTTCTACATCATGCCAACAGCTCAGGACCACAAACGTGCCTACGATGGTGACAAGGGTCCTAACACTGGTGGGATGGGTGCCTATGCGCCAGTTCCTCACTTGCCACAGAGCGTGGTTGACACAGCGGTTGACACCATTGTCAAGCCAGTCCTTGAAGGTATGATCAAAGAAGGTCGTCCATATCTTGGTGTCCTTTACGCGGGGCTTATCTTGACAGCTGATGGACCGAAAGTCATCGAGTTCAACTCTCGTTTCGGCGATCCTGAAACGCAAATCATCTTGCCACGGTTGACATCTGACTTTGCGCAAAATATCACGGATATTTTGGATGGCAAAGAGCCGGCCATCACTTGGACGGATAAGGGTGTGACACTAGGTGTGGTTGTAGCCTCAAACGGCTACCCACTGGCTTATGAGAAGGGTGTCAAGCTTCCAGCCAAGACAGAAGGCGACATCATCACTTACTATGCTGGTGCCAAATTTGCTGAAAATGGCCAAGACCTCCTCTCAAACGGCGGACGTGTCTACATGCTCGTCACAACAGCAGATACCGTCAAAGACGGTCAAAACATCATCTACAAGGAACTCAACAAACAAAACACCGAAGGCTTGTTCTATCGTACGGATATCGGTAGCAAGGCGAATAAATAAAACTCTTTGAAAATCTTCGATTGACTGTGTTAAAGCTCCTTGATGAACTTTAGTTCTATCTTCGTCGCTTTGCCTTGTCACTCTATGATTTTCTTCGAGTTTTCGAATATCAATGCTATATTAGGCGATGAAGTCGCCAAACACGTTAATGGTCGCCGTGGTGAAAAGACCAGAACAGCATCTGTTCTGGTCGGGGGAAACTTTGAGACCTTAGGCTCAAAGTTTAGGAATGAAACCGAAGGTTTGCTTCCGTCCCCACCACCTAAGACCATTATCAAAAAAAGAAAAAGGATTAAAAATGAAACCAGTAATTTCCATCATCATGGGCTCAAAATCCGACTGGGCAACCATGCAAAAAGCTGCTGAAGTTCTCGACAACTTCGGCGTCGCTTACGAAAAGAAAGTTGTTTCCGCACACCGTACACCGGACCTCATGTTCAAACATGCCGAAGAAGCACGTAGTCGTGGTATCAAGGTTATCATTGCAGGTGCTGGTGGCGCTGCTCACTTGCCAGGTATGGTTGCTGCTAAAACAACTCTTCCAGTCATCGGTGTGCCAGTCAAATCACGTGCTCTTAGCGGTGTAGATTCGCTCTATTCTATCGTTCAGATGCCAGGTGGTGTACCTGTTGCAACTATGGCGATCGGTGAAGCTGGTGCGACTAATGCAGCCCTCTTTGCCCTCCGTCTCCTCTCAGTAGAGGACCAGGCTATTGCGACAGCTTTGGCGGATTTCGCTGAAGAACAAGGAAAAATTGCAGAGGAGTCTACAAATGAGCTCAACTAAAACCATTGGGATCATCGGTGGTGGCCAGCTCGGTCAGATGATGGCGATCTCAGCTATCTACATGGGACACAAGGTTATTGCATTGGATCCAGCAGCTGATTGCCCAGCCTCTCGTGTGGCAGAAATCATCGTGGCCCCTTACGACGACGTAGATGCTCTTCGTCAGTTGGCAGACCGCTGTGATGTTCTCACTTATGAATTTGAAAATGTCGATGCTGACGGTTTGGATGCTGTTATCAAAGAAGGACAGCTCCCTCAAGGGACTGACCTACTTCGCATCTCCCAAAACCGGATCTTTGAGAAGGACTTTCTTTCCAAGAAGGCACAAGTCACTGTGGCACCTTACAAGGTCATGACCTCAAGCCAAGATTTGGCAGATATCGACCTGTCTAAAAACTATGTCCTCAAAACCGCGACCGGTGGTTACGATGGCCATGGTCAGAAGGTTATTCGTTCAGAAGCAGATTTAGAAGAAGCATATGCGTTAGCTGATTCGGCAGACTGCGTTTTAGAAGAATTTGTCAACTTTGACCTTGAAATTTCTGTCATCGTATCTGGAAATGGAAAGGACGTGACAGTCTTCCCTGTTCAGGAAAATATCCACCGCAACAACATTCTTTCAAAAACCATTGTGCCTGCTCGCATTTCAGAAAGTCTAGCTGAAAAAGCCAAAGCGATGGCAGTGCGAATCGCAGAACAACTGAACCTTTCTGGAACTCTTTGCGTGGAAATGTTTGCGACAGCTGATGACATCATCGTCAACGAAATCGCGCCTCGCCCACACAATTCAGGGCATTATTCGATTGAAGCTTGTGACTTCTCCCAGTTTGATACTCATATCTTGGGCGTTCTCGGAGCACCACTTCCAGCAATTCACCTTCATGCACCAGCTGTCATGCTCAATGTACTCGGCCAACACGTCGAGGTTGCTGAAACATATGTGACAGAAAATCCAAGCGCTCACCTCCACTTATATGGTAAACTAGAAGCAAAGCACAACCGCAAGATGGGACATGTGACTTTGTTTAGTGATATGCCTGATAAGGTTGAGGAATTTGGGAAAGGGATTGATTTTTAAGTGAAAATAGCGATTCTAGGACTTGGAGTCATCGGGACCACTTATGCCTACGCCTTCCAAAAAGCAGGCCATCAAGTGGAACACGTACTGAGAGATAGTAAGAAAAGCACTGCTCCGAAGGAGTTGTCGGTTGATCTACTAGATGGTCGCTATCATTCCAAAGGTGAAAATAAACACGACACCTATGAGGTTCATGTGGCAGAAGCTGATTCAGAATATGATTTTATTTTTCTGAGTGTGCGACATGGGTTTGTCAAAGAAGCTGTGGAGACCTTGCGAAAAAATAACATCAAAGGTACCCTTGTTTTCTTCTGCAATTTCTGGGATACTCGAAAAGAGGTCCAAGAGTGGGCAGGGGATTACGACTATATTCTGGCCTTTCCGACAGCTGGAGGTCACATGCAGGAGGACCATTTGGATGGTGTCTTGTTTGACCATTTAATGCTAGAAGCTGAGCAAAAAGCACACATTTCTAACTATGCTGATCTGACGACTTTGCTGACTTCTGCAGATTTGAAGTGGGAAGTGCCTCATGATATGGTCGAGTGGATTTGGATTCACATGGCGATTAATGCGGGTGTTACTTCGACAGCTGCGCGTTCGGGAAATCTGGAAAATCCAGAAGAATTGGCTCTGAACTTGATGAATAGTTCTTCGGAATTATCATTAGCTATCAAGGCCATTCGAGAAGCTTTGAAAGTTGTAGAAGCGCGTGGTGTGAATTTGAAACTTTATAAGGCAGAACTCTTACCCTACAAAATTCCCGCTTGGATAGCCGGCAAAGCCATGAAAGTTATGTTTGCGAAAAATGAGCTAACCCGAAAAATCATGACCTTACACAATGATAAACAGGACATCTTCTATTGTTGTCAAAGTGTTTATCAGACTGGTCAGGAGTTAGGTGTGAAGATGCCTATTCTGGAAGCAAATATGAAGGGCATTTCGATTTAGGAGGTTTTTATGATTCAACTTATCGTCAACGCATTTGTTGAAAAAGAGAAGACTGGAGCAGTCGTCGAAGTCTTATATGCTAGTAGCGATCACGAAAAAGTGAAAGCTAAGTATGAAGAGCTGACTGCTCAATACCCTGAAAACTATTTAGCTATCTATGATGTCCCACTGGATACGGATTTGAATACACTCGATCACTATCCATCTGTGTGGATTGGGAAAGAAGAATTTGAGTAAAGCGACAGTCGGTTGCTAACTGATGTGAAACATCAAAAGAAAGGAAAATAATAATATGATCGAACGTTACTCTCGCCCAGAAATGGCGAACATTTGGACTGAAGAAAATAAATACCGTGCTTGGCTTGAGGTGGAAATCTTGGCTGATGAGGCATGGGCTGAGTTGGGAGAAATCCCTAAGGAAGATGTGGCTTTGATCCGTGAAAAAGCGGATTTTGACATCGACCGTATTCTTGAAATCGAGCAGGAGACTCGCCACGATGTGGTGGCCTTCACACGTGCGGTTTCTGAGACTCTTGGTGAAGAGCGCAAGTGGGTTCACTATGGTTTGACATCTACTGACGTGGTAGATACGGCCTATGGTTACCTCTATAAACAAGCTAACGACATCATCCGCAAGGACCTTGAAAACTTCCTCAACATCATCGCTGACAAAGCGAAAGAGCACAAGTTCACTATCATGATGGGTCGGACCCACGGTGTGCATGCGGAGCCGACAACTTTTGGTCTTAAATTGGCAACTTGGTACAGCGAAATGAAACGTAACATCGAGCGTTTCGAGCATGCGGCTGCTGGTGTGGAAGCTGGTAAAATCTCTGGTGCGGTTGGTAACTTTGCCAATATCCCACCATTCGTTGAAAAATACGTCTGCGGTAAATTGGGTATCCGTGCTCAAGAAATCTCTACACAGGTCCTTCCTCGTGACCTTCACGCTGAGTACTTTGCAGTTCTTGCTAGCATCGCAACATCTATCGAACGTATGGCAACTGAAATCCGCGGTTTGCAAAAATCTGAACAACGTGAAGTGGAAGAGTTCTTTGCTAAAGGTCAAAAAGGCTCTTCAGCCATGCCTCACAAACGCAATCCAATCGGTTCTGAAAACATGACAGGTCTTGCGCGTGTGATCCGTGGTCACATGGTCACAGCTTACGAAAATGTGTCACTCTGGCATGAGCGTGATATCTCTCACTCATCAGCTGAGCGGATCATCGCACCAGACACAACCATCTTGATTGACTACATGCTCAACCGTTTCGGAAACATCGTTAAGAACTTGACAGTCTTCCCAGAAAACATGATTCGCAACATGAACTCTACATTTGGTTTGATCTTCAGCCAACGTGCCATGTTGACTTTGATTGAAAAAGGGATGACACGTGAGCAAGCTTACGACCTTGTTCAACCGAAGACTGCCCAATCATGGGATAACCAAGTAGACTTCAAACCACTTCTTGAAGCAGATCCAGAAGTAACTTCACGTCTCACTCAAGAAGAAATCGACGAAATCTTCAACCCAACTTACTACACCAAACGGGTGGATGAAATCTTCGAACGCATCGGTTTGGGTGACTAATCGCAACGAAAAAGGGAATTTGAAAAATAGACGAAAAGAAGCAGAGGAATCTGCTTCTTTTTTAAACTTTTTATAGCTAAACTATCACTAATTATATATATTTTTAAAGAGGTCTTTAGAAATCGTTTTCAACGTGCTATACTGGAGCTATAAAAAAGACCGAGATGTCTCAGTCTTTTTGGTTCTTAGTGATCGCGGTCACAGGAGATGAACTTGATCTTGTAGTAGTCACCGCGTTTATAGGTTTCCGTGTATTCAAGGATTTGGCCAGTAGCTTCTAACTTGGTCGTCTTCACTTGTTTGACCGTTGGGAAATTTTCGTCGATCTTCAATACTTTAGCAACCTTGCTTGGTGTAGGAAAGACGATTTCGTTGACTTCTTCGAAGTGCTCATCATTCATATGAATGTGATAGTCTTCTTTGAAGCGATCATAGATAGAGCTGTAATATTCCAAATTTGGATAGTTTGGATTGATGTATTGTTCAGGAACATAGGTTTGGTGGAAGATATAGGTATCATCCCCTGTCTGGCGAGTCCGTTCGATCTTATAGTAGAATTGCGTTGGGTTGAGGCCTAGTTTGTCTAGGATGCTCAAGGTATTTCCACGTTTAATAGAGAGAACTTTGACTTTGGCCTTTTGGATTGGGAAGGTTTCAACATCTGAAAATTCAACCAGTTTGTGTTTTCGAGCACGAGAAACAAAGGTTCCTTTTCCTTGCTGGCGGACAATGTAGCCATCAGCAGCGAGGTCGTTCAAAGCACGGACAACGGTGATAGAGCTGACATCATAAATTTTAATGAGTTCAGCTTCAGTATAAAATTTATCTCCATTTTCAAATTTTCCGGAGATAATTTGCTGCTTCAATTCATCTTTGATGTGTTGGTACTTTGGAATTGCCATAGTGCTACCTCTCTTTAGATTTCTCTTATTTAACCCTATTTTAACATATTTTTTATAAAAGTGTTGACATTTTTTAAATAATTTATTATATTAATAAATGAAAAGGGTTACATATAAGAAAGGGGGGCGTTTATGGGAGTTTTTGAGATTCGCGATGCTTTCTATTTAAAAGATCAACCCTTCAAGATTTTATCCGGAGCGATCCATTATTTCCGAATTGACCCAGCAGACTGGTATCATTCCTTGTATAATCTAAAGGCTTTGGGTTTTAACACGGTTGAGACCTATGTCCCTTGGAATGCGCATGAACCCCGCAAAGGGGAGTTTGACTTTAGTGGTCGATTGGATCTAGAGCGTTTCATTCAAACAGCCCAGTCCCTAGGACTTTACATGATTGTAAGGCCGTCGCCCTTTATCTGTGCAGAGTGGGAATTTGGTGGATTACCAGCCTGGCTCTTGGAAGAAGACCTGCGAATCCGCTCATCTGACCCAGCCTTTATCGAAGCAGTGGATCGTTATTATGATCGCTTGCTTGGCTTGTTGATACCCTACCAAGTGGATCAGGGTGGTCCAATCCTCATGATGCAGGTGGAAAATGAGTATGGCTCTTATGGAGAGGATAAGGATTATCTTCGTGCCATTCGGGATTTGATGAAGGAAAAAGGCGTGACCTGTCCCCTCTTTACATCAGATGGACCATGGCGAGCAACGCTAAGAACAGGAACCCTGATTGAAGAAGACCTCTTCGTGACGGGAAACTTCGGTTCCAAAGCAGCCTATAACTTTGGTCAAATGAAAGAATTCTTTGACGAATACGGCAAAAAATGGCCTTTGATGTGTATGGAATTCTGGGATGGCTGGTTTACCCGCTGGAAAGAACCTGTGATTCAAAGGGATCCAGAAGAGTTGGCAGAAGCTGTCCATGAGGTCTTGGAGCTCGGCTCCATCAATCTCTACATGTTTCATGGCGGGACCAATTTCGGCTTTATGAATGGTTGCTCAGCTCGGGGAACGCTCGATTTGCCACAGGTGACGTCCTATGACTATGGGGCTTTGCTCAATGAGCAGGGCAATCCGACGGAGAAGTATTATGCTATTCAAAAAATGATGGCGACCTATTATCCGGAATACCCACAGCAGGAACCGCTCATCAAAGAGTGTTTGCCAGAACAAACCTTGCAATTGGCAGCCAAGACTAGTCTTTTTGGAAATCTGGACAATCTGGCTCAGGTTGAGACCAGCCTTTATCCTGAAAAGATGGAAGAGTTGGGGCAAACCACAGGTTATCTCCTATATGAGACAGACCTTGAGTTGGATGCGGAAGAAGAAAGACTGCGCATCATTGATGGTCGGGATCGGGTACAGATTTACCTGGATGATCAACATGTAGCAACGCAATACCAAACAGAGATCGGTGAAGATCTTTTTATCAAAGGAAAAAAGAAAGCGGTTACGAATTTAAAAATCTTGCTTGAGAATATGGGACGTGTCAACTACGGGCACAAGCTCTTAGCTGATAGCCAGCACAAGGGCATTCGCACAGGTGTCTGTGTAGATTTGCACTTCCATCTTCATTGGAAGCAGTACCCACTGGATTTACAAGATCTCAGTCAGCTCGATTTTTCAAAGGAATGGCAGGCAGGTGCTCCAGCATTTTACCGATATGATTTTCAGCTGGACCACACCCTTGATACTTATCTGGATATGACAGGATTTGGGAAAGGGGTCGTCTTTGTCAATGGCCATAACCTTGGCCGCTTCTGGGAGGTCGGACCGACCACTTCACTTTACGTGCCTCATGGTTTCCTCAAAGAAGGAGCCAATAGCCTGATCGTCTTTGAGACAGAAGGGCGTTACCAAGAGACACTTCAACTTGTTCAACAACCTACATTCAAAGAAGTAAAGGGGGAAAACTTATGACTATTGTAGGATGCCGTATCGATGGACGTTTGATCCACGGGCAGGTAGCCAATCTTTGGACTACCAAACTAAATGTTTCACGTATCATGGTGATCGATGATGAAGTCGCTCAAAATGATATCGAAAAAAGTGGCTTGAAACTAGCGACACCACCTGGTGTTAAGCTTAGTATCTTGCCAGTCGCAAAGGCTGCGGAAAATATCTTGGCTGGAAAATATGATAGCCAACGACTCTTTATCGTAGCTCGCAAACCTGACCGCTTCCTAGGCTTGGTAGAAGCAGGTGTGCCACTTGAAACCTTAAACGTAGGGAACATGTCTCAATCTGATGAGACGCGTGCGATTACCCGCTCGATCAACGTAGTGGATGCCGATGTGGAAGCTTTCCACAAGCTAGCTGAAAAAGGAGTTAAGCTAACTGCTCAAATGGTTCCAAATGATCCAGTTCAAGACTTCTTGAAGTTGCTCAAATAGTTTATAAATAAAAAAGAAAATTTTTAGGAGGAAATTGTCATGATACAATGGTGGCAAATTTTACTACTTACTTTGTACTCAGCTTATCAAATCTGTGATGAGTTGACGATTGTTTCATCAGCAGGATCACCAGTCTTTGCTGGTTTCATTACAGGACTTGTTATGGGAGATTTAAAGACAGGTCTATTTATCGGAGCTTCTCTTCAATTGACAGTGCTCGGTGTTGGTACTTTCGGTGGTGCTTCTCGTATTGACGCCACTTCTGGTGCCGTTCTTGCGACTGCCTTCTCAGTAGCGAAAGGGATTGATCCAGAGCTTGCTATTGCTACAATCGCTGTGCCGGTAGCAACTTTGTTGACCTACTTTGATATTCTTGGTCGTATGACTACAACTTACTTCGCTCACCGTGTAGATGCTGCAATCGACCGCTTTGACTACAAAGGTATCGAACGCAACTACCTTCTTGGAGCGATTCCTTGGGCTCTTTCTCGTGCCCTTCCGGTCTTCTTCGCTCTTGCTTTTGGTGGATCTTTCGTAGAAACTGTTGTTACAGGTCTTGCTAATGTACAATGGTTGGCAAACGGTCTGAAACTTGCAGGTCAAATGCTTCCAGGTCTTGGATTTGCGATCTTGCTTCGTTACCTTCCTGTTCGTCGTAACCTTCACTACTTAGCACTTGGCTTTGGCTTAACAGCAATGTTGACAGTGCTTTATAGCAATGTTCAAAGCCTTGGTGCTGCAGTGTCTAGCATTGTTGGTTCTGAAGTGTTCGCTAAACTTCCAAAAGAACAAGCTATTACTTTTGTTAACAACTTCAAGAGTGTATCTATGATTGGTATTGCCATTATCGGTATCTTCCTTGCAGTACAACACTTCAAAAACAGTCAACGTACAGTCGTAGCTGCTCCAGCAAGCAATGTAGAAAGCGGGGAAATTGAAGATGACGAATTCTAATTACAAACTAACAAAAGAAGATTTTAAACAAATCAACAAACGTAGCCTCTTCACCTTCCAATTGGGTTGGAACTACGAACGGATGCAGGCTTCTGGTTACCTTTATATGCTTTTACCTCAGTTGCGTAAAATGTATGGTGATGGCACTCCAGAATTGAAAGAAATGATGAAATTGCATACGCAATTCTTCAATACTTCACCATTCTTCCACACCATTATCACTGGTTTTGACCTTGCTTTGGAAGAAAAAGATGGTGTCAAATCAAAAGATGCGGTGAACGGGATCAAGACAGGTCTCATGGGACCATTCGCTCCTCTTGGGGACTCTATCTTTGGATCTTTGGTACCAGCTATTATGGGTTCAATCGCAGCAACTTTGGCTATTGCAGGAAACCCAGCCGGTATCTTCTTGTGGATCGCTGTGGCAGTTGCTTATGACATTTTCCGTTGGAAACAGTTGGAATTTGCCTATAAAGAAGGGGTTAACCTCATCAACAACATGCAAAGTACCTTGACAGCTTTGATCGACGCAGCTTCTGTACTTGGTATCTTCATGGTTGGTGCCTTGATTGCTAGCATGATTGGTGTTGAAGTTTCTTGGGCTCCACACATTGGGGACAAAGCGATTGAAATTCAAGATATGCTCAATTTGATCTTCCCACGTTTGGTACCAGCTATCATCACAGGTGTGATCTACTGGTTGCTTGGACGTAAGGGTATGAACTCTACAAAAGCTATCTTGCTCATCATCCTTGCAGCAATCGCATTCTCAGCATTTGGCCACTTCTTCTTTGGAATGGCATAATGGAGTAAGGTATGGCAAAAGAGTTAGTATTGGTCAGTCATGGTCGCTTCTGTGAAGAGCTTAAAGCTAGCACAGAGATGATTATGGGACCACAAGAATCCATCCATACGGTTGCACTCTTACCAGAAGAAGGACCAGAAGACTTTACTGCTAAATTTGAAGCAACAGTCCAAGGTCTAGAAGACTATATTGTATTTGCCGATCTCTTGGGAGGAACTCCTTGCAACACCGTGAGCCGCTTGATCCTTGAAGGACGTGCGATTGACTTATACGCAGGGATGAATCTTCCGATGGTCATCGAGTTCATCAATAGTAGCCTGACTGGTAATGAAGGGGACTACCCTGAACGTGCAAAAGAAAGTATTGTCAAGGTCAATGACCTCTTGTCAAACCTTGATGATGATGAAGATGAGTAGGTTGGTATGGGAGTCTGGGAGCATCATCTCAGGCTCCTTTCCCATTTATCAACGTTAGATTGTAGAAAGGAACAACAGGTTCTATGTTAGACTATACAAAAGAAGACTTGCAGGAGCTAGGAGCAGAGATCACCACTCGTGAGATCTACCAACAACCGACGGTTTGGAAAGAAACGGCTCGCTTGTACCAAGAAAGAAAAGAAGAAATTCAAGCTTTCTTAGAAAAAATTGGGAAAGAGCATGACTATATCAAGGTCATCTTGACAGGGGCTGGGACCTCAGCCTATGTGGGAGATACCTTGGTTCCATATTTGCAGGAAGTGCACGATGAACGCCACTGGAATTTCCAATCGATTGCGACGACGGATATCGTAGCTCATCCTCAAACCTATTTGAAAAAAGAGGTTCCGACAGTTTTAGTATCTTTTGCCCGGAGTGGTAATTCGCCAGAAAGTGTCGCAACCGTGCAGTTGGCCCAAGATCTGGTCGATGAGCTCTATCAGATCACCATTACCTGTGCTGAAGAAGGGAAGCTGGCCCAGCAAGCCCACGGAGATGAGCGCAATCTCTTGCTTCTTCAACCTAAAGAAACCAATGATGCTGGCTTTGCGATGACCTCTAGCTTCACCTCTATGCTTTTAACAGCTCTCTTGGTCTTTGATCCAAGCGAGGAGGAGATCAAGGAAAAACGAGTAGAAGAGCTGGTTGATCTGTCTGAGCAAATCTTGGAGCAGGACCGTGAGGTCAAGGAAGTGGTTGATCTAGACTTTGAGCGCGTGATCTATCTGGGGGCAGGACCTTTCTTTGGTCTAGCCCATGAAGCCCAGCTCAAGATTTTGGAATTAACAGCAGGCAAAATCGCAACCATGTATGAGAGTCCTGTCGGTTTCCGTCACGGACCGAAATCCCTCATCAATGACCAAACTCTCGTCTTGGTCTTTGGATCCATTGATCCTTATACCCGTCAGTATGATCTGGACTTGGTTCGAGAAGTTGCAGGAGATCAGATTGCTCGTCAGGTCGTCCTCTTGACCAATCAAGCTGCAGGGATCGAGCATGTACGGGAAGTGTTGGTGGAAGCATCAGCAGACTCATTAGATATCTACCGTGCCTTCCCTTACATTATCTATGGTCAATTGATTTCTCTTTTGACTTCGCTCAAGGTGCAAAATCGCCCAGACACACCTTCACCGACTGGTACTGTCAATCGGGTTGTTCAAGGGGTGATCATTCATCCATTTCATAAAGAATAGCCACTAATTTTCTATAAAAAGTGGAGTGTTTCTTCTTGTGGAACTGATACAATGGAAAAAAACAGTGAGAGGAGAAGGTTAGTGAAACAGTATCAAGAAAGCGTGTTTGGGGAATGGCAGAATCAAGAGGTTCGGGCTTATCGCCTCGAAAATGATAAGGGCTACCAATTATCTGTCATGACCTATGGGGCGACGATCTTAGAATATGTGACACCGGATAAAGAAGACCAGTTTACGAATATTATTCTAGGCTTTGATCGCTTTGAGGACTATGTGGGCAATAGCCCTAAATATGGGGCTAGTATTGGCCCGGTAGCAGGCCGGATTGCAGGGGCAAGTTTTGAACTTAATGGAGAGACCTATCATTTGGAAGCTAATAACGGTGCTAACTGCAACCACAGTGGACCGACGGGATGGGACAGTGCCTTGTTTAGCGTTGAGTCGTTAACGGATCAGGAAATCACTCTGTATACAGAGCGTGCAGATGGTACCGGCGGTTTCCCTGGAAATCTCAAGATCTGGGTAACCTATGGTTTGACGGAAGATGGTGAACTTGAGATTGCCTATCGGGTAGAAACGGATCAAGATACCTTGGTCAACCCGACCAACCACAGCTATTTCAACCTATCTGGGAACTTCACCCAGCCGATCAATGACCATGTCTTTCAGATCAACCATCAAGGGCTTTACCCTATCCATCCAGACGGTGTTCCTCTTCAGACCGTGGATAGAGAAAGTCCGGTTGTCCAGCATCTCTACCAAGCCATGCTCTTGGAGGATCTTTTTAAGGACTCTGATCCGCAAATCCGCCTGGTAGAAGGATTAGACCATCCATTTGCTCTTCCAGAAGGGCATGAAAATGCTGGCTTTCTTTACCATCAGCCATCTGGACGTTTCTTGACCTTCAAGTCAGAAGCCCCAGCCTTGGTGGTATATTCAGCCAATTTCGTAGACGAAACGGTTCATCTGCAAGGCCAACCAATGGTGCAGCACAATGGCTTGGCTCTAGAATTCCAAACAGTGCCAGATGCCATTCACAGTGATCAGGCTGAAAAGGTCATCTTGAGAGCAGGTCAAGTCTTCACCAGCAAGACTAGCTACCATGCCATCGCTAAGAAATAAGGAGGAAAGGGGTGACCCAAACAAGAATGTGAAATCCTTGCTTGGGACATCCTCTTTTTCTCGAAAAAAATTTTTTAGAAAAACTATAAGGAAAGTTTAAGCTTCCTATCGTATACTAATACCATCATCAAAGACCTCCTAACTTTGAATGATAAAACTCCTAAAACTTTTTCATAATAATCTCCCTATAAGAGCCACCAAAACCGGTGGCTTTTTTCCGGGAGTGAGACAGAACAATTTTTTAAAATTGTTCGTTGTCTCACCCCCGCACAGTTGATTAGGTAATCTTTGGAGCTATAAGAGCGAACAAAGATACCAATCAACCACTGCGTTATGTAATTATTGCTAAACCTATTTCATCTAACCAAGCCTGATAGGGACATAGACGAGCTTAGGTACATTGATGCAGTTTGAGCGGAGTGAAAACTACGTTCCTTATTTCTTAGCAAACGTTAGTGAGTTTAGGTACATTGACGCAGTTCGAACGCTAGTGAGAACCAGGATCTTTAAAAATTTAATGAGGTGAACTCAGAGAGTTCAACCGAACCAAAGGTAACGAAGTGTTTTAATAGGGTGAAAGCTCATGGATTAATGCTTTTGCATACAAAAAAGCTCCTTGAGAAATTCTCAAGGAGCAGTGAGTTATTTAATTAGTTTTAGGATCTGAAACTTTCTTGAATTTCATTGGATAAACAAGATGAGCACCAGTTTCATCGTACGTTTTCTCAGCATAAATTGTAAGGATGTCACCATTCAATTCGTAGTGATAAGTAATTGGTACGTCTGTAGAATTAATATAAAGAGGTAGAACTCCAAAGATGTTTGGCACTTCAGGGAATACGATCGTTTTTGCATTCTCGTTTAAAACCCCATCATTTAACGTTGCAGTTAACACTTTTGTATTGTTATCAAACGTTCCAGTTTGATGTTTAAAACTTCCAAATTTCTTTTCTCTTACGCCTAGAAGGATGGCGGTAGCTTCTTCTTTTGTAGGATATTTATCTTTATTCTGTTCAGCATAAAAATCAATATACTTATTCATATCGGCACTATAAGAATAAGTTACATCTGTTCCTGTAATTTTTAGAGTCGGAACGATATCTTGGAAGGCTTCAGTAACCTTTAATCGACTATTAGCATCATCATAATAAATTAAGAAAGTACGTTCCACTGTATCTCTAAAATCTACAGCTTTCCAGTCTCCTTCGAGTGAGACTGGGGTAGGTGCTACTGTGGTAGTTTCTGCAACTGTTGTAGTCTCAGCGGTTGTTTGTTGTTTCTGTTGCTGTTGTTTCTGTTGCTGTTGTTTCTGTTGTTGCCCACATCCTGATACAAATAGAAGAGCAAGAAGGGAAAACATCCATAGGGAACTTTTTTTCATATTGTTCATGATTGATCACTCCTTCTAATGATTGTCTCCTACGTAATTGAAACGAAGACGTATTACTCTAAAATGACTTTGTTCATCTTTACCTTCAGCATAAAGTGTTAGTTGGTTACCTTCAACGGTGTAAGTATAAGTAATTGGTACAAGTGAGTTATACGTGGTTCCCATAACAATTCTACTTAAAAATGTAGGTGTTTCAGGGAACGTAATAGTATGTTTCTGCGTATCGATTTCTCCAGTTAGAGAGTAATCATAGGCATAATTAGGTTCGTCAAGAGTAATCTTTGTATGTTTCAAATTTGGAATATAATTCTTAAATTCAGCAGTTTTATTTTTTAAATACGATTCATAATTCGCTTTGTTCTCTCCTGTTGCAAATGCTTGATCCTCATACAGTTCTCTGTAATCAAAATGGTACTTCAATTCAACGGTTTTGTCTTTAATGGTCATCGTCATCTTAACCTTATCGAAGTCATCAAGCATTAGTACAGCGGCTAGTTTTTTGATATTAGAAGCTAGGAATACTTTCTGAATGGTCATTTGTTGGTCAGTCCATTTCCAAGTTCCTTGTTGATCCTTTGTAAGATCTTGTGGTGCTTTTGTTGTTTGAGGAGATTTATCTGTTTGAGAAGACTTATTTGTTTTAGAAGACTGCGATGGAGAAGACTGACATCCCGCAATAAGGAGTACTGCAAAGAATGCTAAGAAACCGAGAAGGATCTTCTTTGTTTTAGTAAACATAAATTTACCTCCTAAACGTTGTTGCTTTAATTTTATCATTAAAGGAAATAATTATAAAGTGAAATGGTGAGCGATAGATGAAGAAGAAGGGACCGTATAATAAAAAGAAAGGTTGACGATGAGGGCAACTGTTCAACTTTTTCTAACGAACGACGGTGAGAACCAGGATCTTTAAAAAACACATTCTATTTATGGTACCGAAGGTATCATTTTTTGCTATAATAGACTGTATGAGTAGAATTTTAGACAATGAAATCATGGGCGATGAAGAGGCCGTTGAACGGACGTTGCGCCCGCAATATTTACATGAATATATTGGTCAAGATAAGGTCAAGGACCAGCTGAAAATCTTTATTGAGGCAGCTAAGCTTCGGGATGAGGCGCTGGATCATGTCCTTCTTTTTGGCCCTCCGGGGCTTGGGAAAACCACCATGGCCTTTGTCATTGCCAATGAACTGGGCGTCAATCTCAAGCAGACTTCTGGTCCTGTCATTGAAAAGGCCGGTGACTTGGTAGCTATCCTCAATGATCTAGAGCCGGGGGATGTTCTCTTTATCGATGAGATCCACCGTCTGCCTATGTCAGTCGAAGAAGTGCTCTACAGCGCCATGGAAGATTTTTACATCGATATCATGATTGGCGCTGGGGAGAGCAGCCGGAGTGTCCATCTGGACCTTCCTCCTTTCACTCTGATTGGGGCGACAACGCGAGCTGGTATGCTGTCCAATCCCTTGCGCGCTCGCTTTGGGATTACGGGGCACATGGAATACTATGAGCAAGATGATTTGACTGAGATTGTCGAGCGGACCGCCGAAATCTTTGAGATGGAGATCACCCACGAAGCTGCCGAAGAGCTTTCTCTTCGTAGTCGTGGGACCCCTCGGATTGCCAACCGTTTGCTCAAACGGGTGCGCGATTTTGCTCAGATCATGGGCGATGGCTTGATTGACGATACCATTACCGACAAGGCTCTCTCTATGCTGGATGTGGACCATGAAGGTCTGGACTATGTTGATCAAAAGATCCTGCGCACCATGATTGAGATGTACGGCGGTGGCCCGGTCGGGCTTGGGACTCTATCGGTCAATATTGCTGAAGAGCGCGAGACCGTAGAAGATATGTATGAGCCTTACTTGATTCAAAAAGGCTTTATCATGCGGACCCGGACAGGGCGCGTGGCGACTCGCAAGGCTTACGAACACCTGGGTTATCCCTACAATGGAGACTAGAAGAAGATGCTGACGGAAGAAGCAATAGTAGAACAAATCCAAGCGGATCCGGAGATGATGACTGTCTTGGCTATCATTCGAGATCTAGATTTGGTAGATTCTTGGTTAGCGGCGGGTGCGGTGCGCAATTTCATCTGGAACCAGCTTTCTGGAAAACCAGGGTTTGATGCGACAACCGATATGGATCTGGTCTTTTATGATCCTACGATTAGCTATGAGGGGACTCAGCAGATCGAGCAGGAGTTAAAGAAGACCTATCCCCAGTACGCTTGGGAAGTGAAAAATCAAGTCTATATGCACCAGCATAGTCCAGGGACGGCTCCTTATCGCAGTGCTTGTGACGCGGTTTCCAAATACCCCGAGCAGTGTACGGCACTTGCAGTTCGCTTAAGAAAAGATGGTCAGCTAGAGCTCTTTCTCCCTTATGGGACAAGGGATATCGAAGACTTCATCGTTCAGCCGACTCCGCATTTTTTAGCCAGGCCCGAGCGTTTAGCGGTTTATACAGAGCGGATGAAAAAGAAAAATTGGCAGAGTAAATGGCCTCTATTAGAGGTTCGTTTTCCAAAATAGAGAAACAGATCAGATTTGAATAAGGAATCTGATTTTTCTTTAAAATGATGGAGCCCCTTTGTCATCTTTCTGTCACATTTTTGTTATAATAGTAATAGTATGCTGGTTTTCCATAGTGGAAAGCCAAGAGCTCAGCTAGGTTGGGCAGTCCGAACAAGGAGTTAGGTGGAATCATGAAAAAAATTGTCTTTGTCTGCTTAGGAAATATTTGTCGGAGCCCCATGGCGGAGTTTGTCATGAAGGATTTGACCGATCAGTATGAGATTGAAAGTCGGGCTACTTCTAGCTGGGAACATGGAAATCCTATCCATCGGGGAACCCAGAAAATCTTTCAACAACACCAGGTCCCGTATGATCCAGCTAAGACGTCCTTACAGATCAAGGAAGAGGATTTTTACAACTTTGATTTGATCCTAGGGATGGACGAAAACAATGTAGTGGATCTGAAGCGAATGGCTCCTGCAGGGACAGAGCACAAGATTCATCTTTTTGCTGCTGAAAGTGTGCCAGATCCGTGGTATACCGGTGATTTTGAGGAGACCTATTCCAGAGTCCTGACTGGCTGTAAGGCCTGGTTAGATCAGTTAGCAACTTCTTAAGAGTTTGATATGTGAGAGAATACAGAATATGAAAGAATTTTATGAGACCTATAAGGTCTATCTGACGCGAAAAAATTTAGAAATAGCAGCATTAGTCCTGATTATTCTATCTGCTTTGCTGGTTTTCCTTTCAGCCATTCCAGGTCAGGGCGTCTTGACCTTGGATAAGGGGGCGATCCGTTACGACGGAAGTTTGGTCCGTGGCAAGATGAATGGCAAGGGAACCGTCACCTTTAAAAATGGGGATACCTATACAGGTAACCTCGTCAACGGCTCTTTTAGTGGCTATGGTAAGTTTAAGTCCAAGGCTGGTTGGACCTATGAAGGGCAGTTTGTGAATGGCCAGCCGGAGGGCAAAGGCACCTTAACCACAGAAGCCAACGTCGTATACAAAGGAACATTCAAGCAGGGGATTTATCAAAATGCGCATTAAATGGTTTTCACTAGTCCGTGTTACAGGACTCTTATTGGTATTGCTTTACCATTTCTTCCAAAAAGCCTTTCCTGGAGGCTTCATTGGGGTAGATATTTTCTTCACCTTCTCAGGATTTTTGATTACAGCGCTCTTGATCGATGAATTTGCGCGCAAGCAAGGAATCGACTACTTGGCATTCTTGAAACGGCGCTTTTACCGGATCGTACCACCCCTTGTCTTTATGGTCTTGGTCGTGATGCCCTTTACCTTTATGGTCCAACGGGACTACGTGGCTGGTATTGGGACTCAGATTGCGGCGGTCTTCGGTTTTGTGACCAATTTCTTTGAGATGGCAACGGGTGGTAGTTACGAAAGTAACTTCATTCCGCATCTCTTCCTTCATACCTGGAGTTTGGCCCTAGAAGTGCATTACTATGTGCTATGGGCACTTTTGGCATGGTTCTTGGCTAAACGGGCTAAGACGGTTGGAAAGTACCGAGGCATGCTCTTCCTGGCATCCAGCGGGCTCTTTCTCTTCACCTTCTTGTCCATGTTCATCCGCGCCTTTCTGACAGCTAATTTCTCCACCATCTATTTTTCTAGCTTCACTCACATCTTCCCCTTCTTTGCGGGATCGTGTCTAGCAACGGTGACAGGGATTGCCAATGTCAGCCCGAACTTTACAAAGCTGGTGCAGTCTTGGAGCATGAAAAAGACCTTATCGGTCTTGGGTGGAAGCTTTGCCTTCTTGTTTGTGCTCAGTCTTTTCTTGCCATTTGATAGCTTGTGGACCTATCTGTTTGGCTTTTTAGCAGCGACAATCGCAGCTTGTGCCATGATTCTGTCGGCCCGCATTCTCCATGAAAAGACGCCAGATAAAAAAGAACCAGCCATCCTCAATTTCTTGGCAGATACCAGTTATGGCGTTTACCTTTTCCACTGGCCTTTCTTTATCATCTTCTCTCAACATTTGGGAAATATGATGGCAGCCCTTGTGACGACGATCGTTTCCTTGATTCTAACGGCTCTGTCCTTCTATATTTTGGAGCCAACTATTGCAGGCAAGGAACCTCGTGTCTTCGGCATGAAGATGGATCTCAGTTTTTTGACCAAGCCGATCTTTTACCTCATGATTCCTCTGGCTCTCTTGATGATTGGAATCTCCGCCTTTGCACCAACCGTCGGAGCTTTTGATGAGAGTTTGGTAGTGAGTGGGCTCAATCAAGCAGACAGCAAAATGCAGGTCACACGGACGCAAGTGGATAATGCGACTGCAACAGACTATAACGTCTCAAATGGTGTGACCATGATCGGTGATTCGGTTAACTTGCGAGCGCAGGACTACCTAACTAAAGCGATCCCGGGCATCCAGATCGATGCAGTGGTGAGCCGTCAGTTGGAAAATGGAATGAAGGTCTTTGAGACCGATATCTCCAATAAAGTTCTCCTAAAAAATGTGGTCATTGCCCTAGGAACCAATACTGTAAGCAACTATAAAGAATTGCTGGATCAGTATGTTGAGAAACTTCCAAAAGGCCGTCGCTTGATCCTTGTGACACCATATGATGGGCGCTATGCCAACGATCAGTCCAGTGAATCGGTTCAAACGCGTCTTTATGAATTGGAACTAGCTAAGAAATACGACTTTATCACCATTGCGGACTGGTACCAAGTAGCAATTGAAAATCCAAACATTTGGGTGGGAACAGACTCTGTTCACTTCAATATGGAAACCAATGGTGGGGAACTCTATGCTCAAACAGTAAAAGAAGCCCTTGATAAGGCCGAAAAGGGTCCGGTCAAGAAGTAAAACTGCTTCTCTGAAACTGAAACAAAACAAATCCTAACAAAATAAAACAAAAAGCAACTTTTTACTTGTAAAAAGCTGCTTTTTTTAGTAAGATTAAGAAAACGCTTACAAAAATCGATTGAAAATATCACTTTGTGAAGAAATAATTTTTTTAATTATTTTTTCACAATTTTGCTAAAGAATTGCTTTCACAGCAATAGAATTGATAAAACTTTCACAAACTTCAAAAAAATCTTTGTGAAAGTTGCTTGGAAGTGTTTACAAAAATCTCAAAATAGAGTACAATTATATTGTGAAATAATTAACAAATCGAAATTTCTTACACTATTCTTGAAAATTTCCGAAAACATGAAAAAGTTCTAGAAAAGGATAAGGGTTTCAAACATTGGAGGAAAGCATCAAATGGCTGATAAAAAAACTCTCTCACCTGAAGAAAAGAAACTCGCTGCTGAAAAACACGTAGACGAGTTGGTGCAAAAAGCGCTTGTAGCGCTTGAAGAAATGCGCAAATTGAACCAGGAGCAAGTCGACTACATTGTGGCGAAAGCATCTGTAGCCGCTCTTGACGCACACGGTGAGCTCGCTCTTCATGCCTATGAAGAAACTGGTCGTGGAGTCTTTGAAGACAAGGCGACGAAGAACTTGTTCGCTTGTGAACACGTTGTGAACAACATGCGTCACACCAAGACAGTTGGTGTCATTTCAGAAGATGACGTCACTGGTTTGACCCTTATTGCTGAGCCAGTTGGTGTTGTCTGCGGGATCACTCCTACAACCAACCCTACTTCAACAGCAATCTTTAAAGCATTGATTTCCTTGAAGACACGGAACCCTATCGTCTTTGCCTTCCACCCATCTGCTCAAGAATCATCAGCTCATGCGGCACAAATCGTCCGCGATGCAGCAATTGCAGCTGGAGCACCTGAGAACTGTGTGCAATGGATTACCCAACCTTCTATGGAAGCAACCAGTGCCCTTATGAACCATGAAGGAGTTGCGACCATCCTTGCGACCGGTGGTAACGCCATGGTAAAAGCCGCTTATTCTTGTGGAAAACCAGCTCTTGGGGTAGGTGCCGGAAACGTACCTGCTTATGTTGAAAAATCAGCCAATATCCGCCAAGCAGCACACGATATCGTCATGTCTAAATCATTTGACAACGGTATGGTCTGTGCGTCTGAACAAGCGGTTATCATCGATAAAGAAATCTACGATGAGTTTGTTGAAGAATTCAAATCTTACCACACTTACTTTGTCAACAAAAAAGAAAAAGCCCTTCTTGAAGAGTTCTGCTTCGGCGTAAAAGCCAATAGCAAGAACTGTGCAGGTGCGAAATTGAATGCGGACATCGTTGGGAAACCAGCAGCATGGATCGCTGAACAAGCTGGCTTCTCTGTACCAGAAGGAACCAATATCCTTGCGGCAGAATGTAAAGAAGTTGGCGAAAAAGAACCGTTGACTCGTGAAAAATTGTCACCAGTCATCGCTGTCTTGAAATCTGAAAGCCGTGAAGACGGAATTAACAAAGCACGCCAAATGGTTGAATTCAACGGTCTTGGTCACTCAGCTGCCATCCATACAGCAGACGAAGAATTGACCAAAGAATTTGGTAAAGCAGTTAAAGCCATTCGTGTGATCTGCAACTCTCCTTCGACTTTCGGTGGTATCGGGGATGTTTACAATGCCTTCTTGCCATCATTGACACTTGGATGTGGTTCTTACGGACGCAACTCTGTTGGGGACAACGTTAGTGCCATCAACCTCTTGAATATCAAAAAAGTCGGACGCCGGAGAAATAACATGCAATGGATGAAACTTCCTTCAAAAACATACTTTGAACGTGATTCAATTGAATACCTACAAAAATGTCGTGACGTTGAACGTGTCATGATCGTTACAGACCACGCTATGGTAGAGCTTGGTTTCCTTGATCGTATCATCGAACAGCTTGACCTTCGTCGCAACAAGGTAGTTTACCAAATCTTTGCAGACGTTGAACCAGATCCAGATATCACAACTGTTGAACGTGGTACAGAGATCATGCGTGCCTTCAAACCAGATACTATCGTCGCTCTCGGCGGTGGATCTCCAATGGATGCGGCTAAAGTAATGTGGCTCTTCTATGAACAACCAGAAGTGGACTTCCGTGACTTGGTTCAAAAATTCATGGATATCCGTAAACGTGCCTTCAAGTTCCCATTGCTTGGTAAGAAGACCAAATTTATTGCGATCCCAACAACATCTGGTACAGGATCTGAAGTAACTCCATTTGCCGTTATCTCTGATAAAGCAAACAACCGTAAATACCCAATCGCAGACTACTCATTGACTCCAACAGTTGCCATCGTAGACCCTGCCTTGGTATTGACAGTTCCTGGATCTGTTGCAGCAGACACTGGTATGGACGTCTTGACGCACGCGACAGAAGCTTATGTATCACAAATGGCTAGCGACTTCACAGATGGTCTTGCTCTTCAAGCTATTAAACTTGTCTTTGAAAACTTGGAAAGCTCAGTCAAGAATGCGGACTTCCATTCACGCGAAAAGATGCACAATGCGTCAACCATCGCAGGTATGGCCTTCGCCAATGCCTTCCTCGGTATTTCTCACTCAATGGCCCACAAGATCGGTGCGCAATTCCACACCATCCACGGACGGACCAATGCCATCTTGCTTCCATACGTTATCCGCTACAACGGTACACGCCCAGCCAAGACAGCTACATGGCCTAAGTACAACTACTACCGTGCAGATGAAAAATACCAAGATATCGCTCGTATGCTAGGACTTCCATGCTCTACTCCAGAAGAAGCTGTTGAAGCTTACGCAAAAGCTGTATACGAACTCGGTGAACGCTGTGGTATCGAAATGAACTTCAAAGCACAAGGCATCGATGAAAAAGAATGGAAGAAACATTCTCGTGAATTGGCCTTCCTTGCTTACGAAGATCAATGTTCACCAGCCAACCCACGTCTCCCAATGGTAGACCATATGCAAGAAATCATCGAAGATGCTTACTATGGTTACAAGGAACGTCCAGGACGTCGTAAATAAGACGCCAACGAACAACTGATGTTTATCAGCTATCCCTCGCTCGAAAGAGTGGGGGATTTTTGCTATTTGGGTCCAAAACTCGTTTTTTCATAAAAAATTAGACTTTTTTTCAAAAATTGTGTTATTTTTATAGCATTCCGAGCTATTTTATGTTACCCTATAGTGTATGAATCTGCCTGTAGCTGAAGGGTTATGATCCTTTTTCAGTTATAGGAAATGAAAAAACAAATCCAAGAAAGGAGGCCATCTCAAATGGAGTTAGAAGGTGACGTGCAAGGAAGACAAGATCAGGCACAGAAAATTATTGAAATGCCCCAACGAGATCGGGAAACTTCCACTTCAGAAAATCAGCCATCATCTGCTTCGGTGGTCTCCATGTATGGGCAGGAAAGGCCAAGTATTTCTAGCCTCCATCAGCAACTGGCAGGCGCGTCTGGGACTCAGACCATTCAATTGCGGGAGGAATTGGTGCTGGCGGTAGCGCAGAATGCTTCAGCGAAAGCAACTGCCTTTGAGGCAGAAGTCAAGGATAAACTGGAAGAGGCTAAGGAGACGGTTTCCCATAAGGTCGCTGAGGTGTCTCAAATGGCCCACAGCATGGCCCAATTTTTAACAGATGCAGAAGTGGAGCAACTATTAGGAGAGTTCTCCATGGATGCTTGTTGGGACCAAGCGGTAGAGGCGGAAAACCTCGCCCAAGCAAAGGCCTATTCCACTCGCTTGTCAGATTTGGCAGGTCAGTTGGAGGCAGCATCAGCTCAATTGGTGGACTTGGACAAGGGACAAGCGACGGCCTTTGATTTTTCATAAGTAGGAGAAAAAGATGTTAGAGATCCTGGGAGAGGACAGAGAACGAATTGAGGAGCTCCATCGAGAGATTAAAAAGGAGCAAGAGCGGATTGCGATCAGAAGTTTGATTGCAACGCAAAAAGCCTTGATGATGTTGGAAGGGATGAGTTTGCAGGTAACCTTGGGCGGTCAATCCGAAAAGATGCGCTCTTTTGCTACAACGACTCTGGTTAGTGATTTGAAAGATGGATTTACAGGAGGAGCAGCGGACGCGGTAGAGACAGCACTGAAAGCAGTGAAGAAGCCGATTTTATTGAGTCCGATTAAAGGAGGTATGTGATGTACCATTCAGGAAATAGTGAATTAGAACAACTAGAAGATCGACATTACCGCTTCAATCAAAAGCTTAGCGAGTTGGAGTGGGATTATGCGGATATGCGTATGGATGTCCGTCAACATACAGAAAATTTAGTGGACTGGCTGAGTGCCCTTCATTTTCAAGCGCCAAGTGCGGAGGCCCAAAGTGGCTTGGAGCGTTTATTTGCCTTGCAAGAAGAGTTTGAGGCAGAACTCAAGCGCTATGAAGAGCGTTTAGAAGAAGAGCGCGAGCGCGAGCAGCAAGAGTACTATAAGCAGCGTCAACAATTAGAACAAGGTGATTGAAACATTCCTCTGGTAGAGATAAGAGGAATGTTTTTGTTTGCTCAAAAAACTTTTAAAAATGTGCTCATAAATTCTTGCAAGCGCTTACTTAGTATGTTATAATATTCACAAAGAAACGAAAATAAAATGGTTTTATCAAACCAACAAAAGAGGAGTCGCTTATGAAAGCTGCAACTTATGTATCTGCAGGCAATCTGCAACTGCTGGATCAACCAAAGCCAGTGATCAAAAATCCAACGGATGCCATTGTGCGAGTCTTGAAGACAACCATCTGTGGGACAGACCTTCACATCCTAGGAGGAGATGTGCCAGCTTGTAAGGAAGGCACAATTTTAGGCCACGAAGGAATCGGGATCGTCGAAGAAGTCGGCGATGCAGTGAATAACTTCAAGGTGGGCGACAAGGTTATCATCTCTTGTGTCACAGCTTGTAATACCTGCTACTACTGTAAACGTAGTTTGCCTTCTCACTGTGAAGATGGTGGTTGGATTTTAGGTCACTTGATCAACGGAACCCAAGCAGAGTATGTCCACATTCCACATGCGGATGGAAGTCTTTATCATGCGCCTGAAACTGTGGATGACGAAGCCTTGGTCATGCTCTCAGATATTCTCCCAACCTCTTATGAAATTGGGGTCCTCCCATCTCATGTAAAACCAGGTGATAATGTCTGTATCGTTGGAGCTGGTCCGATCGGTCTTGCAGCACTTTTGACCGTTCAATTCTTCTCACCAGCTACGATTATCATGGTGGACTTGTCTGAATCTCGTCTTGAAGCAGCTAAGAAATTTGGGGCAACTCACACCATCTGCTCCAGCGATATCGCTGAAATCAAGGCCTTTATCAATGAAGTGACCGAAGGTCGTGGTGTCGATATCTCCATGGAATGTGTGGGCTATCCTGCTACCTTTGATGTCTGCCAAAACGTCATCTCTGTCGGTGGACACATCGCTAATGTCGGTGTCCACGGAAAACCGGTTAGCTTCAATTTGGATGATTTGTGGATCAAGAACATTACCCTCAACACCGGTCTTGTCAATGCCAATACTACTGAAATGTTACTCAATGTCTTGAAATCAGGCAAGATCGATGCGACTAAGCTCATCACCCACCACTTCAAACTCTCAGAAGTTGAAAAAGCCTATGATGTCTTTAAACATGCGGGTGAAAACCATGCTCTCAAGGTGATTATCGAAAATGATATCAGTGAATGAAGTGGCAACTAATATTTGTTCATAGTTTTTTTAGACGGACCAGAGATATTCTGGTCCTATTTTCAACCCCCAAAAGCCAATGATTCCTTGCAAAATAAATTTGTTGTCTTATAATAGAAGTACAGAAAACGATTACATAAAGAGAAAGGTGTGATCTTATGAAACGGTTTTGTTATCATCGTGAATTCTGGATGGACTTCCATTTCTGGATCTTGGTCTTGCTTTTAGCGGCTGTGGCGTTGACGATGCGGGCTCCGCTTTCGGTAGTTAGCCTAGCTTATCTTGCTTTTGTTGGGATTTTGATCTTGCTGCAGGTCTTTCAACCGCCTGTATCGACGCGTCAGTATCCAGAAGGTAGCTACCATTTCAATTGGACCTTTTATCGGGATACCCGACTGTATATCGATCTCTTTTTATTAGCAGGTCTCTTGGCAGGCCCAATGGCTTCATCGGATATGGTCTATTGGATCTTGCTTGGAGCCGTTGTCGGCTCTATCGGATTTGTATTTGTCGTAAAGGAAAAAGCGACTCAAAAGATGGCCTAAGGAATCACCATGTCCTAGATCTCTGAAACTAGTTTCAGAGATCTTTTTATTTTCCCCTAAAATGTGAAACTATAATCCAATTGCACGATTAATATTGTAAGCGCTTTAAAAATAGATTATAATCAATTTACAAGTACTCGAGTTGCCTTATTATCAAAGGAGAAGGAGTTATGTCAAAGATTACAAAAGATGAACTGATTGAACAAATCAAAGACGGCATCATTGTTTCTTGTCAAGCCCTCCCTCATGAACCGCTCTATACAGAAGCAGGAGGAGTCATTCCTCTCTTGGTCAAAGCGGCTGAGCAGGGTGGAGCTGTCGGGATCCGAGCCAATAGTGTCCGGGATATCAAGGAAATCAAGGAAGTGACCAAGTTACCGATCATTGGGATTATCAAACGCGATTACCCACCTGAAGAACCCTTTATCACGGCTACCATGAAAGAAGTCGATGAGTTGGCAGCTTTGGATATCGCGGTCATTGCGCTTGATTGTACCAAACGTCCGCGTCATGATGGGCTTTCGATGAGTGACTTTATCCATCAAGTCAAAGAGAAATATCCAGACCAACTCTTGATGGCTGATATTTCGACTCTGGAAGAAGGATTGACAGCTGTCGAAGCGGGAGTGGACTTTGTCGGAACAACCCTTTCGGGCTATACAGACTACAGTCCAAAGGTTGATGGTCCAGATTTTGAACTGATCCATAGTCTCTGCCAAGCAGGAGTAGATGTCATCGCAGAAGGCAAGATCCACTATCCGGATCAGGCCAAGAAAATCCATGATCTCGGGGTTCGCGGTATCGTTGTAGGTGGTGCCATTACCCGACCAAAAGAGATTACAGAGCGCTTCGTCGCAGCCTTAAAATGAGAAAACAAAACAGTAGATTGAAGGAGGAGGAGACCGAATAGAGAGTAGTCGAATCTGAAACATGAACAAGAATAGGCGTCCTCATTGAGGATAACCCCCTGTAAGAGTAATCTTACCGCAATCGTGAGGAGAAATCACATGAAAATGAAAAAAGTATTGTGCTCGTTGGTAGCTGGTGCAGCTCTTCTAGCACTCGCAGCTTGTGGCTCTGGCGGAGGATCAAAATCAGAATCTTCTGGTGGAAATTCTGGTAAAACAGAAATTACCTGGTGGGCATTCCCAGTCTTTACTCAAGAAAAAGCAGAAGATGGTGTCGGAACCTACGAAAAATCAATTATTGCAGCTTTTGAAAAAGCAAATCCAGATATCCACGTGAATTTGGAAACGATTGACTTCAAGTCAGGTCCTGAAAAGATCACAACGGCTATTGAAGCAGGAACTGCTCCAGATGTGCTCTTTGATGCACCTGGACGGATCATTCAGTATGGTAAAAATGGTAAATTGGCTGACTTGAACGACCTCTTTACAGAAGATTTTGTAAAAGATGTCAACAACGACAATATCATCCAAGCTAGTAAAGCTGGTGACACTGCCTACATGTACCCAATCAGTTCAGCACCATTCTACATGGCGATGAACAAAAAGATGCTCAAAGATGCAGGAGTGCTAGACCTTGTCAAAGAAGGCTGGACAACAGACGACTTTGAAAAAGTCTTGAAAGCTTTGAAAGACAAAGGTTACACACCAGGATCACTCTTCAGTAACGGTCAAGGTGGAGACCAAGGGACTCGTGCCTTTATCGCCAACCTTTACGGTGGTTCTGTAACAGATGAAAAAGTAACCAAGTATACAACAGATGATCCAAAATTTGTCAAAGGTTTAGAAAAAGCTTCTAAATGGATTGAAGACGGCTTGCTTATGAACGGTTCTCAATTTGATGGTGGAGCAGACATCCAAAACTTTGCTAACGGTCAAACTTCTTACACCATCTTGTGGGCACCTTCACAAAACGGTATCCAAGCTAAATTGTTGGATGCAAATAAAGTCGAAGTAGTAGAAGTGCCATTCCCATCTGATAGTGGCAAACCAAAATTGGAATACCTTATCAATGGATTTGCGGTCTTCAATAATAAAGATGAAAAGAAAATTGCTGCTGCTAAGAAATTTGTACAGTTCATCGCAGACGACAAAGTATGGGGTCCAAAAGATGTTGTGCGTACAGGAGCCTTCCCAGTTCGTAGTTCATTTGGTAAGTTGTACGATGACAAACGGATGGAAACCATCAGCACTTGGACAAAATACTACTCACCATACTACAACACAATCAACGGTTTTGCAGAAATGCGGACCCTATGGTTCCCAATGTTGCAATCTGTTTCAAACGGGGATGAAAAAGCAGAACCAGCTTTGAAGACCTTTACTGAAAAAGCAAACGAAACCATTACGAAAAAATAATCAGTCTATGAAGCGGACCTAAGTCTTTCATAGAAACGAGAATATGCAGGCCCCTTCGAATCCGTATCTCTCTACTTGGAATGGAACGAAGGGGTCTTCATTCTTGCTGGATCTTCTTTTCTTACTTCGTAAGATATATTTAGAAAAGAAAATAGAAAAAGAACACTAGGAGGTGCCTTACTGTGAAGGTAAACAAAATCCGAATGAGGGAGACACTCGTTTCCTACGCATTCCTAGCACCCATTTTAATCTTCTTTACGGTCTTTGTCCTAGCCCCCATGATCATGGGCTTTGTGACAAGTTTCTTCAACTATTCTATGACATCCTTCAAGTTTGTCGGTTTAGAAAATTATTCCCGCATGTTTGCGGATAAGGTCTTTGTGAAGTCCTTGATCAATACTGTCATCATCGTTATCGGCTCGGTTCCGATCGTCGTATTGTTCTCCTTGTTTGTGGCTTCTCAGACCTACCATCAAAATGCCATTGCGCGTTCCTTCTATCGTTTCGTCTTCTTCCTTCCAGTTGTTACAGGGAGTGTAGCGGTAACGGTTGTATGGAAATGGATCTATGATCCGCTATCAGGGATTTTGAACTTTGTATTGAAATCTGGACATGTCATCAACCAAAACATTTCTTGGTTGGGGGACAAGCACTGGGCTTTGATGGCCATCATTATCATCTTGTTGACCACCTCTGTTGGTCAACCGATCATCCTCTACATCGCAGCTATGGGAAATATTGATAATTCTCTCGTAGAAGCAGCGCGTGTCGACGGTGCGACAGAATTTCAAGTTTTCTGGAAGATCAAATGGCCAAGCTTGTTGCCAACAACCTTGTACATTGCCATCATTACGACCATTAACTCTTTCCAATGTTTCGCCTTGATCCAATTGTTGACATCCGGTGGTCCTAACTACTCAACGAGTACCCTTATGTACTACCTCTATGAAAAAGCCTTTAAACTCTCTGAATACGGTTATGCCAACACCATGGGTGTATTCCTTGCGGTGATGATTGCCATTATCAGTTTTGCGCAATTCAAGATCCTCGGAAACGACGTAGAATACTAAAGAAAGGAGCCTCAGATGAAACCAACACAAAAGAAACCCATCACTGCCTTTACAGTGATTTCAACGATCATTTTGCTCCTTTTGACAGTCTTGTTCATTTTCCCATTTTATTGGATTTTGACAGGGGCCTTTAAGTCTCAACCAGATACCATTATGATCCCACCTCAATGGTGGCCAAAGACACCAACCATGGAAAACTTCCAACAGTTGATGGTACAAAACCCAGCCCTACAATGGTTGTGGAATAGTGTCTTCATCTCCCTTGCAACCATGCTTTTGGTGTGTATGACCTCTTCCTTGGCAGGTTATGTCTTGGCTAAGAAACGCTTCTATGGGCAACGAATTCTCTTTGCCATCTTCATTGCAGCTATGGCCCTTCCGAAACAAGTTGTCTTAGTTCCATTGGTACGGATTATTAACTTTATGGGGATCCATGATACCCTTGCAGCGGTTATTCTACCATTGGTCGGATGGCCATTCGGGGTCTTCTTGATGAAGCAATTTAGTGAAAACATCCCAACAGAACTCTTAGAATCTGCTAAGATCGATGGTTGTGGAGAGTTACGGACTTTCTGGAGCGTTGCCTTCCCAATTGTCAAGCCGGGATTTGCAGCCCTTGCCATCTTTACCTTTATCAACACCTGGAACGACTACTTTATGCAATTGGTAATGTTGACCTCTCGGCAAAACTTGACCATTTCCTTAGGGGTAGCAACCATGCAGGCTGAAATGGCCACCAACTATGGCTTGATCATGGCTGGGGCAGCCCTAGCTGCAGTGCCAATCGTTACGGTCTTCCTCGTGTTCCAAAAATCCTTTACACAAGGGATTACCATGGGAGCGGTCAAAGGATAAGTCGTCTGCTTGGACAAACGATAGTTGTGTACAGATCGGTTTTCTAGGCTGAGAAGTATCGAAAGGATGAGAATATGATATTTGATGATTTAAAAAACATCACCTTTTACAAAGGGATCCACCCCAATCTGGATCAGGCCATTGACTTTCTATATGAGCATCGGAAGGATTCTTTTGAATTGGGGAGATACGATATTGATGGGGATAAGGTCTTTCTCGTCGTTCAAGAAAATACCCTCAACAAAGCAGAAAATGATCGCTTTGAACACCACAAAAGATATGCCGATTTGCATCTATTAGTAGAAGGGCATGAGTTTTCGAGTTATGGATCTCGTGTGACAGGTGAGGCTATCGCATTTGATGAAGCATCGGACATCGGTTTTGTCCATTGCCAGGAGTCTTATCCGCTTCATCTAGGCTATCATAATTTTGCGATTTTCTTTCCAGGGGAGCCTCACCAACCCAATGGCTATGCAGGGCAAGAAGATATCGTGAAAAAATATCTATTTAAAATTGCGATCGATTGATCACGTTAGAAAGGAGTGCCTATGTCATCTAAGGGGGCAGGATTGATCAAAACCGTTTTTAACACGGACAATGTAGTGATGCGTATTAGTGAGAAGGTCCTCGACTTGGTAACTGTTAATCTTTTATTTGTGCTAAGTTGTTTACCAGTTCTCACGATTGGAATTGCGAAAATTAGTTTGTATCAGACCTTATTTGCCATTAAGCACCAGCGTCGTGTTCCGGTGATTCGTAGTTATGCGAAGGCTTTTCGGGACAATTGGAAAATAGGCTTGCAACTAGGAAGTTTAGAACTGATTGTTGCAGGTATTTGTCTCTTTGATTTATTCTTATTTTGGGGGCAAACTTCCCTAGCTTTCCAAGCTTTGAAAACCATTTGTTTAGGCCTCTTTCTCTTTCTTGTGTTGATCTTATTGGCTGCTTATCCTATTGCGGCCCGCTACCAATTGGATTGGAAAGAGTGTTTGCAAAAAGCCATGATTGTGACAGGCTTACATTTTCCTTGGTTCTTCGTCATGGGAAGTGCTCTCTTACTTCTATGTATGGCTCTTGCAAGCTCGGTTTTAGCTTTCCTATTGGGACTCATGATCTTTTTCTTGTTCGGCTTTTCAAGCTTGGTTTTTGCACAAGTTGGATTAATGGAAAAGATTTTTGCCCAGTACCAAGAATAAAATGAATTTATTAGTGACAAAAGGAGAAAAAATGTCAGATTTAAAAAAATATGAAGGAGTCATCCCCGCTTTTTACGCCTGCTATGATGACCAAGGAGAAATTAGCCCGGAGCGGGTACGTGCGCTGGTAGAATATTTTATCGCGAAAGGTGTGCAGGGCTTGTATGTCAACGGATCCTCTGGCGAATGTATCTACCAGAGCGTGGCCGACCGCAAGCTGATTCTAGAAGAAGTGATGGCAGTAGCTAAAGGGAAATTGACCATCATTGCTCACGTAGCCTGCAACAACACCAAGGATAGCGTGGAATTGGCACGACATGCGGAAGAATTAGGAGTGGATGCCATTGCGGCCATTCCGCCGATCTATTTCCGCTTGCCAGAATACAGTGTTGCCCACTACTGGAACGAAATCAGTGCAGCCGCACCCAATACAGACTTCGTCATTTATAATATCCCGCAATTAGCAGGGGTTGCTTTGACACCGAGTCTTTACAAGGAAATGTTGAAAAATCCACGGGTGATTGGGGTCAAGAATTCTTCGATGCCTGTTCAGGACATTCAAACCTTTGCTTCTTTAGGAGGCGATGACCATATCGTCTTTAATGGTCCGGATGAACAATTCCTAGGTGGCCGTCTCATGGGAGCGCATGCTGGGATCGGTGGTACCTATGGTGCGATGCCAGAACTTTTCTTGAAGCTCAATCAGCTGATTGCTGAGAAAGATTTAGAGACTGCGCGTGCCCTACAGTTTGCCATCAATGACATTATCGGAGTCTTGACGTCTGCTCATGGCAATATGTATGCAGTCATCAAAGCGGTTTTGCGCATCAATGAAGGTTTGGACTTGGGATCTGTTCGCTCCCCTTTGACGCCAGTAGTAGAAGCGGATCAAGAAGTGATTCAACGTGCTGCTCAACTCATTCAGGACACAAAAGCCAGATTCCTTTGATCAAAGGAGGTCTAGATGAATCCATATGTTGTAATTGATATCGGAGGGACCAGTATCAAGTATGGTCTAGCCGATGCAAAAGGGCAACTCCTAGAGACCCATGAAATGCCAACGGAGGCCCAAAAAGGAGGACCTCACATTCTTAACACAACAAAGGAAATCGTAGCCCGTTATTTGAAGAAGCATCCCTTGGCAGGGGTTGCGATTTCTTCGGCCGGAATGGTCGATCCTGATAAGGGAGAAATCTTTTATGCTGGCCCGCAAATTCCCAACTATGCAGGCACCCAATTCAAAAAGGAAATCGAAGAGACCTTTCAGATCCCTTGCGAGATTGAAAATGATGTCAACTGTGCTGGTCTCGCAGAGGTCACTACAGGCCATGCAAAAGGATCGAACAATGCTGTTTGCCTGACAATTGGGACGGGGATCGGCGGTTGCCTCTTGCTTGATGGTCAGGTCTTTCATGGTTTTAGCAATTCAGCCTGTGAGGTTGGCTATCTTCATTTGCCAGACGGTGCCTTTCAGGATCTAGCTTCAACGACGGCTTTGGTCGAGTACGTGGCAGAACATCATGGTGATCCTGTGGAACAGTGGAATGGTCGCCGGATCTTCAAGCAGGCAACGGAGGGAGATAAGATCTGTATGGCTGGAATTGATCGGATGGTGGCCTATCTCGGAAAAGGACTGGCCAATATCGCCTATGTGGTCAATCCAGAGGTCATCGTTCTTGGAGGGGGGATTATGGCTCAGGAAGCCATCCTCAAGCCAAAAATCTATCAAGCCCTGTGTGCCGAACTGGTTCCTAGCCTAGCAGATAAGATCCGTTTGGAATTTGCCCACCATCAAAACGCCGCAGGTATGTTGGGGGCTTACTATCACTTTAGACAAAAACATGAAACATAAAACAAGTCGCGTTGGCGACTTGTTTTTGATTCATCAAAAAAAGCATGAAAGATGAAGAAAGCCTGATCTTTCATGCTTTTTAAATAGGGAGACCATATTAAGATTTTCGAGAACGTTGATTAGAAAGTTTTTTGTTTTCCCAGTAGCTATTAAAGACAATTTCCTTTTGTTCTCGACTTTTATTAAGGAAATGAGCATAGATCAAATCGACCACAATGAGGAGTGGTAAAATGGCGGAGATTCGATCGATATAGGTACTACTAGGAAGAGGTGCGGCCGGTAACACTTCTGTAAATCCTTGGTGGATGGCAGCCGGGTTAGCGGTCACAAGAACCGTTTTAGCCCCTTTTTCTTTGGCGTCCAGGAGACTATCTGTAATGGAGTTGGTGCCTCCTGACAATGAGAAACCGATGACTAAACAAGAGGAATCGAGAATACTGGTCGTCCAAGCAAAGCCGTCTTGATCAGTCAGGGCTTCACAAACGACGCCCAATCGCATAAAGCGCAATTTCATTTCTCGAGCGACTAATCCGGAACTACCGATCCCGAAGAAATAGACTCGGTCTACTTGATCGATTAGTTCAGCTACCTGATCTAATTGAGAATCTTTTACCAGACTTTCAGTGACGTTACTGATATGGTGGTAGCGTTGCAAGACGCTGAGAGTGAGTTCGTCATGCTCTTGCACCTGTTTTTGATTCTTTGTTTCCTCATTAAAATGATAGACAAACTCACGATAGCCGGAAAAACCACATTTTTGAGAGAAACGCGTTAAAGCTGCCTTTGAGACGTGGAGTAACTCCGTTACACGAGAAGAGGACAGGGAGTGCTGTCGTGCTTCCGATGATAAAAAATATTGGGCAATGTCGCGTTCCATATCTGTTAACTCAGCTTCATAGCTGGCGATAATGGCGCGTAAATCTTGATCTTGTTTCACAGCAATCCTCCTTTCTCACGAGATGAAATAACAGGATGCTCCTATAATATATTACACATTATAACATGGGTAACCGCTTTATTCAAGTAAAAGAAATCAAGAAATACTGAAACTAGGAACAGGATAGGAGAAAAGAAGAGAACGCTACCAAACTTGAAACTAAGGTCTTATTTGTTGTCCACAATTTTCTGAAAATTCCCGGTTGGGCCTGAACAAACGATATGAATTGTGGTATAATTTAAGATAATTGTACTGTTGTTGGAAGAACAATAGTTGAATAAGGAGGTGTGACGATGTCGAATGCAACACTCGAGATGATGCAAGAGATCGAGCAAGCTGCTCAGGGCGTGATCGTAGGTTATGAAGCTCAAGTTGAACAAATCCGAACGGATTCGCGCGATCGACTTGCAACAGTGGCACAGCATTACGATGAGGAAACCAAGCAATTGGTCACAGAGGCAGAAAAAAACGCCCAGGAAAGACTCGTCCGTTTAACGAAAGATCTGGAAGAAACGGTTGCGCGCAATGATGCCAGGGTACAAGAGGCGATGACCGATAAACGAGCTGGGCTAGTTGAAGCCATTGTAGAAAAGGTGGTAGCAAGCTATGGCCGTTAGTCAGATGCAAAAACTGTCCCTCATCTTGCCCAAAGATGACTTGGACAGTCTCCTACTAGCGCTACAGTCTGAGGCAAAAATCCAGATTTATGACCTCAGTGAGCATGAAGAATGGCAGGCTGCCTTTGAGGCAAATACCTTGTCTCAACCCTTGACAGAGGACAATCGTCAAGCTTTGGTAGAGCTGCAAAAACGTCAAGAACAAGTTGAAAAAATGATTCAGACTCTGGAGCCTTATATGCCTGAGAAAAAGGCCCTGCAAGCCCTGAAGGAAGAACCCTTAAGCTTGTCTTTTGATGACTTGCAGGCCCATGGGATGATTCGAGATGAGGATCTCCTATTGACCAAGTTGAAACGCCAATTGCGCGTGTTAGACAAGGCTTGTCAGAAGATTGCGGATGCAAAGGGAGAGATAGAGCGCTTAGAAAAATGGCGACCGTTAGAGGTGACGCCAGCTGCTCTCGCTAATTTTCACTATGTGCATGGCTTGATCGGGACCATTCCCAATAGCGATACAGACGCTGTTCGTTCTTCCTTAAAAGCTCATCCTGAGCTGGAGTTAGAAGAAGTCTTTACATCTGAAACCGAACACGGCTATGTCATCTTGTATCGTTCAGGAGATCGTGTAGCTGTTCAGGAGCTTCTAGAAGACCATGGATTCAAAGAATTGGACTATGAAGAAGAGCAGGTCCCGGCCGCCTACTTGGATCGCCTAGAAGGGGAAATCAAAGAGCAAGACGCTGTAGTTGCAGCAACCCTAGCCGAGTTACAAAACTCCCAGAAGGAGCTGGACCAGCTCAAGTACCAGATGGATTACTTGCTGAGTTCGGGAGCTCGGGAGGAAGCCAAGTCGCTTCTTGCCAGCACGCAAAGCTTGGTAGCTCTAGAGGGGTGGATTGAAACCTCCCAAGTGGCCTCATTACGAGACTTCTTGAAAGAAGGTTTTGGTTCTCGGGTCTTACTAGAGACACGCGATGTGACGGAAAAAGATTGGGATGACGTTCCGATCCAGTTGCGAAATAATGCCTTGGTAGAGCCCTTTGAATTAGTCACAGAGATGTACGCCCTGCCTAAGTATTACGAGAAAGATCCGACACCAATCGTTTCTCTCTTCTACTTTGTTTTCTTTGGCATGATGGTCGCAGATATCGGTTATGGACTGTTGCTAACCTTGGCGACAGGCTTTGCCCTTAAAGCCTTCAAGCTCAAGCCTGGTACAGCCAAGAACCTTCGTTTCTTCAGTCTCCTCGGAATTTCAGTTGCCCTTTGGGGTGTGGTCTATGGCTCTTTCTTTGGATTTGAGATGCCTTTCGCCCTGATCAGTACGACCAGCAACGCCATGACCATCCTGATCCTCTCAGTGGTCTTTGGTTTTATCACCGTCTTAGTGGGCCTCTTCCTAGGAGGAATGAAAAATGTTCGCCTCAAAGACTACACCGAAGCCTATAATGCTGGCTTTGCTTGGGTCTTGATCCTACTTGGCTTAATGCTTCTAGCAGTAGGCAATATCTTGCCAGGGATGAGCGTTCTAGTTCCGATTGGCAAGTGGCTGGCTATTTTGAATGCCATTGGGATCTTGATTGTTTCCATTGTCAGTGCCAAGAAGTTGTCCGGTCTAGCCTCTGGTCTCTTTAACCTCTACAATGTCAGTGGCTATGTCGGAGACTTGGTCAGCTTCACTCGTTTGATGGCCTTGGGCTTGTCTGGAGCTAGTATCGGTTCGGCCTTTAACCTCATTGTCAATCTCTTCCCACCGCTTGGACGGTTTACGGTAGGGCTTCTGCTCTTTATCGTCCTACATGCCATTAATATGTTCCTGTCCTTCTTGTCAGGATATGTGCATGGAGCCCGTTTGATCTTTGTGGAGTTCTTCGGTAAGTTCTACGA
The DNA here is from genome assembly GCF_964238605.1 of Streptococcus parasanguinis. Taxonomy (GTDB): domain Bacteria; phylum Bacillota; class Bacilli; order Lactobacillales; family Streptococcaceae; genus Streptococcus; species Streptococcus parasanguinis_AJ. Next base: position 28,117 of record NZ_CAXSMM010000009.1, on the reverse strand, counting down.
AGGAGGAGGCAAGCCATTTCGTCCTCTCAAACCTTCTGAACGCTATATTAAAACAAAAAAATAAGTATTATCTTTAATAAATAGGAGTATATTCATGGAATCTTTAGCATCATATTTTTCAGCCCATGGGGGCGCCTTCTTTGCAGCGTTTGGTGTGGCGATCGCCGTTGCACTTAGTGGAATGGGATCTGCCCTTGGGGTTGGTAAAACGGGTCAAGCAGCAGCAGCACTCTTGAAAGAACAACCTGAAAAATTTGCCCAAGCCTTGATTTTGCAATTGTTGCCAGGTACACAAGGTTTGTACGGTTTCGTTATCGGGATCTTGATCTGGTTGCAAATTAAGCCAGATATGCCACTTGAAACAGGGGTTGCTTACTTCTTTACAGCTCTTCCAGTTGCGATTGTTGGTTATTTCTCAGCCAAACACCAAGGAAATGTTGCGACAGCAGGGATGCAAATCTTGGCCAAACGCCCTGAAGACATGATGAAAGGGGTTATCCTTGCGGCCATGGTTGAAACCTACGCCATCTTGGCCTTCGTTGTGTCCTTCCTATTGACCCTACGCGTCGGCTAAGAGCTAGCTTTGATGGATTCGCCTCGCGAGGCGAAAAACACAAGACGCATGCAATAGGAGAAAAAACGATATGGATGAACAAACCCAATTAAAGGATTCGATCTTGGCCCAAGCCCACGAAAAAGGGCGTAAACTCTTAGAAGAGGCCAAGGAAACCATCCTAAAAGAAGAGACTGTACAAGAAGAGCGTTTGATCCAAGACAAACTCAATCAACGCTCCGAGCAGCTCAAGCGGATTCAACGTCAATTGCAACGTGAAACCCAACAAATCGAAAATAAAAAACGCCAATCAACCCTTGTCACCAAGCAACGAGTCTTAAAGGATCTCTTTGCGGATGCTTATGAAGCGATGGTGGCTTGGCCCCTTGAAAAGGAAATGCAGTTTGTAGATACGGTCTTAGATCGCTATCAGGGACAAGTTGTGACCCTGACCTTTGGAGCGGTGAGCGCTGCTAAATTTGATTCAGCAGCTCTCGAGAGATTGAAGCAGACGCATCAGAATGTGACAGTTGCAGATGCAACGATCCCAGCTCAAGCAGGCTTTGTCTTGTCGGTTGGGAAGGTTGATGACAACTATCTCTACCGTGATTTGGTGGATTCCATTTGGGAGCAAGAAAGCTACCAGATGGCAGCCAGCATTTTCACAGATGAAGAGAACTAGGAGGTTGCAATGAGCGAACGGACCTATTCTCAAGTCAATACAGGAATCAGCGTACGTGAGGCTAGTTTTCTCAGTCCCAGTCAGTTCGAGCAGTTGCTTGCAAGTCCCTCAAGCGAGAGTCGAGAAGGCTTGCTACAAGGGACACCTTATGCTCTAGATAGCCAGGAGATCAAGGATTTATCAGCCCTTGAAGCCCGTCTGATGGCAGCCTTGTTGGCAGAATACCAATGGGCTTTTGAGGTAAGCCCTCAGCCAGACTTGGTTAGCCTGTTTACCTTGAAATACACCTATCATAATCTCAAGGTTTATCTAAAACATAAGGCGACAGAGCGCAAGTTGGGGCACTTATTAATCCCTATCGGTCCTTATTCTCTCGATGTGCTCGAGCATTTGGTGGCGACCTTTTCTGCAGAGCATTGTCCGGCCTTTATGGCGGAAGAAGTGGCTGCAACCTGGCAAGAATTCCAAGACTATCAGGACTTGCGGGTTCTCGAAATCGGGATGGATTTAGCTTATTTTAAACACCTGAGATACCTAGGGGACAGTCTATATCATCCGATTCTGAAGCAGTTGGTGGACGTGACCATTGACTTTTACAATGCGATTACAGTTAAGCGGGCCTTGGATCAGCAAAAACCGCATAGCTTTATGCACCAATTACTCTCAGATGAAGGGAGCCTTAGTGCCCATCAGGTGATCGACCTGTTAGAATCCGGTCAGTGGTTGACCTGGTTTTATCAAGTCAATCCGCTGGACTACGATCTCGCCTTAGAGACTTATGAAGAAAAGATGCGCACTGGTCAACTAAAGACCGTAGAGTTGGAGTATTTAGAGAGTTTGGTGAAATTCAGTCTTCTAGACGCTGGCCGTTTTGAAGTCGATGGACCCCTACCCTTTGTTCGTTATCTTTACGGAAAAGAGTTAGAGGTGACCAACCTTCGTTTGGTCCTCTCTGGTTTAGACAATGGTTTTCCGCTAGCAGACATCAAAGAAAGGATGAGACCGATTTATGGACAAACAGACCTATAAGATCGCAGTTGTGGGCAATCGGGACGCCATCCTTCCTTTTCGCCTGATTGGCTTTCAAACCTATCCGGTCACAGAGCCACAAGAAGCGATCAATACCCTGCGAAAACTCAGTCGGGAAAACTTCGGGATTATCTACCTGACAGAGGATATTGCTCAGGCTATTCCAGATACAGTGGCTTTTTACGACCAGCAGCTGACTCCGGCTCTGATCCTTATCCCGACCCATAGAGGAACTACGGGACTCGGCCAACAGCGGATTCGTGATAATGTCGAAAAAGCAGTAGGACAGGATATTTTATGAGAACAAATGAATTTGGCCAAGCGATTGGCGATGCACTGCCGGATTTTACACCAGGGCGTCTGCCAGCTATTGAGCAGATCGAAGGTCGCTATACCGTGATCGAGCGCCTCTCAAAAGAAAAACATGGAGCAGATCTTTATCAGGTCTACGGGCCGGACTCTCCAGCAGCGATGTGGACCTTTCTGTTCAAAGGCCCTGCCCGCAATGAGGAGGAGTGGGACCACTTATTAGATGATCTTATGACAGCCCAAGGTCGCTTTTACTATGCCATTGTAGACAAAGATTCAGGCAAGGCTTTGGGGACTTTCTCTCTCATGCGGATCGATCAAGCTAATCGGGTGATCGAAGTCGGAGCAGTGACCTACTCGCCAGCGCTCCAAAAAACACGCATGGCTACGGAAGCCCAGTATCTGTTAGCGCGCTACGTGTTTGAAGATTTAGGCTACCGCCGCTATGAGTGGAAATGCGATGCTTTAAACCAAGCTTCTCGCAAAGCAGCTGAGCGCTTAGGGTTCACCTATGAAGGCTGTTTCCGTCAGGCTATTGTTTATAAAGGTCGTACCCGTGATACAGACTGGTTGTCTATCATTGACCAAGAATGGCCAGCTATCAAACAGCGCTTCGAAGCCTGGTTGGATCCAAGTAATTTCGATGCCAATGGCCAACAAAAGCAATCTCTAAGAGAGATAGTACAAAAGTAAAACAAAGAAACAAAGGATTCCCAGGAGGAATACATGACTCAAGGAAAAATTATCAAAGTTTCCGGTCCCTTGGTGGTCGCATCAGGGATGCAGGAGGCCAATATTCAAGACATTTGCCGGGTCGGCGATCTTGGTTTGATTGGCGAAATTATTGAGATGCGGCGGGATGAAGCCTCTATCCAAGTATATGAAGAAACATCTGGAGTCGGTCCAGGAGAACCAGTGGTCACAACCGGAGCTCCCCTTTCTGTTGAATTGGGACCAGGCTTGATCTCTCAGATGTTTGACGGGATCCAACGCCCCTTGGAACGCTTCCAAGAAGTGACTGCCAGTGACTTTTTGGTTCGTGGGGTGCAAGTTCCAAATCTAGATCGGGACACCAAATGGGCCTTCGAACCAAGCGTGACTGAAGGGACAGAAGTGGTTGCAGGAGACATCGTCGGTACCGTTCAAGAGACCAATATGGTGGAGCACCGCATCATGGTACCCTTTGGTGTGAGTGGACGTGTGACCAAGATCGCAGCAGGTTCTTACACAGTGGAAGAGCCAGTCTATGAGATCGAGCAGGCAGATGGTAGCCTCTTTACTGGAACCCTGATGCAAAAATGGCCGGTTCGTCGAGGCCGTCCCTTTGCACAAAAACTCATTCCAGTAGAGCCTTTGGTCACCGGTCAACGGGTCATCGATACCTTCTTCCCTGTGACTAAAGGTGGAGCTGCAGCTGTTCCTGGTCCTTTCGGAGCTGGAAAAACAGTTGTGCAACACCAGGTGGCCAAGTTTGCCAATGTAGACATCGTAATTTACGTTGGTTGTGGGGAACGCGGAAATGAAATGACGGACGTTCTGAATGAATTTCCAGAATTGATCGATCCAACGACTGGTCAATCCATCATGCAACGGACCGTTCTGATCGCCAACACTTCGAACATGCCGGTAGCGGCGCGGGAAGCTTCCATCTACACAGGGATTACTATTGCCGAATACTTCCGTGATATGGGCTATTCCGTTGCCATCATGGCGGATTCGACTTCACGCTGGGCAGAAGCTCTCCGTGAAATGTCTGGTCGTCTAGAAGAAATGCCAGGGGATGAAGGCTACCCAGCCTATCTTGGTAGCCGGATTGCTGAATATTACGAGCGTGCAGGTCGGGTTAAGACACTCGGAACCACTGCGCGTGAAGGTTCGATTACCGCCATCGGTGCCGTTTCCCCTCCAGGTGGAGACATTTCAGAGCCGGTGACCCAAAATACCTTGCGGATTGTCAAGGTCTTCTGGGGCTTAGATGCTCAATTGGCCCAACGTCGTCACTTCCCAGCCATCAACTGGTTGAGTTCTTATTCGCTTTACCAAGATGAAGTCGGTCGCTATATCGATCTACATGAACAAATCAGTTGGTCTGAAAAAGTGACCCGCGCTATGAATTTGCTTCAAAAGGAAAGTGAATTGCAAGAAATCGTCCGCTTGGTTGGTCTAGATTCCTTGTCTGAAAAAGACCGCTTGACCATGAATGCGGCTAAGATGATCCGTGAAGACTACCTGCAACAAAACGCCTTTGATGAGGTCGATACCTATACCTCTTTCAGCAAGCAGGTGGCCTTGTTGACCAACATTTTGACCTTTGACCAAGAAAGTCAAAAAGCGTTGGAATTGGGAGCTTATTTCACAGAAATCATGGAAGGAACCGTGGCTCTTCGAGACCGCATTGCCCGGAGCAAGTTCATCCATGAGGATCAGTTGGCAACCATTCAAGCCCTGAAAGAAGAAATCGTAGAAACCCTACACCAAATCGTCGCAAAAGGAGGAGTAGACAATGAGCGTGATTAAAGAATACCGTACTGTCAGCGAAGTTGTTGGCCCCTTGATGATTGTCGATCAGGTCGAAGGGGTTCACTACAATGAACTAGTAGAAATCAAGCTTCATGATGGAACGACCCGTCAGGGACAAGTCCTCGAAGTCCAAGAAGATAAGGCCATGGTCCAGCTCTTTGAAGGATCTAGCGGGATCAACTTGGAAAAAGCCAAGGTCCGCTTTACTGGACGTCCCCTAGAACTTCCTGTGTCTGAAGACATGGTCGGACGCATCTTTAACGGGATGGGGAAACCCATCGATGGCGGTCCAGAGATTATCCCAGAGAAGTACTTGGACATTGATGGACAAGCTATTAACCCTGTTTCGCGGGACTATCCGGATGAATTTATCCAGACAGGAATCTCAGCCATTGACCATTTGAATACCTTGGTTCGGGGCCAAAAACTCCCAGTATTCTCAGGTTCTGGTCTTCCTCACAAGGAGTTGGCGGCTCAGATTGCTCGTCAAGCGACGGTTCTTAATTCGGAAGAAAACTTCGCCGTGGTCTTTGCGGCCATGGGAATTACCTTTGAAGAAGCCGAGTTCTTTATGAACGACCTTCGGGAGACAGGTGCCATTGACCGCTCTGTCCTCTTTATCAACCTAGCCAATGACCCAGCTATCGAACGGATTGCGACTCCTCGGATCGCCTTGACAGCCGCCGAATATTTGGCCTATGAAAAAGACATGCACGTCTTGGTTATCATGACCGACATGACCAACTACTGTGAGGCCCTTCGGGAAGTATCTGCTGCCCGCCGGGAAGTTCCAGGTCGTCGGGGCTATCCAGGTTACCTCTATACTAACCTCTCAACCCTCTACGAACGTGCAGGACGCTTGGTTGGAAAGAAAGGATCTGTGACCCAAATCCCGATCCTCTCCATGCCAGAAGATGACATCACCCACCCTATCCCTGACTTGACAGGCTACATCACAGAGGGTCAGATTATCCTGTCCCGCGATCTCTACAATAGTGGTTACCGCCCACCGATCAATGTTCTTCCATCCCTTTCTCGTTTGAAGGACAAGGGTTCTGGTGAAGGCAAGACTCGGGAAGACCATGCGGCGACCATGAACCAGCTCTTTGCGGCTTACGCCCAAGGAAAACAAGCCAAAGAACTGGCTGTAGTGCTTGGGGAATCTGCCTTGTCAGATACCGACAAGCTCTATGTTAAATTTACGGACCGCTTTGAGCAGGAATACATCAACCAAGGTTTCACTACCAATCGGACGATTGAGGAAAGTTTGGATCTCGGTTGGGAACTCTTATCCATCCTTCCAAGAACAGAGCTTAAACGGATCAAGGATGAGATGATTGACAAGTATCTGCCAAACAAAGAGGATTAGCCTATGGCACGATTAAATGTAAAACCAACTCGGATGGAGCTCAATATTCTCAAAGAGCGCCTCAAGACAGCAACCCGGGGGCACAAGTTGCTCAAGGATAAGCGGGATGAACTTATGCGCCGTTTTATTGAAGCTGTGCGTGAGAATAATCGTCTGCGCCAAAAGGTGGAGGCAGCGCTTGTGGGCAATATGCAAGATTTCGTGATGGCCAAGTCCTTAGAGAGCGACCTCATGGTGGAAGAAATCTTTGCCGTTCCTACGCGAGAAGTGATGCTCCATATCGAGGAAGAAAATGTCATGAGTGTGCGCGTGCCCAAGCTCCATGCCCGTATCGATAATCCATACGGAGATGATGAAGGGGACGTGGTTTATAGCTACCTCGCCTCCAACAGTCAAATGGATAGCACGATCCAAGAAATGGGGGATCTACTCCCAGATTTGCTCAAGTTAGCGGAAATCGAAAAAAGCTGCCAACTCATGGCAGATGAAATCGAGAAAACCCGCCGTCGAGTGAACGGACTCGAGTATGCGACCATCCCAGACCTCAAAGAGACTATCTATTATATCGAAATGAAACTCGAAGAAGCCGAACGCGCCAACCTCGTCAGAATCATGAAGGTAAAATAAGATACATCAAGATACAAAGCCGTTAAGCAACTCAAAGGAAAATAGGGAGCAGGACAGAAGCACTGTTGTATAGAATGCTTCGTTGTCCTGCCCCCACAAGGCTGATTAGGATTTTTCCGAGCTCTTAAAGTGAGAGAAAAATCCAATCAGCTACTGTGCCTTTGAAGTTAGTACTATTACAGTTTGCGTTTTTCACCCAGCTTTTCAGCCCGGCCTCAATTACTTTAAAAAAACAAGAACCTCATCGAGGAACGGCTCCTGGATGAGGCTTTTTTGCACCCTCTCACTCTTCTTCCACTACCCTATTTTTATGTTACTAGTTTGTAACAATGTGACAAGAAAGACGAAATATTACAAGAAAAATACAGTTTTGTTAAATAGACAAAAAGACCTTTTATTATTTTTAAATTGTGATAAGATAGAGTAGTAGTTCATTTGTTCAAGAAAATATTGAGCAAAAAAACAAAGAAAAAAGAGGATAAAAGATGAAATTAAAAGTTAATACGAAAGCCTTGATCGCTTCAACAGTAGCTCTTGCAGTGATTCCATTTACAAAAGCCACTGCAGAAACACTTGAAGATTGGGTAGCTCGCTCAGTAGATGAAATCAAACATGATATCCAACAAAGCGGTGAAAACCAACAAACTTATACCATCAAATATGGTGATACATTGAGTTCGATCGCAGAAGCGCTTGGAATCGATGTACATGTGTTGGCAAACTTGAACAACATCAGCAACATGGATTTGATCTACCCAGGTACTGTTTTGAAAACAACAGTAAATGATCAAAAAGAAGTAACTTCAGTTGAAATCCAAACTCCTCAAGCAGGTGCGACAGATGCAACCGTTGCAAGTGCTGACTTGACAACAAACCAAGTGACAGTTGATGACCAAACAGTAGCTGTTAACGATTTGTCTAAACCAGTAAACGAAGATAACAAAGCTGTTCCAGTTGCTCCAGCAGCGGGCACTCAAGAAGCTCCAGCGGAAGCTCCTGTAATTGCTGTCTCAGGAGCAGAAACACCAGCTCAACCAGCTGTTCCAGAAACACCAAACTACGGTGCTCCAGCTGTCAATGTTGCAATTCAAAATCAAGAAGCAGCCCCAGCAGAAGCTCCTCAATCTGCTCCAGCAGCAGAAACTCCTGCTGAAACAACACCAGCTCCAGCAGAGGAAGCTCCGGCAGCACAACCCGCAGCTGCCCCTGAAGTACAACCAGTAGCATCAACTCCAGCAAGTGGAAATACGATTCCAAATGATCCACACCTTCAACCACAAGCACAAGCTTTCCGTCAAGAAATCGCTGCAAAATTTGGTATCACAAACATTGGTGGTTACCGTGAAGGGGATCCAGACGATCATGGTAAAGGACTTGCAGTGGACGTAATGGTACCAACAAGTTCACAACTCGGGGATCAAGTTGCCCAATATGCTATTGACAACATGGACCGTGCAGGTATCTCATATGTTATCTGGAAACAACAATTCTACATGCCAGTCGACAACATTTACGGACCAGCTAATACATGGAACCAAATGCCAGACCGTGGTGGAGATACAGCAAACCACTACGATCACGTACATATCTCATTTAACGGATAATAAAACTTCGAACTAGGACAAGTGCCTAGTTCTTTTTTTGTATACACAAAAAAGGCCGGAAGACGAATCTTCCAGCCAGACGATGGTTATAAAATATGATCGACTTTTTCCACCTGATAAAGAGCAATGGCCATGATGATGGTTAAGACCAGGAGCATAAGAATGGCAGGTGTCCAAGAGTGAAAGAGAGATTTGCTGTAGCCGAAGAGGATGGGACCAAAGGCTGCAAAGACGTAGCCTCCTGTTTGAGCAAGACCGGAAAGTTGAGCTGTTTTTTCAGGTGTGCTGGATTTCATGGAGAAAGCGACCATGAGGTAAGGGAAGAGCGAACTAACGGAACTTCCAATTAGGGCATTTAATACCAACCAGTAGAAGAAGTTGCTAGTCGGGATTAAGAGCATGGCTACCCCCAGAATCCCTGCTCCGACAACAATCGTAAGCATCAAGCGTCGATTGCGATCGGATAACCGTGTCGTTAAACTTGGGATCGTTAAGGAGAATGGGAGACTGATCAGGGTGAACACGGAGGCCAGTAGTCCAGATTCAACCTTTGAAAGGCCAGCTTGAACAGCCATGGTCGGAAGCCAAGTCATACTTGTGTAGAAAAGCAGTGACTGCAAGCCTCCAAAAATCATGATAGCCCAAACATATTTATTGGTATACCACTTGCTACTAGATTCCGTAGTAGCTGTCTTTTTTAGATGGTGGTTGTAGCGAAGGTTAGGAATCCAGATGACCAAAGCAAGAGCACATAAGGCTGTCAAGATGTTGACCAAACCTTGCCAAGAAGTGGCTTTGGTGATCGGAACGGCCACAGAAGAGGCGATCGCTGTGGACATCCCCATAGAGGTGATGTAGAGAGTCGTTAGCACACCGAGTTGCTTAGGCCGATTGGCCTGAATCAAGCTTGGAAGCAGCACATTGAGAAAGGCAATACTTGCTCCAATCAAGATGGTTCCCAGATAGAGAAAGGGAAGATTGATAATCCGAATGGCAGATCCGATCGTAATCACGATCAAAACTAGGAAAAAGAGGCGCTCAATCCCCAACCTTTTAGCAAATTGAATCGCAAAAGGTGAGAAAATGGCAAAGGTGAGAAGTGGTAAGCTAGTCAATAGTCCCAGAGAGCTCACATCTACCCCCAAACCAGCAGCGATGTCAGACAAGACCGTCGGAAGCGTAGTAAATGGTGTTCGTAAAACAATCCCAAGCATAATGATGCCCGGGATGAATAGCATAGAATGTGTTTTTTTCATAAATCCTCCTCAGACAAAAATTCCCTTCATTATAACATAGATCGAGCATAAATTGGAGTATTTGTACAAATGAAGGAGAAGGGACGTAGTTCTCACTGCCGTTCGAACTGCATCAATGTACCTAAGCTCGCTGATGTTCGCTAAGGGAATAAGGAACGTAGTTTTCGCTTTGCTCAAACTGCATCAATATCTCTAAATTCGGTTAAACTCTCTGAGTTCACCTCATTAAGTATTATAAAGACCGTAGTTCTCACTGTCGTTCGAACTGCGTCAATGTACCTAAGTTCGTCTACGTCTCTATTGGACTTGACTCACTAAGGTACGTAGAAAAAGCCACCGGTTTTGGTGGCTCTTATAGGGAGATTATTATGAAAAAGTTTAGGATTTTCTATCAAACAAAGTCAGGAGGTCTTCATTTGATGGTTTTATTATAAGGCGGTTTGCTTAAAGAAATCTTAAGAAAAGGCGCTGATTGAAAGAATCGGTCTAAAGTCTGAGATGCCTTTATTCGCTGAAGAAATCAATGCCGGTTTTGTTGAGTTCGTTGACTCGCAACATGAATTTTGTTTTGATCTGAACAAGCGGGCTTCCGAAATTTTCGAGTGCAATCAAACCTTCCAGGGCTTTTAGGACCTGCTTGGCACGGTAAACCCCTTCCTTGTCATTTAAGCCAAGGAGGGCATAGACCTGCATAAATTCTAACTGCATGGAAATACTGGTGTTTAAAATCGGTTTGCGCTTGCGAAGCTGGTTAATCGATTGAAGAAAATTCAGAGCTTCTAAGTAGAGTTCTTTTTTAATAAGATAGTTGGCTAGATTTAACAGCAAAGAGGCCAATGCATTGGCAGAGTAAGCTGAATAACTGCTTTCAAAAAGTTCCAAGGATTCCTTTCGAATCTTAGCGACGACTTCATAGGGCAAGACAGACAAAAGAGCAATGGTAAAGTCTTGCTCAATTTCATTTTGATAGGCAAAAGGCACTTCTTGAGCGATTCGTTGAATCGAGACAGGTGCGTCTTCTAGGTGGATCTCTTTTCCCATCGCGTTATTGACATTGATTTCAAGCGAACGCAAATAGAGTTGCCAGAGTTCTTTGTTTTCCTCTGCAACAGGTGATTTTTCGTGCTTTAAGCGCTCAATAATGGACAGAAAATCCATGTTTTCTTGATTGATGTGTTTCATCAAAATGGGGCTGAAATTTTGAATGGTTAAGCCAGGATAATGGGACAAAAAGGTATCCCAATCCACCCCCATAGACAGCAAGAGGCGAGAGAAGGTCTCAATGGTTACTCCTTTTTGAGAACGCTCAAATTGGCTGAGGAACTGAGGAGAGACAATATCTGCAGCGACTTCTTTTAGAGAAAGACCGCGTGCTTCACGAATCTTACGAAATGTTGGACCAAATGGCGAAGATGAGGACATAGGGGAACTTCCTTTCAATTATCATACCATTAGTATACCTCAAAAAAGGCTGGAATTAAACTCTGAGTTTAATTTTTGACAAAAAAACTAGAAATTCTTCGATTTTTAAGAAAAATGAAACTATAGTTTACATGGCCCTTTTTTAGGAAGGGATTTTTGATAAAATAAGGTCAATTCTAGAAGATAAGCTTATAACAAAAGGAGTTTGACAATGACGACACAAGAAATTTTACAGCTATTAGATGAAAAGCGCGTGCTAACAGCCCCTGCAGCAGTTGCTTGGGATGAAGTTCAACGGCAACAAAACCGTTTAAATAAAGCAGCGAAGAGACTCAATGGGCCAATCACGGTCACACTGGCCCTCAATCTTCTTTTTGCTTTTACGATTTTTCTCTTAGAACAAAGTCACCTGATGCACGGTTTTCTACTAATGCTCGGATTGATGGGTGGGTTGATTGCGATCAAATATTTTGTATTTGTAGCCCCAGCCAAGCAAGCTCTTGCCAATGCCCGGGCTCTTTATAACCAGGAAATCAGCCAACCAGCCTACCAACAAGGGATGCAAGGTTTCCCGCAAAAATTTTACAATTACCACGACCTCTTCCGACTATATAACTTAATTGCAGAAGGCCGTGCCTCTACCTTGCCAGAAGCCTATAATCTGCTTGAAATGCAACAATTTCATGAAACGCAAGTGAATCTGCAAGAGGAGGCCAATGCCCTACAAGCCGATATCGCACGTAGCTCAAGGGTCAGTGCCGTTGCTAATGTAGTCACTGCTTACAATACTTATCGTATCCACAAAGATATGTAATGTCAAAAAGATAAAAGATGAAAAAACCTCCCAAGAGTCATGATCAAAAACCAGAGCTCTCGTGGAGGTTATTTTGTTGTCCTGTAAAAAGTAGTTCCGCAAGGCATCCATGTACTTAAGCTCACTAACGTTCGCTAAGGAAATAAAGATCGTAGTTCTCACTGTCGTTCGAACTGCATCAATGTACCTAAGCTCACTAACGTTTGCTAAGGTAATAAGGAACGTAGTTTTCGCTTAGCTCAAACTGCATCAATATCTCTAAATTCGGTTGAACTCTCTGAGTTCACCTCATTAAGTATTATAAGGATCGTAGTTCTCACTGTCGTTCGAACTGCATCAATGTACCTAAGCTCACTAACGTTTGCTAAGGTAATAAGGAACGT
>NZ_CAXSMM010000009.1:0-15451 GCF_964238605.1 Streptococcus parasanguinis | reverse complement strand
ACTCTCTGAGTTCACCTCATTAAGTATTATAAGGATCGTAGTTCTCACTGTCGTTCGAACTGCATCAATGTACCTAAGTTCGTCTAAGTCCCTATTGGACTTGACTCACTAAGGTACATAGAAAAAGCCACCGGTTTTGGTGGCCCTTATAGGGAGATTATTATGAAAAAGTTTAGGATTTTCTATCAAACAAAGTTAGGAGGTCTTCATTTGATGGTTTTATTATAAGGCTGGTTTCTTAAAGAAAACTTAAGAAAAGACGCTGCTTATAAGAATCGGTCTTAGGTCTGATATTTTTTTACAACAGAAACTATTTAGATTTTTTTCTAAATAGAGTTGACAAACCCCTCCGAAAGTACTAGAATCTATTTAGAAAGAAATCTAAATAGATTAGAGGAGATAGAGATGAATTTTGCGCAAACATTTAAATCTTTATCGAATCCGATAAGAAGAAGTATCTTAGAACTGCTAAAGGCGGGAAAATTATCTGCTGGAGATATCGCTGGTCACTTTGATGTGGCAGGAGCGACCATTTCCCATCATTTAAGCCTCCTCAAGCAGGCAGATTTAATTCGAGAGGAAAAAGAGAAGAATTTTATCTACTATGAACTCAATACTTCAGTCTTGGAGGATTTAATGGTCTGGCTCGTTGATTTGAAAGGAGACTCTACTGATGAAAACGAATAAAAAACTATTGCTATTAACTTCTATGGTGATCCTTTTCCCCATGCTTTGGGGGCTGATGATTTGGTCGCAATTGCCTAACCAAATCCCGATTCACTTCAATTTTGCTGGCCAGGCCAATAACTTCCAATCGAAACCCCTGGTTGTGTTTGGTCTTCCTATTTTCGATCTCATGGTGCATCTGTTTATGATCTTTATGATCGGTCGCGATTCTAAGAATAGCGCTATGAATGAGAAAATGATCAGAGCGATTTACTGGTTGACCCCAATCGTTTCCTTAAGTACCTCCTATCTCATCTATAGCAAGGCGCTAGGATCTACTACCAATCCATCAGTTTTTGTTTCGGTTCTGCTAGGGCTCATCTTTGTAATCATGGGCAATTACATGCCTAAGCTAAAAGTGAATCACACGGTTGGAATCCGTCTGCCTTGGACCTTGCAGAGTGAAGATAACTGGCACAAAACCCATCGCTTGGCAGGGAAATTGTGGGTCCTCGGAGGTTTGATCCTCCTACTTGAAGCAGGTATTCAATTCGCGCTGTCTTATGTACTGGTGCTGGTCATCCTCACCATTGTCCTTATCCCTGTGATGTACTCTTATCAGTTAAGTCGGAAAAATCGTTAGTATAAAAAACAACCAGAGAAGAAGCAGTCGTGAACGGTTTCTTTTCCGGTTGTTTTTGTGCTTGTATAGAATTTATGGTTATATTAAATACGCAATTTATCAAGGAAATAAAAGATGTGATATTCTTTAAAATATAGTTCATACATTATATTTTAGCTATATTAAAGTTTTATTTTGTTAAGATCAAAATTTTAATAAAAAATAAACCTACTTGAATTGTTCTGACAAACTTGAAAGCTTATTTGATTAAAACTCCATAACTCTACTAGGGTGTTTACACAAAATTATTGACAGTATCAAATAAAATCAGATAGATTGAACTAAATGATTACCCAGAAGTAACTTTCATAATTCTTTTCACACTATCATCTTTGTCAACTAGAAGGCAATCTGGAAAAGTCATCTGCTTCCATTTTTTATAATCAAAATTTGGATCAAAATGATTGATTAAGATTCCTAGCAAATTTCCATGAGAACTCAGTAAAATGGTTTTATCTGAATACCTTTCTTCTAAATCCTGCAATAAATCTAAGATTCTCATTAATGCTTCTTGATTAGATTCACCTCCAATAAGTGATTTATCTGGATTTTGCCATAAATATTGAATCGTTTCTTCAAACTCAGAATCTTCAATAAATCTTGAAGATAATTTTCTTTCACGCAAACGATCATCAAGCACTATCTTATCAAATTGTACAGGAGAACTATTTACTGTCTCAAAAGCTCGCTTATAAGGACTAGAAAAATAGTAATCAATATTAAAAGAATTCAAAAACTCCAATTGCTTTAGAGATACAAATCCTTCTTCCGATAAAGTTCTATTAAAATCATCACTCGAAAATCTCGAATGAGCATGTCTAAGTAAAATATAAGAATTGTTCATGAATTATAATTACGCTGAAAATACATATAAGGAGGAAAGTTGTTTTATAAGCTCATATTATCTTACTTAACTATTAATTGTCAAGTAGATTCATTCATTTTACTCACCCCCCCACCCAATGGGCAGGTTTTATCTGTTTTATTCAGCTAAATTAAGCTCTCAAAAAAGCTGATGAAATATAAATTCATCAGCTTTTTTGAGAGCTTAATTTGACTATTAGCTTATGTTGATAGTTAGATTTTTATTCAGAGCAAGTGCAATTTTGCTCATTGTTTCAATGCTTGTGTTATTTCCACGTTCAATGCGAGCAATGGTAGACTGTGGGACATGAGATAGGGAAGCTAGCTCTCTTTGGGTGAGACCTGCTGTTTGTCGTGCGTCATAAACTGCAATAGCACTTTCCAAAATAGCTTTTTCAGTTAAAAACCCTTCTTTAAATTTATTGTCTGCTAGTTCGTTTTCTAAAAAATCATCAAATTTAATTGTGGTCATGGTTGTTGTCCTCAAATTCTTTCTTTAAATCCTTAGCGTGTTTTATCTCACTCTGGGGTGTTTTTTGTGTTTTTTTGGTAAAGCCATGGGTGATGATATAGCGTTCATTGATAACATGAAAATAAAGTGCCCTTTGAATGTTAGAAGCAACCTTTGAGCGGATTTCAAAGATGTCGTCATCTAGCTTTTTCACCCATTCCATACGTTGAGCAACTAAAAGACCATGCTCTTGTATAGTGGCGATAGTTGCCAGTAATTTTTGTTTGTCTTTAATTGGTATAGTTTGTAAAAATTCTAGGAACTCGGTGTGTCCATTTAACCGAGTATAAAACTCAAATTTTGGCTTTTTCATTGTACCTCCATGATAGCATATATTGTTCTTTTCTTCAAGAATAATGGTGTGAACTTTATCCAAATGCTATGCTACAATCATATAGTCATTATGTATTTTTTATTCTTAATCTTAGTTTTGGTTGTGAAAATAGTAGTAAATTTATTCCATCTATTGACGGTTGAGATAAACTCTAAGTGACATATATGTATGCCAAAGGAACATTTTGGGTATTTCTTGTAATTTTAGATGAATTTCTATATTAGGATAGTGTTGTATCATGTTGTTAAAAAATTGAAAAGATAAATATCATAGATTCGATTTGGTATAATAGTAATTGAAATTGATGTGCAGTAATTTTTGTTTAACTTGAGAATTGTTTTATAAGTTAGAATGGGATCATAATGTCGAAAATCACATTTCATGATAAAAACATGATAAAAAAATTTTTTAATGAGGGTGGATATGTTCTAGATTTTTCAAATCGTACTTTTGATAAATTTACTTATCACTCCATTGGTGTAAAAATTCAGGAAAAGTACGGTTTGTCAAAAGGAAAGTCATTTGAAGCATATATAGATGAAGCTCTTGATAACGATATTATTAAGTTGGTAAGGGATTTACTAACTTATTATGATGACCTTCCAGATAGTAGTTCTGAAAAGACTGATATTAAGAATAAACAAGCAGAGAAGTTAAAAGAAATGCTAAATTCCTATGCCCATATGGGGAAAGAAATAATAAAAACTGACGAGTCCTTTCTCACTAAAGGTGGCTTTGCTGAAATTTATTTACAAAAACATTCTCAACGGATTGTGAAAAAGTTGAAAAATGAATATAAACAGAACTCTGCTCTAAAAAGTCGCTTTAAAAGAGAGTTTGAAATTATGCAGTCTCTATCGCAAGTAAATGGGATTATTAAAGTTTATGAATTCGATGAGTCAGAGTTTAGCTATACGATGGAGAAAGCTGATTTTACTTTAAATGATTATATTGTAAATAATGAATTAAAATTAAACCAAATATTTAATCTG
The DNA here is from genome assembly GCF_964238605.1 of Streptococcus parasanguinis. Classification (GTDB taxonomy): domain Bacteria; phylum Bacillota; class Bacilli; order Lactobacillales; family Streptococcaceae; genus Streptococcus; species Streptococcus parasanguinis_AJ. Next base: position 11,402 of record NZ_CAXSMM010000009.1, on the reverse strand, counting down.
TTGTTTCAAATATTGACAATAATGGCTGATGTTCATTCTCGAGGTATCTATCATAGAGATTTGAGTCCAAGCAATATTTTTCTATGTGATGGGCTTATAAAGATATCTGATTTTGGATTAGCTAAAGATTCTACTGTCAATCATTCTCATTTGACTATGAACACAAATAATTATGGGCAGTTTTATTATTGTGCGCCAGAACAGATAACTGGTCTAAAAAATGCAACTAAAATGAGTGATATCTATTCATTAGGAAAGGTGGTTAATTTTTGTTTAACTGGAAACCCAACCAACGAAAAACATGTTCTACGAACTTTTGTTCAAAAAGCCACCTCTTATCAACCAGAATTAAGGTTTAGAGATGCAGGGGAAATGCTTGAACAACTAAGTTATCACCTGCGAATTTTTCATCAAAAGGATTCAAAGCAGAAAATATTAAAAAAAATTCAACAGAGAGAATATGATGAAACAATAACGATATATCTTAATAATATTTCGAATGTGGATTTGTGTCGGGAACTTATTGACATAGGAGAGAATTACAAATTGGCTTGCATTAAATTTATGAAAATAAGCCCAGAAAATGCACTATTCTTGATTCAAAAACTTTTTCCATCATTAAAAGAAGTTGCAACCTCTTTTTCTTCAAATGATATTTTTGCATCTCTTGCATTTGATATATTAAAAGATGAGCATTTTGATTACTTGAGTAAAGAAATGGCTGCAAGGATGTTATATTATGTAGCTCGGGAAGTAAATCGTTTCTATGCCCAGAGGCTTATAGAGGACTTGAAACATAGTTCTATCGAACCAATGTTAGAAAATATTTTAGATGGTGAGTAGTTATGGATACTGTCAATAATTATGTGTAAACACTCAAAAAGAGGCATTTAAGCCTCTTTTACTCTCCTTCAAACACTCTGTCACTGTCCATTTACTGTCCAATATAATGTAATATTATTGAATATCGTTAATTTTTTTGAACTCTAAAGCTTTTAAAATCAAGATTTCTAATGATATCAAGACCTAAAGAATCTTAAATTAAGTCTTGCATATTCATCATTTCAAACTCTCAACTTTCGAGAAAATACTAATTTTCGGAAAGTCAAAGGTCTATCCTTTTTTGAAAAGAATTTAAATGATAAAGGGAATAAAGGATAATCTATAATTCATCTGTTGGTTTATATATCTGATGAGATTATTTTGATGAAAACAGTTCTACAAAAAGTAAAATTCTGAAAAAAATCCGAAAATTATTGATTAATATATACTTGTTTCAAATGATACAACAAATTGAATAGGAGAAATCTATGGAACAAAGTATTACCATTAAAAATCTATGTAAGTCATATGGTCAAACTCAAATTTTAAAAGATATTTCTTTTGAAGCAAAAGCAGGAAGAGTAACTGCTTTCTTAGGTCCAAATGGAGCTGGTAAAAGTTCAACCTTACGTATCTTATTAGGATTAGACAAAGCAACATCTGGTCTCACCAAAATTGGAGATCAAACTTATAAGGAATTAAAATTTCCTCTAAAGACTGTAGGAGCTTCATTTGACAGTGTCGGAGCTCCTGATGATCGGACTGTTTATCAACATTTGAAAATTGTTGCTGTTAGTAATGGGATATCGAGTCAGCGAATTGAGCAAGTCTTGGATATGGTGGATATTAGTCATAAGAAAAAATCTAAAATTGGAAAATTATCATTAGGAGAAGGACAACGCTTGGGGATTGCAACAGCTCTATTAGGAAATCCTCAATATCTGATATTGGATGAACCGACAAATGGTTTGGATCCAAGAGGAATTCGGTGGTTTAGAGAGTTTATAAAAAAACAAGCTCAAGAAGGAAAGACCGTCTTGCTATCATCTCATATATTATCGGAAGTGGAAGCAGTGACAGATGATGTGGTCATCATAAATAAAGGCAAAGTTCTTATAAAAGGGACTTTACAAGAAGTGATCAGAAATCTTTCTTCACTGGAGGAAGTTTTCTTTAGTTTAACAGAGGGAGGAAATTGACATGGCACTTATTTACTCTCTTCATTCTGAAATCTTGAAATTACTTTATAAGAGAGCTACTCATGTTGTACTATTTTTGATACTAGTATTTCAAACGTTTTTAGCAAATATTGGTGCATCTCAAATTGTTTCAGTTGGTATCCATGCTACACCAGAGACAAATCCAGAGTTAGTAGAAGCTATTCCACCTATTGAATTTTTAGGATTTGATGTTACTCTAATTGGCATTTTTTTTATGATTATCTTAGGCTCAATCTACGGAGCTGAAGAGTATAAAGACTCTGCTATTCGCACAAGCCTCCTCTCTAATACGAGTCGAATTACTCTCTTAGTTTCAAAGACATTAATTTGGCTGGTATTTTCTTTTGTCATTTCCTTCCTATCAATATTTCTGACGATTAACATGACACATTATGTTTTAGGACAAGATGGTTTATTGCTATTTTCACTAAATGGGACAGTTTGGTTCTATATGTTTTTAGACAGCATAGCTTGGACATTGTTGGGACTTCTAGCCTATATTCTGGCTTTAACATTTAAAAAAGCCCTTGTTCCCCTATTGTTTTTGCTTCCTCAAGTCTACAATTTAGGAACATTCTTAGCCGACCATATATCAATTGCAAAATTTCTTCCAGTTTCATTGAGCTATGGACTGATTGCGACATCTCCTCAAATGTTAGAACAGAATAGTTTACAAAATATTTTGCTTTTACTTTGTTGGAATTTGTCATTCTTGGCTTTGGCAGTTTACCGCGTGCTTCAGTCAGATGTTGGAGGAGGGGAATGAGTTGAAAGAGCAATTTAAAAGTGAGTATCTCAAGTTTATGATGAATCCTTGGCATTGGTTGATTATAGGTGCTCTATTACTTTGTGTTCCGCCGATGGTTATTTTTTTAAATAGTAAACCAGATCAGTTGACTCTACACTTTGTTTTGGAACAGCTACTGCAAAGTCTCTATTTAGGACAGGCAGGTTTTATTAGTCTAGCTGTACTATTTATAGGTCAAGAATTTACAGGTTCTAGCCTTCGTACAAGTTTTCTTACATGTCCAAATCGTTTAAAATTTATAATATGTAAACTAGCTATTGTGTTATGTGTGGAAATTGTATTATTGCTAGCTATAATATCAGTATGTATACTACTTGCTCAAGGATATTACAATATCAATCTTTTGAGCAATATTAAAAATGTTCTAACAATCCTTTTTCCAGTTTGTATTTCTATTTTAACCTTCTCTCTTTTAAGTGGTATTTTTGTATTTATTTTCCGATCTTTTACCTTAATTTTGGGAATAAGTTTATCACTTTTATTGGGTCTAGGGCAAATGTTATTACAATTCAGTTCTTTATTTAGAAATTTACCCTTACTAGCGAGTATGAACTGTTACTATATCCATCCTTTATCACTTTATTATCCAGTGTGGAAAGGCTTAGGGATACAAATAGTATGGTTATTAATTGTTTTTGTATTTGCTACACTGATTCTTAGAGAAAGAAATGTACGCTAAAGACAGGGGCTATCCTGTCTTTTTCTCAGTTAATGATATAATATTATTTAGGAGCGTGAGTTATGGCTTATAAAATTTTAGTGGTAGATGATGATCTTGCTATTCTTCGCCTAATAAAAAAGGTACTAGAATATGAAAAATATGAAGTAGTCATACGAAATAACATAGAAGAGATTGATCTTTGTGATTTTACAGATTTTGACTTGATTTTGTTAGATATTATGATGCCTGTTAGTGGTTTAGAAATCTGTCAGATGATTCGCGATCAGATAACTGTTCCTATCTGTTTTATAACTGCTAAGGATATGGCTGAAGATTTGGTGGCTGGAATCAATGCAGGCGCTGATGATTATATTATGAAACCCTTTAGTATGCCAGAACTTTTAGCACGTGTTAAAATGCACCTACGTCGTGAAGAACGGACTAAAGGAACTATTCATCAGATAAAAAGTGGGAAGCTTATACTATATACTGATAGTAAGGAACTATTTATAAAGAATGATAAGATTCCATTGACAAGAAGGGAATTTGATATTGTCAGCCTTCTAGCAAGTCACCCAAATAAAATATACTCAATTGAGGAGATTTATAATTATCTTTATCCACAAAATTCAGATGCTCTTTTACGTTCGGTTTCAGAGTATATTTATCAAATTCGTCAAAAGCTGAAACCATATCAGTTAAATCCAATTAAAACCTTGTACGGTGGAGGATATCAATGGGTAGAATCAAAAGTTTTAGACAATTAATTCTAGAAACTTGTTGGAGAATTATTTGGCAGTTTGGTCTTGGTTTGTTATTAGCTTATCTTATTCCCTTAGCTTCTGTATCCATACAAATAAGGGAGGATGGGAAGCCTCTAAAAAATAGTGGTGTTTTATCAATCTTTTTCAATGTATCCTCATGGGTGTATCTTTGTGTTTTATTGATCATTCTAATAAGTTATCATATGGGAAAACTATTGAGAAAATTGAGTTATGAAATGAACTCGATTTATACAAAGAGTATGTGGCTGGAGAGCGAAAGTATTGATAAAATGACTATTAAGGAATTTTGGGAGACTGGTAATCGCATCATTGTGATGCAAAATCGTATTCGACAGCTATTAGATGATGAGAAGCAACAGAAAGAAGACTTGATGTTTCAGGTTTCAGCAGTTTCTCATGATTTGAAGACACCTCTAACTATCATCAAAGGGAATGCAGAATTTTTGCACACTTCCACTAAAGATGAGCAGTCTAAAGAATGTTTAGCAGATATCGTTCGTGCTAGTCAACGCTTACTTGATTATTTTAATCAGTTGATTCATTATTCTAAAACTTACTATGATGATGAGACAGGTTGGACGGAGTATTCTTCTTCAGATTTTATTAATGAATTAGAGAAAGAAGTCTCTTTTTTGATAAAAAATCAGATGAAGTTTTCTTTTGAACAAAATGTGAAAGGAACGGAAAGATATTATATAAATCCATCCCTTCTGATTCGTGCAATACAAAATATTTTAACAAATGCTTTGGAGTATGCAGATAAACAGAATCCTAAAATTAAAATTAGGGTAGAGCAAGTGAGGAAGGAATTGAAAATAGGGATATGGAATAATGGCTCTGAATTTCCAGATGAAGTTTTAACTAATTTTGGGAAGCTCTTTTATCGTATGGATAAAGCTAGAACGGTTAAAGAGCAACATTTTGGTATTGGACTTAGTTTTGTATGTAGAGTTGCAGAACTGCACAAAGGCCGAGTTGAGTTGAAAAATAGAGACGAGGGAGCAGAAGTTATAATGAGTCTCAATTGTATTAAATCATAGCGAGTTATTATCTGATTAAATGCAGTTCCGTACAGTAAAACATTTTTTCATACCTCTGTTTTTTCTATTATATACTGTAATTTAAAGCAAACTATTTGTAAATTATAATTGAGAATATTATATTTAAAGTAATTCCACTGTTTTGATTAAACTTATTTAATTTTGTTGAAACAAATAAGTAGTTGTTGCTTGCTAGGAATTTATAAGAAGCGTGTTAAACTTATCTGAAATAAAGTATTTTCAAACCAGGTCTTAAGAAAGCTCGTAAAGCTTCACAATTCTCAAAACGTTAATCAATACGATACTATCAACGTTTACAGACATTCAAGAATTTCCTCTTGGGTGTCTTTTTTTGTTCAAAAAACTAAAGTTCACCCCAAAATTCACCCCAAGTTCACCCCAAGTTCACCCTATTGCTTTTTGAGACTTTTAAAGGCTATTTCTCCTGCTGTTTGATTTACTTTTTCAGTAGTATTGACATAAGTCTTCGTTATTTGGATGTCACTATGAGTAAGTGCTTCTGAAATGGCCTCAAGAGAAAAACCTGCTTGTTTAGCAAGATGTTGGAATTTATGAGGTCCTTGATGGATATTATTTTTCTTCATAAGTATGTTATAATGTAGATACGATATGAAAAAATTAAGATATCTCTTTAAATTTTGTAAATGTCACTTTGTGTGAACATGAGTGAATTTGAGTTTAGAGAATGATAGGAGATGGTTTATAATGATAAGTTTAGAGTTGATGTCTGAAGAAAATAGCATAGATGTTTATTCTTTTGAAAAAGAAAATAGAGAGTATTTTGAGCGATGTTTACCTCCTAGACCAGCTCACTATTTTGATTCTGAAGGTTTTAAAGAAATTACAAGGGAATTGTTAAGGGAACAAGAGAATCATGATGTCTACATGCATCTTATTAGAGATGCACAAGGTACTATGGTCGGAAGAATCAATTTAAGTGTCTTAGAGGATGATCGAAAAACAGCAGAACTTGGATATAGGATCGGAGAAAATGTTACTAATTTAGGTTATGCAAGTGAAGCGGTTAAACTCGTTTTAGAAAAGGCCTTTACTACTTATGGTTTACATAAGATTATCGCGGGGACGGCAACGTACAATCTGGCTTCTCAGAGAGTGCTTTTAAAAAATGGTTTTACCTTTAGTAAAATCATAGAAAATGACTTTCAAATGAATAACGAGTGGATTAATACGGCAGTATTTGAGATAAGGAATCTATAGCATCATCATTACCAGCCGTTTGCCAAACCTCAACATTTCTAGTAGACATTCGTCTACTTTTTTATATGATAAATTGCAAGAATAAGTGCAACATCCACTCTAACTCCTCCACTAGAGCTTCATAAGCCAGGTCTTAAAAAAAGGTAGAGAAAAAGGTAGAGTTTGAATTGAAATACAGTGCAATATATCGCATTTGGCAAAAAGAAAAAACGCTTGAAATCAGCGTTTTTCTTATGTATTGATTCGTATTGAATGCTTACTTCACTTCTGTAAGGGTTAAATAATCGGCCTGTACCCCTTGTCATATCAAGGAGTATAGGTTTTTGAAGAAAAAAGGTAGTGATAAAGGTAGTGATTGTATTAATCTGTGAGTTCTTGTAATTTATCCAGAAAAATATCAACTGCTTCGAATTTTTTCTTTGGTGCTAGTTCAGCATATGTATCCATAGTTGTGGTAATAGACTTATGTCCCATCCTATGTTGTAGCTCTTTCCAGTTAGTTCCGGCATTGAGCATCATAGAGGCATGTGTATGTCGGAATAGGTGAAACCCATAATTTGGTAGTCCCAATTCGATAAGTCGTTTTTTTAGAGTTGCACGCTCATTTCTATCACACATATAATTTCCATAAATCGTAGGAAATATCAATTTGGATCTTGGTAAATGATGTTCTTTAAAATAGAGATTCATTTCTTGATGAAATTCCCTTAGTCCTTCTAAAGTTGATATCGGAACAGCAACTCTACGATTACCGGCATCAGTTTTAGGAGAATTCTTACAAATAATCCCTCCTTTTTGGTTCAATTTTTTATTAGCACTTTTCCACATTAAAGTTTTATTGACAATGATTTCATTAGTTTCAAAATCAAGATCAGTAATTTCTAAAGCTAATAGTTCATTGATTCGTAGTGCTGAAGCCAGTAATGTATTACAAATGATTTTAAACCGCCGATTTGCTCTCGTGTTTGGTAGTGTGTCAAGGTAAGCTAGCCAAAGTTTTAAATCCTCATCATGAAGGACCATGATACGTTCTTTAATGGCTTTGGGTTTTGGTGGTATCTTGATTGTCTTTGCAGGATTGGTTTTCAAACCGCAATTTGTTATTCCAAAATCAAAAATATCACTCATTTTATGTGCCATTGCACCAAAATCTTTTGCACTGCCTTTCGGGGCACGTTTTTTTCCAGATTCAATTGCTTGTTTGGCTTTTTTTACTAATCGATTTAGCCATAATTGAATATCTGATGCTTCGATCTGCTCAGGTTTATAATTGCCAAATTGTGGAATGATGTAAGTATCTAAGTACCCTCGAACACGGTTTATTGTGTTTTGCGAAGATACCCAAGTTTTAAAATGGCTAAACCAAAATTCAGCTAAACTTTCAAAATTACCAATTTGGATAGTTTCTTTAATAGTTGACCCAGATTTTTCAAATTGAATTTTGGATTCAACAATTTTTCTATCTAAAGCTTTTAATGTTTTAGCAGTGATTGTTCTTGTAATTCGCTTACCAGTCTTAATATCTGTTCCGATATAAACACCTTTGATTGAATAGCTTATTTCACCGTTCTGCTTGGTAGTTTTTATAACTTTTTTATTGTTGTGTTGAATGGTTTCTTTATTCATATTGCCTCTTAATTCGGATATTTAAAAGACTAAAATAAGACCCTCACCTTCTTTTAAGATGATTTTATTTTAGCATATTCCTGAGTTGTTTGTTGCATTCCTGCTTTACTATTAAGTTGATAGAAATTTAATGATGTCTTGCCGTTTATAGTAGACTGTTCTCGTTCCTTCAATAGGTGGTTCCAGACGAGCTAGTCCTTTTCTTTCCCAACTCTTCAGCGTGTTAGGTGATATATTCAATTCTTTTAGAACTTCTTTTTGAGTTATAATTTCCAAGTGATTGGAGTTGCTTTTTTTGTCAAGAAGGTTCACCAATACTTGAAGAAGATTTTCAATTTTATCTAGTTTTACTTGTTGTAGTGCATCCATATAATTATCCTTTCTAATGTCCAATAACATAGGTAAATTGTTTGGCAGTTTCTGCATCAAATGTGCGGTAACTAATTATTCCTAACCCTTTTACATTACACTCTGAGACGAGAATTGAACCATCTGATTTGACCTGTTCCACAAATGAAATGTGTCCGTATATTGGATCAGCTCCAGCTTGTCCAGGGCTAAATGATAGAGCAGAGTGCTCTGTTGGTGTGTGGGTTGTTGTAAAGCCTGGTTTATTCATCCATTGTCCACCATTTCCCATAAATGGATCAAAGTTGACTCCGACTTGTTTTCCACGGTTGAAGACATACCAGGTACATTGTCCCCATGGATAAGTGCTTGTGATATAGCCAGTAGTGTCAATAGCTGTTGTTAGACTGTAGCCAACAGGGATATCGTTTGAAGTTACTCCTCCACCATCTCTAGTTTTTCCTGTAGTTTGTTCAGGAGCTTTTGGAGTTCCTCCATGTTCATCAATGAAGGCATCCAGTTTTTGCATGGTTTCTGCACGTCTTTTTCCGGATCCTGTAGTATCTGTGAAATAAACACCACCATCGGTAGAGGGATTTAGAGTACCATTCGCAAACTTTTTAGCCTTGTCATCTTGAATTTTGAAGGTTTGGTTTTTATTTCCAATGATGGTTTGTTGGGTTAGTCCGACAACCGCAACCTCGTCATTAAAGTTATTGGCATATTCTGGATTGGAATCATAAGCCCCAAAACCAAACATATTGGCTCCAGGATTAGTGGCTACCCCAGCAGTTCCAAGGGAACTTTCATTCAGTGCGATCGCAACGATTCCACGGACATCAAGATTAGATTTAGCTTCCCATTCGAGGAGCTTTTTTCCATTAATTCGGTTCTTATCATAGGAGATTCCTAACGTATCTAAAAAGCCGTCTAATTGCTCTGCTGTAATACCGAAGCGATGAACCAGTAGGTTGTGAGTATAGGGATCTCCATCTGACCAGTGATCCGCATAGGTCACTCCATTTTGGGATTGAGGTGAGCCATTCGTTCCACCACCTCCGACAGCCCCCATAAGGATAATGATGATGAGGACCGGTAGAAAGAGAGGAATGAGACCGGCTAATAGAAACCATTTTAGTTTTTTCATCGAATCTCCTTTCTAGTTAATGTCTTATATAAGCAGTGAACAGAACAGTCCCAAAACGCCATTTTGCATCTAAAACGACTGAATAGGACTTAGCCTGTAAGATGATTTTGTCTCTTTCTTGTTCTGATACTGGAAACAAAAGAAGGAAATCGACTGAGCGTTTTCCTTCTTGGTAGGCTTGATAAAGAGTTTCTTCAAGAACTCTTGGAAAAGCAGTTCTTGAGCGTATCTTGGTATTCATATCATTCTCCTCTAAGTTGTCTTAAGCGTTCTGTTAATCGGTCTCTTCGTTCAATATTGGTTCTCAATTTATCATCTCGTGTCATGGTTTTCCTATAAGCACGAGTGAAGGCATTGGATCCTTGGGCTTTGTACATGGCTTGAGGATCTTTATATTCCTCTAATTTGTGCTCAATACTATTAATGCGGAGCTGTTTAAATGGAGAAATCCACTCTTCTTTAAGAGTTTGAAATTCCTCGTTTGAACTTGGTGTTGGCTCTACTGTGATTGCAGATTCCATTGAAGGAGTTGGTGGTATTTTTTCTTCAACTGGTTTAATCCCTTCTAGCGTTTGCTTTGTTTTCGGAATGCTTGGTTCTGGAGCATCTGGACTTATCGGAGTCTCAAGTGTTTCTGCTGGGAGCACTTCATCAGGTTGGTGCTCTGATTCCTTATTGGTAAAGAAAGATCCGACATTTTGGAAGTGACTTTTGGCATTCATCACCATTCCGGCTCCGAAACCAGCACCTGCTAAGGCAAAATTCCCAAGATGTTGAGCAGATGAAAGACTTCTCGATGGTACTTGTGAAGCTACCTCTCTGGTCTTTGTGACCCCTTTTTCAACTTTGTTTCCAATATCATTCGCAACCATTCGAGCTTTGGATCCAAGAATGAATTGGATCAGTTCAGCTTTGTATTTCCATAGAAAGAAATATACGAGTCCCTTTGAGACGACTGAAATGAGTAGTTTAAAAACAAGGCCAAAGATAATCAAGGATGGGAGTGTTTTAAGAATGCCATCAAAGCCTGTAATGATAATGTTTTCGATCATTTTCTCAATATAGAAAACTAATAGAGTTAATAGACTTGTGATAGCTGGGAAAAGTAACCCACCAAACATGACTTTTAGAACTCCAAAAATCAAATCTTGCATTCTTGGCACAAAAGACATTAATAGCACAATTGGAAAGAGCAGGATCATCATCAGAACGAGTGTCTGAGCAATGACATTTAACATTTGAATCAAAATAACTGGTATTGCTAATACAAAAGCGTCAAAAATTTTAAAAATGACATAAAACATACGAGTAAAGATGAAATCAGGCATTGCCGAAACCCAACGGTTCTTTTCGCCATCTTCATTAGCTCCATTGCCTAGTTCATCTAGATATTTAGAACGGTCTTTGGATTTAACCGCTGTAAAGTTTCCATTTTTATCGCCTGTTCCTAATACCTTACTATCGTCAAAAGTTTCTTGTTTTCCATTTTGGCTATTCTTATATTTACCATTTTCTTGGCCAGTATTGACAAAGACATAGGCTTTATAAGAGGTTTCTGCTATATAACTATCTGCCATGGAATCACCGATTTTGATCGTCTTATTTTTTCCATATTCTACTTTAATATGAGTGATATTTTTAGTAACATCTTGGGAAACATGGTTAATGGTATCTAGTAGATACAGACCACCTGATGTTCCAGCAAT
>NZ_CAXSMM010000008.1:0-89902 GCF_964238605.1 Streptococcus parasanguinis | reverse complement strand
CACATTGGTTCGTCTTGTTCAGTTTTCAAAGGTCTTTGTCGCTCTCGCGCGACAACTATATTAGTATATCATGACCTGGACTTACTGTCAACACCTTTTTTCAAAAAATTTTATTTTCTTAAAAAATATTCTTACTTCTTTGGGTTATCTAAAAAATCAGGAGCAAAATTGCTCCTGATCCTTCTATAATTTAATTGATGTTTTTAATCTCTATTCTTTTACTTCCAATAGACCAATATCTCCATCTTCTCTACGGTAGATAACATTAGTTGTGTTGTCTTCCGCATCACGATAAATGAAGAAGTCGTGTGCTAATAGATCCATTTGAAGAATAGCTTCATCTAAATCCATTGGTTCTAGATCAATTGTTTTTGAGCGAACAACTTTTTCTGTGGTTGTTGCTTCTTCTACAACTACATCCGTAAATAACTTACCTGCACCAGATTTAATACGATTTTTCTTTTCGATTTTTGTTTTATTCTTACGAATTTGACGTTCAATTTTATCTACAACCAGATCAATTGAACCGTACATATCCTGAGACACATCTTCTGCACGAAGTGTAATAGATCCAAGTGGAATGGTTACTTCTACTTTTGCGGTCTTTTCACGGTAAACTTTTAAGTTTACACGAGCGTCTAGCTCTTGATCTGCCTGAAAATATTTTTCAATCTTTTCGAGTTTAGAAACGACATAGTCGCGAATGGCTTCTGTTACTTCTAGGTTTTCACCACGGATACTATATTTAATCATATTAGTACCTACTTTCTAAACATTATGTTTTTATTTATATGTATATTATAACGCTTTCATAAACTTTTTGCAAATCTTTTTTTATCTCGCAATTGAAAATGTCTTTATTTCTTTCACACCTTTTTCAATTAACAGGCGCTTCATTAATTCGATTGTTTTGCCAGTTGTGTAGATATCATCGAAGATAAGATACTTTTGCTTTATTGGAACTTCTTCTTTTAATTGAAAATGTTGAGAGGTTTTTAATCTTTCTTCTCTTGTTTTTTTTGATTGTGCCAAACTGTCTTCTTTTTGAAATAGAGTGCTGTACTTTATTTCTGCAAAATCTAGTATAGTCGAGACTTGATTGAATCCTCTCTCCTGCTTTTTTTCATGGCTAATTGGAGTTGGTATTATTGTATAGTTTCTATACTTTTTCAACGCTTTTTTGATGTCACTTGCAAATACCATTCCTAACAAACGATCTCCTTCAAATTTATATCGTTTGAAATAGTCTTTCATTGCTCCATTATATCTATATAAAGCTTCATGTTGAACAGTATTTCCTTTGTCTTCCCAGAACTCACAATCTTTACATACTTTCTCCTCCTTATCTTTAAAGCACCTAGGACAATGAATTTCGCCAATTTGTTCGAAGTTTTCTTTGCATTCTTTACAAATCCATTTTTCTTGTTGATTTATAAAAATAAGATCTGTGAAATGTTCACTAGTTTTTAACTCTTTATTACAAAGCAGACATTCTTTCAAAACCCAGCCTCCTGATTCATTTGTTTTATTTCCTTTATTGCTTTTTTCATTTCTTTTGTTATTCCATCTGATAGAAAGAGCAATTGGCCTGTTGGTCTTTCTTTGCTACGTCCAACTCTTCCTGAGATTTGTACAAGGGCACTTTTCGTAAACAAGCGATGGTTGCTTTCTAAAACAAAAACATCTACAAGCGGAAAGGTAACTCCTCTTTCAAGTATGGTAGTCGAGACTAGTATTGTTTTTTCTTTATTTCTAAATTCTTCTACAATTCTCAAGCGATCCTGTGTCTGAGAGGATACAAAACCTACTTTTTCTTTCGGAAAGTAGTTTTTTATATTCTCTTTAAATTGTTGCCCTAACTCTATTTCCGATACGAAGAATAACAATGGGTAGTGAGTTTGTCTTTGTTTCTTAATCAGTTGCAATAGTTGGTAAGGGATTCTTCCTTTTTCTATTTTTTCTCTAATTTTCGGCACCCATTTTATTTCAGGGACCACTAGTGGGTTCCCATGAAATCTTCTTGGAAGGCTATAACGAATGATTTCTTTTTTCTTGACCTTTTTATCTAACTCATCTGTAGAGGTTGCTGTTAAATATAGGGTATTCCCCTCTTTTTTTATTGCATTCTGAGCTGCTTTATATAAGATTGGATTGTCTACATAGGGAAAAGAATCTACTTCATCTATAATAAGGAGATCAAAGGCCTGATAAAACTTTAGCAATTGGTGGGTTGTAGCGATCACCAAGGGTGTTCTAAAATAGGGTTCCGATTCTCCATGAAGCAAAGAGATGGGGCAGGAAAAATCTTCCTTCATTCTTCCGTACAATTCTATACAGACATCGATTCTTGGGGTAGCAATACAGACTGCTTTTCCTGCCTTGATCGCTGTTGCTACAACCTGATACATCATTTCTGTTTTTCCAGCTCCTGTCACAGCATGTACCAAGGCATGTTTTCCTGCTTTAACTGCTTGGATAAGTCCTTCAGATACCTCTTGTTGATAGGAAGTCAAGGTTCCCTTCCAGTTTAACACCTCCTGTCCTTCAAAGTCTTTCTGTGCAATAGCATAAAGTTTTTGATCACTCCGGATCCTTCCCAATTGGATACAGGCTCTACAATACAGCACCTCCTCACTCAACTTCCAAAGTTTTTGATCAATCAAACTGCCACATCGAAAACATTGGTACCTTCCATTCTGTTTTTCCATAGCTGGAAGTTCTTGGGCAATTTCTTTCAGATCATTTGTCATTTGACTCTCCGTTAAGAGTCTTCCATAAGAATCTTCTATCTTCATACTTATTAATTCGCAAAAGTTGGAGAAAATCATTCTTTTTTTGTAAAATAAGAATATGGAATATGTTACATTTAAAGAGAACGGCACTGTTCAAGAAGAAATCAAAAAATCAAAATTCATTTGTCATGTCAAGCGAGTCTCCTCTGAAGAGGAAGCTAGAGATTTTATCAATGCCATCAAAAAGGAACACTATAAGGCTACACATAACTGCTCTGCTTTCATCATTGGGGAACAAAGTGACATCAAACGGACCAGTGACGATGGAGAGCCTAGTGGAACCGCTGGGGTACCGATGTTAGGAGTTTTGGAGAATCATCGCATCACTAATAGTTGTGTCGTGGTTACCCGCTATTTCGGAGGTATTAAATTAGGCGCTGGCGGTCTGATTCGTGCTTATGCTGGAAGTGTTGCACAAGCAGTTCGAGAGATTGGACTGGTAGAAATCAAAGAGCAAGTGGTACTTGGGATCACACTTTCTTATTCCCAATACCAAGAATTTGCTAATTTCTTAAAAGACCATCAATTGGCGGAACAAGATCCGATGTTTACAGATCAGGTGATGACAACTATTTTTGTAGATAAAGAAAACACAAACTCTATCACAGCAGCTTTAGTCGAATTTTACAATGGCAAAGTCATTATTGAGGACCAAGGAATTCGTGAGGTTGAAGTACCCCTACTTTCTGTAGAAAAATAACCAAAGAAGCTATCGGCAACGATAGTTTTTTTTTATCACACCCATAAAATTTCTATATTTTACATTCTTCCCGCAAGGGACTATACTTGTTAGTATCAAGAAAACCTAGAACTGAGGTATATTATGGCTATTTATGAAAATATTACAGAATTGATCGGGAACACTCCTATTGTCAAATTGAACCGTCTTGTTCCTGAAGGAGCTGCAGATGTCTATGTAAAACTCGAAGCCTTCAACCCTGGATCATCGGTTAAAGACCGGATCGCTTTGAGCATGATTGAAAAAGCTGAAGCAGATGGCTTGATCAAACCAGGTGATACCATTGTCGAAGCAACTAGTGGAAATACTGGGATTGGTTTGTCATGGGTTGGTGCCGCTAAAGGCTATAAAGTTGTGATCGTCATGCCTGAAACCATGAGTGTGGAACGTCGTAAAATCATCCAAGCCTATGGAGCTGAACTCGTTTTGACTCCTGGAAGTGAAGGAATGAAAGGTGCTATCGCTAAAGCTGAAGCAATCGCTGCAGAAAGAAATGGCTTCCTTCCTCTTCAATTTGAAAACCCTGCTAACCCAGAGGTACACGAGAGAACAACAGGACAAGAAATCGTTGATGCCTTTGGAAAAGATGGTTTAGATGCTTTTGTCGCAGGTGTTGGTACTGGTGGTACTGTTTCTGGTATTTCTCATACTTTGAAAAAGAACAATCCTGCTGTCAAAGTCTATGCCGTTGAAGCCAATGAATCTGCGGTCCTTTCTGGCGAAAAACCTGGACCACATAAAATCCAAGGTATTTCAGCAGGTTTTATTCCAAACACTTTAGACACTAACGCATATGATGGTGTTCGTCGTGTATCTTCAGAAGAAGCTTTCGAACTTGCACGCGCTATCGGTGGAACTGAAGGATTCTTAGTCGGTATCTCAAGCGCAGCTGCTATCTATGCTGCTATTGAAGTCGCAAAAGAATTAGGTAGCGGTAAAAAAGTTCTTGCCCTTGCACCAGATAATGGGGAACGTTACCTTTCCACTACTCTTTACGAATTTGAATAACTCACTATACCAAAAAACTTCGGTAGGTTTCATCAACCTATCGAAGTTTTTATTTTTTTTCTTGTTTGCTAAAGAATGCTTTTCCTTCTTTGACCCAGGTTGGCATCTGTTGAGCTAAGGGAGCAAAACCACTTTTGTTGCGGTCATTTGAAAAACGATGGTGTCGAATACTTCGTTGCGGCGTTTCTTCTAAGGTTCTCAAAGAAAGACTGGCTTTCTTAGAATATTCATCAACATCGATGACTTGGACAAAGACTTTCTCTCCAATCGAAAGAATATCATGAATATTACTTACATAGCCACTTCGAATCTCTGAGATATGAATCAAGCCTGTGACACCCGACTCTAGTTCAACAAAGGCTCCATAAGGTTGAATGCCTGTGATGGTTCCTTCTAACTTATCTCCAATTTTCATTTTAGTCCTCAATTTCGATGGTTTGAATCACGACATCTTCTACTGGCTTATCCATCATACCTGTCTCAACAGCCGCAATCTCATCCAATACCACAAATGAAGCTTCATCCATCAATTGTCCAAATACGGTATGGCGTTGATCTAGATGAGGAGTTCCTCCTTCTGTCGTATAGATTTCGGCAATTTTTTCAGGCCAGCCACCGCGGACCAATTCCTTTTTCGAATATGGGAGATGTTGATTTTGTACAATAAAGAATTGGCTGCCATTTGTGTTTGGTCCAGCATTTGCCATTGAAAGGGCTCCGCGAATATTGTACAATTCTTTTGAAAATTCGTCTTCAAAGCTCTCACCATAGATGGATTCACCACCCATACCTGTACCAGTAGGATCTCCCCCTTGGATCATGAAATCTTTAATAATCCGATGGAAAATGACACCATCATAATAGCCAGACTTAGCAAGAGCCACAAAATTTGCAACTGTTTTTGGCGCTTGATCTGGGAACAATTGAATTTTCATCTCACCGTGATTGGTTTTGATCATAGCTATAGGACCTTCAACCACACCAAGTTCCAACTGCGGTAACGTCAATTCTTTTTCAACCATATTTAACTCCTCTAAGGCATAGAATATGCCATCTTCTTCCAAATTCTTAGTGATATAATCAGCTTTTTCTTGTAACTCTGGGGCAGATATTCCCATTGCGATACTAATCCCAGCATAATCAAATAGTTCAAGATCATTTAAGCCATCCCCAAATACCAAAACATTTTCTGGCTTCAAGCCCAAATGATTTACAAGTTGAGAGACTCCAGAAGCCTTTGATCGATCAAAACGAACAACATCAGATGAATGTGGGTGCCATGGAACTAGACGTAACTCCTCTTGTAAGGAAGGTGATAATTCTAAATCACCATCATCTTCATCAAAGGTCCACATTTGGAAAATTGGTTCTTTCAAATGCAGATCTGGATCTACTGGTAAGTTGGGATAAATGATGTCAATAGCATCACTGATCAAAGGTGTACGATTGGACAGGGCAGCTTGATGACTAGCCACTAACCCATAATCAATCTGGGATTCTTTGGCCCAATCCACAAAAGAAGAAACGATTGCTTCATTGATTGGTGATTGGTAGATCACAGTTCCTTTGGTATCTTCAATATAGGCACCGTTTAAGGTGACTAGAAAATCAGGCTTTAAGTCCATAATTTCAGGAACAACTCCAAAAACCCCTCTACCGGTTGCAATCCCTGTTCGAATTCCCTTTTCTTTCAACTGACGAAAGACGTCTTTTACAGATTCTGGGATCAATCCAGTTTTTTTTGCACGTAATGTATCGTCAATATCAAAAAAGACGATTTTTACTTTTTTTGCTTTATAACGTAATTTTGCGTCCACTTGTCTCCCCCTATTTTCCTTGTTCTATTATAGCATGTTTCAACTTAAAAATCTTCCTGATTCACCAGATGGTGTCGGAAGGCATAGACGACTGCTTGTGTCCGATCACTAACTTCTAGTTTCGATAAAATATTGGAGACGTGGGTTTTCACCGTTTTTAAAGAAATAAAGAGTTCATCTGCTATGCGTTGATTTTCATATCCTTTGGTCAATAAAGCCAGAATATCTCGTTCTCTAGCCGTCAAATCATCATGCAATTCAGCATGGTTCTTTCGAGACTCAACTTTTTGACTAACTTCTGTCTCGATCGCAAATTCTCCCTTTGCAACCTTCCTTACAGCCTGTAAGATCTCAGTTGCCGACGAAGTCTTTAAGATATAACCTTTTGCACCTGCATCTAAAACCGGGTAGATCTTTTCGTTATCCAAATAAGACGTCAAAATGACAATTTTAGCTTCCGGCCACTCTTTTAGGATGGCTAGAGTTGCATCGATTCCATTTATCTCTGGCATCACAATATCCATGATGATGACGTCTGGTCTTTCTTTCAGCGCCAACTCCACGCCTTCTTGCCCATTTTGTGCCTCTGAGACTTGCTCAATATCGGTTTGCATGGACAAAAAGCTTTTTAATCCCAACCGGACCATTTCATGGTCGTCTACTAATAATACTTTCATACAGTTTCCTTTTCATTTTTATCTTTTACAAGAAGGGGAACACGAATATCTACAGCTACTCCCTTTTGAGGACTCGTTCTTATTTTAATGGTTCCCGCCATGTCTTCTACACGCTCTTGAATATTTTTCAACCCATAACTCAATCGTTCCAATTTTTCTTGCTCAAACCCGATTCCATCATCTACCATCCGTAAATGAAGTTGTTTCCCCTCCTGATGCAAAAAGACATCCATTTGTTGAGCTCTAGCATGTTTCAAGGTATTGCTGACAATTTCTTGGACGATCCGAAACAGATGTTCTTCCATATCTTTTGGAA
The DNA here is from genome assembly GCF_964238605.1 of Streptococcus parasanguinis. Classification (GTDB taxonomy): domain Bacteria; phylum Bacillota; class Bacilli; order Lactobacillales; family Streptococcaceae; genus Streptococcus; species Streptococcus parasanguinis_AJ. The sequence continues at coordinate 82,553 of NZ_CAXSMM010000008.1, read as the reverse complement.
TACTCACTTCATTATGATGGAAGACAACTGTTAGGTCACTCTTTTCCTTCAATTCTCTAAAAATCATCTCCATACCTTCTACTAAACTTTTTCCTTCCAATTCTGTAGGACGAAGATGTAAGAGCAAGACACGTAGATCATTTTGGGCTGTACCCAAAATATCCGATACACCATTTAGTTGTTGCTGGATCTGACTTTTCTCTAACTCAAGAGCCTGTGAAGCCACTCCGGACAAAATCATATTAGCTGCAAATAATTCTTGACTAACCGTATCGTGTAGATCGCGCGCAATTCTCTTACGCTCGATTTCAATAATTTCTTCCTCATTTCGCATCACACGATTTTCACTTTTTTGTAAATTTTCTTCAAGTCGATGCAACTTCTGATCCAATAAATCTAACTGTTGATTCAATTCTTTGGGGGCAATTTCTTTTCGCCGTGAAGCAGTTAGGATCGCTTCTACCTTTTGTTGTACTGCATGAACCGTTACAAATTGCGTAATTTTGATAATTAAGACAACCAAAGCCGTCAATGCAAGAGTCAGACTAAAAACCAAAAATAGGAATGATTGAAGCAAGGAAAGATCTGAGAGAAGTTTGCCCCACTGAAAACCAACAAAATGGAAAATGGTGTGACAAATGACCGCAACCACCATTAGGGAATAGAAGTACAATAGGAGATAGTCTAATTTCTTCATGCGCGAATCACCTCAACATCCCCAACAATACCAACTAACACAATTTTTACAGAACGGTGCGATCTCCGATAATGTGCCGTTTCAATGTCTATGGTTTCATTCCTCATTTTACGGACAGGAAGATCTAAAAACTTCAGATCTCCATACAGGGTGTTAATTTGTAAATGCAATTCCAAATCAATCGGTAAGATAATTTTTGTATTTCCAAACCCTTTCCGAATGATCACTACATTGTCCCAATTGCAAATGGCTACCTCCTCTAAATGGAGGGTGTCATTTCCAAAAACTCGGATTACATTCAGATCTCGATACCCTCGACTTTGCTTTGAAAAATGTTGTAAATCACCAATCCATCGAGTTTTTTCCTGACGAATTTTCGTATCCTCTTCAACATCAAACACAACGGCTTTATTTTCCTTATACATATAAGGGTAAGCAATCAATAAACCATAAACCACCGCAAATAAAATGGCTGCAATCACAAAAGGATTCAGCATCACGATAAAAAACAATAGCACACTCAGCGCGATTAATAGAAAATTCGCTTTTTGTTTGCCAAAATAGTAATACAAAAGGAGCAAAAAGAGAACCATCAAGACAACAAATCTGGAAAAATCGATTGATAAAATGGTGATCGCTGCTAATGTTAACAAAACGGCTTCAACGAAAATAAAAATTTGTATTTTCCACATAGTCTACCTCATCTTTTCCTATTTTATCAAATTTTTCCTCATTTGACTTCCGTCTGTGGTTGGATAATAGCAGACAATCAAAAAGACCCAGAAATCCATCTGAGTCTTAGACTGATTTATTAATCTCCACTAGTTGCACTACTGCTTGAACTTTCTGTATCTGATCGTTCACCAGAGGATGAACTAGATGTATCAGAACTTGATGAGGCTTTCGTACTTGAAGAAGCTGTCACTTTAGGCTCATATACAGTCAAAACAATTCGTGTTCGGTTAATATCCACCGTACTCGAAACTTCTGGAGTTTGACTGACAATTTGACCTGCAGAAACAGATACTCCATCAGGGAGATGTTCTGTTTTTCTTAATTCGATATTGGCTTCTTTAATACCATAGATCTCAATCAAATTACTTCTAGCAAAATCATAAGTTGATCCAACATAGTTTGGCATTTCAATTGAAGTCGTTTCTTTCGCTACTTTCAAAACAATCTTAGTTTTTGAATTCAGAGAATATTGCTCTCCTGGAGCTGGAGTTTGTTCAAGAACTGTCCCTGCAGCATAATCGAAGGTCTCAACTTCTTCAATCGTGATCATTTTGCTTGATACTTTATAAGTATTTTTCAAATCTTCTTCTGCTTTTGCCCGTGTTTCACCCACGTAATTTGGCATTTCAAAGCTGTTTGGTCCTTTTGAAACAATCAAATCAATTCGACTTTGTTCTTTCTTTTGGGCCCCTGCATTTGGATTGGTTCGAATGACATAGCCTTCTGCAACCGAATCACTGTACTCTTCTTTCTCTTCACCGACTTGAAGGTCTTGTCCCTCAATAACCGCTCTAGCTTCGGCAATGGTTTTGCCGGAAACATCTGGAACGGTTTTATTGGCTGGGCTCATATACAACAAGAAAGTAAAGGCAGCAAGAACTAGGGCAATGGCAACAAACAAGACCTTGTAGCGCGCCCGCAAGCGTCTTCTTGGCTTTTTACTTGGTGCCATGGTCTGCTGGTCAGATAATGGTCGATTAGGATCTACCGAACTGATTTCACTGCGTACCTCAGAGATTGGAACAGGAGCCGTTTTTGGAGTTGGACTCACTTTTGGAAGAGTCTTTGTATCAGCTTTCGCTTGGTCTTCAAAAACCAGTTTTTTCTCATTTCTTCTCTCATAGGACAAGCAACTTGAAAGATCCACATACATCTCTGCCACTGATTTATAGCGATCCGTCAGTTTTTTAGCTGTCGCTTTGATCACTACATTTTCTAAAGCTTGTGGAACATTCTTATTTTCTTCACGAATAGATGGGAGTGGCTTTTGAAAATGCTGCAAAGCAATTGTGACTGCACTATCTCCATCATAAGGAATGTGTCCTGTCAACATCTCATAGAAAATGATTCCCATAGCGTAGATGTCACTTTGCACCGTAGCTTTTGAACCACGCGCCTGCTCAGGGGACAAATAATGAACCGACCCCAACATCGAGTTGGTCTGGGTCAAACTAGTCTCTGCAAAGGCCACTGCAATCCCAAAGTCTGAAACTTTTGCTGTTCCATCTGGTGTCAAGAGGACATTCTGTGGTTTTAAATCTCTATGGATAATGCCACGCGTATGGGCAAGACGCATAGCTAGAAGGATCTGCCCCATCAAACGAACAGCTTCTTCATTTGATAAAGGAGCATTTTCTTTGATATAGCGTTTCAAGTCTAAACCTGCAACATATTCCATTGCAAGGTATTGTTGTCCTTCTTCTTCGCCAATATCTGTAATCCGAACGATATTTGGATGGTCCAGCTCTGCCATCGCCTTTGCTTCACGCTGAAAACGCGCAACTGCAATGGGATCCGTCTGGTAATTCGTACGCAGTACCTTGACTGCAACTTCTTCCCCATCTAAAATCAAATCACGCGCAAGATAAACATCTGCCATCCCGCCGCGTCCAATTTGTTGGATGATTTTATATCGCCCGGCAAAAATTTTGCCGATTTGAATCATGCTGCGTCCTCCTCAGTAAAGTGGAGCAGTACAACAGTGATATTATCCAAGCCTCCAGCATTATTGGCAAAACGAATCAAGGTTTGAGCTTTTTCTTCCAGTGAAACATCACTCAAGACAATATCTCTGATTTCATCCGGGCCAATCATATTAGTTAAACCGTCACTATTGATCAAAATATAATCATCTGCTTCAACCGTCACCAAACCATAATCCGGCTCCAACTCATCTTTTTGGCCAATGGACTGAGTGATGATGTTACGTTGAGGATGATGGGCTGCTTCTTCCTCTGTGATTTGACCTGCTCGCAAAAGAGCATTTACAAGAGAATGATCACTGGTCAACTGCTGGTATTCGCCCTGACGAATGAGGCCAATCCGCGAATCTCCAACATGGGCATAAATCACTTGTCCTTCTACAAAAGCCAAAGCTTCCAGTGTAGTTCCCATTCCTTTGTGCTCATCATCTTGCCCAGCTAAATGGATCCGACGGTTCACAGCTTCTAAATGTTCTGCAAACCATTCCCGTACTTGATTAACCGTCTCGATCTCAGAAGAAACCCAAGCCGCACCTAGATCTGTGACTGCCATTTCACTAGCAATATTTCCGGCACGGTGTCCTCCCATACCATCAGCAAGTAAAACCATAGATTTTCCTGCCTTGTTTTTATATTGATTTGCATAGTCTTGGTTATTTGTCCGTCTTTGACCTACATCGGTTAAGATCGTAATATCCATACTGTCAGTTTCCTCCTGATATTATGAGATTCTCTTAAAACGACTGATAAAGAAGCCGTCGCTTCCATATAATTCGGGTGTAATAAGGATACAATCATTTTTAAGAATATCTTTTCTTTCGTGATCCAATGGGACTTGTTCGAAATTTGGATGGTTTTTCAAAAATTGGTCCACCACTTCAAAATTCTCTTTACCCATAATTGTACACGTACTGTACACTATTATACCACCTTTACGCACACTTTGACAAACACTATCCAGAATGGCCAATTGAATAGCTTGTAAAGATACAAAATCTGCACTCTCTTTATTGTACTTGATATCAGGCTTTCTCCGGATCAAACCAATCCCTGAACAAGGCGCATCCACCAAAATTTTATCGAAAGCATCAGGTCCAAATGTTTCAAAGACTTTTGTCGCATCTAACTTCTTTGTCAAAATTTTGTCCGCAACATGGAGCCGATTAGCATTTTCTTGAATCAATTTGAGCTTATGGTCATAGAGATCCAAGGCTGTGACTTTCCCAGTTGTGAGATAAGAAGCCAGGTGAGTCGTCTTTCCACCTGGCGCCGCACAGGCATCTAAAACCCACTCATCTCCTTGCAAATCCAAAGCCGGTGCCACCAATTGACTGGACTCGTCTTGAATAGTAATGCGCCCTTCTTTGAACAAGGAATGCGCTGCAAAATGTCCCTGTTCTTTCACGAGAGCGGACGGAGCAAGTAGAGAGGAGGTTGCTTCGAGTAGCTGAGCCAACTCTTCTTTTTCGTCTAGATCAATCACACGAATACTGGATTTATTACGCTGATAGAGACTCTTAAAAATAGCGCAAGCACGTTCCTCACCGTATTCTTCGATCAATGCTTTGACCAACCATACAGGTAGGGAATACTCTACCGAATAACGTTTATTCTTTCGCTTGATCGTATCAATAGCTGGTAGTCCCTCGCGGAGGAGCTTTCTAAGAATAGCATTGACAAACTTCTCACTGCCTTCTTTACGACGTTTTGCTATCCGGACAGCTTCATTGACGATGGCATGATCGGGAATGCGGTCTAAATAGACAAGTTGATACAAACTCATCATCAAAAGATAATAGAGCCAAGGATCTAATTTCGTCCGGTCTTCAATTACGTGGGCGAGATACCACTCGAGTGTTATCTTCCGTGCTACAGTACCGTATACAACTTCCGTAACAAAGCTTCTATCTTTATCTGAAAATTGAGAGTGTTCTAGCGCTTGATTTAGTGCAATATTAGAATAAGCCCCCTGTTCAAAAACCTCTTCTAATACTCGAACGATCTGTTCACGCGCATTCATTTGTTTAACTTCCAAAGTGATCTCCTACTTTCAATTGACGGCCAGCGCCATTCAAAAAGTCTGTGATGGACATTTTTGGTTTTCCTGCTGGCTGCACAACTTTAAGGGACAATGCGCCTTCTCCTGCAGCGACCAGCAACTCTTTTTTGGTCAAAGCAATCACTTCTCCTGGATTTCCATTTCCTTCGCATAGTTCAGCTTCATAGACTTTTAAGCGTTGACCATTTAATAACGTATGAGCGACCGGCCAAGGATTCATTCCCCGAATCTGGTTAAAGACTTGGCGATTGGTTTTTGTCCAGTCCAAAACCTCTTCTTCCGGTAAAATATTCGGTGAAAATGTGACCAAACTTGGATCTTGTGGACATGGCTTGATCTCCCCTGCCAGGTAAGCTGGCAAAGTATCTAGGAGTAAGTCACGTCCAAGGACTGCCAATTTTTCAAACAAAGTTCCCACATTGTCCTCATCTAAAATTGGGAGAGAACGAGCTGCAATCATGTCTCCGGCATCCATTTCCTTGACCATTTCCATAATTGTAACCCCAGCTTCTTCGTCACCATTGATCAGGGCATAGTGAATGGGAGCTCCACCTCTATATTTAGGTAATAAAGACGCGTGGACATTCACCGCAAACTGAAAGTTCTCCAACAATTTTGTCGGTAAAAATTGTCCAAAAGCAGCGGTCACAATTCCATCTGCATCCAGTGATAAGAGAGTTTCCATTTCTGGACTACCCGATAATTTCTCCGGCTGAAGAACCGGTAGTTGATATTCCAAAGCTACCTGCTTCACCGGGGTCATTCGAATCTCTTTTTTGCGACCTACTTTGCGGTCTGGTTGAGTCACAACTGCCAAAATTTCATAGCGCGAATCTGCTAACAATCCCTTTAAAACCGTCGCTGAAAAATCAGGCGTTCCCATAAAAATTAATTTTGTCATTTCTTTCTTCCTTACATAAAACTTTGAGGTTCATTATCAATACTGACACGTAAATCTTGGTTGCCTCTTTCTTGTGTAAATTCTAAGATTTGATTCAAGACCTGTGTCATGCCTTCTTCAAAACGATATTTCACAATGATTTGATAATGATACAAATTATGTGTGCGTGCAATTGGTTTAGGTGTTGGTCCTAAGATTTGGACCTGATCAGATAAGCCAGATCGGAGAATTTCCATGACCTGATGTGACTTCTCCATCACCATTTCCTCACTCTTATGGGATAGGGTTAACCCAACTGTGAAGTAATAAGGTGTATAGCCTAACTGCCGGCGAATCTGCATTTCATAGGCAAAAAAGCCTTCATAATCTTGGTCTTTGGCAAATCGAATCGCATAATGATTGGGGTTGTAGCTTTGAATGATAACCTCTCCTTCTTTCTCTGCTCGTCCGGCCCTTCCTGCCACCTGAGTCAAGAGTTGAAAGGTTCTCTCAGAGGATCGATAATCCGGTAAATTTAAAGAAGTATCCGCATTCAAGACACCCACTAACGTCACATTTGGAAAATCCAACCCCTTCGCAATCATTTGCGTCCCTAACAAAATATCCGCTTCTCCATTCCCGAAAGCATCTAATATCGCTGCGTGGCTCCCTTTTTTTCGAGTGGTATCCACATCCATGCGCAGAATTTTAGCTTCAGGAAAGATCTCTTGTAATTCATTATAGGCTTTTTGCGTTCCTGTCCCGTAATAACGAATGGAAGGACTTTGGCAATTTGGACAGTGTCGAGGAATCGATTTGCTATAGCCACAATAATGACAGTTCATGGTTTTAGTATCCATGTGGAGGGTCAGTGAGATATCACAATTGGGACAAGTATCTACAGTTCCACACTCGCGACACATGACAAAGCTGGAATAACCACGGCGGTTCAACATCAAGACAACCTGCTCTTTTTTCTGCAAGCGATCAGCAATAGCTTCCACTAGAACCGGAGTGAAGTTACCAGCTTCATTTTGACCAATATAATCACGAAAATCAACGACTTTAACTTCTGGAATTTTGGCTGCCGGATTGGCCCGTTGGGTGAGACGAATTAATTCATAAACCCCTTTTGTTGCACGAGCCCGCGATTCTAAACTTGGTGTAGCAGATCCAAGAAGCAAAACTGCTTGATTGTACTGAGCTCTTAAGACCGCGACTTCCCTTGCGTGGTAGCGTGGGTTACTATCTTGTTTGTAGGAAGCCTCGTGCTCTTCATCAATGATGATGGCTCCGATGTTTTTTAAAGGGGCAAAGATGGCTGAGCGCGCTCCAACGACTACCTTAGCCTCCCCACGTTCAACTTTCCGCCATTGATCATACTTCTCACCGTTTGATAAACCCGAGTGCAGAATGGCTACTTCCTGGCCAAAACGCGAGATAAAACGATCCGTCATCTGTGGCGTCAGGGAAATCTCAGGGACCAACATAATAGCCGTTTTCCCCTTATTTAGAACTTCCTGAATAATCTGCAGATAAACTTCTGTTTTCCCGCTTCCAGTCACACCTTCTAATAAAAAAGGCTTTGATATTTTCCCAATTTGAGAAACTACTGTTTCGACAGCTTTTGCTTGCTCTGAATTTAAAAGCAGGGCCTGGGTCTGTTCTTTTCCTTCATAATATGCAGCCGCCCGATTCACTTCTCGTTCTGTAATTTCTAAAACACCCTGATCAATAAAATAAGCCACTACTTCTCGTGAAAAATCCTGATACAATCCTGCTAAGGGTTGCTCCCCTTGCTCTAGTAACAGGCGCTCTTTCAATGCTAGCCTTTTTTTAGCTCTCGCTGATGGTTGAAGTTCTTTTAATCCTTCCTGGTTAACGCGATACCATTTTTCTGTTTTAATTTGTTTCTTATCCTTGGCCTTGTATTCAAGTACCAAATCTCCTTTTCTGACCAACCGCATCACTTGGGCTTGATCGGCTGCATCTAGAGAAGAAAAAGAAACTTCATTTTTTGCACCAAAAAGTTTTATTTTGAGAGTGGGATCTAAAGAAGGTTGAGGATACAAAATCTTATCATAACTCGAATTGAGGAGAGAAGGAAGCATGGTTTTTAAAATCGTGATCTTATAAGAAAAAACACTTTTTCGTAATTGATCCGCCAACCAAAACTGCTCTTGATTTAAGACCGGAGTGTAATCCAAGATCTCCACAATCGCTTTCAATTCCTCGCTTGTGTCTGCCTCTTCTAAAACATCTACCACAATCCCTTGAATGAGGCGATTCCCTTTACCAAAGGGGACATGAACTCGCATACCTGCCTCCACCATATCCTCAAATTCTGATGGGATCTGATAAGAATAGGGTTTATCTGTCTGCATCAATGGGACATCTACGATGACTTTTGCTATCACTTTTTCACCTCCAGCCTCTATCATATGAGCTTTACTTTATCACGGAACCCTTTAAATAGCAAAAAATAAGATTGAGAAGCCCCAACCTTAAATTTTTTCACCATCTTCTTTTTCTTTGGCAATTTGTTCCTTAATTTTGCGCTCTTCTTCTTCTTTGCGAATCCGCTCTGCTTCAATCCGACGACGAAGCGTTTCACGTTTTGCTTCTGGATCCGGGTGAACAACTACGTTTCCAGACTCGATTTCTTCAAGCGCTTGTAATGTTGATTTAACTGATTGGAATTCTTGAGTTGGTACTGCACCACTTTCCAATTCGTGGGCCCGTTTTGCCTCAAGAATGACCAATGAATATTTTGATGGTACTTTGTCAAGCAATGTATCAATAGAAGGTTTTAACATCATATTCCTATACCTAATTTCTAATTATTTATCTCTTCACAATAGTTTGTGTTTTTGGTAACATATCCAGATAATGGCCAATGACACGGTCTACACGGAAATGCTCTGCTTCGATCACACGTTTGACACGCTCAGCAGCAAGAGGAACCTCGTCGTTCACAATGGCGTAGTCATATTCACGCATCATGGCGATTTCTTCTTTTGCTTTTTCAATCCGTTGCGCAATAACTTCTGCACTATCTGTCCCGCGACCCACTAATCGATCTTGCAATTCATCCAAATCAGGCGGAGTTAAGAAAATAAAAACTGCATCTGGAACTTTCTTCTTTACTTGAAGGGCACCCTGAACTTCAATTTCAAGGAATACATCGATTCCCTTGTCCAAGGTTTCATTCACATAGGTTAAAGGAGTCCCATAGTAATTTCCAACGTACTCAGCGTACTCCAACATTTGCCCTTGAAGGATCAAATCTTCAAATTCTTCACGTGTACGGAAAAAATAGTCGACACCATCCACTTCACCTGGACGTTGTGCACGCGTCGTCATCGATACAGAATACTGAAACTGATTGTCCGAATTTTCAAAAATTTCTCGTCTGACCGTTCCTTTTCCAACCCCCGAAGGGCCAGAAAATACGATTAATAAGCCACGATCCGCCATGATTTCTCCTTCAATGTCTTTCTATCTAGTGTAACAAAAATCGGCCTAATTTTCAACTGATTTTTTCATTCAAAAAGCTTGAGATGCTAGATCTCAAGCTTTTTGTTTATTTTGCGTAATCGACTGCACGCAATTCTCGAATCACGGTAACCTTAATGTTTCCAGGATACTCAAGATTAGACTCGATCTTCTCACGAATATCATGAGCCAAGATCGTCACTTTATCATCCTTGATTGCCTCAGGGCTAACCATAATACGGATTTCACGACCCGCTTGAAGGGCGAAACTTGTCTTAACTCCTTCAAAACTATTTGCAATTTCTTCAAGATCTTGCAAGCGTTTGATGTAGCTTTCAAGTGACTCACTTCGTGCTCCAGGTCGAGCTGCACTCAAGGCATCCGCTGCAGCGACAATGACTGCGATGACACTTTCTGGTTCCACGTCACCATGGTGGCTGGCAATAGTATTGACAACCACTGGATGTTCCTTGTACTTCCGTGCCAATTCAGTTCCAATCTCGACGTGACTTCCTTCCACTTCACGGTCAATCGCTTTTCCGATATCATGTAAGAATCCTGCACGTCGTGCCAAGGTAGCATTTTCACCCAACTCGCTAGCAATAATACCAGAAAGTTTGGCAACTTCAATGGAGTGACGCAAAACGTTTTGACCATAAGAAGTACGGAATTGCAACCGTCCCATGATTTTCATCAAATCTGGATGGAGGTTTGGCGCACCAATTTCATAGGCAGCCGCCTCACCGTATTCACGAATACGATTGTCAATTTCCTGACGGTTCTTCTCAACCAGCTCTTCGATACGGGCTGGATGGATCCGACCATCTTTGAGAAGGCTCTCCATTGTCATGCGGGCAATTTCACGACGAATCGGATCAAACCCTGACAAGGTCACCACTTCAGGCGTATCATCAATAATCACATCGACACCTGTCAAGCTCTCAAAGGTACGAATGTTGCGACCTTCACGACCAATAATCCGACCCTTCATACTATCGTCTGGCAAATGAACGGTTGAGTTTGTTTGCTCAGCAACAAAATCACCCGCCATTCGCTGCATAGCTTGCACGAGAATGTCTTTTGCGATTTTATCAGAACGTTCTTTCACTTCCAATTCAGCATCACGAATCCGTGAGGCAATTTCTTTTGAAAGTTGCTCTTCCGTCTGACTCAAAATAATGTCACGCGCTTCTCCTTGACTTAGAGCAGCGACACGTTCCAGTTCTTCTACTTTCTTGTGTTCAAGCTCTTCCAGCTGTTGTTCACGCGCATCAATGTGTTTAGTTCTATCTGTAAGACTTTGCTCTTTGTGTTCAAGAGACTGTTCTTTGCTTGTTAAAATGTCGTCTTTGCGATCAAGATTGCTAGCACGTTCTGCCAAACGGCTTTCTAATTGCTTCAATTCTTGTCGTTCTGACTTAAACTCAGCATCGACCTCTTCACGATATTTTCTGGCTTCTTCCTTTGCCTCCAAAAGTGCTTCTTTTTTAAGTGAACTTGACTCATGCTTCGCCTCTTTTAAAATCAAATCGGCTTCACGTTCTGCCTGTCCACGTAAATTCGTTGCTTCTTGTTCAGCATTTAAAAGGGTGAGTTCCGCAGCTTCTTTTGAAGCTTTCATTTTAAGAGCAGTTCCCACATATCCAATGACTAAACCAATGACCGCGGCAAAAACACCTGTAATTACAAAATTCATGCTTTTACCCCAAATCTATTTAATTAGTTGAATTAAAAATTCTTTTACATTTTACCACAAATTACTAAAATTAACAATCTAAAAAAACAGGAAAAACCTTTTATATTTTTGCTTAACCCTTATTCTTTTATCCACGTTTCTTTCATGGAACACCTGTGAGAAATTCATCTATTTCCACTTTGTTGAATCTGCTTTTTATGCTATAATCAAGAAAAACAAAGAAGGATTTGAGTATGACAAAAGAAGTAATTGTTGAAAGTTTTGAATTGGACCACACAGCAGTGAAGGCTCCTTATGTACGCTTGATTGGCGAGGAAACTGGACCAAAAGGAGATATCATCTCTAACTTTGATATTCGCCTAGTGCAGCCGAATGAAAATGCGATTCCAACGGCAGGGCTCCACACAATCGAGCATCTTCTTGCGATGCTCATTCGCAAACGCATAGATGGTATGATTGACTGTTCCCCATTTGGATGTCGCACCGGTTTTCATATGATCATGTGGGGACAGCATTCAAGTACGGAAATTGCTAAAGTGATTAAAGAATCTTTAGAAGAAATTGCATCTGTCAGCACTTGGGAGGATGTCCCAGGCACAACCATTGAGTCTTGTGGAAATTACAAGGATCACAGTCTCTTCTCAGCCAAAGAATGGTGTCGCCTGATTCTAGATCAAGGAATTTCGGACGATCCATTTGAACGTCATGTTGTTTAAGACTCAAAAAAGGTTGAACCTGTGGTTCATCCTTTTTTCTTGTCATTTTTCCCAGAAATAGTATACTTGCTCAGGCATTAATAATCTAGAGCATCTGAATGACCTTTTCCGTTCCCTACGAAATAACCAGTCTTGGCATTGATACTAAAGAGATAGGTTCCATCTGGTTTGAAGAGGTTGTAATAGCCATTACCGTTAATGATATTAACACGCTCTAAAATGTATTGATTGCCAGTGATATGCCCACGTTTACGAGCAATGTTCAATACTTTTTCAAGGATCCCATCCCCAAACACCCAAGCCGGGTTATTGACATCATTGATAGCTGCTTGGTTATATGGCACACGGCTCAAGTTCCGTTGAAGTGGGACACCATCGCTTGGAAGACCGTACCCTGAATAGCCTGGGTTTGCCGTTCCTGCACTACCTGTAGCAGCATTGACAGCTGGGGCTGTAGGCGTTGCTGCTTGAGCTGGGGCTGGAGTTGCATTGGAAGTATCTGTACCACCTGTCCCTGTCACTGGTGCCGGTGTCGCAACTTGTTGTGAACGTCCTTGCGCAACCGCCTCATTCAATAAGCTATCTAATTTTTCATTGCCTGTCTTTGTTTCTGCAAAGGTCGCATCACTTTTCGCTTTGGCAGTTGCATCAAGAACTCCATCTTTGATGACTGGAGAACTAAATTGAGAATTCACTTTTTGAATGGCAGAAACTTGCTTCACAAGGTCTTCATATTTTGTTTTAGCCGCATTATAATCACTGCTTCCTTCTAATTTGTCCAGCAGTTTCTTCAGATTTTCCAAGTCTCCGAATTTATCATTTTTAAGAGCACTTTTTGATTCATCTACAAAAAAGGCATCGTAGGCTTTGGTAAACTCTTCCAATTTTTGAGCCTGTGTTTCACTGCTACTTGATTTAGAAGTAGAAGATGACTTGCTAGATGAAGACGATACAACAGTTGTACCACCAGATGTTCCACGACTGTGCATCCAGTTATAGGTCACAAAAATGGCCGAACCGACAATCGCAAGACCTAAGGCAGAGTATAGAACCGCTTTGATTCGTTTGCCCGCATTGCTTGGTGTTTCCTCAGGAAGTTCCTCAGCTTCTACAATTGGTTCAGTTGGTGTGGGACCAAATTTAATCTTAGCAGGTAATTCAGTTGAGATAGCATCCATTTCAGGCCTTTGTTCCAAGACCGTTTCCGTCACTTCCGGCTCCTCCACTGCTTCAGCTACTTCAGCAACTGTTTCTGTAGCTGCCAACTCTTCAGCTTTAGCCAATTCTTCTTTGGCCAAAATTTTTGTATCGTATTTTTCAGCTTCAATTTCTGCTCGGTGTTGTTTGATGTATTTGTCTAAGACATTATCACCTTCAGTGACACCTGCTTCGATTTCTTCTGCCTTTCGATTGGCCTGCCCAATCGTCATCTCTTTAGCATCTTCAAACTCTAAAATTGATTCTGTTTCTTGCTCTAATGGCTTTTTATCCTTCTCTGTCATAAAAATCCTTTCTATGCCTTAATCTGCCGTTTTACTCGTTCCCCAAAATATTGGTAGAGATCAACTTTTAGGGTTCCGTTATAAAGTTTTCGTTTTTTATCTGCTTTACTACCGAATTTAGATTCAAAACCTTCATCACTGGTTAGGATAAATTTACTCCAGGTTTTGAGAGGTGCAAATACGTGCCCCATTTCAGTATACAATTTCGTCACACCTTCATCATCGGATAAGCGTTCTCCATATGGAGGATTGGAGATAATCACCCCGTTGATCTTATCTGAGTGAAGATCTTGGACTCGCATTTGTTTGAAAGTAATGTCACTGCTAACGCCCGCTTTCTGGGCATTTTCTTTGGCAATCTCAACCATCCGTGCATCGATATCGGTTCCCATAATATCCAATTCGATCTCGCGATTGATTTTTCTGCTTGCTTCTTGACGGACTTCATGAATCAAGCGATCATCCATCCAGTTCCATTCTTCAAAAGAAAAGGTCCGACGTAAACCAGGTGCCATATTTCTCGCAATCATTGCCGCCTCAATACAAAACGTTCCAGAACCACATGTCGGGTCAATCAAGGGTTTATCTGGATACCAGTTTGACAGCAGAAGAATTGCTGCTGCCATATTTTCCTTAATAGGGGCTCCCCCTTTTTCAGTCCGATAACCACGTTTGAAGAGGCTACTACCAGTGGTGTCAATCAAGACAGTGGCTTGGTCTTTAAGGATCGATACTTCGATCTTGAACTCTGCCCCATTTTCCATGAGAGGAACACCTTCTGGTCGGGCATAGTGTTTTTGTAACTTTTTAACCACTGCTTTTTTCGAAATGGCCTGAACGCTAGGTTCATTATGGAGTTTTGATTTGACACATTTAGCCTTAGAAATAGGAAAACGTGCTCCTAAAGGCAAATAATTTTCCCAATCCAAAGCAAAGACACCTTGAAAGAGTTCTTCGAAGGTTTTGGCTGGAAAAGTCCCAACCACAATTTTTACTCGATCAGCCGCGCGCAACCAGAGATTGGTCTCGATGATTGCTCGACGGTCTCCTTGAAATCGAACCCGTCCATTTTCAACCTGGCAATCGTAGCCGAGATCGCGTAGTTCTCGACCAACAACAGCCTCTATACCAGCAGCGGCCGTTGCAATCAATTCAAATTGTTTTTTCATCTTATTCCTATCACTTTAAAAAAGGAGGTTGAGATCTCTCTCCACCTCATCAACCTATATGCAATTTTCTATAAGCCATGTTTTGTTCCAGAAACGACTAGGTACCATTTCCTTCGATAATCATCTGTCTACTGTTTCCAGTCAGAATGCTATGTTCGTTTCCACGCATTCCATGCCCCGACCAAAGTTTGGGTTGCTAGCTTGAGGGGTTTACCGCGTTCCACTTTTTAGGTTTCCCTAAAAACTACGTCACTGTGGCACTTTCAGAGTTACTAGAGCTTATCCTTAGACTTAGCTCCTTCACTCGCCGTAACTTGAATACCAAGTCCCTAGGCTTATGGATTCACCTAGCACAAACACTACAGGCATCACAGCCTGTGCTAGCATGGACTTTCCTCATGAGAGGATTCTCTCACGCGATTATCCAAAAATTGCACAATCTATGGGATTAATAATCGCGATCTACGATCTGTTTCCCAAAAACTTCTTTTTCCAAACGATTGAGACGTTTGAGAATATCAAAGTTCGTCGCTGTTGTCACTTGCGGGTATTCTTGCGTAGCAGTGCTAGCAATCGGAGATGTTTGTGGTGTTTCCTGTGCTTTTTGGGCAAGTTCTTCACGAAGGCGGGCGTTTTCTTCACGCAATTCCTTCACCAAAGCAGCATAGGTTTCATAGTCTTTTATGACATCATCCAAAAATTCATTTACTTCATCTTTATTATAACCACGAACTTCTCGTTTGAAATCTTGATCAAAAATATCTTTCGCAGTAAAAATAATACTCGCCATTACTCTCTCCAATCTAGTTCATCATCTCAATTATATAAAAAAATGGTAAGAAAAATCAAGGTATAACACTTAGTTTTCGTAAAAATTTTCAGCAAGTTCATTTAAGTCATCAAAACTTAATTGTTTGACATAAAATGGTTCTTTTTCTACCATCATTTTGTAAAGATATTTTAAATTGGTTTCATTTTCTGGATCATAAAAAACATAAGCTCCATCCGCGTTATCTATCAAAAACTGATTGTATTCTTTTAGTTGACCCGGATTGCTATAGTGGGGATAGGCATATTTCACGAAATCCACCTGTTTGAAGCGTGCTAATAATTCCTGATTGCTTTCATTCCAATTTTCGCCAATATTCTCAAATAGGAAGATCGTCGCCATTTGAAAATCGTAATCTTTTTTTAATGCAAAGGCGACCTCTAGTACCCAAGCCTCAAATCCCAAATTACCAGAAAAGACCAGCCATTTCACTCCTTCTTCAAATAAACGACGAAGATCTCTTTCAATAGCTTTTTTAATGATGGGCAATCGAGGGTCTTTATTGGAAAAGACGCCCACATCAAAACTCTTATAACCTGCAACAAGTATGGTATTCATTTTTTCCTCATTATTCTAATTTATGATATAATAGAGTGATGTAATTGTACCAATAAGGAGAACTATGGTCAACTATCCACATAAAGTAGCCAAAAAAACCTTGGTCTCTACACAA
The DNA here is from genome assembly GCF_964238605.1 of Streptococcus parasanguinis. Lineage (GTDB taxonomy): Bacteria > Bacillota > Bacilli > Lactobacillales > Streptococcaceae > Streptococcus > Streptococcus parasanguinis_AJ. The sequence goes on along the minus strand of NZ_CAXSMM010000008.1, from coordinate 66,120 downwards.
AGGAAACATCCAGTCGACTTTGCGAATCGTGGGATGACATTTGAAAAAATGATCAACGAAAGCAATCAATACTATCTTTCTCGAGGTCTGGCAGTCATCCATAAAAAACCAACACCGATTCAAATCGTGAAAGTAGATTATCCACGTCGCAGTCGGGCAAAGATTGTTGAAGCCTATTTCAGGCAAGCCTCAACGACGGACTATTCTGGAGTATACAAGGGACGCTATATCGATTTTGAAGCTAAGGAAACACAGCAAAAGCAATCCATGCCGATGAAAAATTTTCATCAACATCAAATCGATCATATGGAGGCGGTTGTCCAGCAAGGCGGTATCTGTTTCGTTCTCTTGCATTTTGCAAAGTTGAGTGAAACCTACTTACTTCCTGCTCCTGCATTAATTCACTATTACAACATCGATCATGGTAGTAAATCCATGCCCCTCTCCTATATTCAGGAGCACGGCTTTCTAGTAGATAAGAATCGTCTTCCAAGCGTTCCTTATCTTGATATTATCGAACAGAAACTTCTAGGCGGTATTTAAATGAATAAACAAACAGTCATTCAATGGTTGAAATATGTTGCCATCGCAGCCATTTCATTTTTCTTACTTTTATTTGTCCTCGGTGGACTGATATTTAGTTACTATGCTATGAAAGCACCAACCTTGTCTGAAAAAGATTTGGTTGCAACAACATCTAGTAAGATCTATGACAACCAAAATAACTTGATCGCGGATTTGGGAGCTGAGAAACGAATCAATGTCACAGCCAATGAAATCCCTACTGATTTGGTCAATGCTATCGTTGCGATTGAAGACCACCGTTTCTTCAATCACCGTGGGGTCGACATCATTCGGATCGGCGGTTCCTTCCTTCACAACTTACGAGGAGGAAGTCAAGGTGGGTCAACCTTGACGCAACAATTGATCAAGTTAACCTATTTCTCCACTTCAGCCTCTGACCGTACCCTCTCTCGTAAGATCCAAGAAGCTTGGTTAGCAACCCAACTAGAAAAGAAAGCAACCAAACAAGAAATCTTGACCTATTACGTCAATAAAGTATTTATGGCGAATGGGAACTACGGAATGCAGACAGCTGCGAAAAGTTATTACGGAAAAGATCTAAAAGATCTTTCGCTCCCTCAATTGGCACTCCTTGCGGGGATGCCCCAAGCACCAAACCAATACGACCCCTACTCCCACCCTGAAGCAGCGCAACAGCGCCGAAACTTAGTATTAAAAGAAATGCTCGATATGAAGACCATTTCTAACAAACAATACGAAGCAGCGGTCAATACACCTGTTACAGATGGTCTACAAAGTCTCAGTTCTTCAAGCAGTTACCCAGCCTATATGGATAATTACCTAAAAGAAGTGATCGAGCAAGTCGAAGAAGAAACGGGCTACAATTTGTTGACAACCGGAATGGATGTCTATACAAACGTGGATACAGAAGCTCAAAAGAAACTATGGGATATCTACAATACAGATGAATATGTCAATTACCCGGATGATGAAATGCAAGTAGCTTCTACCGTTATTGATGTCAATACTGGTAAAGTCATTGCTCAGCTGGGTTCTCGTCACCAATCCAGCAATGTTTCCTTTGGTACAAACCAAGCGGTTGAAACGAACCGTGACTGGGGTTCAACAATGAAACCAATCACAGATTACGCACCAGCTCTTGAACATGAGGAATATACCTCTACAGCAGCTACTACAACAGATGCGCCATACAACTTCCCTCATTCCTCAACGCCTGTCTACAACTGGGACCGTTCATACTATGGTAGCATGTCCATTACCTACGCAATTCAACAATCTCGTAACGTGCCTGCGGTGAAGGCCCTGGAAAAAGTTGGTCTTAAACAAGCTAAGAAATTCCTCAATGGATTAGGGATCGATTACCCAGAAATGGTTTACGCCAACGCTATCTCGAGTAACACTAGCGATTCTAGCAACAAATACGGAGCCAGCAGTGAGAAAATGGCAGCTGCCTATGCTGCTTTTGCCAATGGCGGTACCTATTACAAACCATCCTATGTTAGTCGGGTTGTCTTTAGTGATGGCACAACCAAGGAATTTGAGTCCGAAGGAACTCGTGCAATGAAAGCAACAACTGCCTACATGATGACAGATATGATGAAGACAGTTCTCTTGTCTGGTACCGGTACAAATGCTGCCATTTCGGGAATCTACCAAGCTGGTAAGACAGGTACATCAAACTATGCTGATAACGAAATCGGTAAATTGACAAAAAATGCTTATTCAAATATTGTAACACCGGATGAATTGTTTGTAGGCTACACTCCTGAATATGCCATGGCAGTATGGACAGGTTATTCCAATCGCTTTACACCAGTATTGGATAATGGAATACAGGTCGCAACGGATGTCTACCGTCAAATGATGCTCTATCTTGCTAATAATAATAACTCTGGTCATACGGATTGGACGCAACCAAGTGGACTGTATCGAAGTGGTTCTTATCTCTACTTAAACAATGGTAAGAACAACTACAATAACTACTACTATGAGCCAAGTTATTCCACTGATCAGTATTCGTATGAAGAACCATCGTCTAGCTCTTCGAACGAAGAAAATCCATCTAAACCATCTGAGCCTTCTTCGCAAGACTCTAACAATCATAACGAATAATAGAATGGAGAAGTCGGGCTTTTGCCCGGCTTTTTTTAAAACAATGGTTAAAAAACCAGAACGAATAAAATCTGATTTATTTAGTTAGACTTCCCAGCTTTTTTATTTTTGAGTATATAAAAAAAAGAGCCTTTCGGCTCTTATTAGAATGTAGACAAACTATTTTAAAGCAAAATAAGTTAAGTGATTCTGCAAAAAACAAAATTGAGTTCCAATATTTAAATCGATTTAAGAAAATACTGAAACTTTCCGCTGTGAGAAAAGTGCTTGAAACGTTATTGTTTCAGGCACTCGGAATTATTGAGACCTTAGACTCAATAATTAGTCATGGAACTTTAAAGAAGTTCGCTGACGTCCGTACTCACCTAAGGAAAGTTTTTAAGATATTTTGTCTTCAATCTGAAAAGAGCCTTTCGGCTCTTTTCTATATCATTATTTTGCTAAAGCTCCCATTGGATCCCACGGTGCTAGGACAATTGGTTCTGCTTCATAGGCTGCTAATTCGTCTGCTGTTAGGAATTCTTTACGAACCACGATTTGATAGGTATATTCATCCATCCAAGCATCAGAAGCCACAAAGTAACCATCTGTACCGACCTTGTCTCCCCATGAATTTTCAACCTTCCATTTACGAGGCTGACCTGCTTCGTCTAAATCAACCCCTGTCAAGACCATAGCGTGTGTCATGAGACTTTCTGCATAGTCCAAGCGACCCGCCTTGTCTTGTGTCAAATGAATGTCCATGCCTGCTTCAAAATCGTAGACATCTGTTGCCAGGATTCCGGCTTTACGGTTGCTGACTTGGCCTACATCTGAACCAAACCAGACAGTTTCTCCTGCTTTCATTTGAGCAATAGCTAATTCTTTCAATCGATCCATTGGAACATTTAGGTAGCGGACTGGACGGCTACCAACCACATTGCCCAGCATATCTACGGTGTAAGATTTTCCATATGGCTTATCTGTAGTTGGGGCATTGATAATGGAGACGTAATCGTCTAATTGAAGGTCTACATATTTTTTGTAGAAGCTTTGTGGAGTTAAGCCACTTTCGGTATGGAATTGGTTGTCCTTATCACGGTATGAAAAGTCAAATTCACGCGGAGGCAATCCTAAAGACATAGCCAAGAAGTTAAAGATTTCTTGCAACAACGCTTGTTTCTTGCTCGCAACTGCCTCACTATCTGCGCCTGAGTGAATCAAGTCACGCAAGATTTGCGCATCTTGACGCAAGAGTTTATTGAGGTAGGTGTTCAATTCCCGGCTATTGCTTGAAGAAATCGATTCTGGATAAACTGATTTTGGAACCACTCCGTATTTCTCAAAGAGAGATACTACCATATCCCATTGACCGCCATCTTGTTGAGGGGTTTGTAGGAGAAAAGCCACCTTACGGCTGGTTAATTCTTGGTCTGCTGTAGCAATCACTTGCTCCAAAAACCAGTTTGCTTTTTCATACTTATCCCAAAAGAAAGTATGTGCTTGAGACAACTCAAAATCTTCCAATTGGAAGCTTGAGATCATCTTGTGACGGAAGGTATTTAAAGCCGCAAACATCCAACAACGACCAGATGCTTTTTGGTTTGTAACCTTGTCCTTGGTCAAATCAAGTGAAAAGACTGGTGTATGTTCTACTGCACTCTTGCGCGTTTCAAGCGATGCATGAATCCCATTATGGGTAACAGCATTTTCAAGAGCCGCATATTTCACGTTTGCTTCATAATTGGCATAGAGCTGGTCTGTAAATTCTTTCGTTAATTCTGACATAGCAATCTCCTTTTTTCGTTATCTACTATTATAATCCTTTGAGCAGAATCTTCAAGTAAAAATCACCCTATAGAGAGGGGTTCTGTATGGAATAAATAATTTTATCCCCGCAGTATCCTTTGCGTTGAATGGCTTTAGGGATGATTTCTACATACTGCATTCCGGCCTTTTCCATGACTTTTCCAGAAGCAGGATTTAAACTGATATAAGTGGCTTTGATTTCTTTAAATCCAACTTCGTTCAATAAGAAATCCAAAACAGCTATGACAGCTTCTGTCATGAATCCCTTCCCCCAGAATTTCTTGCCAAGGATATAACCCAGCTCGCAAGATTGACTTTCCTGGTCTTGGGAAACCACACTAATATCTCCAATTACCTGATCCGGTGATGTTTTGAAACAGATCGCCCATTTATAAGTATCTGGTTTTTGATACTGTTCGACCCATCTTTTGATCGATTCTCTGGTCCTCTCAGAAGATGTATGGGCATCCCAGGTAACATATTTCAGATTTTCAGGATCAGAAGCCCAATTTTCATACATCGCTGGTGCATCTTCCAAAACGAAAGGCCTCAAGTATAACTGTTCTGTCTTCATGACAAGACTACCAAGATGATTCATATGTTGTCTCCCTTCATTTTTTCATGCAACTTGAATTCTGCAAGTTGGTTACTTTAATCTAGAAGAAAAGGACGGATGAAACCGCCCTTCTTTTTGATGCTTTTCACAATATAATATGGTGAGAAGACTACGAAATCGAACTCTACGAGTTACCGATTTCTGTCTAGTATTAATAGAAAAATTCTATTTGTTTCCACCTCATCCATGAGCTTTTCAATGATACATTGACGCAGTAGCTGGCTGATTTGAACGGAGCTCTTTGAGCACCTTTCAAATCTAGACAGCCTTGCGGGGGTGAGACTACGAAATCGAACTCTACGAATTACCGATTTCTTCCTCGTTCTCCTATTTTAAGACTCGGGCTAAAAAGGTCCACTGGACCTTTTTACTCCCAAAAATGATCAAATACTGTGATTGGCAAGTGGCGTTTGTGTTGGCCTTTGTACCACCATTTTTCAATAGTGGCTTGAGCTTCTGGACTCACTTGTTTGCCTTCTAGGTAATCATCAATTTCATTATAGGTGACACCCAGCGCTACTTCATCTGCTATTCCTGGTTTTTCTTCTTCCAAATCTGCTGTTGGGATTTTCTCATAAAGAACAGGATCGGCTCCTAAGGCCTTAAGCAATTGTTTTCCTTGGCGTTTATTCAAACGGAAAAGGGGCAAAATATCGGCACCACCATCTCCAAATTTTGTGAAGAAACCAGTAATATTTTCTGCAGCATGATCCGTTCCAATCACCGCTCCGCTGCGTGCTCCAGCTAGAGCATACTGAGCAATCATGCGACTGCGAGCCTTAATATTGCCTTTGTTAAAATCAGAAACCTCTGTTCCAGTCGCTTCTACTGCTCGTACCATTTCGTCAGCAGACTCCTTGATATTCACAACCAGGCTAACATCCGGCTGGATAAAGGCCAATGCTTTTTGTGCATCTGCTTCATCTGCTTGTACCCCATAAGGAAGACGAACGGCAATAAATTGATAGGAGGCATCTCCTGTTTCTGCACGCATTTCTTCCATGGCTAATTGAGCTAATCGTCCAGCAAGAGTTGAATCTTGTCCTCCTGAGATCCCTAATACAAATGTTTTCAAGAAGGGATGTTTTTTTAGATATCTTTTTAAGAAATCAACCGAGCGGCGAATCTCTTCCTGAGGATCAATGCTAGGCTTGACACCCAATTGTTGGATAATCTCTTCTTGCAAACTCATTTTGCTTCTCCTTCTCCATTGGCCTTGTTACGCATTTCCTCGATCAGATCCATCTTATCCTGCCAAATATCTTTGGCCAAGTCAACTGGGTAATGCTGTGGATTGAGAACGCGCTTGTATTCATCCCATAATTGATCGTAATTTTTACGAGCATATTCTTGAATTTCTGATAATGTTGGCAGTTGATAAACCAATTGACCCTCTTTAAAAATATCCACTAAAAGAGGAACCGCCTCAAAGTTTCGGACTGTTTTATTAATGTAGGTATAAGTTGGATGGAACATTTTAAGTTCTGTCAGTTGTGAAACATCTACTCCATCGTAAGTGATGTAGTCCCCTTCTGACTTACCTTTTTCACGGCTGGTAATCCGCCAGACTTGCTTTTTACCTGGTGTAGAAACTTTCTCTGCATTATTGGAAAGCTTGATGGTATTGATCATCTCTCCTGCTTCGTTTTCAACAGAGACAATTTTGTATACCGCTCCAAGCGCTGGTTGATCGTAAGCTGTAATTAACTTGGTTCCTACACCCCAAACATCAATTTTTGCTTTTTGCATTTTTAAGTTGAGGATGGTATTTTCATCCAAGTCATTAGAAGCGTAGATTTTAGCATTTGTAAACCCAGCCTCATCTAATTGCTGGCGAACCTTTTTAGAAATATAAGCAATATCTCCTGAGTCAATCCGGACGCCTAGGAAATTGATCTTATCTCCCATTTCACGTGCTACCTGAATAGCTGCTGGTACCCCAATACGAAGGGTATCATAGGTATCGACGAGGAAGACACAATCTTTATGGGTTTCCGCATAAGCTTTAAAGGCTTGATAGTCATTCCCATATACTTGTACAAGAGAATGGGCATGGGTTCCTAAAACTGGGATTCCAAAGAGTTTTCCTGCACGAACATTACTAGTTCCATTGGCCCCTCCGATGACTGCTGCTCGAGTTCCCCAAATAGCAGCATCCATTTCTTGCGCACGACGGGTTCCAAATTCCATCAAAGGCTCATCTTCAATGACCGAACGAATACGAGCAGCCTTTGTGGCTATCAAGGTTTGAAAGTTGACGATATTCAAAAGGGCTGTTTCCACCAATTGACACTGAGCCAGAGGGCCTTCGACCTGAACAATTGGTTCATTCGCAAAGACTAAGTCTCCTTCTTGAGCCGATCGTACCGTCAATTCCAACTTGAGATCACGAAGATATTCCAAGAAGGCCCCATGATAACCAAGTGACTCTAAATAGGCAATATCGCTCTCAGAAAAACTCATGTTTTCCAAGTATTTCACAATTCTCTCTAAGCCAGCAAATACAGCGTAACCGTTTTTAAAAGGCTGTTGACGAAAATATACTTCAAATACAGCATGTTTATTGTGGATACCTTGATCAAAATAGACTTGCATCATGTTGATTTGGTATAAATCAGTATGCAAAGTTAAACTGTCATCTGGATACATATGTATACCTCTTTTTTATTGATTTGTTCTATGAATTCCTACCATAAAATTAGTACCATTATAGCACATTTCAGCTCTATTGAATACTGAAAGGAAAGCATGAAAAAAATCTGAGACAGGAAGCTCAGATTTTTTGGATTAAAAGTTTTCTGTGATATATTTATAAACTTCTTGGCCAGCAATCGCACCGTCTCCGACGGCTGTCGTCACTTGACGCAAATCTTTTTGACGAACATCGCCAACTGCAAAAATACCTGGGACTGTGGTTCTCATATGATCATCTGTCACTACCCAGCCATTTTCATCTAAAATACCAAGTTCTGTCGCAAATTCACTGACAGGATCTAAACCGACATAGATAAAGACACCACCGAAGGCTTGCTCTCTAACCTCTCCTGTCTTCACATCTTTTAAAAGGACAGACGTTACTTTTTGTTCACCCTTAATTTCTTCAACAACCGTATTCCAAGCAAAGTGAATTTTATCATTAGCAAAGGCACGATCTTGAAGAACTTTTTGAGCACGCAATTGATCACGACGATGGGCAATGGTCACTGTTTTTGCAAACTGCGTCAAAAAGACAGCTTCTTCTACCGCAGAATCGCCACCACCAACGACTAGAAGATCCTCATCTCTAAAGAAAGCTCCATCACAAACAGCACAGTAGGAAACCCCTCTACTATTCAGCGCCTCTTCACCAGGGACATTCAATGAACGGTGGTTAGACCCTGTTGCAATCACCACGGTTTTAGCTTCAAATTCCCCATCATCTGTGACAATCTTTTTGGTTGCTCCGTGGTCTTCGATGCGCTCTACCTGTCCAAACAAATGTTCCACACCAAGATTTTCTAAAGGCTCAAACATTTTTTCAGCCAAGTCTGGGCCACTAATATTCGCATAGCCAGGATAGTTTTCAATGTCAGACGTATTGTTCATTTGACCGCCTGGAATTCCTCTCTCAATTAATGCGACTTTTAAATTGCTTCGTGCTGCATAAAGGGCAGCAGTCATCCCTGCAGGACCTGCTCCAATAATCACTGTATCAAACATACTCAACCTCTTTCTGTTTTGTTGTAACCATTATAATTCTAACACGGTCTTTTTGCAATTATCGTGCTTGAAAGATAAACAAAATCCCTATGACCGCAAAGGTTAAAATAGGAATCGTCATGATATCAATTAAGAGGATATCATACAAATGGGCTTGTCGTTGCTTGGCTGTTTTATCTTTCTTCTTAAGGGCACGGTAGCCAATCCAAATACAAGAAGCGATCCCAACTAAAATCGTTGTCGTCACTAAACTTTGTAAATATAAGGACAATAATTTATTTAACATCACGACTCCAAATATTTTTACATTTTCAGAAAACAAACCCAGCTAGCATCGCCAGCTGAGTCTTACCTCTTCTCTATTATATCAAACATAGGTCCGTTTGTAACTAGCAAAGAATTCTTTTGTCCGTTCTTCTTTTGGATGTTGCATGATTTCCTCTGGTGTTCCAGATTCAATAATCCGTCCTTTATCCAAAAATAGGACCTTATCTGCTACTTGCGCTACAAAAGACATATCATGGCTGACCAGTACCATGGTTTGTCCCGATTTTGCCGCATTGGCAATGGATTTTTCAACTTCTCCAACCAATTCTGGATCCAAGGCTGAAGTCGGTTCATCCAGCAAAAGAACCTCTGGTTTCATGGCCAAGGCACGAGCCAAAGCAACCCGTTGTTTTTGTCCACCTGAGAGGTGACGAGGATAGTGATTTTCACGATCCGATAAGCCGACTTTTGCCAGTTCTTCTCGAGCAATTTTCGTTGCTTCTTGATCGGATAAGCCCTTCACAACAATGAGCCCTTCTTTCACATTTTCAAGGGCTGTTTTTCTACCAAATAAATTAAACTGTTGGAACACCATGGCCAATTTTCTTCTTAAGGTTAAGATTTGATCTTGGGTAATGTGCTCAAAATCAACTTCGAAATCATCAATCTTAATTCTACCACTGTCTGGAGCTTCCAAATAGTTTAAACTGCGTAAGAAGGTTGATTTACCAGCTCCCGAAGACCCGATTAAGGCCACGACTTCCCCTTTTTGAATTTCCAAACTTAGATTATTTAAAACCTTTTGACCTGAAAATGTCTTTGATAATTCTGAAATATAAATCATTAGATCCGGACCTCCTGATCTGGTAAATCAATTGCTACGGGAGTCTCAATATCCAGTCGACGTTCAATGTGACGGCCTAGTATTTCAATGAGAATGTTCACAATCCAGTAAACAATCGATACCGTGATAAAGCGTTCAAAGTACTTCAAATCGCTCCCCCCAACAATCCGTGCTTGGGCAAAAATTTCAACCACACTGGCACTAAAGGCTAGCGAGGTCCCCTTGGTCAAGCCAATGAGAGAATTGATTAAGGTTGGAGTTGCAACGACTGCTGCATTGGGAATAATAATCCGTCGATAAACTTGACGGTTGGTCATCCCAAGACTACGTGCTGCCTCAATTTCACCAGGGTCCACTGATAAAATAGCTGCCCGGATGGTCTCACTCGCATAAGCCGCCTCATTAAAGGCAAGAGCCACAATTGCGAACAGCTCAGCCGGAATAGCATTAATGTTAAAAGCTGTTCCATAAGACTGATTGATCGCTTTTAAAATAAGAGGAATCCCATAATAAGTCAACATCAGCTGAACCAACAAAGGAGTCCCACGTAAAAAACTGACAAAAACAGCTTGAATCGGGTAAAGAATTCGTACACGATTAATTTTGACCAGAGCAAAAATCATAGCAAAAACAATCCCAAAAAATGCGCCTCCTAGGGCTAATAAAATCGTCACAGGCAATTTTCCTATGACTGCCGGAAATGCATCCAATACGGCTCTCAAACTAAACAGCTTGCTATCTGGAACGTGTTTTAAAAAGTCAGCATACCAGTTGGCAGTTAAAAGATTAGTTGTAAACATTTTTGTTACTTCCTTTCTCGAACATAAACATTCTATCACATTCACTATCGGAATTCCAAAAATTGCTACAGAAATAGAAAAATGATAGACTACTCAAATTTAGTCTATCATAATTTTAGACAAGTTCCTAATAGTTTTTCTTTATGGAGTTCATAAAGAAAATCTATGTTTTCTTCTGAACATGTGAAAGAAGGGGTTAGAAAGTTTGGCGTTTGGCCTTTCGTTCCGCCCGACCACGCGCACGGTTTTCAGCTCTTTTAGCTTTTCTCCGCTTTTCATCAACTGCCCATTTGATTTTTTTCTTGTAGCCTGGTTTGATTTTTTTCTTTTTCTTCTTCACCAGACCAATCATTTCGATGTCGAGTTTCTCTTGCTTTTTCTCACGATTGGCCCGTCTGTCCCGATCATAAGTATCTTCAATAACCCCATTTTTCAACACTTTCGGTACGAAACGAATTCCCATTTTTTCTAGTTCACGGATATCTGAATCATCACTTGGTTGATAAAGAGTAATAGCGACACCTGGTAGACCATTGCGTCCTGTCCGGCCAACACGGTGAACAAAGAAGGAAAGATCTTGTGGAATAGCATCGTTGATGACATGACTCACCCCTTCGATATCAATTCCACGAGCCGCCAAATCGGTGGCCACAATATACTCAAAATCAAGATTTTTAACCTGATTCATGATCCGTTTCCGTTCACGTGGTGGGATATCTCCGTGAATCTTTGCCACTTTCAATCCCTGAGCCACTAAATAGGCATGGAGATCATCTGCTCTCGTTTTGGTATTAACGAAAATCATGGCCAAATAAGGTTGCAAGGTCTTGGTCAATTGGTAAATTTGCTCATTTTTATCCCGACCCTTGGTGGAAACCAGCCAATTATCGATGGTATCTGAAATCACCGTCTTAGTCTTAATTTGCTCCATGACTGGGTTTGAGAGATATTTTTTCAAGAAAGGCTGCAATTTTTGCGGAATGGTGGCTGAAAAAACTAAAAATTGCAGTTGTTGCGGAAGACTTGAAGCAATCTTATCCACAGTAGACAAGAATCCCATGTCCAGTGTCATATCTGCCTCATCCACCACAAAAGTATGGGCCTTATGAATAGCCAGATCACCCGATGCAACCAGATCATAAATCCGGCCTGGAGTTCCAATCACGATATGTGGTTGTTTGACCTGCAGTTTTTCAATCTGACGGCTTTTATCCGTTCCTCCAACATAATTTACAATCCGAATCTCTTTTTCAGAATGACTAGCGATTTGACGAGCAGCTTGGTAAATTTGCGTCGCCAACTCCCGACTAGGAGCCGTGATGACCGCTTCTACTTGTTGGCTGTCTTCATTTAAGGTTTGAAAAATCGGCAAGAGGAACGTATGGGTTTTCCCAGAACCTGTCTTTGACTCTCCTACCAAATCATTTCCAGCTAGGACAATCGGAATTAGTTTTTCCTGTACTTCGGTTGCTTCTCTAAAATTGATTTCTTTCAGTGCCTCTTGAATATAGGGCTTAAAATTAAACTCTGTAAATTTCATTTTCTCAGTTCCTTTCATGATCTCTATTATTATATCAGAAAAGCTGTCTTCTTGCCTCTCTTATGGGTCATTTTTCCTAACCAGCGAAGTCTCTCTGAGTCAGCAAAAAAACGATGGGCAAGCCCACCGTCGTTTTATAGGTAGAGAAGGACTAGAGTCACGATACTTGTCACCAAGGCAATGCTCCACATAAAGGCATCCACTTTCCATTCTGACCAGTTTTGCCCATTGCCAGAAAGGCCACCCAGTTCTAAATGATGGTGGAAAGGAGTCATTCGGAAAATCCGACGTCCTTCCCCGTAACGTTTCTTGGTCCATTTGAAATAGGTCACTTGTAGCATCACTGAACCTGTTTCAATGACATAGACCAGACCAATCAAGAGCAGCGTCCACTCGACATGCAAAGCCATTGACAAGGCTGCAAGCATCCCTCCAAGAGCTAGACTACCGACATCTCCCATAAAGATTTTAGCCGGCTTGTGGTTGAAGACAAAGAATCCTAGCAAGGCCCCAATCATACTCAAGGTGACAAAGAGAATGTCCCATTTCCCTTGCATATAGGCAATAAAGGAATAGGCACTCAGGCTAATGGCAACGGAGATGCTGGCTAATCCATCGATCCCATCTGTCAAATTGACAGCATTTGAGAAACCAACCAACCAAAATAAAGCAAAGAGAATGTAGAAATGGCCCAAGTAAAGTTCATATCCGAAAACATTCAAAAGGCTTCCTGCACCGTGGCGTTCAGAAAAAATATAGAAGATGATTCCACCAACAAGTTGAAGGGCCAATTTTTGTTTTGGGTTAAGACCTTCATTAATCTTACGAAAAACTTTTAAAAAGTCATCCAAAAATCCAACAATTCCATAAAGAATCAAGATAAATAGAATCAGTTGAACAGGGCGCGTGAAATTTCCAGTCAATACGGTAACGACAAAACTAACTAGAACGGCTGTAATGAGAAATACCACTCCACCCATTGTCGGAGTGCCAGCTTTCGCTTTGTGTTGTTTCACATCTTCGTGCATTTGTTGCCCAGAAATATGAGCACGATGGTAAAATCGAATAAAGGCTGGAATAGCAGCCACTGTTAATAGAAACGATACAAGGATCGTAGCAATATACATCTTAGTCTCCTAATGTTAACGTAATCTTTTTAGTTTTATTGAGTGAGGTGTTCATTTTGACACTTTGTTTAGTTACTTTCTTTCCACTACCTTTATAGGTAATCTCAATTCCAGTCCATTCTCCAAAGATGTCTGCATTTTTCTTAGTCCAACCATACATATCTGGAACCGCATCAAAGTCTTCTGTCAATAACAATACTTGCTGATTGGCTTTGACTTTAGAGCCTATATCCACAGACATTTTGCGGATATTTTTCCCGGTTCCTAGGACAATTGGTTGCACCAAATTGCGACGCAATTCCTCTGAATAAGCACCTGGGCTCAAATTTTGTTTCAGATTCAACTCCTTAGAGAGAGTTTCTACTGAAGGGATTTTGTAGGTCGTTTCTTTGGTCACACCATCCAACGTTGGTGCCTCTGATGTCAAATGCAATTCGTCTTTTAAAGCAACTGCATCTTCCAAAATAGGATTGACCAGCTCTTCCCAGCTGGTCGCTGAGAATTTCACTTCTGGTTGTTGGACCGTCACATACATGATGAATTCAGGATCTTCTGCAGGTGTCATGGCTACAACCGAGTTGATATAATCATTTTCTCCTTGTAAGTATCCTTGATCTGTCGCCATTTGGGCAGTCCCTGATTTCACCGCAACGTTTTGACCTGGTACCTGAATGATGGGTCCATCGCTGTACAAGGTTCCATACTCTGGATCTGTTCCGACGGTGATCATATAGTTCCGTGTCTGTTGCGCAGCTGATCCTGAAACTGGTTTTCCAACAACTTCTTTTTTTGATTTGCGGGCTGTGTCTGATTTTTTATCGTAAATAGCACTAATAAATTTCGGCTCCAACATTTGCCCATCATTAGCGATGGCGCTAAAGGCCCGTAACATTTGGGTTTGACTGACGGAAATCCCTTGACCAAAGGCAGATTGTGCCTGACTGACATAGTTATCCCCTGGAAGACCCCCGTAAGCTTCATTTCCCATTCCAAAACGGGTCGGAAGACCGAATTTAAAGCGGGTTAGGTAGTCCATCCAGACAGCATTTCCCATCTTTTGCTCTAAGCGAGTCATCCCCACGTTACTTGAGTAAGCAAAGCCCTGTGCGATATTCATATAGCGACCTTCAGCCAGCCCCATATTGACATCCCAGTCACGGATCGTCGCATCTTTTACTTGTAGTTCGTTACTGTAGTATACTTCATTATAGGCTGGGAAAGTTCCATGATCAATCGCCGAAGCTAATAACATGACCTTCATGGTTGAACCCGGTTCATATTGATCTTGATAAAGGATGGTATTCCAGGTTTTCAAGTTTTTCAGATCCAACCCTTGTTTGGTATCCGCATTATAGGATGGACGTTGCGTTGTAGCCAGGATTTCTCCAGTTTTTGCACTCACAAGAGTCGCACTAACATACTTTCCTTTTACTTTTTCTTGGAAAACATCCATTCGCGTCTCAAGGTAGGTTTGTAATTCTGCTGAAATGGTCGTATAGACATCTTTTCCATCTTCTGTTTTGACAGAAACCTTATCTGAACCAGGAACGATATTGCCGTTTCGGTCTTTGTCATAGGTGATAACCCCATTTTGACCAGCGAGAATACGATCGAGGGATTTCTCCATCCCTGATTGCCCCTTCAGAGTTTTATTCCCCTCTTTATCTTCTTGAAGAGAGGCCTGACCTATAAATTGAGAAGCAAAAACTCCATTTTTATAGCTTCGATTTGGACTGGTTGTAAAGGCAACCCCTTCAATCTTCGCCGCTTCCATGGCCTCACGGATGGCTGTCATATTACTATAAGTTATGCCGTTTCCGTTCGAGCCAAAAGAAACCTGTTTCAATTTCTTTTGCGACAACTGTTGAATGACGTAATCCTCATCCATCCCTAAGTACTGCTTAAAGATTTCTGCTACTTTTTTAAATTGGCTCTCTTCTACATAGAGGATTTTCCCAGTTGCTGATTTGTACTTTTTATCAATAATGGCATAAACGTTATAGGTCGTCGCATCTTCAGCAATTACTGCTCCATTTCGATCATAGATCGTTCCACGTTTTGCAGGAACAATGACCGTCTGCTCATGGACTTTTTTGGCTTGATCCGATAAGGTCACACCAAATTTTTTGTCAGTCCCAATGATCATTGCAAAATTAATCAGAAAGAGAAAAAAGAGGAAAATCGCCAGTACACTGAGATTTTTCCCAACTTGTTTTCGATTCTGATCCGGCAAGCGACGTTTCTTTATCGAATACCCGATCAAAAATTTTTTGAATTTATTCATCACTACTTGCACTCACTGTTTTTCGATTTTCTTTTTGCAGCTTCATTCCTTGGGAGCTAGCCAACTGTGATAAGCGGTCATAACGTGTTAATTCATTGACCTCTTGACGAACATCTGCCAATTCCGTCTTTTTGGCTTCTAGTTCCGTATTCAAATCAGTCAATTCACTTTGAACTTGTAAAATCCGTGTCTGCATAAAGACGATACTAATGGCTAAAATCACAGCTGTTAGGACAATCGACCCATAAAAAGCCTTTTCTACTCTAGAGAAACGGCGAAAGCGGTCTTGTAGTACCTGTGTTCTTGTTCTCTCATTTCTTGCTGCCATATCAATTCCTCTTACTTGTGTATTTTTCGAGCAACCCGTAATTTTGCTGAATGAGATCGATTATTTTCCTCAAGCTCTTCTTCACTTGGCAAAATAGGTTTCCGGTTGACCAACTCCATCTTTGGTTTCAAATCATCTGGAATAAAGGGAAGCCCCTTTGGAACCTCAACTGTCGAAGCTTCTTTAAACAATTGTTTGGTCAATCGATCCTCTAACGAATGAAAGGTAATCACAGAAATACGACCATCGAGGGCCAACAAATCCATGGCTTGCTGAATTGATTCATCTGCAGCTCCCAGTTCATCATTGACTTCGATACGAATGGCTTGGAAAATCTGTTTAGCAGGATGGCCCTTTTTCTTGAGCTCCTTAGCTGGTTTAGCAGATTTAATAACCTCTGCTAATTCAGTCGTCGTTTCAATCGGTTTAATTGCTCGTGCTTGCTCAATTTTCCGCGCAATTTGCTTGGAAAATTTGTCCTCTCCATATTTGAAAAAAATACGGACTAGATCATGGTAATCGTAGCTATTAACGACTTCATAGGCTGTCAAGGAAGCTTCTTGATTCATCCGCATGTCTAACGGCGCATCTTTCTTGTAAGAAAATCCGCGTTCCCGTTCATCTAACTGAGGACTAGAGACACCTAGGTCATAACAGATTCCATCAATTTCAGTCACACCCAATTCGTTTAGACGTTCCTTCAAATGACGAAAGTTATCCTTAATGAAGGTCACCATGCCTTTCTCGATGAATGGAGCTAAACGAATCTTAGCATTCTCAATTGCATGCTGATCTTGGTCAAAGGCATAAAGATGGCCCGATTCATTTAATTTTGTTAACAAATATTCGCTGTGGCCTGCCCCACCCAATGTGGCGTCTACATAGATCCCATCTGGCTTAACATCCAGCATATCGATCGTTTCATGAAGCAAAACCGTTACATGATGAAATTCTTTACTCATATCTTTACTATTTTACCACAAATGGGACCAAGATGCACTCCTGAAAGAAAATTCACTAACTAACCCTATCGGACCTTTTCAGATCCTACAAAATACTTAGAAAGGCTTGATTTCATTTGTTTCCTCTAGAATTTATGATACAATATTCTTATGAAAATAAGAAAACAGATTCTCATCCCACTTTTATTGGTCGATGCTATCGCTCTCTACTTTTTTCTAACCACTATTGAGGCTTGGATTTTTTGGCTTGCTGCCCTGATCCTAGTCGGTTCACTTTGGTGGTTCAAAAAAGCCATTCAAGGACAAAAAACAGAGATGGAAGAAAAATAATTTCTTCCATCTCTGTTTTTCTTTTAATCACTCCAAGAAATTTCTTAAAAAAAGCAAACTAGCTCTGAAATAAAAACTCACCTAAGGGTGAGTTTTGCGGTTTATTTACTATGTTTCCAATTGCTGTAAATCCCAAAAAGAATGATCCAGATGGTTGCTCCAATCGCTCCAATGTATGTTGATTCTTGCAAGAAGAGACAAACGAATACAAAGAGGAAGAAAACAATGGTCAATGGATTCAACACTTTATAGGCTGGCATGACAAAACCATCTGGCATAAATTCTTTCGATTTACGGTACTTAAGATGGGCAAGCATGGTCAAAATGTAAATAGCAATGTAGACACCAGAAGAAGAGGCCGTAATCAAGGCAAAGGCATCTGAGACACCTGGCAAGACATTGATAAAGGCAGAAACAGCAACCACAATCGCAGAAAAAATAATCGCGCGACTTGGAATCCCCATACGAGATAAGCTATTCAGTTTCAAACGATTCATCACTTTGCTGTTTGGTGTTTCTTTTGCAATCTGGTACAAGTGACGCCCTGTTGAATAGAGGGTGGAATTCAAGGAAGATGCAGCAGCTGTCAGTACAACAAAATTAATCAATCCTGCTGCCCACTTGATTCCAACCATCTGAAAGACCGTTACAAATGGTGATTTATTGACGGGAAGCTGTTGCCAAGGGAAAATAGCCATAATCGCCAACAAAGCCCCTACATAAAAGATTACAATTCGGATTGGAATTTCTTTAATGGCTTTTGGCAATACTTGGCGGGGATTAGCTGTTTCAGAAGTAGTAATTCCAACAAACTCGATCGCTTGATAAGCAAAGAAGACCATTTGGAAGGCCATGACGAACTTGACCCAACCATTTGGAAACATTTGAAAACCACTGGTAATATTGGTTAAGCTAGCGTGTCCAGCTGGTGTTTCAAAATTCGTCGTCACCATAAAGATCCCTGTTGCGATCAGGGCTAAAATAGTGACAATCTTGATCATTCCAAACCAGAATTCAACCTCTCCAAAAACCTTCACAGCGATCAAGTTTACACAACTTAAAAGCGCTAAAAAGATAATTTGAATCTGCCAGGCTGGCCAATTTGGAAACCAAAGCTGGACATAGTTGGAAACAGCGGTGATCTCTGCCATTCCCAAAAATACCAAGGAGACCCAATAGGACCATCCTGAAAAATAACCCCAACCTTTTCCTAGATACTTGGTGATAAAGTTGATAAAGGTGTGTTGATCAGGGTCCATATAGAGCATTTCTCCGATCGCCCGCATCATCAAGTACATGAAGGCGCCAGTCAGCATATAGACTAAAATAATAGAGGGACCTGTCAAAGAAAGGGAACGACCGGCTCCAAGAAAGAGTCCTGTCCCGATGGTTCCTGCAATAGCGATCAGCTGAACATGCCGATTTTGCAGACCACGAACCATCCCATTTTCGGTTTCTTGACTAGGATGATGTTTTTTTGACATATGATTACTCCAATTCTTTTTCTGTACATTTTCAGAAAAGTATACTTCAAATTTTCACACAATCTACTATACCATGTTTTTAAAAATTGGTCAATCTGGTCCAGAATATTCTGAATTTTAAAGATACAAAAGAGTGCTGGAGTCTATTCCAGCACTCTTTTGCTTATGAATTAGGGTCATCGAGACTACGGCCATGCAAACCTTTTTCCCGTTGCACTTGGCGTAGTTTCTCAGGTGTTACATCGTTACCTTCTTCATCCACAATTTTGATACCTTCAATGTGGTGACGAACGGAGCGACGATAACCTTCAATGTATTCTTCACGAAGTTTTGCTTGTTCCACTGCTTCTTCAGGAGTCAAACCTTCTGTTTTTTTCTTTTTAGCCAGCTCATTGATCCGAGCAATTTTTTCAGGTGTCATAATAAAACCTACTTTCTACCTGTCATCAGGTCATTATTTTGTGTTCAATTGATTAAAGGCTGCGACAGCATTAGCTTTCGCTACAAGACCTGCAAGAAGGGCCAGACGGTTGTTTTTAACAGCCTCATCTTCTGCCATCACCATGGTATTGTCAAAGAAAGCATCAATGACCGGGCTAAGAGCAAAGAGTTGAGCCAGTTTGTCGCTAGCTGAACCTGTCAATTCAAGACTTTCTGCTGCTTGAGCCAAGGCTTTTTCTTGATCATTTTCAAAGAGACTCGCATCGACTGCTACTGAAGCATCTGCTTTTTCTGCCAAGTTGAAGGCACGTGAGAGGGATTCAACAGCTGCCTTGTAACCATCCATCTTCGCAGCTTCTGAAAGAGCTTCAGCTGCTTCCAGCATATCAGCCACGACAAAGTTTGAACCAGCAAGAACAGCTTCTTTGATATCTTTTGGTGTGCGTCCCATCATCTTGTCCACACGCGCCTTGATGAAGTTGAGCACTTCTGCTTGATTGTCATAAGAAAGACTATCAAACGACAGACCGTAAAGGCTGTCAATCAACTCATCCATAGGGATATGCCAACCAAAGGCATCCAAGATACGAACAATCCCTTGTGTTGCACGACGAAGTGCATAAGGGTCATTGGAACCTGATGGAATCAAGCCAACAGAAAAGAAGGAAAGGAGGGTATCTAATTTATCTGCAAGCGCAAGGATAGCACCAACCTTAGTCTCTGGAAGGGCTCCATCTGCTGCATCAGGAAGGTAGTGCTCACGGATAGCTGTCGCTACTGCAGGATCCTCACCAGCAAGGAGGGCGTATTTTTCACCCATGATTCCTTGCAATTCATCGAACTCTCCGACCATACCAGTCAAGAGGTCAAATTTGTAGATTTCAGCTGCACGAGCTACGGCTGCCCTTTCTTCAGCAGTCAAACCAGCTTGCTCAGCTAGTGATGCTGCAATAACACCAGCACGCGCCATGTGTTCTGAGAGAGAACCGATTTTTTCATGGAAGGTCACGTTAGCCAATTTAGCAACCAGGTCTTCAATCTTAAGTTTTTGGTCTTCACGCCAGAAGAATTCACCGTCTTCAAGACGTGCCACCAAGACTTTTTCATTTCCTCGAACAACATTTTCCAAGTGCTCGGCGTTCCCATTACGGACTGAGATGAAGTTTGGTTTCAGCTGACCATCAAGGTCACGTACAACAAAGTAACGTTGATGGGTTTCCATTGAGGTCACCAAGACTTCTTCTGGAACGTCCAAATATTTAGTGTCAAAGCTTCCCATAAAGGCTGTAGGGTATTCCACCAAGTTCAAGACTTCGTTCAAAAGTCCTTCTTCGATTTGTACTCGAACACCTTGTTCTGCTTCGATAGCCTTGATTTGCTCACGAATCATGTTTTCACGTTCTTTGCTGTCTGCAATGACGTAAACGGTACGAAGGTCTTCTTCGTACGAATCCGCATTGGTAATTTCCACTTCGTGTCCAAGGAAACGGTGTCCGCGACTCACACGACCTGAATGGATATCCAAGAAATCGAGGTCAAGCGCTTCATCACCCAAAAGGACAATCAAGGTATGAACTGGGCGAATGTATTCAAAGGTGTTGTTAGCCCAGTGCATGCTGACAGGGAAAGTCAATGAAGCAAGTACTTCTGGAACGCCAGCCAAGACTTCTTTGGCAGGTTTTCCAGCTTCATGTTTCGTCACGTAAACGTATTCTTCTCCCTTAACTTCACGGAATTCGATGTCATCTACGGTCAAGCCTTTTCCACGGACAAATCCTTGCGCTGCTTTTGAGAAGTTTCCATCAGCATCCAAGGCAATTTTCTTAGAAGGTCCTTTAAAATCTTCAGTCAAATCCGATTGTTGATCAGCCAAGCCAATGACACGGACTGCCAAACGGCGTGGTGTTGAAAAGGTTTGAATGCTTTCGTATGAAAGACGGTTGTCATCCAAGAAGGCTGCCATTTTCTCACCGAGTTGTTTTTCACTTGGTGTGACAACGTAGGCTGGCAACTCTTCAAGTCCAAGTTCTACTAGTAAGTTTTTTGTCATGTTTTTTCTCCGAAAAATATCTTTTTTTCCAGTTTGCCTTATGTGATTGGCACGCAAGCAACCGACTGCGTCGTTTCATTGCTAAAATTGGAGCCTAAGATCTCCAATTTTGCCTGGTATCGTTAGTTTCTCTAACGATACCTCTATCACTGCGGCAACTAGTTCTGTAGGATTCCTCTATAATCAAATCCTATTTAATATACTCTTTTTATTCTTCCTCTTCTGCTAGGAGTTTGGCGCGTGTGGCTTCATCGAGAAGTGGGTAGCCGAGTTTCTTGCGTTCTGCGACGAATGTCTTGGCTACAACGCGAGCCAAGTTACGAATACGGGCAATGTAGCCGGCACGTTCTGTAACAGAAACAGCGCCACGAGCATCAAGCAAGTTGAAGGTATGTGAACATTTCAAAACATAGTCATAGGCAGGGTGAACCAGACCCAATTCCAAGGCACGTCCTGCTTCTTTTTCAAATTTTTCGAAGTTTTCAAGAAGCATGTCTTGATCTGAAACTTCAAAGCTGTATTTTGAGTGTTCGTATTCTGGTTGAAGGAAAATTTCTCCGTATTTAACTCCAGGAGCCCACTCGATATCGTAAACGGAGTCCACTTCTTGGATGTAAGAAGCCAAACGTTCCAATCCGTAAGTGACCTCAGAAGTTACCGGACCAGTTGCCAAGCCACCAACTTGTTGGAAGTAGGTGAACTGAGTGATTTCCATACCGTCAAGCCAAACTTCCCAACCAAGACCAGCCGAACCAGTTGATGGGTTTTCCCAGTTATCTTCAACGAAACGAATATCGTGTTCCAAAGGATTGATGCCCAATTTTTCCAATGACTCAAGGTAAAGTTCTTGGATGTTTGATGGAGAAGGTTTCATAACCACTTGGAATTGGTGGTGTTGGTAAAGACGGTTTGGATTTTCCCCATAACGACCATCAGCTGGACGACGAGATGGCTCTACATAAGCCGCATTCCATGGCTCAGGACCAATGGCACGAAGAAAGGTGTAAGGACTCATAGTTCCCGCACCCTTTTCATTATCATAAGCCTGCATAAGCATACAACCCTGGTCATTCCAGTATTGTTGCAAAGTCAAAATAATTTCTTGAAATGTTAATTTCTTAGACATTGAATACTCCTTGATTAAAAATGATTTCTTGCGACACGAGTCTGCCTCGTCGATTATACGAGGCAAGACGAGTTAGTACTGCGTCTAGCTCAGGCACCCTAGTGCTGAGCGTGAGGCAGTCCGACTGTAAGGAGGTCTCTGCCACTGACGCAGTGGAAAGTCAATTTTTTAGACATGTTTTACTCCTTTAATTTATATTATCTTTTTAGGTTTATTTATCAAGCAACCAAGAAAAAGCTGGATCCTGAAAAATATGACGTTTGGGAATAGTTTGTAAATTCTGATCGCATTCATCTATTGTACCTAATTTCAAAGCACAGACCTCTGGTATATTTTCTTGAACAGTGAAAATTTGACTATGACAGTTCTGGCAGTAATAACGCTGTTTTCCTGGAGAAGAACTATAGGAAACAAGCTTTTCTTTTCCATGCAATACTAGCTTTTCACTGCTAACTTTAGCATTAACTGTATAGGCAGACGCAGTTGCTTTCCGACAGAATGAGCAGTGGCAAAAAACTAATTCCGATAATTCCTCATCTAAAGTGTAGGTCACTGCTTTACATAAACAAGATCCTTTAAGCATTGTACTCCTTTCTACTTAGGCATTAGACGAATTCAAAAAGAACCGAATTTCAACACCCAAGCCTTGCGACTAGGGGCGTCAGAAACGCGGTTCCACCCTAATTTATTACTTCATTTTATCTGTTTGTCTTCAGCTATTTGCTGATAGAAAGCGCCACTGCTCATTTTGCTCTACTTGGCTTTCACTATCCCAAGCTCGCTAGAAAAACGCCATAAGCCCTTCTTTCTTGACTAGTATTATAGCAAACTTTTAGGTACTTGTAAATAAAAATCCATCCGAAACAAATGTTTCAGATGGATTCTAGGCTAACAAACTATTTTGTTTTTCTTATGGACGTCTTGCAGCTTTTGGTTTTTTACCATGAAGTTTTTTCTTGGCATTTTTCAAGGCTGTCAAAGCATCTTTTACATCTTGTTGGCTTGCTCCTGGATTTGAAAGGATGGTTTGTGCATCCTTGAAAGCCACTAGGTAAGCTTCTTTTTCTTTATTTCCAGCATAGATGAATTTAGCATTCTTTTCTTGGAACTTCAATTCTTCCTTGATGTATTTTTCAAGGCCTGAAAAATCAGTTGCTTTCCCGTTTAATTTTCCTTCCGCACGGCTAAGCTCAGCAAGTGCTTGATTGATTTGTTCTTGTTTCACAGTTGGATCAACTGCAAGCAAGGCCACTGTTTGGAAAGCGCGGTCGTAGTCTCGACGTACTTTTTCTTTGGCATTAGCATAACGACCCGTTTTAGTCGTAGCATCATAAGCTTGCATGGCTTCTTTCAAAGCCGCAACGTTTGAATCTTTCCCATCCAAAGCTTGGCTGGCAGCTTCAAGACTAGCTAGAGCTTGGTTGACTTGCTCTTGACTGACCTTATTGGTCAAGGCTGCTTGGGCAGCTTGCAAGGCTTGATCATAAGCTTCTTTCTTAGCCGCACTCGCATTGAAGTATTGAGCTGTCTTTGTAATATCTGCTTGGTTGTTCAAAGCAGCCAAGAGATCTACTTTTGAGATCACTCCAATACGATAATTGTTATTGCGCCCTGCGACAACTGAGATCACTGGTGCTTCCTCAGCTAGTTCATAGCCTGTAGGAAGGGTTGCAACTAAGGTATATTGACCAGTTGCGACAGATTTACCAAAGCCATTTTTTCCATATTTTTCAGCAGGCAATACAAAGTTTTCACCTTCAGCACCTTTTAATACGATCGTAGCTGCTTTTGAAACCGGTTGATCAAAGCTGATGCTAACTGGTGCATATTCTAAAGTATTGGCAAGAAAAGCGATCGTTTGGAAACTATTATCTTCTGTCAAATCAAATTCTTGCGTCAAGCTGCTGACAAATTTCACTTCCGTACGATCATACGTAAAGATTTCTGCAGTGTAATGACCGAAGTTTAAGAAGTTAAAATCTTTTGTCTTGTCAACTGATACATATTGACCATTGCTATCTTTGATTCGGTAAACATACATAGTATCCAAATCTTTGTTCGTTTTAGCGTCACGAACAGCAATTTGAACCCGACCACTATTTTGATCCCGAACTAAATCAGCTAGTGAAACATAGTCTACATTCCCCGCAAAGTCCTCTACGTAGTAGTAGATATTCTTCTTATCGATGTTTTCAGGAAGATCGAAGCTACCATCTGCATTGGCCTTGATCACATGGTAATTTTCAAGCGCACGAGTACCATTCTTATCTTCACTGGTTTGGACCATTGTCCCCTGATCATCAAATGGAGTCACGTAAACGAGTTTTTCAGTTAAGATACCACCATCACCAACATCTTTGGCTTTACGTGCAACAAACTGTTGTGCTCCATCTTTAAAGCGAATATAGCCAGATGTAATCACTGGTTTTTGAGTATCAACCCGAACCTTGAAGGTCGTTGATTGCTCCTCAGCTCCAGGAACCATTGGGGTATAACGGATGACATAATCATATAGACCATCTGCTACTGCATTCCCATTCGCATCAATACCATTCCAAGCAGTATTATCTAATGTGTAGCTGCGTGGGTTCTTTTGGTCACCGTTGAAGAAGTTCTTACGATGGTCAGATGGGGTTCCTTCCCACAATGGATTTTTATGTTCCGTATCACTTGCTGCATAAACAGTTGCACGAAGGTTTTCAATGTTTCTAAGGGCAACTGTCTTGTATTCGACGAAATCTTTATTTCCATCTTCATTTGGTGAAATGGCAATGCGAACATTTCCGTTTTCATCTAGTTGAAGGGTGTGTGTTCCTTCTGCATTTTCGTCAATACCAAGGACTGTAATCCGACGGCCATCTCGTTTTCCTTGAGTGAGAAGGAAGTCATTTTGCTGAGTGACGAGCGCAGAAACATTCGCACTAGAAGAGATATTCAAATCTTTTGGAATATGGTAGTAGAATCCATCTTTTCCTTCACGAACCAAATCATAGACTGGCTTTTCAACAGCGGGAAGGTTTTGGAATTCTCCCTTGAAGCCCATAAATGGCAAGCTGACCACATCTCCATCATCAGCCGGATCAACAAAGCGAACAAATCCTTCAAGGAAATAGCCATTTGGCATTTCTTTGCTCAATTCTTCTGTAAATTTACTTGTGTCAACTTTCACCGTAACTGTTTCAGAACTATGAGCTTTCACCGTTACTTCAGGCCAGGCAGTTTCAGTTAATTTACGTGGACGGAGGGTAAATTTACCATCTTTCACTTCATCTGTGTCAGTATTGACCAACATTTTCAAGGTACGATCGGTATCTGAAATATTGTGAACCGTAACATCAAATGTAAAGCTATCTCCAACATTACCAAGAGTGACACTTGGGTAGTTGTTTTCACCGGTCACATACAAGTCAGTTGAAACGGCAGCTGCCGTATCGACAACCCCTGCTCCTTGTTGGCGTGGAGAAGTATAAGCACCCGTTTCTTTATTAACGTGTGGTTTAGCCGTAGACATGATCAAGGCTTTCACTGTTTCAGAAACTTGTTCTGGAGTTAATTCTGGGTGATGCTTCACAAGGTATTCTTTAACCAAGGCTGCAACACCTGCTACGTGAGGTGAGGCCATACTAGTACCACTCATATCCCCATAGGTATTGTCATTTAAAGAAGAGAAGATGTTCCCACCAGGTGCTGTGACATCTGGTTTCAACTGACCATCGGTTGTTACACCCCAGCTTGAGAAATCAGACAATTGGTCTGCTTCTGGAGATGGACGGTTGGCCATGGTATTGTTAAAGACAACTTTGTAAGATCCAGCTTTAAGAGCTTCCCCATAGCGTTTTGAAATGAAGACAGATGGAATTTTCTTAGCATCCCCATCAATTGACATTCCAAGGTTTGATCCTTCCACATTATTGTAGACCATAGCCCCTACTGCACCATGATGGAGGGCATTCGCAATTTTTTCTGTGAATGGGATTTCTCCACGTTGAATAAGCGCTAATTTACCAGTAAGATCTAGATCTTTGAAATCATCTTCTTTCCCAAGACCAACAGATACATACTCATATTCTTTGCCTTTTTCAAAGTCTGTATCTGTTGCAGATTTACTATAGTCAAATTTCCCGTTATCTAATTCTGCATTTCCTTCAAGGCCTTTGACTTCAAAAACTTCTGTGGTAATGATTTTATTATTGATAGAGGCAACAGAGATGGAGTCCTCTACTGTTGAAGGATTTCCGACCAAACCATAATCTGGATTTTCAGCAGAAGGTCTTGAGTAACCATTTCCAAAGCTATTGCTATTTCCTGCAGAAATTAAGACAGATACGCCTTTAGCGCGCGCTCGTTTAATGGCATCCACAATATCTGAATCCGCATTGACCGTAGAACCAGTCGTAGAGCCAAGACTCATGTTGATAGTATCTGCACCAAGAGCCACAGCATCATCAATTGCTTTTACATAAAGAGCAGATCCCGTTGTTTTTTGACGATCTGAGAAGACACGCATAAACATAACTTGAGCTTCTGGTGCTACACCATAGATCTTTTCTCCGTTTCCTGCTTCTTTATCAGGATTCCCTGTCGCAATCCCTGTAACGTGCATCCCGTGAGAATCTCTTTCGGCCTCTTTAATATTGTCAGTACCATCAAAATAGTCATAAGCATAGACAACTTTGTCGTTGTACCATTTACCATAATCAATTCCTGCTGCTTTCTTAGCAGCTTCGATTTCTTCTTGGTTTTTAAACTTAGCTTTAGAAGGATCGGTAATCCGAAGAACCTCGTGGTTCACATCCAAGCCAGAATCAATGACGGCGACAACCATCCCTTCCCCTTTGTAGCCTTGCTTCCAGGTTTGTGGAACAGTAATAATCTCGTCACTTTCGATGCTTTGAGGTTTTTCAGCTGCCTCATGGCGATTCGTTGTTTCCGAACTTGTCGCAGTAGCCACTTCTGTCGCTTTTTCTACAGATTTTTCTACAGGTTTTTCCGCTACTTCCAGTTTTGTTTCTGGAACAGCAGCTGCCTCTTTCGGAGCTTCTGTTTTTTCAACTACAGCTGCTTCTGTTGTATGACTTGTCTTTTCAGCAACTGTTGCTTCATTTGCAACTGCTACTTTCTCACTAGCAACTGCTGTACTTGCTTCTGTTGCTTGTGAATGCTCTTCTTCAGCAGGTGCCTGTTGACTGTTTGCTACAAGCTGTGTCCCAGCGCTCGTTTGACCCGCTGTTTGTTCTTCTGCACTCGCTTGTGCAGATCCAAATACCAAAACAGCCCCTAATAAAACTGAGGCTACACCAAATTTGTATTTCCTTAATGAAAAACGCTCTTGTCTATTCATAGAAACTCCCCTTTTATTTTAATAGTAACTATTATAACGCAAAATTATCTGAAAATTCATTCAAAAATGAATTGTAACACAATTGTAATATTTACGTATATTACTAATTATTAACTTATTTTCGTTCGGAAATTTTTGAAGTTGACCGGGAAAATATTATAGAACATCTGTTTTTGTTGGATTCTTAAAATTATTTCATATTTGAAAGGTTTTTAAAAACCGAGAACGAAACTGTCCTCGGTTTTCATTAATGAATAGAAATTCTCTTTTAAAAATCTTTGGTGTCCGGATCTGGTGCACCTGCTTCAACCGGAAGATGGCGCAGGAGTTCCACATCATCTGTCGCCAATTCAAAATCAAAGCAATTTAGATTACTCGCAATCCGCTCAGGCGTAACCGATTTTGGCAATGGAAGGAAGCCTTCTTGTAAACTCCAAGCTAAGGCTAGTTGAGCAACGGTCTTTCCATATTTGGCAGCCATTTCTTTTACTTGTTCATTTTGGAACAACTCCCCTTGGCCAAAAGGTCCCCAAGCCTCTAGTAAGATACCCTGCTTGCGACTTGCAGCAATGGCTTCGCTTTGGTAAACCCCAGGTGCTAGACGAATTTGGTTCACAGCTGGGATGACCCGAGCTGTTTCAAGGAGCGCTTCCAAATGATGGGGAAGAAAATTGCTAATGCCAATAGCCCGAACCTTACCAACAGCTAGCATATCTTCCATGGCTCGCCAAATCTCAGCGTTTCGCACTTTCCAAGCATCATTTTCTCGAAGGGGTTTTGGATTTGGCCAATGAATCAAATAAAGATCGACATAGTCCAAACCCAGTTTCTCAAGAGACTCGTCCAAAGCAGCTTGAGCATCTTCATAAGTATGATTCGTATTCCAAAGTTTGGTAGTAATAAACAAGTCTTCGCGTTTAAGACCACTATCCTTGATCGCCCGACCAACGCTCTCTTCATTTTGATAAATCGCAGCTGTATCGATATGCCGGTAACCTGCTTTTAAAGCAGCTAAAACAGCCTGATAGGCTTCTTCTCCATCCGCTGCTTTCCAAGTTCCAAATCCCAATACAGGAATCTCCACCCCATTATTTAAACGATAATGATTCATTTTTTCTTTCCTTTCTTCAATTTCGGTTTCTTAGGCCCTCGAAGCTTGAGCTCTGGTTTAAAAATATTCTTCTTGGTTGGCTCCATCTTCTTGCTATAAAAACTATAAACTAAGAATGCCCCACCAACGATCACAATAAAAATATTTTTTCTTACAATACCATAGAGCAAGAAAAAAATTCCCATCAATAAAAAACGTATATCAATTGCCTTCATAAGCTACCTCACATTTCAATTCCCATTATAGCATGAAAAGACAGCATTCACAAAATTGCACTACCATGGATAAACAAAAAAAGATCCTACATACTGATCCCCCTATGAATACATCACAAAAACCTCTCCAGGTATGACCTAGAGAGGAAGTATTCTATCTTTAATTCTTGAATCTAGTTGGCAGCTTGGTAACGTTTAACTCCATCGAGATAGGTCGCAACCAGATCCAAATTTTGGTCAAGCACGATGAAGTCCGCATCATAACCTTCTCGAATTTGACCACAAACGTCATCAATATGGACTGATTTTGCCGGATTGAGACTGGCCATCATCACCGCTTCGTAAGGGTTGGCAATCCCCCACTCTACGACATTTTTTAATCCATCTTTCAATTTTAAGATTGAGCCAGCTAAATTACCAGTTGATTTCAAGCGAGCAGTCCCTTCAGCGACCACAACTGGGAATTCCCCAAGCATGTAGTCCCCGTCTTCTAAGCCCCCAGCTGTCATACAGTCCGTAATCAAGGCAACATTTTCTTTTCCTTTTTGTTTCATCAGGATATCACAAGCTAGCGGATCAACGTGATGACCATCACAGATCAACTCTGCTGTAGTATGAGGCAACTCATACATAGCTCCAACCATACCGAGTTCACGGTGAGTCAAACCACGCATACCATTATAGGCATGCACCCAGACACTCGCTCCTGCATCAACCGCTTTTTTAGCTTCTTCAAAAGTAGCATTGGAGTGGCCCAGAGCGACAGTCACCCCTTCTCCTGTAATAGTCCGAACAAATTCTTCTACCCCTTCACGCTCGGGAGCAAGGGCAATCTTATTCAACAGACCATTGGCAGCTTTTTGCCAAGCCCTGAATTCTTCCATACTTGGATCCTTCATATAAGATGGGTTTTGAGCTCCCTTGTATTTTTCTGTAAAATAAGGTCCTTCAAAATAAATCCCGCGAATCTTAGCTCCTGTTGCTTCTTTGTATCGTGCACCGATATTTTCAGTTACTGCCAAAAGTTGTTCGTAAGAGGAAGTAAGGGTCGTAGGCAAAAAGCTCGTAACCCCTGTACTCAAGAGCCCTTCACTCATGGTATGGAGAGTGCCTTCGATATTGTTATCCATCACATCTACCCCACCAAAACCGTGAATATGGGTATCCACCAGGCCAGGCGCAATGCTGTAACCAGAATAATCCAATACATCCGCACCTTCTGGTAAGCTTTCCACATGTTTTCCAAACTTGCCATTGACGAGCTCCAAATAACCTCCACGGCGAACCCCATGTGGGTAATAAAATTGATCTGCTTTAATATATGTAGACATAAAATCGTCCTTTCCATTGTAGGAACTGTGTTCCATTTATATTCATACATATTATAACGCTTTCACTTCCATTTGTAAATGGTCTAGACCTATTTTTGAATAGATTCCAACAAAAAACAGAGTAAGCTTCCTACTTACTCTGTTTGACGTTCATTAAATTTGCTCGATTTGTACTTTCTCAGCGAGATTCATGGCATGGTCTGCAACACGTGTATAGTGAGAAATGATATCAATAAAGTTCACTCCGGCTTGAGGTGTACATTCACCGTGGTTCAAACGACGAATATGGGTTTTCCGAAGTCTTTTCTCCAACTTTTCAATTGCCTCGTGACGTGCTACCAATTGGTTTGCAAGATTCACATCATTGTTCTCAACGGCTTTCAAAGCATCCTCTACAAATTGATGGGTTTGGTTGTAAATATCTTCCAATTCAGCCAAGGCTGCTTCTGAAAAGACGACTTTCTTACGAATTAAATAATCGGTCAGATTGATCAAGGCTTCCGCGTGATCTCCAATCCGCTCCAAATCCCGTGAGGAATCTAAGATATTGGTGAGAACTTCACTTTCTCTCGGACTCAAGGCTTCACTCGACAAACGAATCAAGTAGCGAGTCAAATCATCATCAATGGTATTAATGGCTTCTTCTGTCTTATGTCCCTTTTCAGCTGTTTTTTCATTTTGATGAACAATATAATCATAAGAGAGATTAAAAGCTTTGTCTGCATATCCACCTAAATGAAGCAACTCTTTTTTTGCATTTCCTAGAGCAATCGAAGGCGCTTGAGTGATCAAGTTTTCATCCAAGTAGAGCGGTTCATATTTGACAACCTCATCCTCACCAGGAATCATCTTGGTCACAAAGTAAGCCAAAGCTCCAATGAATGGGAATTGAATAATGGTGTTGGTCACGTTGAAGGCACCGTGAGAAAAAGCAATCGTCATTTCTGGTGACAAATGCAAGAGCCCTTGGAAGTATTCAATCATGGCTGTAAAAGGTGTTAACAAGATCAAACAAAGGATTGTTCCGATCAAGTTAAAGAGCACGTGGGTTGCTGCAACACGCTTGGCAGAAACATTGGCCCCCATAGCTGCAATGATAACCGTCAAGGTCGTTCCAATATTATCCCCAAAAAGGATAGGAAGCGAACCACGAAGATCTAAGAAACCACCTGAATATAAACCTTGTAGGATCCCAATGGTAGCTGAAGAAGCTTGAATCAAAACGGTGATGATGGCTCCCGCTAAAACACCAAGAATTGGATTTTTCCCTAGGGTGATCATATACTGACTAAATTCTGGCAATTCTTTTAAAGGGCTCATTCCCGCACTAATCAGGTTTAAAGCGTAGAAAATTCCTCCAACCCCAAAGAGAATCCGACCAATATTATTAGCCATTCGATTCTTGGTAAAGAAAAGTAAGACCGTTCCAAGAAACATAATTGGAAGGGCATAAGTACCCAGTTTAAACCCAATAATGAATGAGGTGACCGTAGTCCCAATATTAGCTCCCATGATGATTCCAATGGCTTGGCGCAGGGTCAAGAGACCCGCACTGACCAGACCAACGGTAATCACCGTTACCCCAGTACTAGACTGAATAAGGGCTGTCACAACAATCCCTACTAAGACTCCAAGAAAGGGATTGCTGGTATATTTATCAATATAGTAGCGAAGACGGTCCCCTGCAGCTTGTTGCAGTCCTTCTCCCATGGTTTTAATACTATAGAGAAAGAGACCCAACCCTCCCAAAAAGTTAAACAAAATTTCCTGCCAGTTAATGGACATGATCATTCCTCCAAATATGAGATCAGAAATAAAACTCCTCTCCTATTGTAAAGGATAATTTCCAATCACACAAGAGATTTCTGTAAATTTCTATTATTTTTTGAAACCGTTTTTTTCTTTCTGTTTTATTTTCCTCATTTTAAGAGCCAAAAAAGAGGTTGGAAATTTCCAACCCGAGACTGTAGACAAACTATTCTTTTTTATAAATCTAATAAATTCTATAAAAAGAAATGTTACTCGTTAGAGTGATTCAATCATCTACTGAAACTTTTCGTCGTGAGAAAAGTACCTGAAACTTAATAGTTTCAGGTACTCGGAATTATTGAGACCTTAGGCTCAATAATTAGTCATGGAACTTCGAAGAAGTTCGCTGACGTCCGTACTCACCTAAGGAAAGTTTCTAAGAAGACTTTGTCTTTCAATCTGGGCGTGGAAAATTTCCAACCTCTCTAGTCTTTGTTCAAATTGCGCAACATCTCATCGATCTTATTCCCGTATTCGATGGATTCGTCTTTCACAAAAGTAAGATCTGGAATCTTGTACAATTTCAGATTCCGACCTAATTCACGCTTGATGGTTCCTGTTGCTTTTTCAAGGCCTGTCTGAGCCTTTTGATTGTCTGAAGCCAAATCACTCATAATTGAATAATACACTTTGGCCATCGACAAATCACCTAGCATTTGAACATCCGTAATGGTGACGCCTTGAACACGCGGGTCACGGACTTTCTTTTGTAAAATCTCGTTGACTTCACGCTTGATTTCCATCCCTACTCGGTCTGTCCGAAAATGACTTGCCATAGGAACTCCTTTCTGCTCTGAGTTTAAAAACTAGGAAATCAGAGGGATCCCTCTTTTTTCCTAGTCAGCATCTTATTTTTTAATTTCTTCCATGATGTAGGCTTCGATGGTATCATCTGTCTTGATATCATTGTAACCTTCAATCATCAATCCACCTTCACGACCATTTGTGATCTCTTTGACATCATCTTTGAAGTGTTTCAAGCTTGCAAGAGCTCCGTCATAGATCACGACACCGTCACGAATGACACGTACTTTGGAATCACGTGTAACCTTACCACTGAGGACCATAAATCCACCGATGGTACCCACTTTAGAGACCTTAAAGGTTTCACGAATAACTGCTTCCCCGATGACTTTCTCTTCGAACTCAGGATCCAACATACCCTTCATGGCATCTTCCATTTCTTCAATCACTTTGTAGATAATTGAGTGAAGACGGATTTCCACCTCGTCAGCTTCAGCTTGTTGACGTGCTTGTGGAGTAGGACGGACGTTAAATCCGATGATGAAGGCATTTGAAGCTTCTGCAAGGGTCACGTCTGATTCGTTGATCGCACCAACTGCTGAGTGAACGATGGTCACTTTCACACCTTCTACTTCAATCTTTTGAAGGGAAGCAGAAAGAGCTTCAACCGAACCTTGTACATCGGCTTTAATGATGACATTAACAGATTTCACTTCCCCAGCCTTCAAGGTATCAAAGAGATTTTCAAGGCTGACGCGGTTGGTTGCTTGACGTTGTTTCATCAGAGCACGTTTGGCACGTTCTTCACCCGCTGCACGCGCAGATTTTTCATCTTCATAAACCGCGAAGTGGTCACCCGCCATTGGCGCTTCATTCAAACCAGTGATAGAAACTGGAGTAGATGGTCCTGCCACCTTCACACGACGTCCAAGGTCATTGGTCATGGCACGGACACGTCCAAAGGTATTTCCGACAACAATTGGGTCTTGAACATTCAAAGTACCTTGTTGAACAAGGAGGGTTGCCACCGCACCTTTTCCTTTATCCAAGCGCGCTTCGATAACAGTACCGATGGCACGAACAGTTGGATCTGCTTTGAGTTCTTGGATTTCAGCCACAAGAAGGACCGTTTCCAAGAGTTCATCGATATTTTGGTTGAACTTAGCTGAGATTTCTACAAACTCAGAATCGCCACCCCACGCAGTTGACATCACTCCATGCTCTGCCAATTCACCAATGACACGCTCTGGATTAGCGCCTGGTTTATCGATCTTGTTAATAGCCACAATGATTGGAACATTGGCAGCTTTTGAGTGGTTGATGGCTTCGATGGTCTGTGGCATCACCCCGTCATCTGCTGCTACAACCAAGATGGTAATATCCGTAACAGATGCACCACGCGCCCGCATAGAAGTAAAGGCCGCGTGTCCAGGTGTATCCAAGAAGGTAATCTTCTTGCCATTTTCCACGATTTGATAAGCCCCGATGTGCTGAGTGATTCCTCCCGCTTCACCTGTTGCTACACGTGAATTACGAAGGGTATCCAAAAGGGTTGTTTTACCGTGGTCAACGTGTCCCATGATGGTGACAACTGGTGGACGCTCTACCAACTCATCTGGATTCAAATAACCATCTTCAACGAAGAAGCGTTCGATATCGGCATTGTCCACTTCAACCTTTTTCTTGGCTTCAATTCCATAATCCACCATCAAGAGCTCAATCGTATCTCCATCCAGCGATTGGTTTTGAGTCGCCATGACTCCCATCATAAAGAGCTTCTTGACGATTTCAGCCGGTTCACGCTTGATGCGTTTTGCGATTTCTGCAACCGTCATTCCATCCGTATACTCAAATTCACTTGGTAATTCATGGAATTTACGCTCTGTTACTGGTTTTGGAGCATCATTACGGTTGTTCTTTCCTTTTTTATTTTTCTTATTGTTATTCCAGTTACTATTTCTCTGATTTCTCACTTGATTTTGACTATTTCGATTCCTTTGTTGTTTTCTTGGACCATCTTCTTCACGATCAAAATCATCGCGTTTCTTATCTGGTCGCG
The DNA here is from genome assembly GCF_964238605.1 of Streptococcus parasanguinis. Lineage (GTDB taxonomy): Bacteria > Bacillota > Bacilli > Lactobacillales > Streptococcaceae > Streptococcus > Streptococcus parasanguinis_AJ. The sequence goes on along the minus strand of NZ_CAXSMM010000008.1, from coordinate 31,166 downwards.
CTTGTTTCTTCCGACGTGTATCGACTTGAGCTGGAGCAGCAGCAACAGCTGGTTTTGTATGGTTCTCAACAGCTGGCTCCTGTACAGGTGCTTTCACTTCTGGTGCTTCTACCCGTTTCCGGCGCTGTTGACGTTCTTGTTCTGCTTTTGCAGCTTGTTGTTTGTAGCGATCTTCACTTCCACGTGCGTACTCAGCATTTTGTTCAGCTTTCAGTGCTGCTGCACGCGCTTTGAAATCAACTTTTGGTGCCACTTGGGGTTGTGCACTACGTCTTTGATCTGGTCGGTTATTGCGACGCTCAGAACCTTGATTTCGTTGTTCATTTCGCTCTTGTGGTCGTTGATTTCGGTTGTCACCATGACGCTGATTGTCCTTGCGATCACGTTTTGGACGATTGTCTTGTTGTTTCCTACGTTCAGCCTGCTCTTTTGCACGCGCTTCTCGTTCCGCTTTAAAGTTACGACTCTTTGGTTTAGCAGCTGGCGTTACTGATTTTGTCTCAGTTGCTCCTTCTTTTTTGACGGGCGCTGCTTCTTTTTTCTCTGCGACAGCCGTTGTCTTGGCAGCCACTTCTGCTACTTTCTTTTCGACTGTTTCTTTTTTCGCTGAAAAGCTCTTGATCAACTTTTCAGCAACATCAGTATCGACACTAGATGCATGACTCTTGACGTCAAAACCTAATTCTTTCGCTCGAGTGACGACTTCCTTACTTTCCTTGCCCAATTCTTTGGCAATTTCGTATAATCTTTTCTTAGACAATTGCTGTCCTCCTCTTCTATTCCATAAGAGACCTCATTTTCTTTGAAAATCCAGCATCTACAACAGCGACGACCTTACGGGCACGTCCAATTGCAGTGCTTAATTCTAGTGTTGAAAACACGGTAGATACTTGAACCTCATAATAGTGACCCTTATCTGTCACCTTTTTTGTCAGGTTACTAGCTGCATCATTTGCCAGAAAAACTAATTTTGCTTTTTCTTCCTGGATTGCTTTGATCACGAGTTCTTCTCCAGAAATGAGTTTTCCTGCTCTTTGCGCCAAGCCCAACAAATTACTTATCTTTTGCTTATTCAAGGCCTAACTCTCTTCTCTTCACCTTATGATCTACATAAGCGATCAATTCATCATAGAAAGCTTCTTCCACTTCCATATTAAAGCTACGATTAAAAACTTTCTTTTTCTTAGCAAGTGCCGCTTCTTCATTGTCTAGCTTGATGTAAGCGCCTCGACCATTGGCTTTGCCAGTTGGATCGATAAAGACTTGTCCTTCTTTATTTTTGACAATGCGGAGCAAATCGCGCTTATCAATAATTTCATTTGAAACGACAGATTTTCTTAAAGGGATTTTTCTTGTTTTTACCATGTTCCCTCCCTCTCTTAATCGACTTGCTCTTCGCCACTTTCTACTTGGTCTTCAAAAGTTTCTTGAGCTGCTTCCATTTCTTCGAACTCACTAGCAGATTTGATATCGATGCGGTAACCAGTCAAATGAGCTGCCAAACGAACGTTTTGACCACGACGACCGATGGCAAGAGATAGTTTATTATCTGGAACCACAACGAGAGCATGTTTGCTATCTTCATCATCAAAAATAACTTGGTCCACTTCTGCAGGAGCGATCGCATTGTAGATAAATTCAGCTGGATCTGGAACCCACTCGATGACATCGATATTTTCTTCTGTCGGAACCATACGGTCTAATTTTTGATCGTATCGAGCTGGGTGGAACTTGCTGGTAATCTTTTTAATATTCGATCCACCACGACCAACAATAGTCCCAATCGCATCTACGTTTGGATTATGGCTACGAACCGCAACTTTTGTACGATCTCCAGCTTCACGCGCTACACTCATAATCTCAACAGTTCCATCATAAACTTCAGGAATTTCTTGTTCCATCAAACGTTTGATCATTTCAGGGTGGCTTCGGCTAACAAAGACATTAACACCACGTGGATTATCTTCTACCTTGTAGACAAAGACTTCAATCCGGTCATGAGATTGGAACACTTCTCCTGGAATTTGATCTTGCTTAGACAATTGAGCTTCGATCGAACCAAGATTGACATAGATAAATCGATTGTCAAAGCGCTCCACCGTTCCACTCATGATTTCATTTTCATGCTCTTTATAAGTGTTATAGGTGATGGTGCGCGTTTGCTTACGCATTTTTTCCATGATCGTTTGTTTGGCAGATTGAGCTGCTACACGACCAAATTCAGCTGGTGCTTCTTCAAACTTGATCTTATCCCCCAACTCATAAGCAGAGCTAATGGCCAAGGCATCCTTCAAGCTGATTTCTAAACGGCTATCAAAGACTTCATCCACCACTTCACGAACCGTATAAACACGGAAATCTCCAGTTTTTTCATTGAATTCAATCGCTGCACTTTCTGATTGTCCATAACGACGGCGATAAGCTGAACGCAATGATTCTGTGACGGCTTCAATGATATCTTCTTTTTTGATCCCTTTGTCTTCTTCCAAAATGCGGAAGGCTTCTAGCATTTCTTTACTCATGTTTTTCTTGCCTCTACTTATAAAGGCATCCTTTCTTTCATTCTGTTACAATTTTACAGCCAACCTTGCTTTGGACACAAGGTTATAAGGAATTTCTACAGTTTTCTTTCGTGTTTTATCCATATACTCAATGGTCAAAACATCCTCTTCAAAACCTACCAAGTTCCCCTCAAAGACCTTTTGCTTTTCAACAGCCTTATACAAGCTGATATTGACATACTTGCCAACAGCTCCCTCGAGTGCTTCCTTGGTTTTCAAAGGTCTCTCCAAGCCAGGACTGGTAACTTCTAAAAAGTACTGTTCTGGAAATGGATCTGGTTTGATTTGATCCAATAGCGGGCTAATGATTTCTGTCAAATCCGCTGTATCATTCAGTGTGATCCCTTCTGGTTTGTCTACGAAAATGCTTAAGACGTAGTCACCACCCATTTTGCCATATTCAACATCGACCAATTCAAATGGTTCTTTTATAGCTGGCTGAATCACTTCTGTTACTAAGTCAACAATCGTTGCGATGGTTGCCACCTCCTCATAGATAAGAGGCGAAGATATTTCCCCGCCTCTCCTTTTCTATTCATTTAAGGTATTATAACACGATTCCCCAATGATTGCAAGGAATATGCTAAAACTGTGCTTCTACACGGTAAATGACCTGTCCTTTACTTGAGAACTTTTTCTCATATTCCGTCATGACATTGCCCTCAAAATCACTAGCATGAAGGTCTAGCCAGACTCCCTTCAAAATCATACCATACTGTGAAAAGCTCACCAAACTGTATTCAAACAGACCTCGATTATCTGTTTTAAAGTGAATCTCCCCATGTTCTGGAAGAATTTGCTTGAAGGTATCCAAGAAGGTCTTGTAAGTCAAGCGACGCTTCTCATGACGTTTCTTAGGCCAAGGATCTGAAAAATTCAGATAGAGTTGATCAATTTCCCCATCTTCAAAATAGTTGGTCAAGCTATCTCCGTCTACCCAAAGCAATTTAATGTTAGGAACATCAGCTTCTAAGACCTTATCTAAAGCATAACTCAAGACCGATTTTTGAATATCAATTCCGATGTAGTTGATCTCTGGATTGGCCTTGGCCATCCCAGTAATAAAGGCCCCTTTCCCGCTGCCCACTTCGATATGAATAGGATGGTCATTCCCAAAAATTTTATGCCACTTTCCCTTGGCATCTTCTGGATTTAGGACCACATATTGCGGATTCGCTTCTAATAATTCAGTCGCTCCCTTGCGATTTCTAACTCTCATATTTCCTTTCCATATTTCAACCGGAAATTGCGCAGAGCATAGATCTCGCGATTGACATTTTCTAAATCATTATTTTCATAGTATTTAGCAATTTGGCACAAGAAAGAGTATTGACCAAACCAATAGAGTTTATCAAATACTTTTTGATTGTACTTGTAGCCATAATAGCCTAACCAATCGCGCCAATTAGAATCTGGGATATAGTGACTCAAGATATGCGCCACATCCAACATCCGGTCTGTCAAACGAACAGAGTCCCAATCGACTAGATAAATCAAGCCGCTCTCTGTCTCAATCCAGTTACTATGACGAACATCTCCGTGGACGATCGTCGCATAATCCTCCCGAAAGGCAGGCACTGTCTTACGTAAATTCTTTACGACTGATTGGATATAGTGGTTCTGACGTAGGGCAATTGGCAACCGGTTACTCCAAGAATTGAGCAATTCTAATGGAGATTCCACAGGATAGCCAAGTTTTTTTAATTGAGTCATCAAAGGTCTAGAACGGTGCAATCTCGTTAAAATATTGACGACTTGTTTTTTCGACATCCCATTTGGCGTGAGAATTTCCCCATTCAACCATTCTTGGGCACTCATCACATTTCCATCTGGCAAGCGTCGACTCCATAACAATTGAGGAGCAATCTGTTCTTTTGCTAGACCCGCAAGGATTGGGGTCGTATTCATTTTTACAAAAACGCGCCCACCATCTGGGTAGGTCCCCATGTAGGCCTTCCCACTCTTCCCAGGAATTGGGGTGAGGCTTAGCTCTTTTTCATTCGAGTCCATCTTTTCCTCCGTAAAAAGTTTCCAATCTATTTTACTAATTTTAACGACTTTCGTCAACCAAGCGCGCCATCTTAAATGGAAGATAGAGTAGGATTAAAGCAACTGTATAAGCCAGTAAGCCTAACAACAGGACTTTATCTGAAATAAAGACCAGGCCAATTCCCCCTTCTATCACCGTTATCATCCCCATGACCAGCTGAATCGTTTTGTTCAACCCTGCCTTTTTACTGCCCCTTTTCATCGGGAAAAGAAGGGTCAACGGTTGGTAATCAAAAGCACTATAAAGCCCCAGTAATTGAAAAATAATTAAGTAATTGAGCAAGGCTACAAGCGCAATCACCACTAGAGGTTGAGGAATAAAGATCATGGCAAGAATGGAAAGAGCCAAGAGCCGTAGGGTCATAGAGAAAATATCTCCATTCCGTAGGAAGGAGCGCATATACAAGTGAAGCCAAGTATTCCCATGTGTTTTGGGAAGAAGCCCCAAGAAACCATCTAAATAAGCTCTTCTTTTGACACTGTTGGTAATGCCTTTCACCGTTGTAAACAAGGCAAAAAAGCGAAGAATCAATTGTTTCCTTGCATTCTCACGAGCAATAGCCAAGGTCCAATTCAAATTTCCATCTTGGTAGAAGCGGGCTTCCTTCCAGCTAAAGACAAGCCCTTTAGCTACCCCTAAAATAAATAAGTAAGCCGTTATTCCAAGTGCATTCACCCCCGTTGCAAGAAGAAGGGGAACAAATAATAGAAGGATAACACTTTGAATCAAAAGCCAAAATACAAAAGACTTCCTGACCTGCCCTTTGATATAGTTTTTTACTTCCTCTTCCTTTACCAAAAGGAATAAGGCATCGGGCTTCTCTAGGTAGGTCGAAATGGAGCCGATCGGAACCAAAAGGAGCAAACCGATCAAGAGACTCCAGCGAATCAAGCTTGTATCTTTGGGTAACTCTTGCAAGAATTGGCTATACTGAACCGACAAAAATCCTATAAAAATCAGCATAAAGAGGACGAAATGATCATTGAGAACATAGCGGCTATATTTTACACATTGAGTTCGAAACGTTTCTTGCCGTTTTTTCATCAACTCTTTCATGCTGTTTCCTCTTCTGTCAAGGTCATGTAGATATCGTTTAGACTCGCTTGCTCATCCCCAAAAGTTAAACGCAGCTCATCTAAGGTGCCTTGTGCTCGGACCTGACCCTTGTGGAGGATCACAAAACCATCACACATCTTTTCAGCTGAATCCAGAACGTGGGTACTCATCAAAATTGATTTTCCTTTTGCCTTTTCATCCGCCAACAATTGAATCAAATCTGCAATCGCAACAGGATCCAATCCCAAAAAGGGTTCATCAACAATATAAAGGCTTGGATCTACTGCATAGGCGCAAATAATCATAACCTTCTGCTTCATCCCCTTTGAAAACTGGGTCGGGAACCAATCTAATTTTTCAGCCAAACGGAAGCGTTCCAACAAAGGCTGGACGCGCACCATGACCTGATCCATATTTAAATCATAAGCCATAGCTACAGTCTCGATATGCTCTCTCAGGGTTAATTCTTCATAAAGACTAGGGGTTTCTGGAATATAACCAATCTTCTTCCGATATTCAGTCGGAGCTTCTGGCAGACTAAGACCATCAATCCGTACCTCCCCAGCATAAGGATGCAGGAGACCAATAATTTCATTAATCGTGGTTGACTTCCCAGCTCCATTTAGTCCAATCAAACCAATCAGTTGGCCATCCGGAACCGAAAAGCTCACCTCTTTCAGGACAGGGATGTTGACATAGCCCCCTGTCAACTTGTTGATTTCTAACATATTTTCTCCGATTTCTGGTATAATGTTCTTATATTATAACAAAATTTAGTCTAAATGAGGTGTATTTATGGTTGATGATTGTATTTTTTGTAAGATTATAGCTGGCGACATTCCTTCATCCAAAGTCTATGAGGACGAGGAGGTCCTCGCATTTTTGGACATCTCTCAGGTTACTCCTGGTCATACGTTAGTCGTTCCAAAAAAACACGCCCGCAACCTCTTAGAGATGGACGAAACTGCCACAGCTCAACTATTTGCACGTGTCTCTAAAGTTGCTAAAAAAGTAGAAGCTGCTACCCAGGCCAAGGGAATGAATATCATCAGTAACATGGAAGAAGTTTCTGGACAAACTGTTTTTCACACCCATGTCCACATTATCCCTCGCTATTCCGCTCAAGATGAACTGGCCATTTCATTTACTGAACACGAACCTAATTTTGAACAATTAGCAGTTCTCGCAGAAACCATCAAAAACAGCTAAGAGGAGACCATATGAAACTCAAAAATCTCTTTTGGTTTGCAACAGGAGCTAGCATTAGCTACCACCTGGTTAAAAACCGCAAAGAAATCAAAACTGAGGTGACTGAATCCAGCCAATTGGTTAAGGGCATTCAAGATAACCTAGCAAAAATCCAACGTAATCTGGATATTATCCAAGACCAAAAGACCAATCTTCAAGAATTGGTAACGGATTTCCAATACAAGACCAAACTCTTTAGCCAGCAAGCAACTGCCTCTCTAAAAGAAATTCAAGACATCTGGCAACCAAGTAAAAACGATTGAGAAAACTCAATCGTTTTTTTCTTATTCCGACGGCGCAGCTGGTGCGACACTGCTCGACTCTGTAGCTGCAGGGGCAACTGGCGTTACTGGTGCGACAGAACTTTGAGGTGTCACCACTCCCGTATCCTGAGTCGATGGTGCAACTGGCAGTTGGTTAAACTCTTGGTAAACAGGTGCTTCCTCAGATGATGCCACTGGCGTATCATTTTGAGAAGAAGCATTCTTCAAATCTTCATCTCCATCCAATAGATAAGCATTGGTTTTCAGTGTTTTGATTTCTTTCTTGCCTAAAGCTTTGCGGATGATATTTTGAATTTTTAAGATATGTTTTGAAGTGACAATCTGGTAGCTACCACCATCTGCTAAGGTTGCATCTTCTCCTTTCAACTGGTACTGATGAATCGTTGAAAGGGCGTCTTTATAGCCGAGCAATTGAAGAAGGCTGTTGCTGTCAAGTGAAATGTTGGTTTGCATATTGTCACTAACAGACTCAATGATTCCTTTATAATGACTCAAACTATTGAGGCTTAATACTTTCTCAACAATCTTTTTGATCACTTCACGTTGACGTTTTTGGCGTCCATAGTCTCCTTCTGGGTCCTGATAACGCATTCGTGAATAAACGAGGGCTTGATCCCCATTAATCTCCTGACGTCCTGGTGCAATCTTAGCCGTATATTCTGGCTCATTTTCCTCGATCGAGATATCAAAGTCAAATGGATTGTTGACCGTAATGCCACCAACCTTATCCACTAATTGAACCAATCCCTTCATATTGATCATGACATAACGGTCAATATGGATATTCAAGAGATCCTGAATGGTTTTAATGGCTAACTTGGCACCACCTTGAGCATATGCCGAATTCAATTTTGCTTGGACTGTTTCGCCATCTGAAGTAATATTGGTTAAAATATCTCTTTCCAAGCTAGTCATGGTTGTTTCTTTGGTTTGAGGATTAACAGTCACCAAAATCATGGTATCACTATTTCCGGCCCAAGGATCTTCCCGAGAACCGCTACCTGTATCAACCCCCATCAAAAGGATAGTCATCGGCTTGTTTTCTGCAATGACATTGGTCTCATTTCCAAAGCCTTTATAGGTCTTACTGAGAGTCCCAGTCGTTTGGTTTAGGATGGTAAGGCCATAGGCCCCAATCCCAATCACTGTTACCGTCAATAAGCTCAAAAACATCAAAATAATTTTTTTAACCATTTAGAATCTCTCTCTAATCTATCAGTTTCCCCATAAGGTAAACATCTAAGAATTCTCCTTCAGCTGAACAAGCTCCACGAGCTTGACAACCTTCGATCTCAAAACCTAACTTTTTATACAGGTGAACTGCTCGTTCATTGCGCACTTGGACATTCAAGACTAGTTTCCTAAGAACACCCGTCGAGTGCGCCCACTCAATTCCTTCTTCCAACAAGATCTGTCCAAGCCCTTGATTCCAATAAGCTTTTTGAACCACAATAAAGACATCACCAATATGCCGAACAGACCGTTGAGAAGCTGCAGTGATATTTAACAAAGCTGCCAGTTCCTGATCTAGAAATAGCAAGAGGCAAATCCGATTTTCCGCCATTTCTTGCACCATTAGAAATTGCTCCATGTCTGCTGGAGACATGCCAATTCCAGCTTCATCTAGCGTCATGTAATCTGACTCTTTCCCAACTTGATTTAAGAAATCAACGACAAGAGCCGCGTCTGCACTGTCAGCTTGCCGAATCTCTACTGTCACTTCCTTTTCCTTAGTCATCGGTTTTTTCCACCTGCTCAAAGGATGCCAGTAAAGCTTCTGCACGCGCTCCATGAGCTTCAAAAGCTAACTCTCGCCCATCTTCTAATTTTCGGATAAAAATTTTTAGATAAGCATCCGAGAGACTCGGCTCAATCAGCTCTCCCCATTCAATAATGGTAGCACCATCTCCAAATAGGAAATCATCTAAATCAATAGAATCTGGATCATTCCCAATCCGGTAAACATCCAAATGGTATAAAGGCAAGCGGCCTTCGTATTCACGAACAATGGTATAGGTCGGGCTTTTAATCATCTGATCAATCCCTAACCCCTTTGCAATTCCTTTGGTAAAGGTCGTTTTTCCTGCTCCTAGATCACCTGATAAGATAATCACGTCTTGCTTTTCTAAGAGTTTTCCTAGCTGTTTTCCTAGAGCGATCAGCTCCGTTTCATTATGACTAATCATTTCTCTATTATACCAAACTTTTTAAAAATCTGCTCTTTCTTTTAGAAATTGTTCGACTCCGGTTTGTTTTTTAGATAGATAGACAAACTATTTTAAAGTAATATAAGTTAAGTGATTCTGCAAAAAAATAAATTTGAGTTCCAATTTTTAAATCGATTTAAGAAAATACTGAAACTTTCCGCTGTGAGAAAAGTGCCTGAAACAATAACGTTTCAGGCACTCGGAATTATTGAGACCTTAGGCTCAATAATTAGTCATGGAACTTCAAAGAAGTTCGCTGACGTCCGTACTCACCTAAGGAATATTTTTAGTATAACTTTGTCTTCAATCTGAAAGGAATGGGAGTCACCCCATTCCTTTTTAAATATTTCCCTGATACTTAATTCAAGGCCATGCTAACGTAGTTTAAAATAAAGAGAACATCTAGGATCCAAATCATGCTGTGCACTTCTTTGGCTTGTCCTTTAACCACTTTCACCAAGCTATATGTGATAAATCCAGCAGCGATCCCTTGAGTAATCGAGTAGCTGAAGCCCATAAAGATAGAGGTGAAGAAGGCAGGAACTGCTTCTGACATATCTTCCCAATGGATATTTTTCAAGCCACTCAACATCATGATCCCAACAACAATCAAAATTGGAGCTGTAGCAGCGGTCGGTACAATCGCCAACAAAGGACTAAAGAGACTTGAAATAGCAAAACAGATCGCTACAACCAAGGCTGTCAAACCAGTGCGTCCACCAGCTCCAATACCAGCTGCAGATTCAACATACGTCGTTACGTTTGAAGTTCCTGCAATAGCACCGACTGAAGTCGCTACAAGGTCTGAATAGAGGGCCTTATCTAATTTCGCTGATTGATGGTTTTCCCCATTTGTCGCAACAATCCCAACTTTTTCACCCGTACCGATTAAAGTTCCAATTGTATCAAAAATATCCGTCAAGGAGAAGGCTAAGATGGCCATTAAGGTCTCAGGCAAACGAGACGTATTGGAAATCAAAGAACCCAATCCTTTTGATCCCAAAGCTTGACCAAAGATCGTGCCTAAATCATTAAAGGCAGCTCCTAGATGATTACTTGCAAAGTCAATTTTAGTGATATCAACAACATGGATGAGAATTCCAAGCACAGTCGTCACCAAGATGGAAAGGATAATCCCTCCCTTAATCCCTTTGACAACAAAGAAAATGGTAATCGCAAGACCAACAAGGGCCAAGAGGACAGCTGGATTGTTAAAATCAACCAATCCTGGAACAGCAGATGCATTGGCTGAAATCGTTGCATTTGCCTTATCTGCTCCTTCCCCGACCACTGTATAAGTATGAGGGTCAATCGTGAATTTCAAAAATCCTGCATTCTTAATCCCAACATAGGCCAAGAAAATCCCGATCCCCGCTGAAATAGCAGACCGAAGAGCAGTCGGAATTGATTCGATGATCATCTTCCGGACATTTGTCAATGTGATAATCAATGAAATCACACCACAAATGAAGACCATTCCCAAAGCTTCCTGCCATGAGTAGCCCATACCAAATACAACGGTAAAGGTAAAGAAGGCATTCAAGCCCATCCCAGGTGCTTGTGCATAAGGTAAATTGGCATAAAAAGCCATCATCAAGGTCCCGACAACGGATCCAATAATCGTTGCAAGGAAGACTCCTTGAGCTGGCATACCTGTTTGTGACAACATTTGAGGGTTTACGAAGAGGATATAACTCATCGCAAAAAAGGTTGTCAAACCAGCAAGAACCTCTGTTCGAACAGTGGTCCCATGTTCTGAAAGTTTAAAAAACTTATCCATTTCAGAATAAACTCCTTTTTCATCATTCTCGCTCCCAATCAATTTGCGAACGTTATTTCTATTTTACCAAAAGATCTTTCGCCTTTCAAGAAATCCTACTTCTCTTCTCGATTTTTGAGCGCTTTTCCGATTTTTCTGATATAATGGTCTCATTCTTCTCGAAAGGAACTGAATTATGCATAAAAAGATGATCGCTCTAGATTTAGACGGCACCCTCTTAAATTCCGAAAGCAAATTGAGCGACTTTACTATTGATACGATTAAAAAAATTAGTGCTCTTGGCCATAAAGTTATTATTACAACAGGCCGCCCCTACCGTATGGCGCACACCTATTACAAACAGCTAGAGCTAGATACTCCGATGATCAATTTTAACGGCTCCCTAACGCATCTCCCTGAGAAAAAATGGGCGGATGAACAATGTTTGACTTTAGATAAAAAATACCTGTTAGATATGGTCGCTAACCGAGACACCATCCAAGCGGACTTTATCGCTGGCGAATACCGCAATAAATTCTTTATTACCGATCCAAATGAGCACGTTGCAGATCCTAAACTATTCGGTATTGAATCTTTCCAACCAGAAAATCAATTCAATCCCAAACGGGTAACGAGCGACCCAAACTGTATCCTCTTTCAAACGAAAGCGGAAGACAAATATGCTCTGGCAGATGAAATGAATCGGCATTATGACTACAATCTGTCTATCAATACTTGGGGTGGTCCCTTAAATATTCTGGAATGCAATCCAAAAAATGTGACCAAAGCTTCTGCTCTGACCTACCTTCTGGATAAACTCAATATGGATCAGAAGGATTTGATTGCCTTTGGAGACGAGCACAACGATACCGACATGCTAGCTCTCGCTGGTCATGGATACGCTATGAAAAATGCCAGCTCCGTCCTTCTCCCATATGCAGACTCCATCACAGATTTCACCAATAACGAAGACGGTGTAGCGCGCCAACTCATTCAATTATTCTTATAATAGGAACAGACATGAGTTATCCCCTCATGTCTTTTTCTTCGCCAAATACTTAATCGGTTAATCAATACCCTCCTTTTTTTCCATTTTTTTATTGTTCAATAGATAAGTTTGTGATATTATTAACATAGTTATTAAAGAAGCGCTTTCAAAAAATGCTAAATCGCTTCTCGTTCACTTAAGGAGGAACAAAATGAAAGCTGTTGTTGTTAATCCAGAAGGTACTGGTGTTGAAATCGTTGCAAACAAAGACATGCGTCCACTTGAAACAGGGGAAGCACTTGTTCAAATCGAATACTGTGGTGTCTGCCACACTGACTTGCACGTTGCTCACGGGGACTTCGGTAAAGTTCCAGGCCGTGTTCTTGGACACGAAGGAATCGGTATTGTTAAAGAAGTTGCTCCAGATGTCAAGAGCCTAAAAGTTGGGGATCGTGTCAGTGTCGCATGGTTCTTCGAAGGATGTGGAACTTGTGAATACTGTACAACTGGTCGTGAAACTCTTTGCCGTACTGTAAAAAATGCTGGTTACTCTGTTGATGGAGGAATGGCTGAACAATGTATCGTTACTGCAGATTACGCAGTGAAAGTACCTGAAGGATTAGATCCAGCCCAAGCTTCTTCTATTACCTGTGCAGGTGTTACAACTTACAAAGCCATCAAAGAAGCCAAAGCTGAACCAGGACAATGGATCGTTATCTATGGAGCTGGTGGACTAGGAAACTTGGCTGTTCAATATGCTAAGAAAGTCTTCAACGCACATGTCATCGCTGTCGATATCAACAATGATAAACTAGAATTGGCGAAAGAAGTTGGTGCAGACTTTGTCATCAACGGTCGCGAAGTTGAAGATGTCCCAGGATTGATCAAAGAAAAAACAAATGGTGGAGCTCACTCTGCTGTCGTAACAGCTGTTTCTAAAGTAGCTTTCAACCAAGCAGTAGATTCTGTTCGTGCAGGTGGCCGCGTGGTCGCAGTTGGTCTTCCTTCTGAAATGATGGACCTCAGCATTGTGAAAACTGTATTAGATGGTATCCAAGTCATTGGTTCTCTTGTAGGAACTCGTAAAGATTTAGAAGAAGCTTTCCAATTTGGTGCAGAAGGCTTGGTCGTTCCTGTCGTTCAAAAACGTCCAGTGGAAGATGCTGTCAAAGTCTTTGACGAAATGGAAGCTGGAACCATTCAAGGACGTATGGTACTTGACTTTACAAACTAAACAACTGAACCTACAGGACTAGCCCAGTTGGGCTAGTCTTTTTGAGTGCTCTCAATCACTCTATTTTACAATTTATTATATATTTATTTTTTATTTTTGCGGATATAGATCGATTGTTGGAATATTTTTATTGAAATTCAAATCCTATGAAACTTACATATCATTGATTTCTTCTGCCATCATCAACTAATAAACAAGAGCCATTCAATAGCATTTAATTTTTATTTACCGATAATTTAATATAATAAATTAATATTTTTACATCGAGATTTTGATAGAAAAATTGACTTAAGTGTGGAAACGATTTATAATAAAGTAGCTTAAAGTTTTCTTAAACTGAAAGTCAAACAAATTTTATAAGGAGGAATGTCAATAATGAGTATTGGTATCATTATTGCTAGCCACGGTGAATTTGCAGCTGGAATCCACCAATCCGGCTCGATGATCTTTGGGGATCAAGAGAAAGTTCAAGTGGTTACGTTCATGCCAAGTGAAGGCCCGGATGATCTCTATGCTAAATTCAATGCAGCTGTTGCCGCATTTGATGCAGAAGATGAAGTCTTGGTTTTGGCTGACCTTTGGAGTGGTTCTCCATTTAACCAAGCAAGTCGCGTCATGGGAGAAAATCCAGATCGTAAATTTGCGATCATCACAGGATTGAACCTTCCGATGTTGATTCAAGCTTATACAGAGCGTTTGATGGATGCAAATGCCGGCGTTGATAAAGTCGCTGCAAACATCATTAAGGAAGCAAAAGACGGTGTCAAAGCTCTTCCAGAAGAATTGAATCCTGTTGAAGAAGCTAGTACAGCCGCTGCTGCTCCTGTAGCCCAAGCTGCTATTCCAGAAGGAACAGTTATCGGAGATGGAAAACTCAAGATTAACCTTGCCCGCTTAGATACACGTCTTCTTCATGGACAAGTCGCAACTGCTTGGACACCTGATTCAAAAGCCGATCGGATCATTGTTGCTTCAGATTCTGTTGCCAAAGATGAACTCCGTAAGGAATTGATCAAACAAGCGGCACCAAATGGTGTGAAAGCAAACGTTGTCCCAATTCAAAAATTGATCGACGTTGCAAAAGATCCACGTTTTGGAAATACCCATGCTTTGATCTTATTTGAAACACCCCAAGATGCTCTTCGCGCCATCGAAGGTGGTGTTCCGATTAAAACCTTGAACGTTGGTTCAATGGCCCACTCAACTGGTAAAACCATGGTGAACAATGTGTTGTCAATGGATAAAGATGACGTGGCTACATTTGAAAAAATGCGTGATCTTGGAGTAGAATTTGACGTCCGTAAAGTGCCAAATGACTCTAAGAAAGATTTGTTTGACTTAATTAACAAAGCTAACGTTCAATAATCGATTACTTACGAAAGGATTTTAAACATGTCTATTATTTCTATGGTATTAGTGGTCGTTGTTGCCTTCTTAGCAGGTCTTGAAGGTATCCTTGACCAATTCCAATTCCACCAACCCCTTGTTGCTTGTACCTTAATCGGTTTGGTAACAGGTAATTTGACTGCTGGCATTATGCTTGGTGGTTCACTTCAATTTATTGCACTTGGCTGGGCAAACATTGGTGCCGCAGTTGCACCCGATGCTGCTCTTGCATCTGTCGCTGCTGCCATCATCATGGTACTTGGGGGAGACTTCAGTACAAAAGGAATCGCTGTCGCTCAAAGTGTCGCTATTCCACTTGCAGTTGCTGGTCTTTTCTTGACCATGATCGTCCGTACCCTTTCCGTTGGTTTGGTTCACACTGCCGACGCTGCTGCTAGAAAAGGGGATATCAAAGGTGTAGAACGCGCTCACTTTGTGGCCCTTCTTCTTCAAGGTCTTCGTATCGCCATTCCTGCAGCCCTCTTGTTGATGATTCCTGCTGAAACTGTCAAAACTGCTCTTGAACAAATGCCAAAATGGCTCTCTGATGGAATGCAAATCGGTGGTGGTATGGTTGTAGCCGTTGGTTATGCCATGGTTATCAACATGATGGCGAGCCGTGAAGTATGGCCATTCTTTGCCATTGGTTTTGCTCTTGCAGCCGTTAGCCAATTAACTTTGATCGCTCTTGGAGCAATTGGTGTTGCCCTTGCCTTGATCTACCTTACTCTTTCTAAGAAAGGTGGCAATGGAGGTGGCGGAGCCGCTACTTCTAACGATCCAATCGGCGACATTCTCGAAGACTATTAAGAAAGGTGTGACACTATCATGACTGAAAAATTACAATTATCTAAATCAGATCGTCAAAAAGTTTGGTGGCGTTCAACCTTCTTGCAAGGTTCTTGGAACTATGAACGGATGCAAAACTTGGGTTGGGCTTACTCATTGATCCCAGCTATCAAAAAACTCTACACGAAGAAAGAAGACCAAGCGGCCGCTCTTGAGCGTCACATGGAATTCTTTAACACTCACCCATACGTTGCCGCTCCTATCATCGGGGTAACACTTGCTCTTGAAGAAGAAAGAGCAAACGGTGCTGCTATTGACGATGCTGCCATCCAAGGGGTTAAAATTGGTATGATGGGTCCTTTGGCGGGTATCGGAGATCCAGTCTTCTGGTTTACAGTACGTCCTATCCTTGGTGCCCTTGGTGCGTCACTTGCTGCGTCTGGTAACATCCTTGGCCCACTCATCTTCTTTATTGCATGGAACGCTATTCGTATGTCCTTCTTGTGGTATACCCAAGAACTTGGATACAAAGCAGGTTCCGAAATTACCAAAGATATGTCTGGTGGGATCTTGCAGGACATCACTAAAGGAGCTTCTATCCTTGGGATGTTCATCCTCGCTGTCCTAGTAGAACGTTGGGTATCGATTAAATTCGTCTTCAATGTTTCTTCTGTCAAATTAGCCGACAAGGCTTATATCCACTGGGATAAACTTCCTGAAGGATACAAGGGTATCCAAGAAGCCTTCGCTCAAGTTGGCTCAGGCCTATCTCAAACACCTGAAAAAGTTACAACTTTCCAACAAAACTTGGATTCATTGATTCCTGGTTTGATGGGATTGCTTCTTACTTTTGCTTGTATGTGGTTGTTGAAGAAAAAAGTATCTCCAATCACTATCATCATCGCTCTCTTTGTAATCGGTGTATTAGCACACGTTGCTGGCTTGATGTAAGCAAAGATCAACTAAAAAGAAGGTTTCGGCCTTCTTTTTATTATGATATAATGGAGTGAACAGCAATACAGGAGGATCTCATGGCTCAATCATTGAATAAAACCGTTGAATTCCATACTACAGGGGTTTCTTACCTTGGAGTGGGGGGAAAGGTTGGAAAAATCCTAGTCGGGAATGCCGCTTTTGAATTTTATGCGGATGCAAATGTAGAAGACTACATCCAAATTCCCTGGCAAGAAATCGAGCGAATCGGAGCCAATGTATCCGGACGTAAAATTAGCCGCCATTTTGAAATCTATACCAGAGAATCAAAATTTCTCTTTGCTTCAAAAGACTCTGGAAAAATTTTAAAGATTGCTCGGGAACATCTAGGAAATGATAAAATTGTCAAACTTCCTACGTTGATCCAAATCATCACGGCTAAAATTAAAAATCTATTTGCAAAATAGGATCTTTTCTTGTATAATAGACGCAAACGGATAAGTAAGTTAAGAGGTTCTTTCAGAAAGTCTGCGGTTGCTGCGAGCAGATAGAAATCTTAATTGAAATTCTACCGTTTCTTTAAAATAAAATATCGAATCAAGTGCACACCTGTGAAGTTGGATGGAACCGTGGCTCTGCCACTCCAACACTGTAACAGGTGTGTTTTTTGTTAAAGGAGAAGCTATGTTAGATATTAAACGAATTCGTACAGACTTTGATGCGGTTGCTAAAAAATTGGCAACACGTGGCGTAGATGCAGCTATTTTGAATGAAATGAAAGAAATCGATGCCAAACGTCGAGATATCTTGGTCAAGGTAGAAAATCTCAAAGCAGAGCGTAACACTGTATCTGCTGAAATCGCACAAGCTAAACGCAACAAGGAAAATGCAGATGATAAGATTGCTGCCATGCAAACCCTCTCTGCAGAAGTCAAAGCATTGGATACAGAATTGGCTGAAATCGATGCCAAATTAACTGAATTCACTACTACCCTTCCAAATATCCCTGCTGACAGTGTCCCTGTTGGAGCGGATGAGGATGACAACGTTGAGGTTCGCCGTTGGGGAACACCGCGCGAATTTGGCTTCGAACCAAAAGCTCACTGGGATTTAGGTGAAGACCTTGATATCCTTGACTGGGAACGCGGGGCTAAAGTCACTGGTGCTCGTTTCCTCTTCTACAAAGGACTTGGAGCTCGCTTAGAACGTGCTATCTACAACTTTATGTTGGACGAACATGGCAAGGAAGGCTACACTGAAGTCATCCCTCCTTACATGGTCAACCATGATTCTATGTTTGGTACTGGTCAGTATCCAAAATTCAAGGAAGATACTTTTGAACTTAGCGATACCAATTATGTCCTCATTCCAACAGCTGAAGTTCCTTTGACAAACTACTATCGCGATGAAATTCTTGATGGGAAAGATCTTCCAATCTACTTCACCGCTATGAGTCCATCTTTCCGTTCAGAAGCTGGTTCAGCCGGTCGTGATACCCGTGGCTTGATCCGTTTGCACCAATTCCATAAGGTTGAAATGGTGAAATTTGCCAAACCAGAAGAATCATATGATGAATTGGAAAAAATGGTTGTCAATGCTGAAAATATCCTTCAAAAACTGAACCTTCCATACCGTGTGGTAGCTCTCTCCACTGGAGACATGGGCTTCTCAGCTGCTAAGACTTACGACTTAGAAGTATGGATCCCAGCACAAAATACCTACCGTGAAATCTCAAGCTGTTCCAATACAGAAGATTTCCAAGCTCGTCGTGCGCAAATCCGCTACCGTGACGAAGCAGATGGCAAGGTAAAACTCCTTCACACTTTGAACGGTTCTGGATTGGCTGTCGGACGTACCGTCGCTGCTATTCTTGAAAACTACCAAAACGAAGACGGTTCTGTGACCATTCCAGAAGTCCTTCGCCCATACATGGGTGGCGTAGAAGTCATCGCACCAAAATAAAGTTTAAAAAAACTGAGTCTTGCAAATTGCAAGCTCAGTTTTTTAATATTTACGAAAACGTTGGTAGCGTTGCTCCAGAAGATCTTCGAGAGGCAAGGCTTGTAAAACCTTTAACTCTTCCTGTAATTCCTTCTTCACGTTAGCCAGTAGTTCTCCATTTGAAAATCCATGCTCGGGAATCACCTTATCGACAATTTCCATATTTAACAATTCGTGAGAAGTAATCTTCATCAACTCTGCTGCTTCCATGGCACGACTTCCATCTTTCCAAAGAATAGAGGCGAAACCTTCTGGACTCAAGACTGCATAGATAGAGTTCTCAAGCATCCAGACCTTATCTGCTACAGCAAGAGCCAAGGCACCACCAGAACCACCTTCTCCGATGATAATCGCGATAATCGGAACTTTTAAATCACTCATTTCCATGAGGTTACGGGCAATGGCTTCACCTTGTCCTCGTTCTTCAGCACCAACACCAGGATAAGCACCCGCTGTATTGATAAAGGTCACAACTGGACGACCAAATTTCTCCGCTTGCTTCATGAGGCGCAAAGCTTTTCGATAGCCTTCTGGATGTGGTTGCCCAAAATTACGTTTTAGATTATCCTGAAGATTTTTTCCTTTTTGGATTCCAACGACTGTAACCGTTTGATCGCCTAAGCGTCCAATCCCACCAATCACCGCACCATCATCACGGAAGTTTCGATCTCCATGTAATTCGATAAAATCATCAAAGATTCCTTGAGCAAAATCAAGCGCAGTCAATCTTCCTTGGTCACGTGCCTCTTTAATAATCTGTGTTATTTTACTCATGTTTACCTCCATGAAGGGCCAATAATTGTCCAACTGTTGCTCGGATTTGGCTTCTCTCCACAATCAAGTCTACAAATCCATGTTCTTGTAGAAATTCTGCTTTTTGGAAATCATCTGGCAATTTCTCACGCACAGTTGATTCGATCACGCGTCGACCAGCAAACCCGACCAAGGCTTGACTCTCTGCCATGATAATATCACCTTCCATAGCAAATGAAGCCGTTACCCCACCGGTTGTCGGATCTGTCAATACCGTCAAATAGAATAATTTTTCTTTAGAATGACGTTGAACAGCCGCAGAAATTTTTGCCATTTGCATCAAACTCACGATACCTTCTTGCATCCGAGCGCCACCGGAAGCAGTAAAGAGAACAACTGGCAATTTTTCTTTTGTCGCAAATTCAAATAAACGAGTAATTTTTTCACCTACTACAGAACCCATTGAAGCCATGATAAAGTTGGAATCCATGATCCCAAGAGCAACTTTTTGGCCTTTAATCAAGGCAGTTCCAGTTAGCACAGCTTCATCCAGCCCTGTCATTTCCCGCACTGCTGCCAGTTTCTTCTTATAATTAGGAAAATTCAAAGGGTCTGTCGTTTCGATTCCTGTAAACATTTCCTCAAAGCTAGCTGGATCCACTGTCAGCGCCAAGCGTTCTTTAGCAGAAATACGGAAGGTATAGCCACAATTCGGGCATACCCGTTCACTACCTAAATCTTTTTGGTAAATGGTATGTTTACAACCTGGGCATTGTGAAAATAGTTCATCAGGTACTTCAGGTTTTGGCTGAGGTTCCTTCCAGGCTGACCTATTCGGATTGATCCGAATATATTTATCTTTTTTAGAAAATAATGCCATTACTTACTCCTTATAATATGCTACAGTATCTGCAGCATTACTATAAAAGCCTGCAACTGTGAGGATGATGTTCATACTTCCCTCACAAGTCCAGGCTTTTTCATCATTCCTTATTATAATTTGGAAGGAATTGTTCCATCAAAAATGCAGTATCATAATCACCAGCGATCACATGTGAATCTGAAATCAAATCCAACTGGAAACTGCTATTGGTTGTGACACCATCGATTTCCAACTCATAAAGAGCTCTCTGCATTTTCATCAGTGCATCAAAGCGATTTTCACCATGGACAATGATCTTAGCAATCATACTATCATAATATGGTGGAATCGTATAACCAGGATACACAGCCGAATCCACACGCAATCCAACCCCACCACTTGGAAGATAGAGATTAGTGATCTTACCTGGGCTTGGTGCAAAGTTAAAGGAAGGATTTTCCGCATTGATCCGGCATTCAATCGCATGGCCTTTAAAGACAATATCCTCTTGAGTAACGGATAATTCTTGTCCAGCTGCAATTTTAATCTGTTCCTTAACGATATCAACTCCTGTTACAAATTCTGTAACAGGATGCTCTACTTGCACACGGGTATTCATTTCCATAAAGTAGAATTCACCCTTGCCTTCATCATACAAGAATTCAATCGTTCCAGCATTCTCATATCCAACTGACTCAGCTGCCCGAACAGCAGCAGAACCAATGCGATTGCGAAGCGTTTTTCCGATGGCAATCGAAGGGGATTCTTCTAGAACTTTTTGATTGTTCCGTTGAAGAGAGCAATCACGTTCACCTAAGTGAACGACATGTCCATGCTGATCCGCTAAAATTTGTACTTCAATGTGGCGTGCAGGATAAATCACCCGCTCCATATACATGGCACCATTCCCAAAAGCAGCTTGAGCTTCTGAGGAAGCTGATTCAAAAGCAGCAACCAGATCCTCTGGTTTTTCAACCTTCCGAATTCCTTTACCACCGCCTCCCGCAGATGCTTTCAACATCACAGGATAACCGATGCGTTCGGCAATCTCGAGGGCTTCTTCAGCAGTATACACTTCACCATCTGATCCAGGAATAACAGGTACTCCTGCTTTGATCATCTGTTTACGAGCATTAATCTTATCCCCCATCATATCCATGACTTTAGCAGATGGACCGATAAATTTAATACCTACTTCCTCACACATGGTTGCAAATTTTGAGTTTTCACTTAAAAATCCAAAACCAGGATGGATGGCTTCTGCACCTGTTAAAACAGCAGCAGACAAGACAGCACTCATATTTAAATAAGATTCTGTTGATTTAGCAGGTCCAATACAGACTGCTTCATCCGCTAGTAAGGTATGCAAGGCTTCTTTATCAGCAGTAGAATACACCGCAACCGTCTCGATGCCAAGTTCACGAGCTGCACGAATAATGCGAACTGCAATCTCACCACGATTGGCGATTAAGATCTTACGAAACATAGATAGGCCTTTCTTAATTTCCAATTGCAAAAGTAAGTGTTCCTGAAGCTGCAAGCTTGCCGTCTACCTCTGCCTTTGCTTCAACAACAGCAATGGTTCCACGACGTTTGACAAAAGTAGCTGTCATCACCAATTGATCTCCAGGAACGACTTGTTTTTTAAACTTCACCTTGTCCATCCCTGCATAAAAGACTAATTTCCCTTTATTTTCAGGTTTTGACAACTCTAGTACACCTGCTGTTTGTGCCAAAGCTTCCATGATAAGAACACCTGGCATAACAGGATATTGTGGAAAATGTCCATTAAAAAATGGTTCATTAATCGTTACGTTCTTAATGGCAACAATCGTATCTTCGCTTGTTTCCAATACGCGATCCACCAAAAGCATTGGGTAACGATGCGGCAAAGCCTCACGAATAGCATTAATATCAATTGTCATTTGATTCGAACCAATCCTTTTCCAAATTCAACCATTTCTTCATTCGTTACCAAAATTTCAGTGACTACCCCATCTTTAGGTGCTGGGACTTCATTCATCACTTTCATGGCTTCGATGATCAAGAGTGTTTGACCCTTAGTGACCTTATCTCCTACAGATACAAAGGCTGGTTTATCCGGAGCTGGTGACAAGTAAGCTACCCCAACCAATGGACTTTCAACCACATCACCTTCTGCCGCTTGAGCTGGAGCAGTAACTGGTTCAGCCGCTACAGCTGGAGTTGCTGGTGCTTCAACAACAGGAGCTACTACAGGAGTTTGAGGTGTTGCTACCACTTCAACTGCAGGAGCTACCGGTGTAGCCGCAACTGAACTCGTTTGGTTTTTACTCAAATTCAATTCTTCCCCGTTATTTTTATAGGAGAATTCACGCAAAGTTGACGCATCAAATTGAGCCAACAAATCTTTGATTTCAGAAATATTCATGAATTAACCCTCCCAACGTTTAAAGGCCAGAACAGCATTGTGTCCTCCAAAACCAAAGGTATTTGAGATAGCGTACTGAATATCCGCTTCTTGACCTTCACCATAAACAACGTTTGCTTCGATATAGTCAGACAATTCTTTAGTACCAGCAGTTTTTGGTACAAAGCTATGACGAATCGCTTCGATGGTAGCAATCGCTTCAACTGCACCAGCAGCACCAAGCAAGTGTCCTGTAAATGATTTCGTAGATGATACAGGAACTTCTTTACCAAGGACAGAAACAATAGCTCCGCTTTCACCTTTCTCATTGGCTGGTGTAGATGTACCATGTGCGTTGACATAATCGACATCTTCAGGCTTGATACCAGCTTCATTGATCGCTAATTTAATCGCTTTAGCCGCACCTGAACCATCTGGTGTTGGTGTTGTCATATGGTAAGCATCACAGTTTGATCCGTAACCAACAATCTCAGCCAAAATATTAGCACCACGTTTTTGGGCATGTTCCAAACTTTCGATGACAAGAACCCCTGCACCTTCACCCATCACAAAACCATTACGGTCTTTGTCAAATGGGATAGATGAACGTTCTGGGTCTTCTGTTGTTGAAAGGGCCGTAAGAGCATTGAAACCACCGATACCAATCTTAGTAATCGAAGCTTCAGCACCACCTGCCAAAACAACATCATGCATACCAAATTTAATTTCACGGAAAGCTTCACCAATGGCATCGTTGGCAGAAGCACAAGCTGTTGTCACGGATTTACATACCCCTTGAGCCCCAATCTTAAGTGCGATGTTTCCAGCCCCCATGTTTGAAAGAGCTTTTGGAATAAACATTGGCTGGATTCTCTTCATTCCACGTTCATGCATACGGATAATTTGATCTTCCAATTCTTGCAAACCACCGATACCAGATGAGACAATCACACCTACACGATCGCGGTTTTCTTCTTCCATATTCAAGCCTGAATTTTCAATAGCTTCCATCGCAGCATAGATTGCATACAATGAGTAGGTATCCATACGATTTTGATCTTTCTTTACGAAATATTTATCGAATGGGAAATCTTGAATTTCACCAGCATTAAAGACTGGAATTTCAGAAGCATCAAATTTCGTAATGGGTTTAATCCCAATTTTTCCTTCATGAAGGCTATTCCAGAACTCCTCTGGTGTATTTCCGATTGGTGAGGTTACACCGTAACCTGTAACAACAACACGATTTGTAGACATATATATTCTCCTTTTGTCGGATGGATATTTAAGTAAGTAATTTTCGATCAGTGACCATTCGTTATTGCATAGTCATTCCGCCATCAATGGCAATTGTTTGACCAGTTAAATATTCTTGACCTGCCAAGAAAGCCGCAACTTCTGCCACTTCTTCAGCTTGACCAATTCGTTTCATTGGCACTTGCGCTAGCATGGCGTCCTTCATTTTCTCTGGAATAGCGTCTGTCATATCTGATTCAATAAAACCAGGTGCAATGGCATTCACACGAACCCCACGAGCCGCAACTTCACGCGCAACGGATTTGGTAAAACCAATCAATCCAGCTTTTGAAGCTGCATAGTTCGCTTGACCAATATTCCCCATAAGACCCACTACAGAGGACATGTTGATAATGGCACCTTGACGAGCTTTAGACATAGGTTTTAAGACAGCTTGAGTCATATTAAAGGCACCGGTCAGGTTGATTTTCAAGACCCGTTCAAAATCTTCTTCAGTCATTTTCAACATCAACTTGTCGTTTGTGATGCCAGCGTTATTGACCAAAACATCAACACTTCCAAGCTTTTCAATTGCTTCAGCTACCATACGTTGCGCATCTTCGCCATTAGAAATATCCCCAGAAATACCAACAACAGTCACACCATAATCAGCAAACTGAGCTAATAAATCCTCTGAAATTTCTGAACGGCCGTTCAAGACAATATTAGCACCGAGACTCGCAAACTTATGAGCCACAGCCAATCCAATTCCACGTGTTGAACCTGTCACAAAAACATTTTTATTTTTAAGTTCCATATTTACCTCGTTTTAAGCATTCAGAAGAGCATCTAGACTAGCCTGATCTTCGACGTTATAAGTTGGAAGAGTTTTATCAATTTTCTTCAAGAATCCTGACAAGACTTTTCCAGGTCCGATCTCGATGACTTCATCTACACCAAAGTCTTGAATCGTAGCAATTGAATCATAGAAACGAACCGGTTCTTTTACTTGACGTGCCAAAAGTGCTTTCACATCTTCTGACTTCATGATAGTAGCTTCTGTATTCCCAACTAAAGGAAGATCAAAATCATTAAATGATACTTTTTCTAGTTCAGCCGCCAATTTTTGACTAGCAGATTCCAGTAAGGCTGTGTGGAATGGACCTGACACATTCAAAGGGATCAAGCGTTTGGCACCTGCTTCCTTCAATAGTTCAACAGCATAGTCCACAGCTGCAACCTCACCACCAATCACAATTTGGGCTGGTGTATTGTAGTTAGCTGGTGTCACTACACCCTTTTCAGATGCTTGTTGACAAATCTCTTCGATCAAACTTGGATCTGTATTCATAACAGCAACCATTTTCCCACTTCCAGCAGGAGCTGCCGTTTCCATGAATTCACCTCGTTTCGCAACCAAAGCTACTGCATCTTCAAACGAAAGAGCTCCAGCCGCAACCAGGGCAGAATATTCCCCCAAAGAGAGGCCGGCAACAATATCAGGAGTGATACCATTTTCTACTAAGAGACGATAAATGGCTACTGACGTTGTCAAAATAGCTGGTTGAGTATAGCGTGTCTGATTCAGTTTTTCTTCGTTAGAATCAATCAATTCACGCAAATCATAACCGAGAATACGACTAGCCGTATCAAATGTCTCTTTAACAACGGGATAAGCCGCATACAAATCGCTCGCCATGCCCAATTTCTGAGCCCCTTGACCAGCAAATAAGAACGCACGTTTTGTCACTATCCTAATCCTTTCGACGTTTTTAGACGTTTACATCTGCCCAACGAGCAGCCTCTTTTTTAATCACCTTGGCTGCACCATAATAGATATCTTCTAGAATTTCAGCACAAGTTTCTTCCTTGCTGACAAGTCCAGCAATTTGACCCGCCATTACAGAACCATTGTCAACATCTCCATCAACAACGGCATTGCGAAGGGCTCCTGCTCCTAATTCTTCAATTTCTTCTTGAGTCTTCTTACCTGCCAAGAAATCTTTTTCAGCTTGGTTATAGGCAGAAGCCAATTTATTCTTGATCGCACGAACAGGGTGTCCAACAACTGATGCTGAAACTACCGTATCAATATCTTTCGCTTTCAAGATTTTATTCTTAAAGTTTTGGTGAGCATTAGATTCTTTTGCAACCACGAAACGAGTTCCCACCTGAACAGCTTCGGCACCTAACATAAAGACAGCTGCAGCACCGGCACCATCAGCGACTCCTCCAGCACCAATTACTGGAATAGAAATAGCTTCAACCACTTGGCGAACCAAGGTCATAGTCGTCAATTTACCAATGTGACCTCCAGCTTCCATTCCTTCTGTAATCACTGCATCGGCACCCAATTTTTCCATCCGTTTTGCAAGGGCAACAGATGGAACAACAGGAATGACAGTGATCCCTGCTTCATGGAAACGATCCATGTATTTCCCAGGATTTCCAGCTCCAGTTGTAACAACTTTTACACCTTCTTCAATCACCAGGTCAACAATGTCATCCGCGAATGGGGACAAAAGCATGATATTTACACCAAAAGGTTTATCTGTAATAGACTTCACTTTATCAATGTTAGCCTTTACAACTTCTTTTGGAGCGTTCCCGCCACCAATGATTCCAAGACCACCGGCGTTTGATACTGCTCCAGCCAAGTCACCATCAGCGACCCATGCCATCCCACCTTGGAAGATTGGATATTTAATATTCAATAGTTCAGTAATTCGTGTTTGCATCATACCTACCTCTTTTTTCGCTTAAGTAATAGTTTGAGTTTAAAAGATTGTTTCTTTGAGCCTCAAACTATTACCTAAACAAGAGAGAATATCTTTCGATACTCTCATCTATCATTATTTTGTTTTTTCTTCTACGTAAGCGACAAGGTCACCAACTGTAGATAATCCTTCTTCAGTTTCGATTTGGATGTCAAAAGCATCTTCAATTTCAGAGATAACTTGGAACAAATCCAATGAATCTGCTTCTAAATCTTCGAATGTAGATTCAAGAGTTACTTCTGATGGTTCTTTACCAAGTTCTTCAACGATAATTTCTTGTACTTTTTCAAATACTGCCATGACAGGCCTCCTTAAAAAATAATATATAAATTTTTAAAATGTGTTTCCACATGTTTAACTAGATTGTAACAAGAAGTGTGCCCCATGTCAAACCTCCACCGAAACCTGTAAGAAGAATTTTTTGACTTCCATCCATCTTGATTCGATAATTCTCGACACACTCCGATAATAGAATGGGGATACTAGCAGCACTAGTGTTCCCATATTCCATCATATTTGCTGGGATCTTCTCTCTAGAGACACCCAGTTTTTTTGACATCTTATCTAACATTCGGTCATTCGCCTGATGTAAAAGAAAATAGTCAATCTCTTCTGCTTCCATAGAGGCGTCTGCTATAATCTTTTGAATGCTTTTCGTGACATCACGAATAGCAAAATCAAAAACTGCCCGCCCATCCATCGTCAGATATCTTCGATCGGTAACTTCCTCTGAATAAGGAGAAGACAGACCCAAATAGCAAGATTCAAGACTAGAACCACGGCTACCATCCGTAAAAAGACTTTCAGCTAAAAACGATTTTTGATCGCTCGCTTCAAGCAAGACACCGCCAGCTCCATCTCCAAAAAGTACTGAAGTAGAGCGATCTGACCAGTCTAATACTTTTGAAAGCGTCTCACTACCGATCACAATCCCTCGCTGGTACATCCCTGAAGAAATGTATTTTTCAGCAGTGGCTAATGCAAATACAAATCCGCTACATGCTGCAGTCAGGTCAAAAGCAAAGGCTCGAGAAGCTCCAATATTAGCTTGTACCCGGGCTGCGGTCGATGGCATTAAGCTATCTGGAGTAATCGTAGCCACAAGGATGAAATCAATTTCCTCAGCGTCTATCTTTGCTTTTGCTAATAATCTTTGTGCAACAACTGTTGCTAGATCACTTGTCGTCTCATCTTTTGAAATGTGACGCCGAAGGATACCTGTCCGACTACTGATCCATTCATCACTTGTATCCATGATCTCAGCCAAATCATCATTTGATACGACTTGGTCAGGTGCATAATGAGCAACTTGACTAATTTTAGCAAAGACCATTATTTAATTTCCTCCAAGAAACGATACAGATTTTGCAATCCTTTTTGCATCACTTTCTTCTCTTCGGGACTCATATCTCCAATAATCTGGTTGACCATCCGTTTATGGAATTGCTGATGAAGACGATAAAGTAGACGACCGTTCTTCGTTAAACTCAAGTGTACAACCCGGCGATCAACTTCCGATCTTCTTCTTTCGATATACCCTTTGCGTTCAAGATTATTCAAACTTGTCGTGACAGTCCCCAAAGTCACCATCAACTCCCGTGAAATATCACTCGGGGTTGCATTCGGTGTCGAACCAATCACATCGATCGTATGCATTTCTTTAATAGAAACATCTTTGAATCGACTTGCTCTTAGGCTCGACTCCTCAATAACCAAAACATTATTAAAGATGGATGTTAAATAGTCGTTAACTAATTGGTAATTCAAAACTCCACCTCCTAATTTTACTTTGATAGTCAAATTTTATCAAAAATGAAAATAATTTGCAAGCATTTTTTCACAAAACATAGAAAAAATACAAATTTATTTTCCTTTAAATTGTGGCCGACGTTTCTCAGAGTAGGCAATAACCCCCTCCTTGAAATCTTCTGTAAATGCTAGTTTCTTTTGCAAATCCAATTCAAGATCCGCATATTGGTCCCATTCTTTCAAGAATGCTTCCCAAACCATTTCTTTCATGGCAGCATAAGAATTTGAAGATCCTCTTCTTAATTTTTTAAGCAATTGCTCAACGGTTTTATCGAGTTTTTCAGATTCACAAACACGATAAGCTAGGCCATAATCAAATGCTTTTTCAGCAGTCAAGGCTTCACCCGTCATTACTAAATGAGTAGCCCGAGACATGCCAATGGCTTTTCCTAACAAGAATAACCCACCCGCATCTGGTGCTAAACCAACCCCAACAAAGGCTTGGATAAATTTAGTACGATCACTAATAATACAAAAATCAACAGCTACTGCAATGTTAGCAGCTGCTCCAGCAACCGCTCCATCTGCCACCATAATAACCGGTTTTGGCAATTGCTTGATTTTCTTTGAAATCGTATTAACTAATTCGGCAATTAAAACAAGAGACTCGATGTCATCCGCATCGACTGCGCGTTTCATTTCGCTCAAATCTCCACCAACTGAAAAGATTTTCCCTTCTGCTGATAGAATAATGAATTTTACTTCCTCATTTTTTTCTGCATCTTCCAGGGCAGCTAAAATTTCCTGACACATTGGAATGTTAAAACCATTGGATACTTCAGGACGATTTAAAGAGATTGTCGCGAGGTCGTTTTCGACAGAATACAAAATTGTTTCAAACATCACAGACTCCTTTTGTTTAAATATAAAATATTTTGATATTAAAACTTTTGAATTATAACATATCATACCACAAAAAAGTAAAATAGTAAAATATATCTATAAGATGTAACAAAATTGTAAAATTTGAATAATTACAATTTCTCTCCTCTACAGAATCAATTATTTTATGCCCTATCTGTAAATACATTGTATCAATAACTGAACTTTGGTATAATGTATTAATGAAACTATTAAGGAGAAAATATGAAAGTAACTAAATTCGGTGGAAGTTCTCTAGCATCAGCTTCTCAATTAAAAAAAGTACTTGATATCATTAAAGATGATCCAGAAAGAAGATTTGTAGTTGTATCAGCTCCAGGTAAGCGCAACGCTGAAGACACAAAAGTAACAGATGCTCTGATCCGTTATTATAAAGAATTCACTTCAGATAAAGATGTTACGCAAACACAACAGTGGATTATTGAGCGTTATCGTGCCATTACAGAAGAATTGGGTCTCAAAGATTCTATCATTCAAGAAATTGCTGAAGATATCTATGATCTGACAAATTTGCCTAAAAAAGGAAATCCATTTACATACGATGCATTTTTGGCAGCCGGTGAAAACAACAACGCTAAACTCATAGCTGCCTATTTTAATCAAAATGGATTAGAAGCAAAATATATCCATCCAAAAGAAGCAGGAATTACAGTCACCGCAGAACCTTCCAACGCTCGTATTTTACCTTCTAGTTACGATAAAATTGAAGAACTAAAAGATGCAAGTGAAGTAATTGTCATTCCAGGTTTTTTTGGTGTTACCCAAGATGGGGACATTTGTACATTTTCTCGTGGTGGATCTGACATTACAGGATCTATCATTGCAGCTGGCGTAAAAGCAGACTTATACGAAAACTATACAGATGTAAATGGTATCTTTGCAGCACATCCAGGTATTATTAAACACCCACATTCAATTCCTGAATTAACTTACAAGGAAATGCGTGAATTAGCCTATGCAGGTTTTTCAGTCTTACATGATGAAGCACTCGTTCCAGCATACAGAGGTAAAATTCCATTAGTCATTAAAAATACAAATAATCCAGACCATCCAGGAACCCGAATTGTTTTGGAACATTCAAATGATCATGTGACTGTTGTAGGGATTGCAGGTGATTCAGGATTCGTTAGTATCAACACTACCAAATACCTCATGAACCGAGAAGTCGGTTTTGGTCGAAAAGTCCTTCAAATTTTAGAAGATCTCAATATTAGTTGGGAACATATGCCAACTGGAATCGATGACTTGTCTATCATTTTGCGTTCACGTGAACTGACTCCGATTAAAGAACAAGAAATTCTGAAACAATTAACACAAAAACTCGAAGTTGACACAGCTGAAATTGAACATGATCTTTCAATCATTATGATTGTTGGTGAAAAAATGAAGAGCCAAGTAGGGGTTACCGCAACTGCAGCTAAGGCACTGTCAGAAAATGAAATTAATATTCAAATGATCTCACAAGGATCTAGTGAGGTTTCTATTATGTTCGTTGTAAGTAAAGATCAAGAAGAAAAAGCCATTAAAGCCTTATATAATGCATTTTTCCCAAATAACTAAAAGTATAAAAGCTCCGTTATAAAAACGGAGCTTTTATATTTCCAAATTTGTAAAATTAAGCAAGACCAAAAAAGCTATTTATGTTAGGCTCAGATAAACACCACATTTGTCTGAAAGGAACTAACATAAATGACCCATACTCATCTTACCACAAACGAGCTTGCTATCAAGAAAACATAAAAGTTTCAGACTAGGTTTTGAAAAAAATAAAAATAAAAAGACCAGGCCACTGGTCTAATTCCTATACTCCGCCAGTAGGACTCGAACCTACGACATCATGATTAACAGTCATGCGCTACTACCAACTGAGCTATGGCGGAAAAAAGCTAAGCGACTACCTTATCTCACAGGGGGCAACCCCCAACTACTTCCGGCGTTCTAGGGCTTAACTGCTGTGTTCGG
>NZ_CAXSMM010000007.1:0-119892 GCF_964238605.1 Streptococcus parasanguinis | reverse complement strand
CAGCCCTACTCAACTGTGCGGAGGTGGGACGACGAAATCGAATTCTAACGAATTACCGATTTCTGTCCCACTCTCATATTTTTTTACCAAAAAAAGAGCCAGTAGGCTCTTTTTACTTATTCTTCTGTCACAAATTGACTGAGGACACCGTTGACAAATCGTGAAGAGGTTTCATCTGAAAAGGCCTTGGCCAATTCCACCGCTTCATTGACTGCGACGATCTGTGGTGTATCAAACTCTGTCATTTCATAAATTCCCAGACGAAGGATGTTTTTCTCTACCAAGGTCAAGCGCTCAACAGTCCAGCCGGTTTTCAAATGTTGACCGATTTGTTGGTCTAGTTGATCTTTTGACTGATAGACACCCGTCACGAGATTCATGAGAAAGGCAGGAAGATCGACTTCTTTGTCTTCTGCCAGGTCCTTGTCATGTAGATAAGCAAAGCGACAAGCTTCAACAATGTCTCCATCGTATTCCAAGGCCATCAAGGCTTGGAAGGCGCGCTCACGCAAATCTCGACGTGATTCTAATAAAATTTCATCAGTCATTGAGGAAGTCCTCATTAAACAAATCTTTCAAGTCTGGTTTTGGAGATTTTTCCGTTGCGATACCAACAACGTGAATGTTGACAGCATCCAAGGTTACATCTGCCATATCATAAACTGCAGACTTAACCGCTTTTTGAATGGCTACAGCGACAGATGGTACAGCCACTCCATATTCTAAGTAGAGATAGATGTCTACTGAAACTTGACCATCTTCTTCTGTATGAAGGTAGACGCCACGTCCAAGTGAGCGTTTGGATAAGCTATCTGAAACACTCTTGTTTTCAAGCGAATAGACACCCTCTACTTTTGCTGTTGCAATCGCAATAATTTTTTCTAATACACGTGGTGCAATAACGATGTCACCAAATTGTTCAGTTGCCATAGAAGTTCCTTTCTATTTGACACCCTGAGATGTCTCTTATGCACGAGAAACGTAAGTTCCTTCAGTAGTGTTAATGACCAATTTTTGTCCAGCTTCGATGAAGTCAGGAACGTTTACGACCAAACCAGTTTCCATTGTAGCAGGTTTTCCAGAACCAGTCACTGTAGCACCTTTGATAGATGGTTGAGTTTCTGCAACAGTCAATTCAACCGTTGTAGGAACTGTTACACCGATGACTTCGCTTCCGTAGAATTGAATTTTTACTTCTGAGTTTTCAAGGATATAAAGCAATTCTTGTTCTACATTCACAACTGGAATTTCATATTGGTCATATGTTTCAGTGTTCATGAAGTAGGCTGTATCATCCATTTTGTACAAGTATTGAGCTGGAACAGTTTCGATAATCGCTTGTTCAAATTTTTCTTCTGGACGGTAGCTTGTATCAAATGTTGAACCAGTACGGACATCACGCAATTTCATACGCATGATAGTGTTTCCTTTACCTGGTTTGTGGTGGCTAGCTTCCAAAACGCGGATCAATTTTCCGTCAGCTGTTTCAAAAGTCATACCAGCTTTCAATTTACTTGCTTCGATCATGTTTTATTACCTCTTTTTTAAAAATAGATTACTCTTTATTGTAACACACTATTTGATTTTTCTCAAACAGCAATTGTCTCTTTTTAGGAAGGCTAGAAGGCGGAGAGAGATTGTAGGAACGAGTCCTTAGAATCTCTATACCTCCAACTTCATCTTCACTATTCCTTATTGGTCCACAGGCACAATATTGCCATCGGCATCTTTGGTGACATGGACATATTTTCCATCTACTTCAATGTAGAAGGTATGAGGCTTGTCTTGCGCTGGAGAGGCTTGTTTTTGAAGGTCATTGCCAAGGGCTTGACCCAAGTTCATCCCCATAATCATGTTCATGCCATTGCCACCTTCATTTTTAGCAGCTGCGACCAAGGCTTCATTGCGAGCACGACGCTCTTCGATTTCAATGGTATTGTACTTCATCGCTGCCAATTCACTGTCCAGTTTATTGACCTTGGCCATACTGTCTGCATCGTAGCTCAAATCTTCGATGAGGACATTGGTTAATTCGATACCATATAATTCTGTCCACGTTTTGTTGACTTCGCGTTTTGCAACTTCATTGAAGACATCTTGGTCCGCATTGATATTGTAGATGTCTGCCTTATTTTCAGCCGTATATTTTGAAATGGCCACTGCAATTTTTGGTGCTAGATTTTGGCGCAAGGTTCCCTGAGCCACATCTTCCAAGGTAAATGGCTTATCTGCAGTGATTTGACGACTGACTACACTGATGTAAAAGAGTACAGGATCTGCCACTTTAACATCATAAAGACCATAAAAACGAATGCTAAGAAGTTGTTGGTAACGGTCGCTAAAGTACTCGACTGGATTTTGAGTGCCAAATTTATTTCCTGTAAAAGGTTGCATCCGCACAAAAATAATTTCTTGTTGGGTGACCACTTGGCCTCCAAAGGAGAAGCGATTCTTGAACTGATCCCAAGTTCCTTTCACACCACCCTTTTCAAACAACCAGGCATTTTCACCGGCTTGCCATTCGTGGCTCCCTGCTTCTAGAAGGTCTCCTAAAAAAGTTCCATTATTGACCAAGAGAGCAACATAGCCTTGAGGAACAATGACAACAGAGCCATCTGTCAATAGACCTGTATTTTGGTTGCTCTGGCGAGAGCGCCCATCTGGATCTTTAGTCAAGAGCTGTCCCTTAATGGCCAAAGCTGTTGCTGGAACAGCTTCTGGCAAGGTAATGGCTTCCTTAAATTTACTATCTTGAAAACTTGAAATGCCCGCTGAAAGGGCTGCTTTAATAAATCCCATACATTCTCCTATCTGTAGAATTCAATTTCATCCACAACTTCGTAGACATCCAAGACCCAATCTTTTGGATTGTGCTTCAAGGATGCTTGGCAATATTCACACTTGTCGATTGAATCGATCGTCAATGGCGCACCACAGTTCGGACAGTGATCACTAACGACTTCTGAATTCTTAATGATCTCTGTCTGAGCTCCATGTTCACGGAGGAAGACCATGCGGTAAACGGTAAAGAGATCTTTGGTTGGATCCCCTTCGATCACACGACCCGTTTCATCACTTCGGATGTAATCTCTCATCGTCGAAGATAGAATGACTTCGATACGGTCATTGCCTTCTGGATTTTCGATAAAGTCTTTGATCTTCGAATCTTCCACACATACGCGCTCTAGAACATTGGTTGTTTTGGCACGAATATGTTCTTGTAACTGCGTCAAGTGCTGCTCATAAAGACTCGTACTTTCTAAATTCCGTACGGAATTCCAATCTTTTTCTGTCCAAGCAGAC
Organism: Streptococcus parasanguinis; assembly: GCF_964238605.1. Taxonomy (GTDB): domain Bacteria; phylum Bacillota; class Bacilli; order Lactobacillales; family Streptococcaceae; genus Streptococcus; species Streptococcus parasanguinis_AJ. The sequence continues at coordinate 116,589 of NZ_CAXSMM010000007.1, read as the reverse complement.
TGCAATTGAAGATAAACCAGCTTGACTTGCGACAAGAAGCGGTCTTCATCAAACATTGGATCCAGTTTACGGATGCGGCGAATCGCTTCATAGTTGTTTTCAATTGGTCGACCGGCCCGCTCTTCGGTTGTCCGTTTTGGACCACTATTTGAAGAGAATGATTCATCACTATCATTAGCCTCTTTTGCAATATTATAGATAAATCCAATCAATCCAACGATAGCAAAAACTGCCACTACACCACCAGAGTCTGTTCCAGAACTAGAACTGTAGCTACTGGATCCACCAGACCAGCTGCTGCCACCAGACCAACTACTTCCGCCATCGGACCAGCTACTGCCACTATCGGACCAACTGCTACCACCACCTGAATCAATCAAGCTACTGCCACCACTATCTGTATTACCAACACCAGCATGGGCAGAAGGAGCAAATACAAATAGCAGGACTACTAGAAGAATTCCAACTATTACACTTCGTTTTTTCATAGGCCTCTTTTCTTATCTTTGTTTGTTACACAGGGGTTAAGAAAATACTGTCTATTTTATAGGACAATCAATTCTTTAGGAGCAAGAGTCAAGACTTCACAGCCTGTTTCTGTGATCAAGAGGTCATCTTCGATCCGCACACCTGAGAGGCCTTCAATATAAATCCCAGGCTCATCTGTTAAAACCATCCCTGCTTGAATCGCTTCTTTAGACGTTTGGCTGAAGTATGGTTCTTCGTGGATATCTAGCCCAATTCCATGACCGATTCCATGCGTGAAGTATTGTCCATAGCCGGCTGCCTCGATCACATCACGTGGAATTTTATCAAAATCACGGAAGCCAAGTCCATCTTTAGCCGCATCAATCAAGGCTTGATTGGCTTTCAAAACGGTTTCGTAAATTTCTCTTTCCTTGTCGCTGACATGACCCGCATAGATAGTCCGTGTCATATCGCTGACATAGTGGTCATACAAGCAACCAAAATCAAGGGTCAAGGCATCTCCTGCTGAAATGGCCCGATCACTTGGAGTCGCGTGAGGCATCGCAGAACGTTCACCAGCTGCTGAAATAATATCGAAAGATACACCAGAAGCTCCCAACTCCCGCATTCTAAAGTCGAGGAAAGTCGCTGCTTCCAACTCTGTCGTTTTCCCTACCTTGATATAGTCTAAAATATCATGGAAGGCTTGGTCAGAGATGCTACAAGCTTTTTTAATGGCCGCAATCTCAGTTTCATCTTTAATCAAGCGCAATTCCATCACAAAGTTCGCTAGGGATTGAAGGCTGATGCCACTAAAAACAGAAGCCATGCGGGCATGGTAGGCCACCGTCACTTCGTCCTCAAAACCAAGTTCTTTGATTCCAAGATCCTTAACGATCTCTGCAGCTGCAGTCAACTCATCGCGAGTTTCCACAATCTCTACAAAGGGGAAACAAGTCGCATGAGCATGGATGGTGTAGCGCGAATCCGTAAAGAGGACCACGCGTTCTTCTGTCACCAAAGCAGTCCCGTTTGAACCCCAGAAATTGGTCAAATAATAAACATTTTTCAAATTGTTAATCAATACCGCTTTGAGGTTTTGGGCTTTCATTTTGTTTCTTAAGTTGCTGATCCGTTGATTCATTGTAATTTTCCTTTCAAATATTGTCCTGTGTAGCTAGCAGGATTTGATGCTACTTCTTCTGGTGTTCCGGTCGCAATAATGGTTCCGCCACCGACACCGCCCTCTGGTCCTAAATCGATGATATGATCTGCTGTCTTAATGACATCCAAATTGTGCTCAATCACAAGGACCGTATTGCCATCATCCACAAATCGCTCTAAGACTTTGATCAAGCGAGAAATGTCTTCGGTATGGAGTCCGGTCGTTGGTTCATCCAAGATATAGAAGGATTTTCCTGTAGAGCGCTTGTGCAATTCAGAAGCCAACTTCATCCGTTGCGCTTCCCCACCTGAAAGGGTGGTCGCTGGTTGCCCCAGTGTTACATAGCCCAAGCCCACATCTTGGATGGTCTTGAGTTTGCGTTCAATTTTTGGAATGTGCTTGAAGAATTCAACCGCCTTATTGACCGTCATATCCAGCACTTCTGCAATATTTTTTTCCTTGTAGTGGACTTCTAATGTCTCACTATTGTAACGACGTCCATGGCAGACTTCACAAGGAACAAAGACATCCGGCAAGAAGTGCATTTCAATCTTGATGATCCCATCTCCTGAGCAGGCTTCACAACGCCCGCCCTTGACATTGAAACTAAAGCGGCCTTTTTTATAGCCCCGAATTTTGGCTTCATTGGTCTGAGCAAAGAGATCGCGAATGTCATCGAAGACGCCTGTATAGGTCGCTGGATTGGAACGAGGAGTCCGACCAATCGGGCTTTGATCAATGTCGATCAAGCGATCGATATGCTCAATCCCCTGAATCGTCTTGTATTTCCCTGGTTTTTCCGAATTGCGGTTGAGCTTTTGAGCGATGGCTTTTTTCAAGATGCCATTGATCAAGGTCGATTTTCCAGAACCGGAAACTCCAGTGACTGCGATAAATTTACCCAGAGGAAAGCGCGCTGTGATGTCTTGTAAGTTGTTCTCACTTGCTCCAGTAATTTCAATAGAACGACCATTTCCTGAACGGCGCTCTGCTGGAACCGGAATCTTGCGTTTGCCGGACAAGTACTGACCAGTGATGGATTTGCTGTTGCGAGCCACCTGCTTTGGAGTTCCTGCTGCAACGATCTCTCCCCCAAAGACACCGGCACCTGGGCCGACGTCGATCAGGTAGTCTGCCTCTCTCATGGTATCTTCATCATGTTCGACGACGATCAAAGTGTTGCCTAAATCGCGCATCTTCTTGAGACTGGCAATCAGGCGGTCATTGTCCCTTTGATGGAGGCCAATAGACGGCTCATCCAAGATATAAAGGACACCAGAGAGGTTGGAACCGATCTGGGTTGCCAAGCGAATGCGCTGGCTTTCTCCACCCGATAAGGTCCCAGCCGATCGTGACAGGGTCAAGTAATTAAGCCCCACATTGTTTAAGAAGGTTAAGCGATCTTTGATCTCTTTTAGGATCGGTCTTGCAATCGTGGCTTCATTGTCTGTTAAGACCAACTGATCCACAGCTTTTAAGTGGTCCGCAATCGATAGATCTGACACTTCTCCGATATGCATCCCTTTCTCCCCACCGACACGAACAGAAAGAGCCTGGTCATTGAGACGGTAGCCATGGCAGGTCGCACAGGTCAATTCGTTCATATAAGAGCGCATTTGGTTGCGGGTGAAGTCACTATTGGTCTCACGGAAACGACGGTGAATGTTGGTTACGACTCCTTCAAAGGGAATGTCGATATCTCGAACCCCACCAAACTCATTTTCATAGTGGAAGTGGAATTCTTTCCCGTTTGAACCATAGAGAACCAAGTCCTTTTCTTCTTGAGAAAGATCTGAGAAAGGCTGATCCATATCAATGCCAAACTGGATCATGGCCTGCTCCAGCATCTGAGGATAGTAGTTGGAAGAGATCGGATTCCAAGGAGCAAGAGCTCCTTCACGAAGGGTTAAGCGATCATCTGGCACCACCAAATCTAAGTCCACCTCCAGCTTAATGCCTAACCCATCACAGTCTGGACAGGAGCCGAAAGGCGCATTGAAAGAAAAGAGACGGGGCTCTAATTCAGGAACGGTAAAGCCACAGACTGGACAAGCATAATGCTCCGAAAAGAGCAGTTCCTTTCCATCCATGGTATCAATCACCACATAACCGTCCGCTATCCGAAGAGCTGCCTCAATCGAATCAAAGAGACGCGAGCGGATGCCCTCTTTGATCACGATCCGGTCTACCACCACTTCAATCGTGTGCTGTTTGCTTTTAGACAGTTCTGGGACCTCTGTCACATCATAGATCTCACCGTCAACTCGGACCCGAACATAGCCGTCTTTTTGAACTTTTTCAATGATATTCTTGTGCTGGCCTTTTTTCTTGCGGATAATGGGAGCTAGAATTTGCAGGCGTTGGCGCTCTGGTAATTCCAAAACTTGATCGACAATTTGCTCAACCGAAGAAGCGGTAATAGCGCCATGTCCATTGATACAATAAGGCGTCCCTACACGCGCATAGAGCAGGCGCAGGTAGTCATTGATCTCTGTTGCCGTCCCCACTGTAGAACGTGGGTTTTTACTGGTCGTTTTTTGGTCGATGGAAATGGCTGGACTCAAGCCGTCAATAGAGTCGACATCTGGTTTTTCCATATTTCCCAAGAATTGCCGGGCATAGGCCGATAAGCTCTCCACGTAGCGGCGCTGACCTTCTGCATAGAGGGTATCAAAGGCCAGACTGGACTTTCCAGATCCAGACAAACCCGTCACCACGACTAATTTGTCCCGTGGAATTTCCACGTCTATATTTTTTAAATTATGGGCACGTGCCCCATGAATGACAATTTTATCTTGCATGTTCTTACTCTAATCACCTTTTTGTTAACCTCCATTATAACAAATTTTTTAGTATTCTTTTATCCAAAACCGTCCTTTTTCTGATATAATGTTAAGGTGTAAAAAAACAAGGGGAGGCACCATGAAACAGGTCTTTTTATCGACAACGACTGAATTTAAAGAAATAGAGACACTGGAACCTGGTAGCTGGATCAACCTTGTCAATCCTTCCCAAAGTGAATCGATGGAAATCGCCTCTGCTTTTAACATCGATATTGCCGACTTACGGGCACCACTCGATGCGGAAGAAATGTCTCGTATGACCATTGAAGATGAGTATACCTTGATCATCGTCGACGTCCCCATCAAGGAAGAGCGGAACAATCAGACCTACTACGTGACCATTCCGCTAGGAATTATCCTGACAGAAGAGGCTATCATCACGACCTGCTTGGAGAAATTGCCACTTCTTGATATCTTTATCAACCGACGCTTGCGGAATTTCTATACTTTTATGCGGTCGCGCTTTATCTTTCAGATCCTCTATCGTAACGCCGAACTCTACTTGTCTGCGCTTCGTACCCTGGATCGAAAGAGTGAACAGATTGAAAGCCAATTGCACAAATCAACGCGTAATGAAGAGCTGATTGAGTTGATGGAGTTAGAAAAAACCATCGTCTACTTTAAGGCCTCTCTGAAAACCAATGAGCGCGTGATCAAGAAATTGACCAGCGCCACTAGTAACATCAAGAAATACTTAGAAGACGAAGATCTGCTGGAAGATACCTTGATCGAAACCCAGCAGGCCATTGAGATGGCGGATATTTATGGAAACATCCTCCACTCCATGACCGATACTTTCGCATCGATCATCTCCAACAACCAGAACAACATCATGAAAACCTTGGCCATGGTGACCATCGTCATGTCCATCCCAACCATGATTTTCTCGGCCTACGGGATGAACTTCAAAGACAATGAATTACCGCTCAATGGAGAACCAAACGCCTTCTGGCTCATCATTTTCATCGCTTTTGCCCTGACCGGTTCTCTCGTCGTCTACCTCATCCATAAAAAATGGTTCTAACACCTACTAATAACACTAAGGAGTATTTATGTCTCAATTTGATTTGAATCAACTCAGCAAGAAAAACCAAGAATTTATCCGTATTGCCAAACACCAATTGCTTGAAAACGGGAAATCAGAGGAAGAAGCAGAAAGCCTCATCCAAGAAATCCTTCCAGCTATCCATGAAAACCAAGGAAAAGGGATTCCGGCACGGACTCTTTTTGGAGCTCCAACTGTTTGGGCGAATTCTTTCAGCGAGAAAGAACGCTATGAAAAAGAGCATCCGAAATTAAACGATGCTCCCTCTCTTATGATTTTGGATTCCTTCCTCTTTATCTTTGGTGTCTTTGCTGCGATTAGCGCCTTTATGAACTTGGTCGCACCGCGTCGTACTGGCTATGGGTTGATCACCTTGATCCTTGGAAGTTTGACAGGAGCTCTGCTCTTGTATCTCATGTACTACTTCTTCTATCAGTATATGGATGGCACAAAAGATCGCAGTGAGCGTCCCTCTCTTTGGAAATCCATGCCGATTCTTGTCGGAGTCATGTTCCTTTGGGTCATCGTCTTGTCCTTTACATCATTACTTCCACAAGTCCTCAACCCAACTATTCCAGATGTTTTTGCCATCGTTTTAGGAGCTCTAGCGCTTGTCCTTCGCTTCTACCTCAAGAAACGCTTTAATATTAAAAGTTCGAGCACAGCACCTGCAACTCGACGCTAAAAAGAAACGGATGAAGTTTTCATCCGTTTTTCGTTTTACTGTATTTCCTTGTTCAACCTTTTTGAAAAATAGAGGACTAAATCATCATTGTTTTCACAAGAACTGTAAGGGGCCAAGGGGCGATCCCTAAACCAAATTCCAGATCCATCTGGGATATAGCCTCGTTTAACATACAGTCTTTGAGCTGGGCCATAACCCGAGTGTAAACCAACCCCTAAAGTAACAATCTCTGATAGTAGCCGGACTCTTTTTTCCGCCTCTTCTAAGAGTTGATTCCCAATTCCTCGACTTCTAAATGGCTCAAAAACATTAAAATCAGTTAGTTCAGGATAGACTCCCACGAAAGGGCCGTTCTTGGCAGCAGGCAATATAGTGATATAGCCTGCCACAAATCCATCCGACTCAGCTACTAATACGTCCCTCTCTCTATTCTCCTGCTCCTGAAAATAGCTAGTCAAGATATCCTCTCTACCCGGCCACCCTTGGTGAATAAAGGCTTGAGAGATATGCTCAATATCTGCCTTTATCATCCTCCTGATGATTACACCTTCCTTCATAGTTCCCTCCTTAATACATTTCTTCCCACATTATAACACGATTAGAGCTAGGGAAAGGTCAAAGAGGTCCACCGGACCTCAACTCGCTCTTATATTTCCAAGCTCATGAAAAAGAGGTCCACTGGACCTGAAAAAAAGACCCACCCGGGTCTTTTTTTTAATCTTCGTTTACGAAAGGCATCAAAGCCATTACGCGAGCGCGTTTGATAGCTGTTGTTACTTTACGTTGGTTCTTCGCTGAAGTTCCAGTTACACGACGAGGAAGGATTTTCCCACGTTCTGAAACGAAACGGCTAAGAAGCTCAGTATCTTTGTAATCAACATATTCAATTTTGTTTGCTGCGATGTAATCAACTTTTTTACGGCGTTTGAATCCGCCACGACGTTGTTGAGCCATGTTTAATTCTCCTTTATAGTTTTAATTCGTTAAACCCATTCTTAGAATGGAAGATCGTCGTCTGAGATGTCCATTGGATTCGCTCCAAATGGATTTTCTTCACGACCAAAGTTTGGCGCTGCATTGCTTGGTTCAGATCCACCAAAGCTTGGGGCTGCATTTCCAGCAAAACCACCGTTGCCTGATGAATAGCCACCAGCTGCATGCCCTTCGCGTGCTGCACGGCTTTCCAATAATTGGAAGCTGTCTGCTACGACTTCAGTGACATAAACACGTTGACCTTGCTGGTTTTCGTAATTACGTGTTTGAATGCGACCGGTAATCCCAATCAAAGCACCTTTCTTAGCCCAGTTGGCTAAGTTTTCTGCTTGCTGACGCCAGATCACACAGTTGATGAAATCGGCTTCGCGCTCTCCATTCTGACTCTTGAAGTTGCGGTTGACAGCTAGGCTGAAAGTAGCAACTGCTTGATTGCTTGGAGTGTAACGAAGTTCAGCATCACGGGTCATACGACCGACAAGTACAACATTGTTAATCATAAGTCACCTCTGATGATTTCTTACGCGTCAACTTTTACGATCATGTGACGAAGAATGTCACCGTTGATTTTTGAAAGACGGTCGAACTCGTTAAGAGCTACAGCGTCGTTCGCTTCAACGTTTACGATATGGTAAAGTCCTTCACGGAAATCTTGGATTTCGTATGCAAGACGACGTTTTTCCCAATCTTTTGATTCAACAACAGTTGCACCGTTGTCAGTCAAGATAGAATCGAAACGTGCTACCAAAGCGTTTTTAGCTTCTTCTTCAATGTTTGGACGAATAATATAAAGAATTTCGTATTTAGCCATTGATAATGTTCCTCCTTTTGGACTAATGACCCCAAGTCTTTGCAAGGGGTAAGTGAGGTTTACTCACAAGAAACTATTATACCAGACTTTACGAACAAAGGCAAGGATTATCTTTAGAATTTGAAACATCATTTTTTACATAACCTAAGATATTAAAGGAAAACTTCCCCTTAAAAATGGCAATTATAGAAGAAAAGATACTCCTTTCCTGTCCCTTTTCCTTAAAGAAAACTGATATCAGTTAGCTTTAAGCTTGAGTCTTTATACTAGCTACAACAAATCTCAAGAAACGAGGAACGATTATGAATTATCTTATCATCCCCGCCTATCAACCGGATCTGAATCTTGTCAAATTGGTTCGCCTGGTTCACGCTAAGAGTGATCTCCACATCATCGTCGTCGACGATGGAAGTGACGCCGACAAGAAAGTGATTTTTGACAAATTGGACGGTCTTGCGACAGTCCTGACCCACGAACACAACCAAGGAAAAGGGCAATCTCTCAAGACTGCTTATGCATACATCCTAGAAAGAGGTACCTATGGAAGCATTGTTACAGCTGATGCAGACGGTCAGCACAAAATTTGGGATATTTTCAGAGTTGTTAACCAATCTCAAGAGCATCCTGGAGCACTTATTTTAGGAGCACGCGCCTTTTCTGGCCAAGTTCCTTTGCGTTCTGCTTTTGGAAACAAATTGACCCGTTTCCTCTTCAAACAACAAACCGGAGTAGCAATCAGCGATACCCAAACAGGTTTACGGGCTTTTACTACGAATCTCTTGCCTTTCATGCTTGAGGTTGACGGACAGCGTTATGAATATGAGATGAATGTTCTCCTTGCAGCAAGCAAGTCCTTCCCCATCCTAGAAGTTCCGATTGAGACGGTCTACATCAATGACAATGAAGGTTCCCACTTCCGCCCTATTCGAGATGGCCTCATGATCTACAAGGACATGTTTAAGTTTGCCCTCTCCTCTCTGAGTAGTTTTATCGTTGACTATCTGGTCTACGCTTTCTTCCTTTTCGTGATGATGGCCGTGCCCATTAGTCTTCGCATTCTCCTAGCGAACGGGATCGCTCGTGTGACGAGTTCCATTTTTAACTACTCGACTAACAAGCATCTGGTCTTTAAGAATAAAGACAGCGTCGCTAAAACAGGAAGTGGCTACTTTGGTCTAGCCCTCGGCCTCTTTATTCTCGATACGCTCTTGATTCGACTCTTCTATACTGCTTTCGGGCTCAATCTCCTGATCAGTAAAATTGTCGTTGGCTTCCTCCTCTTTCTGGTCTCATGGGTGATCCAGAAAAAAGTAATCTTCAAAGAAAGGACAGCTCCCCACCATGAAATTCTTTAAAAAATCCTATACCTATGCTGCCTGCTTTGGCCTTCTTTTGACCAGCAGTTTTAGCTACTCGATGCTCAAGACCTTTGTCTTATCCGATGCCATCCAAACCGTAAAAGCTACGATTACGGACACTAAGGCAGCCAAAAAAGCAGCTGCTTCAGCTACAACGACCGATACTAGCTATTCAGATGACAATATCCAGGTGACTTTAACAGAAAAAACAGTTGAAAATACCCAGGTTTACATCGCAGATATCACAGTCAGCTCGGCAGATTATCTCAAAACAGCCTTTGCACAAAACACCTACGGGACAAATGTAACGGCTAAGACCTCCGTCACAGCCGCCAACAACAGTGCTATTCTAGCAGTGAACGGTGACTATTACGGGGCTAACAGTACAGGATACGTCATCCGAAATGGAGTGGTCTACCGCGATACCGTTCGGGAAGATTCAAGCAATGGGGACCTGGCGATTTATAAGGATGGATCCTTCAAAATTATCTATGAAGATGAGATCTCTGCGGATCAATTGGTCAAAGATGGGGTCGTCAATCTCCTTGCCTTCGGTCCTTCCTTGGTTGAAAATGGTGAGATTACGGTAGACACCAACTCAGAGGTCGGGCAATCTATGGTGTCAAATCCACGGACAGCGATTGGGATCATCGATGAAAACCACTACATTATCGTCGTGTCAGACGGACGGACTTCAGAAAGCCAAGGCCTGTCTCTCTACCAATTAGCAGAAGTGATGAAGTCTTATGGCGTTAAAACAGCCTACAACCTGGACGGGGGTGGATCTTCTACCCTTTACTTCAATGGCCAAGTTATTAATAAACCAACAACAAATGGTACTATCTCAGAAAGGGCGGTGAGTGACATTGTCTACATCGGTTACTAATCCTATTAAACAACGGTTGAAAAAGACCATCCTATGGTACATTCTTATCTCGGCTTTCTTCTTTGTCGGAAGTCGCATCTACGAACACTTTAGTTTTGGCGAAACCTCTGCCTTCATGCACTACCTCCTCTTGATTCCTTTGATCGGTGGCGCCTTACTAGTGCTTCTACAGTTGATGGTGAAAGGCTTCTCTCGCCTGAGCCTCAATCTTTGGAATTCAGGAGTGGCTACGCTCACAGCCGGGGCCCTCTACCGAGGGATTGTCAACCTCTCTGGTCGATCTACTACAATGGATCAACCCTATTATTACCTTGGAGTTGCCTTTCTAGCACTAGCTCTGATCAGCCTCTTCTTTGTCCGCAGTGTCTGGGTAGAGAAAACAGCCTAAGATCAAAAACGTCCGTTTCTTTATAGAACGGACGTTTTTTTGGAGTAAGTTAACGGATGAACGACTTAGCCTTCACGTTTTTTGCTGGCTACAAATCCTGCTAAAGCTAGTGAGGTCATGCCAAAGAGGCTAAGGACGGTCGAAGCCAATTCTTCTTGACCTGTTTTTGGAAGACCAGTTGCTGGTGTAGCAACTACTTCAGCTTGACCACCCGTATGATAAGTGACAGCGACTGGTTTGTTTGTTGCCACTTCTTTTGTTTCGCTTGCAGCTGGTTGAGCTGGAGTTACTGGGCTTTCAGGTTGAGGAGTTGGGGTAGCCGGAGTTACTGGAGCTACAGGATGAACTGGATTTACAGGACTTACTGGATCAACTGGCGCTGGCTGTGGTTGTGGTTCTGGAGTTGGTTGAGGTGTTGGTTGTGGTTCTGGAGTCGGTGTTTCTTCTTCCACTTTTTCCACAAAGGTCTTGTTGCCCAAGATTGAAGCAGACAACTTTTTCCCTGCCTTATTCACATCTTCGATGTATTGGATAAAGACTTCAGTATCCGGATTAATCGCACCGATCAATTTTGTATCACGGAAGACTGAGAAACCATCTCCGCCACCATACAAGAAGTCGTTGATAATCGCCTTGTAGGTCTTGTTACGATCAATTTCAGTTCCATCTGCCTTGTAAGCTTTCACGACCTTATAAGGATTTTCTTCTGTTGCATCGGCTGGTTTCGTATAGGTGTACTTGATCCCTGCCATTTGCAAGAAGTAGAGTTCTTTCTCATCATACTGTTGGTCCAAAGCTTTGTAGATTTGATCCCCAGTGATTTCTACTACTTGGAGGATATTTCCAAATGGTTGCACCGCTTGAGCTGCACCCCAAGTTACTGTTCCGTCTGGTTTCACCACGAGGTCTGCACGGATTCCTCCATTGTTGGTGAAGGCAAAGTCAACATCTGGATAACCTGATTTTTTGGCAATATCTAGTTGCGCTGCTGTGACCAAATCTCCAACAGCACTTTCTTTTTGTGCATTCAATTCACGGGTAATATTTTCAGCCTTCTCTGCTGTACCGATTTTTGCTTCTGTTACTTTTTTAACCGTCGCATTGGCATCATCGATGATCGCTTGAACCTTGGCATCTTTTGATTTGCCTTTAGATGGATCTACTGCAATAATTTTAGCAGTTGGAGCTTTAACAAAGTCAGCTGTATCTGTATCTAGGACTCCACGGACATCCGAGTAGGCTTTCCCTTGAGACGTACCTTGAACGATCAAGGTATTTCCAACCATCCCGTTTGTATATTGGTGGTTGTGGCCTGCAAAGACGATATCCACTGAGTTTTCAGGATAGATTTGGTTTAATTTTTTGATCATGTCTGCAGCCGGACCTTCTGCTACACCATTCTTACTAGTGGCAGCAACGTGAGCCAAGACAGCAATCGCATGCACACCTTGGTCATTTAATTCACGCGCATATTTAGCAATCGATTCTGCTTCATCCAAAACCCGGTATTGTTCATGATTTTTGCGCAAGACAAGATTTGGGAATTCTGTCGTAACAACCCCGATAAATCCGACCTTAACTGTCTTGTCATTGACTGGGATTTCTTTGATGGTATAAGGTTTCCAGTCAAATGGGATTTTGTTGGTATCTTTGTCAACCAAGTTGGCAATTACGACTTCTTGTTTAGAAGCCTCATGAGGATACTCATCGACGATCTTGTTGAATTGACCAGGTGTTGGGGCTTCCCCCTTCATGATCCGGTTGAATTCACCAAGTCCTTCGTCAAACTCGTGATTACCAAGAGTTCCGTATTCAAAGTTCATTTCATTGAAGACTTTTACAGTTGGTTCATCTTGAAGGAGGGCAGAATTGGCTGGACTAGCTCCGACCATATCTCCCGCTTGCACACGGATGCTGGCATTTGGCGTTCCGGCATTCTCCGTTTCAAAGTCTTTTTGTGAATCGTTCAAGTAGGTTGCCAAAAGTGGGGCTGTTCCTGCATTTTTCACAGTTTCGCCTTCTAAACGAGCTGTCCCTGTTTGTTCCAAGGCACCGTGGAAGTCATTGATGCCCATGAACTGCACGGGCAATTCGTCTGCAAAAACGCTATTGATCGCAAAAACACTAAGACCCGCAGCGACCGCTAGGATACTGCTTTTCAAGATAATTTTTTTCTTCATAGAATACTCCATTTTCTAATGTAGGACACTTCTCCAAAAAAGAGAACGCAGAACAGTTGATTGCTGAAATCAGCTCTTCCATTTTACTATTTTTTCGGTTTTACTTCAATATTTTCCTGTAAACTCTTACAATTTTATTGGAAAACGCTTGATTTCCGAACATCTATTTTCAGTCTCTTCCTTTTGTTACTTGCTGTTCCTCACAAAAGAGGCTGGGACAAAAGTCCTAGCCTCTCAATTATTTTTGGATTGTCGAGAAAGACGCAGTGGTTGAGTGGGCTCTACTACGCTGATTTCATCAGCTTTTACAGCCCTACTCAACTGTGCGGAGGTGGGACGACGAAATCGAATTCTAACGAATTACCGATTTCTGTCCCACTCTCTTTTCTTATTTATTCACGTTTTCCCATTTCCAGTTTTGAACTTCTGGAATGTCGTCTCCGTTTTCACGGATGTAGTCATGGTGGAAGGCGATTGTTTCGTCCATTTGAGCTGCGAATTCAGCTGCTTCTGGTCCAAGAGCTGCATTAGCTGCATCTTGTGCCAAGTGGAAGCGATCCAACTCAGACATCACACGCATATCAAATGGTGTGGTGATATCTCCGTTTTCACGGTAACCATGTACACGAAGGTTATGGTTGTGACGGTTGAAGAAGATATCACGAATCATGCCTTCGTAACCATGGAAGGCAAAGATGACTGGTTTATCAGTTGTGAAGACTTTGTCGAACTCTTCATCTGAAAGTCCACGCGCATCAACGGATGGGTGACGCAATTTCAAGATATCGATAACGTTAACAAAGCGGATCTTCAATTCTGGGAAGGCCTTGTGCAAGATTGTGATGGCTGCAAGAGCTTCTAAGTTTGGCTCTGTACCTGCAGCGGCAATAACAAGATCTGGCTCTTCATCTGCTGAAACAGTTGATGCCCAATCGATCACCTTGTATCCTTCACGAACCAATTCTTCTGCTTCAGCTGCTGAATAGAATTGAGGACGTGGGTGTTTAGAAGAAACAATCAAGTTGATCACATCTTCTCCCTTGAAGGCTTCATCCATCACTGCAAGCAAGCTATTGGTATCTGCTGGCAAGTACTCACGGATGTATTCAGGAGTTTTCTCAGCCAAGTGAGTCAAGATACCTGGATCTTGGTGAGTGTAACCATTGTGGTCTTGTTGGAAGACAGTTGAAGTTGCAATCAAGTTCAAGGCTGGGTAGTTTTTACGCCATGTTGTATGGGTCTTAGACTTACGCAACCATTTGAAGTGTTGAGTGATCATAGAATCTACAACACGAAGGAAGGATTCGTAAGAAGCGAAGAATCCATGACGACCTGTCAAGACATATCCTTCAAGCATACCTTCTGCTTGGTGCTCTGACAATTGAGAGTCAATGACACGACCAGCAGGGCTCAAGGCTTCATCGTAGTCTGGTTTCATACGTCCTAACCATTGACGGCTTGTACGAGTGAAGACTTCTTGAAGACGGTTTGATTTGGTTTCGTCTGGACCAAAGATACGGAAGTTATCTGGGTTCGCATCTACCAAGTCTGCCGCATACTTACCAAATTCGATCATGTCTTGAGCCATGATTTCACCTGGTGTGTTGAATTGAAGGGCATGTTTCTTCCAATCAGCTGTGTTCATTGGTTTGATCACACCAGCATTTGTGATTGGGTTCATCGCCATGCGACGGTCACCTTTTGGTGCAATTTCCGCAATTTCAGGAACTAGTTTACCAGTTTCGTCGAACAATTCAGCTGGACGGTAAGATTCCAACCATGAAAGAAGGGCATCAACATGCTCCATGTGGTGAGCATCTACTGGGATTGGCACTTGGTGCGCACGGAATCCACCTTCGATTGGTGTTCCTTCCCATGCTTTTGGACCAGTCCAACCTTTAGGAATACGAGCAATCAAGACAGGGTATACTGGTTGAGTTGCTTCTTCAGCAGAACCTTTACGAGCTTCTGCTTGGACTTTCTTGATTTCTTCAATTGCTTCGTCCAATTTTTCAGCAAACAAAGCGTGTGCAGCTTCGTGGTCTTCTGAAATTGCAGTAACATTCGCAAAGATTGGTTTCCAACCAAGACCTTCAAAGAAGAGGGCCAATTCTTCGTCTGTTTTGCGCTCGAAGATGGTTGGGTTGTGGATCTTCCCACCATTGAGGTAGAAGATTGGAAGGATAGCCCCATCGTTGACTGGGTTCAAGAAGGTATTTGACAACCATCCTGCCATCAATGGACCTGTTTCTCCTTCACCGTCACCGATAACTGTAGCAGCAATCACATCTGGATTATCCAATACAGCACCTGCAGCGTGAGAAAGGGCATAACCAAGTTCTCCACCTTCGTGGATAGATCCTGGTGTTTCAGGCGCCGCGTGAGAAGCGATTCCTCCTGGGAATGAGAAGATCTTACACAAGTGTTTGAAACCTTCTTCATTTTGTGGGATGTTTGGATTTAATTCAGTATAAGAACCATCTAAGTATGAGTTCGATACCATTACTTGTCCACCGTGACCAGGTCCTTCAATATAGAACATATCCAAGTCGTATTTGTTGATGGCACGGTTCAAGTGAGCATAGATAAAGTTTTGCCCTGGTACAGTTCCCCAGTGTCCGATTGGGTGAGCTTTCAAGTCATTTTCAACGACTTCGCGCTTCAACAATGGGTTATCTTTCAAGTACATTTGAGCAGCTGAAATGTAGTTGGCTGCACGCCACCAAGCGTCTACTTTATCCAAGTAAGCTTTGCTGTTATAATCGACAGTCATCTTGTCTCCTCACAATTTCTAGACAGGTCTGTTGAACAACCTGTTCGTTTGATCAATAGTTTAAACAATCTGTTTTCACGTCAAACAGATGATATTGAAGAAAATATTCAATATTACCTCTATTTTATCAAGAATTTCCCTTTTTGTACATCAGAAAGTAAGAAAAATATTCTTTGAACGTCAAATTTTAATTTCCCACTAAAGTGGTCCTATTCCCTACAGGGATACGTTTTAAAAAAAGACTTCGCTGATTTTTACAAACCAGCAAAGTCCCAAATGAAATGGAGTCGGTTAAATGACTTTTTGACCTTTCTTGTAGACATCTGTCACGAGATTTGTCGCAAAGAAATAGAAGAGATAATCTAGATTTGGTGCATCAAAGATGGTAATGTCAGCCTGTTTGCCAACATCGAAAGAGCCGATTGTTTTAGCACGATCAACTGAATAGGCTGCATTGATGGTCACCGCATTGAGAATTTCTACTGGAGTTAGGCGCATCATGAAGCAACCCAGATGCATGGCAAACTGAAGATTGGCTGTTGGACAAGACCCTGGGTTGCTGTCCGTTGTTAGGGTAATGGCCATGCCAGCGTCCAACATCTTACGAGCCGGTGCATAGGTATCTTCCATGAGGCTGAAGGTTGTAGCAGGCAAGAGATTGCCGATAACTTTTGCTGCAGCTAGTTTTTGAATGCCTTCATCGGTAATCACCATCAGGTGTTCTGCGCTGGTGGATTGCAATTCAGCCGCTACGTCAACACCTCCAATAGACTCAATTTCATCCGCATGGATCCGTAACTTGAAGCCCATTTCCTTAGCTTTCGAAAGAAGATAGCGAGATTCATCTGCTGTAAAGACCCCTTTTTCACAGAAGATATCACAGAACTCAGCTAACTGTCCTTCTTTCACTTTCGGAAGCATTTGTTCCACAATAAGATCTAAATATTCTTGGGAACGGCCCTTGTACTCTGTCGGGATCGCATGGGCTGCCATAAAGGTAGATACCAAGTCTATTTGATGATCCCGATCCAGTGCAGCGACAACATCCAACTGGCGTTTTTCAGTTTCCCAATCCAAACCGTAACCGCTTTTCGCTTCAACGGTTGTCACCCCATGGCGCAACATGTAGTCCAACAGTCGTTTGGACTTGTCATAGAGGGTGTCAAAAGAAGCTTCCCGTGTCGCCCGAACGGTGCTTAGAATCCCTCCGCCTTGGGCGAGGATGTCTAAGTAAGAAACACCTGCTAATTTTTTAGCAAATTCATGCTCCCGACTGCCTCCATAGACTAAGTGGGTGTGGCAATCAATCAGGCCAGGGGTCGCAACTTTTCCTTCACAGGATTTTACTTCTGTATGGTCATCGATCAGTTCTGGGGCTGGTTGCCCTGTCCCAACTGAAAGAATCTTTCCATCTTTAATGGCGATATAAGCATCTGAAAGAATTTTTGCCTCTGTCATCTCCTTCCCATAGAGAGGATGACCCAGATCATTTGGACAAAACAATTGGTAAAAGTGGGTTAATAGGATATCAGCTGACATATGAAACATTCCTTTCTATTTCCATCGTTATTCATTTTACAATTCTACAGAAAAAGCGTCAAAAAAAAGTCAAAAAGTTTTCCTCTCATTTTTTTTTGCTTTATTAAAAATTATATTTTTTTTTGACTCTTTATTGACGTTTCTTGGATACAATAAAGAAAATACAAATTCACAGTCCAACTATAAGGAGGGTTCTGCTATGTCATTTATAGACGAGAAAGAAATTGCAGCTGCTATGTCTGTCAAACTTGACTTTGATGTCCTACCTGAAAAGGCGACTTTTCAAGAAGGCATCCGTCGTGCACCGGATAGAGGCTTCCGCTTAACGCAGGCTCAGACCGAAATTGCCCTTAAAAATGCTTTGCGTTACATTCCTAAAAAATTCCACCAAGAGTTGATCCCAGAATTCCTAGAAGAACTGAAAACTCGCGGTCGGATCTATGGCTATCGCTTCCGTCCAAAAGATCGCATCTATGGAAAACCAATTGATGAGTACAAAGGAAAATGCACTGCTGCTAAGGCTATGCAAGTCATGATTGACAACAACTTGAGCTTTGAGATTGCCCTTTATCCTTATGAATTGGTTACTTATGGAGAAACAGGATCTGTCTGTGCCAACTGGATGCAATACAACTTGATCAAGAAATACTTGGAAGTGATGACAGAAGACCAAACCTTGGTCGTTGAATCTGGTCACCCTCTTGGCCTCTTTAAATCGAAACCAGAAGCTCCTCGCGTCGTCATTACTAACGGTCTCTTGATTGGTGAGTATGACAATATGCACGACTGGGAAATCGCTGAAGAAATGGGCGTTACCAACTACGGTCAAATGACGGCTGGTGGCTGGATGTACATCGGACCTCAAGGGATCGTTCACGGTACCTTTAACACCCTTCTCAATGCTGGTCGTCTTAAACTCGGTGTGGCTGATGATGGCGACTTAACTGGTAAACTCTTTATTTCATCTGGTCTCGGTGGGATGAGTGGCGCTCAAGGGAAAGCAGCTGAAATTGCAAAAGCGGTTGCCATTGTCGCTGAAGTCGACCGCTCTCGGATCGAAACGCGCCACTCTCAAGGCTGGATTAGTCAAGTGACCGACAGTGCGGAAGAAGCTGTAAAATTAGCTCAAGCAGCACTGGAAGCTGGTGAATCAACTTCGATTGCCTACCATGGTAATATCGTAGACTTGCTTGAATATGTCAATGAACACCAAGTTCACGTTCATCTCTTGTCTGACCAAACCTCTTGCCACAACGTCTATGATGGTGGCTATTGCCCAGTTGGTATCAGCTTTGAAGAACGGACACGTTTGTTGGCAGAAGACAAAGAAACCTTCCATCGTTTGGTCGATGAAACCTTGGCTCGTCACTTCGCAGTGATTAAAGATTTGACGGCTAAAGGCACCTACTTCTTCGACTATGGTAATGCCTTCATGAAATCTGTTTACGACTCAGGGATCAAGGAAATTTCTAAGAATGGTTTGGATGACAAAGACGGCTTCATTTGGCCATCTTATGTAGAAGATATCATGGGACCTATGCTCTTTGACTATGGTTATGGTCCATTCCGTTGGGTCTGCCTCAGCGGTAAACACGAAGACTTGATTGCAACTGACCACGCAGCGATGGAAGCAATTGATCCAACTCGTCGCTACCAAGACCGCGATAACTACAACTGGATTCGCGATGCTGAAAAGAACCAATTGGTGGTGGGTACCCAAGCTCGTATCCTCTACCAAGATTGTATGGGCCGTGTCAACATTGCTTTGAAATTCAATGAACTCATTCGCCAAGGTAAGATTGGACCAGTCATGATCGGACGTGACCACCACGACGTATCTGGTACAGATGCTCCATTCCGTGAAACATCAAACATCAAAGATGGATCAAACGTTACTTGTGATATGGCGGTTCAATGTTACGCCGGTAACGCTGCCCGCGGTATGAGTCTTGTCGCTCTCCACAATGGTGGTGGTACTGGTATCGGTAAAGCTATCAACGGAGGATTCGGTCTCGTTCTAGACGGTAGTCACCGAATCGACGAAATTATCAAATCTGCTATTTCATGGGATACCATGGGCGGGGTTGCTCGTCGGAACTGGGCACGGAACGATCATGCTATTGAAACAGCGATCGAATACAACCGTCTCCATGCAGGAACAGACCACATCACTATTCCTTATCTTGCAGACGAAGATTTGGTCAAAGAAGCTGTTCAAAAATTGTTTTAATATCAAAAAATAAAAACTGAGAAAGGGGAGGAAAATACAAAGACTTCTCCTCCCCACTTCTCCTATAAAAAGAGGTAATTATATGGCAAAAATTGTTGAGTGTATTCCGAACTTTTCTGAAGGACGCAATCAGGCTGTGATCGACGGATTGGTAGCCACAGCAAAAAGCATCCCAGGTGTCACATTATTAGACTACTCGTCTGATGCTAGCCACAACCGCAGCGTCTTTACACTCGTTGGGGATGAAGAAAGCATTCAAGAAGTAGCTTTCCAATTGGTGAAATATGCATCTGAAAATATCGATATGACCAAGCACGAAGGCGAACACCCTCGTATGGGGGCAACAGACGTTTGTCCATTCGTTCCGGTCAAAGATATCACTACAGCTGAATGCGTTGAAATCGCTAACAAAGTGGCCGAACGCATCAATCGCGAATTAGGTATTCCAATCTTCCTTTACGAAGATGCCGCAACTCGTCCAGAACGGAAAAACTTGGCTAAAGTGCGCAAAGGACAATTTGAAGGAATGCCAGAAAAATTGTTGGAAGAAGACTGGAAGCCAGACTACGGTGAACGCAAGATTCACCCAACTGCAGGAGTTACAGCCGTTGGTGTCCGTATGCCACTCGTTGCTTTCAATATTAACCTTGACACAGACGACCTAGATATTGCCAATAAAATTTCTAAAATCATTCGTGGATCAAGCGGTGGATACAAATACTGTAAAGCGATCGGTGTCATGCTAGAAGATCGTAACATCGCCCAAGTCTCTATCAACATGGTCAACTTGGAACAATTCCCATTGTATCGTGTCGTTGAAACCGTTCGTTTCGAAGCACAACGCTACGGGGTTCGAATCATCGGAACAGAACTCATCGGACTTGCTCCAGCTAAGGCTTTGATCGACTCAGCTGAATACTACTTGCAATTAGAAGACTTTGACTACAGCAAACAAGTCTTGGAAAATCACTTGTTGGGTTAGAAAGGGGATCTATGAAACTAGTTGACTTAAGTATTACAGAGTTTGCCAAGGTCCTTGGTTCAGATGCTCCAGCTCCAGGTGGTGGTTCTGCTGCTGCCCTATCCGCTGCGAATGGGATTTCCCTTACAAAAATGGTCTGTGAACTGACCATTGGAAAGAAAAAATACGCTGAATTTGAAGACCACATCAAAGGGGTTCACGAAAAAAGCGCTCACCTCCAAGACCAGTTACTAGAAGCCATCGACAAAGATACAGAAGCTTTCAACGTTGTATCAGCTGTCTTTGATCTTCCAAAAGAAACGGAAGAAGAGAAAGCCGCTCGTCGTGAAGCCATGCAACAAGCCTTGAAACAGGCAACTGAATCTCCTTTCTCTATGATGGAGCTCATCGTTGAGGCGCTTGAAACCACCAAAAAAGCTGTCGGCAAATCCAACACCAATGCGGCGAGTGACCTAGGGGTGGCTGCTCTCAACCTTAAAGCTGGCCTTCAAGGGGCTTGGCTCAACGTCCTGATCAACATTTCAGGAATCAAGGACCAAGACTTTGTCCAAGAATACCACAGCAAGGGACTTAAACTCCTCCAAACAGGCTCTGATCTTGCAGACAACATTTACCAAACCATTTTAGAAAGTCTATCATAAACCTAACAAACAAAAAGAAAGAAGGGATTCTATGGTTTTATCGGATATTGAAATTGCCAATTCTGTCCAAATGAAGCCCATTGCCGATATCGCTGCTGAACTTGGATTGACCGAAGACGACATTTCGCTCTACGGAAAATACAAGGCTAAAATTGATAGCAACCAATTGGAACAATTGAAAGATAAGGAAGATGGAAAGCTGATCCTCGTGACAGCCATCTCTCCGACACCTGCTGGAGAAGGAAAGACAACCACCTCTGTTGGATTAGTCGATGCCCTCTCAGCTATTGGTGAAAAAGCCGTCATTGCCCTGCGCGAACCTTCTCTTGGCCCTGTCTTTGGGATCAAGGGTGGAGCTGCCGGTGGTGGGTACGCCCAAGTGGTTCCAATGGAAGATATCAACCTTCACTTTACCGGAGACTTCCATGCCATTGGGATTGCCAATAACCTGCTTGCAGCTTTGATTGACAACCACATTCACCATGGAAATGAGTTGGGCATCGATTCTCGTCGGATTACCTGGAAACGGGTGGTCGACATGAACGACCGTCAACTCCGCCATATTGTCGATGGCCTTCAAGGAAAAACAAACGGGGTTCCTCGTGAAGATGGCTTTGACATCACAGTGGCTTCTGAAATCATGGCTATTCTCTGTCTCTCAGAAAATATCCTTGACCTCAAAGAACGCCTCGATCGCATCATTATTGGGTACAACTACCAAGGACAACCAGTCACAGCTAAAGACCTCAAGGCTGGAGGTGCTATGGCAGCCGTCCTCAAAGATGCCATCCATCCCAACTTGGTACAAACCTTAGAACATACTCCTGCTATCATCCACGGCGGACCTTTTGCCAATATTGCTCATGGCTGTAACAGTGTGCTGGCTACTAAACTAGCTCTCAAATATGCAGACTATGTTGTGACAGAAGCTGGTTTTGGAGCAGACTTAGGCGCTGAAAAATTCATTGACATCAAGTGCCGCATGGCTGGACTCAAACCTTCTGCCGTAGTCCTCGTCGCAACCATCCGAGCCCTCAAGATGCATGGTGGAGTTGCCAAAGCGGACTTGGCTACTGAAAATGTCCAAGCCGTTATCGATGGTCTACCAAACCTAGACAAACACTTGGCCAACATCCAAGAAGTCTATGGCCTACCTGTGGTCGTTGCCATTAACAAATTCCCACTGGATACAGAGGCAGAGCTAGAAGCTGTCTATGAATCTTGTAAGAAACGCAATGTAGATGTTGTCATTTCGGATGTCTGGGCACATGGTGGTGCTGGTGGACGCGATCTAGCTGAAAAAGTCATTCAACTGGCTCAAGAAGAAAACCACTTCTCTTATGTCTATGACCAAGAAGACAGCATCGAAACAAAATTAACCAAGATTGTTACAAAAGTCTATGGTGGTAAAGGCATCAGCTTAACACCAGCAGCCAAACGCGAACTCAAAGAATTAGAAGCTCTTGGCTTCTCGAACTACCCAATCTGTATGGCCAAAACCCAATATTCCTTCTCAGACGATGCGAAGAAAATGGGAGCACCAAAAGATTTCACAGTTAAAATCAGTAACCTTAAGGTGGCTGCTGGAGCTGGCTTCATCGTAGCTCTCACTGGTACCATTATGACCATGCCTGGCCTACCTAAAGTTCCTGCCAGCGAAAAGATTGATATCGATGCCCACGGCAATATCACTGGTCTCTTTTAAGAAAGAAGGCGTCCTATGGTGACTCTCCTTCATCTTACCCCCGCAGATTATCAAATTTCTACTTGGTCCGGTGGCCAAACCACCCAACTTTTCCTCTCCCCAGAGGGAGGAAGTTATCCAGATCGGACATTTGACTTCCGCCTCTCCACCGCAACGGTAGAGGTTGAAAAAAGTAACTTTACCGATCTCACTGGCTACCACCGAATCTTGATGCCCTTGAATGCCTCCATTCGGCTCACCCATCAACAGAAAGAAGTGGTTTTGAACCCCTTTCAAAGCTACTTCTTTGATGGGGGAGATCCAGTATCTAGCCAAGGGACTTGTCAAGACTTTAATTTGATCTACAAACCTTCTTATCAGGGGCATATGAGTGCTATATCCCCAAAAGAGAGTGTCAAAAGTCAGAGTCGCTATCAATTGATCTATGCTCTCTGTCCGCTAACACTAAAATGGGGAACGAATCATTCTCAAATCCTCCAAACTCACGAGCTCCTGGTGATCGAACAACCATCTCCCCTTCAAGAGATGACAATCACGTTTTTACCCCATCAGTCTGGGGAGCAACCGATTGCTATCTGGACTGGACTACAATAATGTTCACAAAGGAGAAACATTATGAACGGAGCACATAAACAGTCGATTGAGGAACAAGAAAAAGCGAAATTCAGCTTTAGTGGTGCCACTCTATACGGTATCAACGCCGTCATCGGATCTGGTATCTTCCTCCTCCCTCAAAAAATATATTCTGGCCTCGGACCAGCCTCCCTAGCTGTCATGTTCGGAGTAGCCATTCTCGTCATGCTACTATCAGCCTGTCTGGCTGAAACGGCTGGCTACTTCGATAAAAACGGTGGAGCCATGCAGTACTCAAAAGCCGCTTTTGGAGACTTCGTTGGCTTTAACGTCGGGATTCTCGGTTGGGCCGTTACTGTTATCGCCTGGGCTGCCATGTTAGCCGGCTTTGCTAAGATCTTCATCATTACCTTCCCAGCATTTGAAGGCTACAACCTTCCGATCAGTATCGGTATGCTGATTCTCTTGAGTCTGATGAACGTCGCCGGTCTGAAAACCTCTAAGATGTTCACTCTGACAGCTACTGTTGCAAAATTAATTCCAATTGTCCTCTTCTCGCTCTTTGCCATCTTCTTCATCTCTGGCGGGGTAAGCAAGGGCAACTTCACACCTTTCCTTCAATTGGAAAGTGGAACAAGTCTCTTCAGTTCTATTTCTAGTACAGCCGTCTACATCTTCTACGGTTTCATCGGATTTGAAACCATGTCTATCGTAGCAGGGGAAATGCGCAACCCTGAAAAGAACGTTCCTCGCGCTATTCTAGGTTCTATCAGTATTGTATCTGTTCTCTACATGTTGATCATCGCTGGAACAATCGCCATGCTGGGTGGTCGCATTATGCAAACCGGTGCACCAGTACAAGACGCATTTGTCGAAATGATTGGCCCTATCGGAGCCCCACTCGTTTCTTACGGAGCCCTCATTTCAATTGCCGGTCTAAACATTGGTGAATCCATCATGGTCCCTCGTTTTGGTGCCGCATTAGCAACTGAAAAACTCTTGCCAGAGGGTCTTGGAAAAACAAACTCTAAGAATGCTCCTGTCATTGCCATTATCATTTCTGGTATCTTCGCTTTCTTACTCTTGTTATCTGGCTCTTTCGAATCGTTAGCAACCTTTAGTGTTGTCTTCCGTTTCTTCCAATACATTCCAACTGCATTGGCAGCCATCAAACTCAGAAAAATGTACCCAGACAAAAAGGTTACCTTCCGAGTGCCATTTGGTCCTGTTATCCCTGTTCTAGCTGTTGTGATCAGTATTTTGATGATCGCAGGGGACAACCTAATGAACTTTGTCTGGGGGGCCATCGGTCTCGTGATTGCAAGTGGACTTTACTTTGTTTTCCACGGCGATAAACTACATAAATCGAAAACCCTTCCTCACTAATTTTCTTTACACAGTAGATGGGAACGTAGACGGGAGCGAAGCTCAGTTTTGCTCCCTAACCCATCTAAGACTCCACGAATGGCAAACCTGAGCCCTTTTCTCTAAGACTCTTCTCAAACTTCTTAAGATCAATAGACAATGGGCTCATGTTTGGTATTCAAACTGAAGTATACACATCTACTTCCCCAGAACAATTATTCATAATCGGAGGTTTTATATGACTCAATTGATTCATTTAGACGGCAATAGCTTAACACTCGAAGACGTCATCGCTGTAGCTCGCCATGGTGCCCAATGTGAGCTTGACGAACAAGCAAAAGAAGCTGTCGTCGCATCCCGTAAAATTGTCGATGATATCGTCCGTGAAAAACGAGTTGTCTATGGTGTGACCACTGGCTTTGGTTCCCTCTGTAATGTCAGCATCTCTCCAGAAGATACTGTTCAACTGCAAGAAAACTTGATCCGAACACACTCATCTGGTTTCGGTGATCCACTTCCTGAAGATGCCGTTCGTGCCATCATGCTGATCCGTATCAATTCGCTCTTGAAAGGCTATTCTGGCATTCGTCTGTCAACTGTTGAAAAACTGTTGGAATTGCTCAATAAAGGGGTGACTCCTTATATTCCTGAAAAAGGCTCTCTCGGAGCTTCTGGAGACCTTGCTCCTCTTTCTCATATGGTTTTACCAATGCTAGGCCTTGGACGCGCCTACTACAAAGGAGAACTTCTCAGTGGTCAAGAAGCCTTAGATCGTGCTGGAATTGAAAAGATCCAATTGGCTGCCAAAGAAGGACTTGCCTTGATCAACGGTACGACCGTTCTAACCGGTATCGGAGCTCTTGCGACATATGATGGTATCCAATTGCTCAAACTATCTGACATTGCCGGTGCTCTCTCAATGGAAGTCCACAATGGAATTACCAGTCCATTCGAAGAAGATCTTCATACCATCCGTCCTCAAAGTGGACAACTGGCAACTGCTCGCAATATCCGTAACCTCCTGGAAGGAAGCAAGAACACAACCGTTGCGACTCAACAACGGGTCCAAGATCCTTATACACTCCGCTGTATCCCTCAAATTCATGGAGCCAGCAAGGATTCTATTGCTTACGTAAAAGAAAAAGTTGAAATCGAAATCAACTCTGTCACAGATAACCCAATCATTACCAAAGAAGGACACGTCATCTCAGGAGGTAACTTCCACGGTGAACCAATGGCGCAACCATTTGACTTCTTAGGCATTGCCCTTTCTGAAATTGGGAACGTATCTGAACGTCGGGTGGAACGCTTGGTCAATAGCCAACTCAGTAAATTACCATCCTTCTTGGTCAAACACCCTGGACTCAACTCAGGCTTCATGATTACCCAGTATGCTTGTGCATCCCTTGCATCTGAAAATAAAATTTTGGCTCACCCAGCTAGCGTCGATTCTATTCCTTCTTGTGAAAACCAAGAAGATTTCGTCAGCATGGGAACTACTGCCGCTCGTAAAGCAGCAGAAATTCTTAAGAACTCCCGTCGCATCGTTGCTACTGAAATCATGGCAGCTTGCCAAGCCTTGGATCTCAAGCCAGAAAATCATGAACTTGGTAAAGGTACAAAACCAGCTTATGAGCTGATTCGCCAAAAACTGAACTTCATTGAATTTGACAAAGATATCGAAATCTTTGAAGAACTCAATAAAGCATCTGCTGTTGTCGAAAGCGAAGAATTCTTAGCAACCATCGAAAAAGCAGTTGACTTAAGCATTCAATACTGATACAGTAAGGATAAAGCAAAACAGAGGCTGGCGATCTTCTCAGCCTCTGCATGCTTTCAGAAAAATAAGGGAGGCGACAGGCTTGCTCACAAACTACTATCCAATGACCTATAGCTACTACCAAGGTAGCATCGAGGACAATCCCTACACTGCCAAATGGGGAATGGTCACCAAATTTTTAGACCTAAACGATGAGACCCTCACTCCATTTGAGGGGATGACCTTTGGGATCATCGGCTTTAAGAGCGACAAAGGAGTCTATATCAACAACGGGCGCGTGGGAGCGGTCGAGGGTCCTACAGCCATCCGTTCTCAAATCGCCAAACTTCCATGGCACTGGGGAACCAATGTAACAGTGTATGATGTGGGAAATATTGACGGGCCCAACCATTCACTAGAAGAACTCCAAGAAAGTCTCTCACAAGCGATCCGGCGCATGTACCAATTAGGGATCCAACCTATTGTCCTAGGAGGCGGTCACGGAACTGCTTACGGCCACTATCTAGGGATTCAATCCAGTTTGAAAAAAGATGAACAACTGGCTGTGATCAATCTGGATGCCCACTTTGATTTGCGTCCTTACGACCAAACCGGGCCTAACTCTGGAACAGGTTTTCGTCAAATGGCTGATCATGCTAAAGAAAAAGGGCAGGACTTCCCTTACCTCATCCTGGGGATCCAAGAGCACAATAATAACCTCTTCCTCTTTAATTACGTTGCTAAAACACCAAGCATTGATTTCTTAACCGGGCAAGACCTCTTCCAGATGAGCCACCAAGCCATTCTGGATCGAATCGATCAATTTTTAGAAAACCAAACCGCGATCTATCTGTCTATTGATATGGATTGCTTCGCGGTCGGCTCTGCTCCTGGTGTTAGCGCCATCCAATCACTTGGTGTCGATCCTAAACTGGCCCTCATGCTTCTCCAACACATTGCTGCCAGTGGTAAACTAATCGGATTTGATGTCGTGGAAGTTTCTCCTCCTCATGACATTGACAACCATACTTCAAACCTTGCTGCGACCTTTATCTTTTACTTGACCCAAATATTGGCGCAACAAAAACTGAACTAAGAAGATTTCTACACACATAAAAAGCATAGAAACACTCATTGCTAGGGTATTTCTATGCTTTTTCTTCGTTTTCAGACACAATGATCTTTGCCTGAAAGGAGGCATGGCCTCTTATCCTTCACTTATGATTTAGATAAGAGACACTACAGGTCTTTTAATTTCTTAAGAAACTGACGATCTCTGTAAGGATTCAAGTGTTGCTCTGCCACCTTCTTGTAGTAATTCTTATCTTCTTTCAAGAAGGTCCTCAGGGCAGGATCGAGCTCTTCTCCCTTCTCCTTTTGATTAGATAAGAAAGCCAATAGATAATGAACCATTCCCTTATCCCGAGAATTGGCAGATGGTTTCATCGTCCTTTCTTTTCGAGCCAGATAAGCCGCAACCTTCTCTTGATCTCCTTGCTGACAGGCAATTAAGGATTGGTAAAATTCGAGCAATTCTTCCTTCCAAGGGAAGCGAACACTGGACAAAATCTTCTGAGCTCTGTCAAAACAGCGGCGAGCTTGGATCAAATCTCCCTTCCAATAATAGGCGATTCCAAGATCAATATCAAAGACAACACGGACGGAATCAACAGCTTGATCTCCCACCAAACGTAGAACCTCTTCTAAGTGGGTGACGGCTACTTGGAAATGGCCCCTAATTTGCTCAATTTCAGCGAGGTAGGCCAAAGAAGCCGCAATTTGAATGGCATACTTGACCTGCATGCTATTGGTCAAACTAAAGCAATCAATAGAACGATACAGATGCCGGGTCGCCTGCTCCTCATCCCCAACCATCAGATGATACAAGCCTTTCAAGCGCAACTGGATCGCGATGATCTCATGATTGTTAGCTTGGATAGCATCTTCCAGAGCCAAATCTGTATAATAGGCCATCTCAGAAATATTTTCTGTTTGAATGCAATAATAAATGATTTGCCGATAACCCTCTAAGAGGAAGTCTGACTGTTTGAGTTCCCGCGCATAGGAGATGACTTTTTGGATATCATGAATCCCCTTTTGATACTCCCCACTTCGAATAAAATAGCGACCTTCTAGGTACAAGTAACGCAGTTGCAAATACTTGTATTCTCTATCTCTTTGGTGCCTTGAAAATAGGTTATCTAATTCTTGGCGTAGGCGGGATAGCTCTCCCAAAATGTCCAAATGGCTATTTGTACCATCTGATAGGAGCCCCTCATCTGCCTTGGAATAAATCGGAAACAGTTCATGCTCCAGCTGAAGGATTTCTTCTAAGTAGGTCAACTCAAACGATAAGGAGCGCAAGGGATTTTGCGATTGTTTGTATTGGTAGGCAATTTCCTTATAAAAGAGAAGGTCCGTCGAATCTTCTAAGGTTTCTTCCAATTTTTGCGCAATTTGTTGGTGGAAGAGACGCCGTCTAGCTGGCGAGAGGAGATGGTAAAAGTACATGGCTACCAATTGCTTGCAAAATTGAACCAAGAGATCCTCCCCTTCTTCTACGATTGAGACGATCCCTCTTTCAGATAATGGTTCAACTAATTCTGTCAAAACAGGAAGCTCTGTAGCCGTCAATTCTGCCAAGATAGACAGGGAGATTGGCTTATGAAAACAAGATAAGTAGTGAAGAAGGGCCTCTTCCTCACTGCTCATATCTCCAAGTTCCTGAGAAAGATAAGCTTGGATGATATCCGGCAAGGGCTCTAAATTTTCATTTTCTTTCCACTCTTCGATATAGCTGGACAGGAAGAACGGACTGCCCTCACTCCATTCGACCATCTGCTCTATCACGGCCGGCTCTATTGCTCCCAGTTCCCCTTTCAAGAGAGCACGACTTTCACTTGGTTCAAAATTGGTCAACTCTAGTTGAGACAAGCGTTTCTCTACCTTCAAGCCCCCCAAGAAGTTGACGAAGGAAGCTGGCAGAGGCTCTTCCGCTGTAAAAATTAGTTGCCATTTTTCCTGATTTCTTCGCTCTTCTAGTTGTTTCACTTTTTCTAGAGACACTGCATCGATCCACTGGGCATTTTCAAGAAGAATCAGGAGCGGTTTTTCTTTGCTAAGGCCTTGAAGCTGATTCCACACTGAAATGAGGTCATCCTCCCCTTCCAGAAATGGAATCCCCATCTCATCTCCCAGTTTCTCTAGAGCTTGTTTGAGATCATTCCAAATACTTCCTTCGTAGCGTTGACTAGTAGCTTTTCCTTCAACCTTGATAAAGTTAAAACTGCGATTGGACATCAAGACCAACTGTCGTAACAGACGTTTCTTACCTGTTCCAGATTGCCCCATCACCAGAAAAGGACCTACTGCTTCACCCGTCTCGACTAAGGAAAGGTATTCCTCAAGTTGTGAGAGTTCTTGTTTCCGGCCAAAAAAGGAAAGTTCACGGATATTCAAGCGATTCGTCAGTTTATGAGTTCGTTTGGCTTCCAAAACGGAGTGATAAAGTTCCTCAATCGCTCGACTGGGACGCACACTGAGCTCGCGATCCAATAAATCGACAAGTTTATAATAGGTCTCGAAAAATTTTCCTAACTGGTGATGGAAACTATAATACTCCATCAAGAGCTGGTAGTTTTTCTCTTCAAATTCATCCAGCTCTACCAAATGATGGAGCAAGAGTTCTATACTAGGATCTCCGAAACCGACCTTTTTAATTTTTTGATAGCAGCTTTCGACGTAGAGCTTCCTATAAGCATCCCGTTTGCGAGAAGCCCACTGATCAAATTCTTCATCATCTTTGACATAGAAGCCCTCTAAAAAGTCTCCCCGATATAGATCCAAGGCACTTAGTGGATCTCTTTCAAAGAACTGGACATCCAAAGAAAGACTCAAATCAGGATTAAGAGCCAAACTGCTCCGGTTTGGAGAGACAATGATATCTCCCTCAAAGATTTTATTGGCTTGGTAAACCGTATTCCGTAAGTTTTTGCGGGCTACTTGGTTTTCCTTAGCTCCCCAAAGAATACCGGCGATTTCATCACGGTTTACCTGGCCCATAACTGCTAAATAATAAAGTAAGGCCTCCATCTTCGAAAAAGAAAAACGAATATCTTTCTGATTAAAAACAACCTTAGGGGGTCCAAATAATTTCAGCTTAAGCTCTTTTTTCATTGCAAGCGCCTCCAAAAACTTCATATTAATACTATAAAAAAAAAGTTGGTTTTTAGCAAGTGATTGACCCGAATAAAAAGAGACTGAGAACTATTCTTTCTCAATCTCTACACTTCCTACTAAAAGTGTTGATTAATTCACTTCAAAATTCGGTTGATGAGCAAATAAGGCCTTTGTTGCTTGGTAGACGTGGTAAGCGACATCTTCATTGTTCATGGTGTAAAGATGGACACCTGCCACATCTTGAGTAACCAAATCAACGATTTGATCGACTGCATAAGCCAAGCCAGCTGCGCGAAGAGATTCTGGATCATGCTCATACTTGTCTAAAATGGCTTTAAACTTCCGTGGGATATGAACATTTTCACAAGTTTTGAGGAGACGAAGGGCCTGGTTTCTGTTAAGAATCGGCATCACTCCTGCATGAATAGGAACATTGATCCCAGCTAAAGTACACTTATCTTGAAAATCATAGAAACGCTCATTGTCAAAGAAAAGTTGAGTCACTAGGCTCGAACATCCAGCATCCACTTTCTTTTTCAGATTTTGAATATCTGAAATTTGATTTGGAGAATCTGGGTGACCTTCTGGGTAACAAGCACCAATCACATCAAAGTGAGGAGCTTCTGTTTTAATAAATTCAATCAAGTCCGTTGCATAACGAAAGTCTTTTAAAGGTTCCACACCAGGAATAATATCTCCACGAAGGGCCAAGATACGGTGAACTCCTACTTGATCTAACTCATGAAGGGTATCTGCTACCTTTTCCTTACTGAGATAGATAGCTGGTAAGTGGGCAATGGTCGGAATAGACAATTCATTCTGAATATGATTGGCTAAAGCAACCGTCGTCTCTTTGATATTGTATTTGTTATTGCTAGCGGTCACACTAATAAAGTGAGGGGCTAGCTCCTGCATATTTGCCAAGGCCCGGAGGAGTTTGGCATTGCCTACTTCAGGATTTGGAGGAAAAACTTCAAATGACAGAGACGGTGTGTGTTGTGACATATTCTATCCTTTTCTTTTGTTTCGTTGATCAAGAACTCTGAGCCACTGTTTCTAGGATAAGGGATGAGTCGAAAACCCTCTACACGATGATAGAAGGTCCTCGAAACATTTTCTTACAAGTGTTCACGCGCTTCTTTAGCAGCATTAACTAGTTTGATCAAGCTTTCTTTTGTTTCTTTAATTCCGCGAGTCTTCAAACCACAGTCAGGGTTGATCCAAACTTTGCCACTTGGTACTTTGGCCAAGATCGCTTCGATAGTGTGATCAATTTCACCGTCTTGTGGGACACGTGGTGAGTGGATATCGTAAACCCCAGGTCCAACTTCTGTTTGGAAGTTTTTGGCTTTCAACTCATCCAAGATTTCAAGGTTTGAACGGCTAGCTTCAAATGAGATGACGTCCGCATCCAAGTTATCGATCGCTGGGATGATATCTGTAAATTCTGAGTAACACATGTGCGTGTGGATTTGTGTATCTGGCGCTACAGTTGAGTGTACCAAACGGAAGGCTGGAATCGCCCAGTCAAGGTAATCTTCGTACCAGTCGCTACGACGAAGTGGCAATTTCTCACGAAGAGCAGCTTCGTCGATTTGGATGATTTTCACGCCTGCAGCTTCAAGGTCAAGAACTTCATCCTTGATAGCAAGAGCGATTTGAAGAGTAGAATCCTTGATAGAGATGTCTTCACGTGGGAATGACCAGTTAAGAATGGTAACAGGTCCAGTCAACATCCCTTTAACAGGTTTATCTGTACGGCTTTGTGCGTAGCTAGACCATTTCACAGTGATTGGGTTAAGACGAGTAACATCTCCCCAGATGATTGGTGGTTTCACCCCACGCATACCGTATGATTGTACCCAACCGTTTTTAGAGAAGAGGTAACCAGACAAGTTTTGACCGAAGTACTCAACCATGTCGTTCCGTTCAAATTCACCGTGTACAAGAACATCAAATCCAACTTCTTCTTGCCATTTGATCCATTCATCAATTGTTTCAGCAAGGAAGGCATCGTATTCTTCTTGAGTCAATTCACCCTTACGGAAGGCCAAACGTTTAGCACGAACTTCTTTCGTTTGAGGGAATGAACCGATGGTTGTTGTTGGAAGCGCTGGAAGTTTGAAGGATTCTTTTTGGATTTCTTCGCGTTCTGCGAAAGCTGGCAAACGAGTGTAGTCTGCTTCTGTCAACGCTGCGATACGAGCATGAAGTTCAGCATTTGCTCCGACACGTTCGGTTGCAAAGAGTTCTTTGTTGGCAGCAAGAGCTTCTGCACCTTGACCATTGCGGATGGCATCCAAATCACGCAATTCACCCAATTTTTCAACCGCAAAGGCGAAGTGGTCCAAAATAGCTGGTTCAAATTCTTCATTAGCAGTTGTAAATGGCACATGAAGAAGGGAGCAAGAAGTCGTCAAGACAACCTTTTCAGCTGGAACTTGATCCAAGATTTCTAAGCTCTTTTCATAGTTGTTGCGCCAGATGTTTTTCCCATTCACAATACCAGCATAAAGGGTCTTATCAGCTGGGAAGCCACCTTTCACCAATTCAAGTGTTTTCTTCCCTTCAACAAAGTCAAGACCGATACCATCTACTGGCAAGTTCACAAGGTCATTGTAGACATCACGAACATCACCAAAGTAAGTTTGGATCAAGACTTCAAGACCTTTCTTGTCAGCCAAGAGTTTGTTGTAGAGGTTCAAGAAGAGAGCTTTTTCTTCAGCTGACAAATCTTTGACAAGAGCTGGCTCATCGAGTTGAATACGAGTCGCACCAAGCTCAGCCAATTTGGCAAAGACTTCTTGGTAAGCAGCAACCAAGCTGTCTACGAAGTCTTCAGCTTTCACACCATCTTCAAAGTCAGATAATTGAAGGAAAGTGAATGGTCCAACCACTACTGGACGAGTATCAAGACCCAATTCTTTGGCTTCTTGGTACTCATCAAAAATCTTGTGACCAGCCAATTTCACTTCTGTTGTTTTTTCAAATTTAGGAACGATGTAATGGTAGTTGGTGTTGAACCATTTTTTCATTGGAAGGGCACGGACATCCCCTTTTTCACCTTGGTAACCACGCGCCAAAGCGAAGTATTGTTCAAGGTCTGTCAAATCCAAGTTTTGAACAGATGCAGGCACGACGTTGAACAGGAAGGCTGCATCAAGGAAATTGTCGTAGTGTGAAAAGTCATTTGAAGGAATCTCTGAGATGCCTTGTTCTTTAACGATGTTCCAGTGTTTTGCACGCAAGTCTTTAGCAGCTGCCAAGAGCTCGTCTGCTGAGATTTCTTTTCTAAAGTATTTTTCAGTTGTAAATTTTAATTCACGGAATTCACCCAAACGTGGGAAACCGATAATTGTAGTTGACATGTTGTGTCCTCCAAAAATTCTAATTGACACTATCATATCAGAAGATAGCCGTCTTGTATAATTGCTTTTACACGAATTTTGATATAGTCAAAAACTATAACACAGATTTAATGGGCCTTGAGACCAGAAATTAAAAGCAAAAACTAGGACTCCTTATAAATATTTCCTATAGCCCAAGCGTCTCCCGAAGCATTTTTGAGCGGATTTTGCTAGAAGAACAGCCCCTAAAAAGTAAAGAGAGTGGGACAGAAATCGGTAATTCGTTAGAATTTGATTTCGTCGTCCCACCTCCGCACAGTTGAGTAGGGCTGTAAAAGCTGATGAAATCAGCGTAGTAGAGCCCACTCAACCACTGCGTCTTGCTCGACAATCCAAAAATAATTGAGAGGCTAGGACTTTTGTCCCAGCCTCTTCTACGAGGAAGTAATTTCCTCTATTTTTTCATTTGCTTCATTAGGCTAATTTGACACAGAAGGCATCCCAAGGGGCCAACTTGCCTGATTCGAGGACTTGTTCGACCTTGGTATTGGCAATGAGAACCTCTTCAACCCCATTGACGAGCGGCAAGTCTTGCTCTTGACTGGAGAGATTGACAACTACCAGATAGGCTTGCTCTCCTTCCACCCGCTTGTAGGCAAAAACCTTGTCTGCTGCGTCCACCAATTCATAATCAGCAGTCACAAGCCAAGGATACTCTTTTCTCAAAGCAATGAGGGCTTGGTAGGTATAGAAAATAGAGTCTGGATCTGCTAGGGCAGCCTCCACATTGATCTCTTTGTAGTTTGGGTTGACCGCAAGCCATGGACGGCCTGTCGTAAAGCCGGCTTCTGCTTCATCATTCCACTGCATCGGTGTCCGTGCATTGTCCCGACCAATATGGCGAATTTGATCCATGATCACTTCGAGCGGAACCCCTTTTTCTAAGGCTTCATGAGCATAGTTGATCGACTCGATATCTTCTACGTCCTCAAGGCTCTTAAATGGATAATTGGTCATTCCGATTTCTTCCCCTTGATAGATATAAGGAGTTCCCTTCATCAAGTGAAGCAGAATCGCTAAAGCCTTGGCCGATTTAACACGGAAGTCGCCATCATCCCCCCAAGTTGACACAATCCGTGGCAAATCGTGGTTGTTCCAAAAGAGGGAATTCCAGCCTTCCTCTTCTCCTAATTCCGTCTGCCACTTGGTGAAAATTTCCTTCAATTTAGGCACATCCAATTCCTTAGCGTAGTGCCACTTTGGTTGACCCGGTTGGTATTGAAGGCCGATGTGTTCAAATTGGAAAACCATGGACAATTCCTGATTTTTTGGATTAGAGTATTGCTTGGCAATCTCTGGAGTTGCTCCCCAAGTTTCTCCCACTGTGAGCAGATCCTTATCGCCAAAGGTCGCTTGATTCATTTCCTTCAAGTAAGGATGGAGCATGGGACCATTGCTGATGATTTCCTGATCTGGGATCTTACCGATCATATCGATCACATCCATACGGAAGCCACCAATTCCCTTTTCAATCCAGAAGTTCATCATGTCATAGATCTGATGACGAAGCTCCTCATTTTCCCAGTTAAGGTCTGGTTGCTTCTTACTAAAGTTATGCAGGTAGTATTGACCTGAAGCTTCATCAAATTCCCAAGCAGAGCCACTAAAAGCTGAAATAATGCCATTGGGCTCATCGCGCCAAATATAGAAATCTCGCTTTGGACTGTCTGGGTTTTCACGCGCCTCGATAAACCAAGCATGCTCATCAGAGGTATGGTTGACCACCAAGTCCATGATGATTTTGATCTTGCGTTTCTGACCTTCTGCGATCAATTCTTCCATATCTTCCATGGTACCAAAGATGGAGGCAATATCCTCGTAATCCGAGATGTCATAGCCGTTATCATCCATGGGACTCTTGTAGACTGGTGAGAGCCAGATGGCTGTAATCCCTAGCTTTTCCAGATAGTCTAGCTTGCTCGTGATCCCCTTGAGATCCCCTATGCCATCGCCATTACTATCCTTGAAACTTTTTGGATAAACTTGGTAAATTACGGCATTATGCCACCATTTTTGTTCCATTTTTTCTTCTCCTTTATGATTGTGAAATCATTTTCATCATACAAAAATAGGGGTGAAATTGCAAGAATTTACAAGTCTTCATTCTCTTCACTGGAATAAATCACTTCAAAGAGACGTTGGCGCAAGCCTTCCTCCAAAGGCGTGATGACCTTCATCAACTGTTTCCAATCCTTGGCTCTTGAACAGGCCGCAAATAATTCATTTTTCCTATCGTAGGCCAGGTTGGCAGATTTTAAGAGCTCAAACATCCGATCTTCTTTGGCAATCGGACGCGATTGCAGCTCACCCATCGCAATTTCCTGACTTTGATTGTCTACTAAAATAGGGGCTGTCTCAAAGGTATGGAGCAAGAAACGGTGCTGTCTCTTTTCAGGAAGCAAGGCTAGATCACCTGACAGATCCATCCTAATCTTTTTTTCATCCCAATCGACTGTTAGGCGGGTTTCAACCTTGCTAGCTCCTTCTCCTTCGACGAGTACGAAGGAACGATTGTCACCTGGGAAGAGATGCCAGTCCAGCATTTCTGGAAGGTCTACTCCTGTCTGTGGTTGTGCATCCATAGGGATGATGGCTCCTGCACGTGCAAAGACCGGAATATCCTGGCTGGACCTAAAGACCGTAAGCTTGCCTCTTCCTTCATACTTCCAATCATGGAAGAAATCGTACCAAACGCCGTCTGGGAACCAAACGCTCACAGAAGCACTATGAAAGACAGGATCCAGCGCTTCGGTAATTGGTGCCACCATGAGTTCACTACCAAAGAAATATTGATTCTTCGCTTCATAAGCCTCTTCTTCATTTGGATAGTGGTAATAGAGGGGTTGAACCAAAGGTAGCCCTTCTTCGTGTGTCGCCACATTCATGGTGTAGAGATAAGGTAGTAGGCCATGGCGCAGGCGCAAATACTGCTTCATCAAGCGACAGGTCTCAGGCGAGTAAAACCACGGTTCCTTGCTGTTAAAGGCATTACAAGAACTATGAAGTCGATTAATCGGGCTAAAAACCCCAAACTGCAACCAGCGAAGAGCCAAGTCTTCATCATAGTAGCCCCGCATATGGCCACCGATATCATGACTCCACCAGGTGTAGCCGATATTGGAAGCTGTGCTGGTAAAATAGGGTTGAAAGGCTAGGGATTCCCAAGTTACAATAGTGTCCCCTGAAAAACCGATCGGATACCGATGGCTGCCGGGACCCCCATATCGTGATAAAATGAGACCAGCTTGGCCTTTTCGACAATTGTCTAGATAATGATAGTGATTTAACAACCAAAGGGGATCCATCTTGCCATGACTTCCCTGTTGCCAATCAATCCACCAAAAGTCGACTCCTTGATCTTCCAAAGGATGGTGAACATCTTCGAAATAAGCTTCGCGAAAGGCTGGACTATAAAAGTCAAAGCTAGCTGCTTCTTCTTTTTCAGCATCCAGTCCCAAGCGTTTTGCGACCATGGGATAAGCATCTTCGAAAGCGCGAATTCCATCTGCCGGATGGACATTTAAGGTCACCTTTAAACCACGCTCATGCAGGCCATTTAAGAAGGTAGCTGGATCAGGAATCAAATCCCGGTTCCAACTATAGCCAGTCCAACCACTTCCAAAGCGAGCAGGAATCGCCGTCTTGTGCCAGTCCATATCGATCACACTGACTGCAAGAGGCACTCCTTCTGCTTTGAAACGATCCATCAAATCTGTATACTCCTGACTGGTATAAGGCCAATAGCGGCTCCACCAGTTTCCCAGAGCATAACGTGGCAAGAGGGGTGGCTGTCCTGTCAGATGGTAAAAATCTTTCAAGGCACCTAGATAATCGCGCCCATAACCGAAGAAATACAAATCCACTTCTGGATAGGGCCGTGCTCTAAACCCGCTTTCGTCATCATACAAGTAGGAAGCGGAATCGTCTAAAAGAGCATAACCGGCCTTGCTCAAGATCCCATCTTGCAACTCCATAGCCCCATCGACCTCGTCAAGCGTCCGACTGGTCCCCTTTAAGGTCTCCGGCTGATCTCCATAATGCCACCGGCTCCC
Organism: Streptococcus parasanguinis; assembly: GCF_964238605.1. GTDB lineage: Bacteria > Bacillota > Bacilli > Lactobacillales > Streptococcaceae > Streptococcus > Streptococcus parasanguinis_AJ. Next base: position 78,562 of record NZ_CAXSMM010000007.1, on the reverse strand, counting down.
ATAGACTGCATACTGACCCTTGAGTTCGATAAAAAGCCGATCCGGGGCAAAAGGTCCCTTTTCAAAATGGAGGTGGAGATGCTCTGTATGAAGATCGAGGACCTCTTCTGTCTCTATAACCTCGCAGGCAACAGGTCCAAAATCTCGATTTTGTACAACTTGCGTCTGACCATCTTCAAAAACACCATCCTCTGAGTATTCCAAGCGCACCAAGGATTCCGTTAATACGGAGATCCGATAGTTTTCTCCCTTTATCACTGGTCCTGCCATTTATTTTTCCTCCTCTTTTTATAGGGCATCTGACTCGCCCTCTTTTCATCTGCTTCGCCTCACAAAGTAAGCGCTTACGATTTTACTATAGCACTCAAAAAAAGGCCTGTCAACACTTGACAGAGCCTTTCCTAAAATTTTATAAGATCAACTCCCCCAATTGATCAAGAGATACATGAGACTCGAGCCAAACATATCTGCCAAGGCATGCATGAGGAAAAATGGCAAGAGATTCTTGACGACTTTCTTGTACATGAAGTAATAAAAGAGTCCATAAATGACGCCAATCACAAAGGCCCAGAGAAGCCCTTGATAGGTGTGGAAGGAAAAGCGGATCAGGGTTGAAAAGGCCAGCGCCTTCCACTTGTTCTTCTCACTTACCGAAGTCATTAAGCCCAAAAAGAAAAATTCTTCATAAAATCCATTGAGTAAGCCATAAGCAATCGCCATGGGACTCAAAGCCATGAACTTATGGAGGATCTGCATAGGATCGATAAAAGGCCAAAGACTCGGACTTAGGTAATTGTATTCACCCGAAACCGTTGAGATTACATCCCCAAAAAGTCCCATCGCTGCAAAGAGCAGGGGCACCCAGATCAAGGTGGACCACTTGAAGCGGATTGGCAATTGTTTAAAATCAAAGCGACGGAGCAACAAGTAAAGAAGAGCTAGAGTCAGCAAGATCAACTGCAAGGTCATATTGCTGGAATAAGCAGCCCCTTCACTTGCAGTATTGCTACTGCTTGTGGCTACTGCAGTCTGCGCGACTGGCTGAAAACTGGCTAAAAACAGCTGGGTCGAGCGGACAATGAATTGCCCAAAGAGAATGACCGTCACAATGCCAATATCAAACCATTTGAGCTCTTTTAAGGGCTGTTTGGGTCGTATTCTGTTAAAAAATGTCATCTTTCATCCTTCTATTCCCACAATGGAAGTATTTTTGTTTCTCTTACTTTAGCAATCAATGCTTAAAGAAGAGTTAACCTAGAGAAGAAAAAAACGACCTTTGGGCCGTTTCCATTACACTATTAGTCTAACAAATCTTGGATTCTATCTAAATATTGGTTGTCTGTCACTGCCATCACGCGCACCCCTTCAGGCCAGATAAAGTCGGGACCAATCTGAATATGAAGCGGTTGGTCTTCCGCATCTCGATAGCCGATAATATTGAGATGGTACTCCTCTCTGACAGCCAAGTCCTGAAGGCTTTTTCCTACCCAGCTAGCTGGAACCGTAAACTCAGCCACCACCACTGCTTCATCCAACTGGAAGACTTCAATCCCGTGTTGGAAGAGGATCATCTTAGCGAGGGACATCCCCGCTTCTACCTCTGGTAGGATGACCAAATCAGCTCCAATCTTCTCAAGGACTTCCTTGGTCACTTCATTCTTGACCTTGGCAATGACGTGCTCGACGCCAAGTGCCTTACAGTGCATGACCGCCAGGACACTTGATTCCAAGTTTTCTCCCGTCGCAATGACGACTGTGTCACAGTTCCCAATATCTGCCGCATCCAAGAGGTCCATTTCCGTAATGTCTCCAACAATCCCAGTTGTAATCATAGATTCATACTGGTTGATCACATCTTCATGATCGTCAATTGCAATGATATCCACATCCTGGTCCTGCAGGGTTTTTAAGACACTCTGTCCAAAAATCCCTAATCCCAGAATTCCAATGGTTCGATTTGCCATAAGTCTCTCCTATCCGATAATGATGTCTGCCTTGGCATATTGCAAGGCATCTGCCTTTTTGGCCTTGTAATTGTTCAAGCTGACCATAAGGGTCAAGGGGCCGATCCGCCCAATAAACATGAGCAGCATGATGATGCCCAGCCCTGCTCCATTTAAGGTCGAGGTCACATTAGCCGTCACGCCCACTGTCGCTAAAGCCGATACCACCTCAAAGACCAAGTACAGAAAACGTTGACCATCCGGAGTCACGAGACAAAGACCAAAGAGTCCAAGGAGAAAAGTCAACTGGAAAATCACTGCCGTCCCCAAAGAGCGTTGGACCAAGTCTGGAGCGATGGTGCGCTTACCCAGGTTGGTATGTGGCAAGCCGAGCAACTCTTTGCGCGCTAAGAGAATCAGCACCAAGAAGGTGGTGATCTTCATCCCTCCTGCTGTCCCACCTGGTGCCCCACCTAGGAACATCTGGAGGATATAGACAAAGAGTGTCACAGGTCGGACTGCTGTATAATCCAGTGAGGCAAAGCCAGCCGTCCGCATACTGACCGTTTGGAAAAAGCTGACCAAGATCTTCTCTCCCAATGGCAGGGACCCAATCGTTGCCGGATTATTAAACTCGGTCAAGAGGCTGGTTACTGTCCCAAAGAGGAGAATCGCAGCTGTTAACCAGAGAACCACCTTGGTATGAAAGCGAAGAGTCCGTCGTCCTGATTGGTTACGGGCCTTGGTAGCTAGGTCAAACCAGACCATGAAGCCCAAGCCCCCAGTAATGATCAGAGCAGACAAGGTCAGATTGACCAACCAATCGGTCTGGAAGCTCATCATACTATCACCTCCAAAATTATCAAAGCCCGCATTACAAAAGGCCGAGACCGCAACAAAGATGGAGTTAAAGATCCCATGCCCCCAGCCAAAGCGAGGGATAAAGCGGGTCATGAGGAGCAAGGCCCCCACCCCTTCGATGGTAAAGGTGGTAATAAAGATGGAGCGGACAAAACGGGCCAAGCTCTGGTTATTGCTAAAACTAAAACTGTCCCGAATGGTCTGCCGGTCCTTGTAACTAAGTTTTTGGCGACCTTCCATAAAGAAGAGACCGATAAAGGTCAAGATCCCTAGGCCTCCGATCTGGATCAAGAGCATACAGATCAATTGCCCCAAACCATTATAGGTCGAAGCCACCGACTGGGTAAAGAGCCCCGTCACACAGACCATGGAGACCGCTGTAAAGAGGTGGTCGATATAGCCTGCTTTTGAGCTCGCTTGCTGGACAAAAGGCAGACTCAATAAGAGCGAGCCCACCAGGATAACCAAGGCAAAGCTGAGAAAGATTCGCCTTGCCGGAGACAGGCTTTTAATTTTGGCCTGCCATTGTTTAAAAAATAATTTGACTAACATAGCTTCATTGTATCATAAAAAGTGAAAAGACCTACAAGTGATGAACCATCTCTAGGCACAATTCTAGGGCCTTCTCAAAAGCTTCAGCACCCCAGTCACGCTGGTCATAATTTTCCAGGTCTGCAAGAGAATCTGCGGTAAATAGGAGCAAGCCCCAAACTGCATCACGAAGCTGGGCGACCGCTGCAAGTGAGGCACACTCCATCTCCACAACACGACACCCTTCTTCAATGCGATAGGCCACCTTGTCAGGTGTTTCTCTATAAAAACCGTCCGTCGACCAGGTCATGACCTCTTGATAAGGAATGGCCTGCTGTTTTAGAACTGTTTCAATGGCGGTCAGTGCACGACTGTCCACTTCGATATAACGGGAAGGCGCTACATAATGGTAACTAGCTCCCTCATCTCGCAAGGCCTTGGTAGGGATCAAGAAGGCATTTTCTTCTATGTCCACCAAGACCCCACAGCTACCTGCCGATATAATCTTCTTCACCCCATAGCCAATCAACCAATCCATGAATTGGGCAGCAGCTGCAGATCCAACTGGCGCTTGGGCCAAGCAGATTTCCTCTCCTTGGTGCTCCATGACATAGACCGGATAGGTCTTGGTAGCTGAGACAAAGCTAGCTACTTGTTTGGCTCCGACAGCTTTGGCAAAGCGCTCAATCTCATCCTCCAGGAAAGCATACACACATTTTTCAGGTAGGTGCAGATCAAGTCCCTCATGGGTCGGCATAATGACTGCCTGCGGGTTGTCATCAAACTCTAAAATAGGAATTTCATGTTTATGGATCATCGTTTCTCCTTTTTGACGGGTATTTCTTTGATGACACGGGCTGGATTTCCTGCAAGGACCACATTGTCTCCAAAGGATTTTGTGACCACTGCTCCTGCGCCAGCGACCACATTGTCACCCAGCGTGACACCAGGGAGAATGGTGACCCCTCCTCCTGCCCAGAAATTGTCCCCAATCGTAATCGGAGCTCCGTACTCGAGACCAGAATTGCGCTCGTCTGGATCCAGTGGGTGCAAGGGTGTCAAAAATTGGCAATTGGGACCAATCATGGCATTCTTTCCAATCGTAATGGGACAGATATCCAACATGGTCAAATTGTAATTGGCATAGAAATTTTCTCCCAGATGGATATTGACCCCATAATCTACAAGAACCTGTCGATTAAGATAGAGGTTTTCACCGGTTGAACCAAACCACTCTTTGATGATAGCTGCCCCTTTTTTAGGATCCACCTCTTGGTTAAAAGCTTCTTGTTTCTCCCGAGAGGCTTTTGCCAAAGCCCGTAATTCAGGGTCCGCAGGTCTATAATAGTCACCCGCAATCATTTTTTCATATTCACTGGCCATAAGGAAACCTCCACGTTATTTTGACATATTATAGCAGAATTTCCCCTTTAAAACAAACGTCAGAATAAGGCTTTACAAGAAAAACGATCATAAATACTTAAAGATAATTAAAAACACTTGCATTAACTTAATAAATGATGTAGAATATAGGCAAGAACAGAAACAAGGAGCGATCTCATGTATCAGGAACAACGACTCGAAAAAATATTAGAACTCTTAGAAGAGCGAAAACAGCTATCGGCTAAAGAAATGGTCGACTATTTCAAGGTCTCAAAAGATACCATCCGTCGAGACTTCGCTCTCCTTAGCCAACGCCAGCTGGTCCGCAGGACCCACGGTGGGCTCCTTCCCTTAAACAAAGAACCTGGCCCTTCTTATCTAGACCGTAGTCAAAAGGCTAACAAGGAAAAGACTACCATGGCTCAAAAGGCCCTGCAATTGATCCAAGATGGACAAGTGATCTTTCTCGACGTTTCCACCTCGATGACCCTGCTTGCTGGCTTGCTTAACAAGGAAGTCACAGTCTATTCGCATTCCCTTGACAATGCCATCCAGCTCAGTAGCCATTCCCAGGTTGACTTTCATCTTTTAGGAGGAAAATTCTACCCTAAAAACCGCTTTTACTATGACGCGAATCAAGCACAAATACTGGACAATCTTCGCTTTGATCTCGCTTTTTTTGGAGCGAGTAGCTTAGCCAATGGTGAAGTCACCTTTGAGGATGCTGAAGACGTTGCAGTCAAATCCCTCGTCTTTGAACGATCTCGCACCAAGATCCTTGTGGCAGAAACTTCTAAATGGACGAAAAATGGAAACTATTATCTTGCTCGTCTCAAACAATTTGACTATTGGATCACTGACCAAAAACCAAGCCCTGACATCCTTAAACAAGTCGGCAACGAAACCACTATTCTCTACTAGGAGGTAAGTTTATGTCTCACATTCGTCTCATCATTAGCGATATCGATGGCACTATTTTAAATGATCACCATCAGATCGATCCAGAGTTGGCATCATTGATCCCGGATTTAAAGCGCGAAACCATTCCTTTCGTGCTGGCCTCTGCTCGCTCTCCAAAAGGGATGGCTCCTATTGCCAAAGAGCTCGGCATAGAGGACTGTCCTATGGCCTGCTACAATGGAGCCTTAATCCAAAAAGGAGAGCAGGTTCTGTTTGAGCATCCCTTAGACAAGATTGAAGCCCGTCAATTTATTGATTGGGCCAACCAACACTTCCCTCAAGTTTCGATCAACCTCTATAGTGGAAAAGACTGGATGACCGATCATCTCGACCAATGGAGCCAAGAGGAAGCCCGGATTACAGGGGAAAAACCTCATATTCTCCCCCTATTGGATCCTTTGCTGGATACGACAAAGCCCCTCCACAAATTGCTCTTAATTGGAGAACCAGAAGAGATCCAAGCCCTCTATCGTGCTATTTCTGCCGACGACTTCCCTTCTACCGCCTTTTATCTCTCCAAAGCCAACTACCTAGAAGTTACCGCTAAGCACGTCTCTAAAGAGGATGCTCTGGTTGAGCTCGCTAATCACTACCACTTGAGCTTAGAAGAAGTCCTCACCATGGGGGACAACTTCAATGACCTTCCTATGCTCAAAAAAGCAGGCATCGGTGTCGCTATGGGCAACGCTCCACAAGAAGTGAAAGAGGGAGCAGCAGTCGTGACAAAGACCAACAATGAAAACGGGGCTGGGCATGCGGTTGAAACCTATGTGTTGATCTAGTCATCCGTTTAAAAAGGACGTCGAGTATAATATCCGACGTCCTTTTTGACGAATGTATAGCACTAAAACTACATCATTTTCATATAAATGCTATCCCAACAATGTCTGCAGAATTGGAACCACAATCACAAATAAGACTGTGCTGAGAGTGACCACATTCGTTGAAAACTCAACATCGCCTTTACCTTGATTGGCAAGAATAGGAAGAACTGCCAAAGCTGGTGTTGCTGATTGAATCATAAAGGTTCTAAATTCTGGTGCCACCATATTTGGAGAGAAGAACTTCAGAACCAAGAGCATGATGACAGGTGCAAGAATAAAACGACCAACCAGTGTGATAATGGTATCTTTATCAAAGCGAATCGTCTTAAGGCCTGCCTTAGCTAGGACGATACCGATATAGACAAGAGATAAGGGCGTTGTTAAACTACCAATATAAGTCAAGGTGCTTTCTGCAAAACTTGGAACAGGAATACGCAACACCAAAAAGACGAGGGCTACGAGAAAACCTAATAAAGGAGCTGGGAAAAGCTTCTTCCAATTAAATTTTTGAGCCTGTTTTGAAGCCCCTTCTTTACTATCAGAAGTCATCAGATAGACACCTAATGTCCAAGTAGATACTGTATTTGTAATATAATAAACCAAGAAGTAAGGAAGGGCTTGATTTCCAAACAGAGCGATATTTAAAGGCAAACCAATAAATATGGTATTAGCATTAACAAAGGTATTAATCATGGTTCCTCGACGACCTGGGCGCACTTTAAAAACTTTCACTGCGATAAAGGCCGCTAGGTAACCAAGAATGAAGGCGATAAACGTATACAACAAACCGCCAGACAAGCTAATCAATTTATCTAAAGTTAAATATTTAAGAACAGAGGTAAAAATTGCAACAGGCATGGCCACGTTCATAATCAGTTTAGATAAGTCATTTCCAAAACTCTCTTGAAACCAACCTCGGACTTGCAAGAAATAACCAAGAATGATGATGACGATAATGGGTACAATACTCTGAATTGACGTTAAAAAGATTTCCATAGTCTCCCTTTCTATCTAACAGGACATACAAGAAAAGGTGTACAAGGCATCCAGTCGCACTCGTACACCTCCATTAAATTTACTTATTTATATTCTGGATACCATTTCAAATCACGTACCGCTTTAGCCATATCTGTTTCTTGAGCACGCGCAAGACCTTGTTCTTGCGCTTTTTTAGCAACTGCTTCTGCTACTTTGATAGAAACATCAGCTACATACTTGAATGGAGGTAAGACTGGTGCTCCTGGTTCGCCTGGATTGACAATCCCACTCAATGAATGTGCGGCTGCTCCAATCATTTCATCCGTCAAAAGACTCGCTTCAGAAGCCAGCATACCAAGTCCAAGACCTGGGTAAATCAGGGCATTATTCGCTTGACCAATCACGTAGTCCACACCTTTATAGGAAACTGTACCAGCTGGAATTCCTGTTGCAACAAATGCTTTTCCGTCTGACCATTCGATCAAATCTTTGGCACTTGCCTCAGCTAGTTTGGTCGGGTTTGACAATGGGAAAATGATAGGACGTTCAGTGTTTTCACACATAGCTTCTACAATTTCTTTTGTGAAAGTATTCGGCTGAGTTGAAGTTCCCACAAGAATGGTTGGTTTAACCGTCTTCACTACTTCAAGAAGGTCCGTCAACTGATCTGCATTGGCAAAATCAGAACGTTTCTTAGCAAATGGTTTTTGTTGCGGCGTTAAGTCATCCATATCATCAAAAAGGAGACCTTGTTTGTCGACCATAAAGAAGCGTTTATAAGCTTCTTCTTCAGGTAGACCTTCACTAACCATTTCACGAAGGACACGAGAAGCAATCCCTGCACCAGCAGTCCCACCACCATAGCAGAGATAAACTTGATCCGTTAATTTTTCACCTGTAATATCCAATGCCCCAAAGATCCCACCTAGGGTAACAATACCAGTTCCTTGGATATCATCGTTAAAGGTTGGGATTTGCTTCCGGTATTTTTCAAGGATGTTAGCAGCATTTAAGCGACCAAAATCTTCCCAGTGCAGATAGAGTTTAGGGAAGAGGCGTTCTGCAGTTTGAACAAATTGATCGATAAAATCATAATAACGATCTCCACGCACACGTTCGTGACGATTTCCTAAGTAATTAGGATTGTTACGCAATTCTTCACGGTTGGTACCTGCATCAATGACCAAAGGAAGCACCGTTGAAGGATCGATTCCTGCAGCTCCAGTATAGACCATCAATTTCCCAACAGAAATATCAACACCATTTGTACCCCAGTCACCAATACCGAGAATACCTTCTGCATCTGTCACAACAATAAGACGAATTTCACGGTCCCCTGCTGCATTTTTCAAAGTTGCTTCGATATTTTCAGGATGATTGATATCAAGATATGCGGCATATTGTGGATCTACAAAGAGATCGCTATACCCTTCAATGGTATCAGCAATAGTTGGATCATAGACAATTGGATTAAACTCTTCCAAATGTTGAGCAAATAGGTAGTAAAATAGAGTACGATTTGTATTAAAAATTTCCATTAGGAACAAACGTTTTTCCAAATCATTAACCTTTGTTTGCATTTGCGCATAAGTTTGCGCTGCTTGTTCTTCAATAGTTTGGACGTAAGGTGGCAGGAGGCCAATGAGACCTAGTTGCTTACGTTCCTCTAAAGTAAAGGCAGTTCCTTTATTGAGGAAAGGGTTGTTTAAAATATCATGTGCAGTCATCATGTGACCTCCTTATTTAGTTTATTCTATTATAACACTTTTTCTTTAAATGACACTTTGTTATCTATATGATACAATATGAATAAATCAGTCAATGAAAGTTCAGGCGATACAACCGAAAATGATGCGATTTCAAAAGATAACAAAATAATAGGCTTATCCATCACTTCCTAGATCGTCATAGTCATCTCTTAAAAAAGCCTGTTCCTTTCCACCTTTTAGAAGGTTATTCTCATCAAAAGATCCACTGTTTTCAGGTATTCTTTTTTCTACTTATGATGATCAATACCTATAAAAGCCATAGATAATAAATCCAAAATATGTTTGTTATAAGATACTTTGTTTTGTTTAAGGTGTTATTTTTGTCATTTAAAACTTGTATTCTGGTTACATGAAAACAAAACATTATTTACAACGGTATATAGCGCAAAAGGTCAAATATTTGCGAAAAAAACAAAACATGAGTCAAGAGGAGCTATCGGAACGGGCAGATCTTGGATTAAAATACATCAATCAATTGGAAAATCAAAACGTGAATCTGACCATTCACAGTCTTGAAAAAGTCATTTCTGCTCTTGAGTTAACGCCTGAAGAATTCTTCAATTTTAATTCACTTGAATCATCTTCAGATCCTAACGACAATCTTTCACTTAAGAGAGTAAATATGAAAATTAAGCAACTTCCAGTTGGAAAAAGGGAGAAGATCCTAACGATTTTTGAAGATCTTTTAGATAGCCTTTAATGGTCCTCTGACTCACCTCAGATTGTAACAAACAAAAAATCATATAGTCAAATTAGCTATCACGGATAATTTTTGCTTATCCATGTCTGTCTATTTAGAAGAGGGAGCCCAATGAATCTTAAGGACTTTTATTATTTTCTTGATCTTAGTCAACAGCAATCCTTTACTGGGGTTGCCCAAAAACACGGGATCAGTCAACCATCCGTTTCCTATGCGATTAAACGACTAGAAAAGGAATTTCACTGCCCATTAATTGCGCACGATCCTTCTCACCGTACTTTCAAATTGACGCCCCAAGGAGAAATCTTGCTACGACATATTCAAAAGGTCTTACCTGAGATTCAAGGGGCCAAAAAAGAGATCCTCCGGAGTCTCTCTCAATTCAATACGATTGGTTTCCCACCAATCATCATTGACTATCTTGTCCGAAAACAACCTGCCTTTATCAGTAATGTTGCAGCTCTTCAAAGTATCCATCCTGTCCAAGAAGGGTCTGTTGAACTTTTAGAAATGCTTTCCAAAGGAGAACTAGATGCTAGTTTTTTAGGGAGTTTAGAACCGATTAAAGATCATCGCTTCCAGGTAAGAGAAATGGCCAAACGAGATCTCTTCTATATCCTTCATCACAACCATCCACTAGCCTCCAAAAAAGTATTACAATTTTCAGACGTCATCGATGAAGATTTTATCATTCCAGATGAGCACTTTGTTCATTTAAAAGCCTTTGAACAGTTGAATGAGCGCTATCACCATGAGGCTACGCCCTTCTTTCAGACGGATGATATTCATCTTCTAAAACAACTCCTTCGGAAACAAGTTGGAATTAGCTTACTAGCAGATCTTGTACTAACAGATGGTGAAGAAGAACTGATCGCGATTCCGATGTCAGAAAATGAACGGATTAGTTTTTTCGTTTCACTAGTTGAACCGAAGGAAAGTAATCTCAAACCGGAGGTCATCCAATTCTTTGAAAAATTACTAAACTAGTCGTAGTCCTTGTTCTTAGTGCTAATGCAGAAACATAAATAAAGTGACTAGCTAGTATTTTTTACGACTAAAAAATATAGTAGAAATGCCGATAAAATAAGGATTCCTGCAAATTTGTGGGAATCCTATTTTATTTTGCGTACTTTGTATATTTAAATTATTTTGTGAATATTTTTCTTGTTCGGTTTTTTATCAATAATTAGGGATATAAAAGTCGGCAAAACCCTTGATTATTATACCGTTGACAAGTTTTTCAAAAACCTGTATGATAGAAAAAAGTTTATTAAAAAGGGGACGTATTTTGAAAAAATATACTATTTCACGTAAACAAACTTTAACTTTAGCTTCCGTTGTTTTAGGAACGGTCTTCACAGGAACGACTATTGCTTCTGCTGATGACGTTGCACCTGCAACAACCCAAGTTGCTCCTGCAGCTACTACAGCAACAAAATCACCTATCACTGCTGCAACAGAAGAAATCAACGCCAAAGCCAATACACCAGTTGTTCCTGCTGATAAAGCAAAAACTGGAGATGTCATCGCTGTGGACGTCAAAAAAACTGGCCCATCTGCTAAAACAGACGGTGCAGACACCACCACTACCTCAACAGCAACCATCAAAACGACTAGCTTAGCCGATCAAGACACACCTGTTGGCACTTCAAAACCAGTCTCTTCTACCAAGACAGCTACATCAACCAAAGAAACAGCTGACTACACTGAGACAACAACTGAAACAGTCAACAAAACAACTGTAGTCGAAGTGACAAAAGAAGCCGATGTCGTCAACAAAAAAGAAGTCCAAGGAACATCAGACATCGTCTTTGTCATCGATAAATCAACTTCGATGGATTCACATATCAATGATACAATGAAGAATATCGAGTCCTTTGTTCGCAATCTATCTGCTAAGAAAATTCAAGCCCGTTTAGGATTAGCTGAATACGAAAGAGCTAGTGAAGTTAAATACCATGATTTCAATGGATCGAAGTTCACAAGTGATCCAGAAAGCTTCATTTCCGCCCTGAAAACCATCAAAACTGATGGCTACTATGAAAATGCTACTGTTCCATTGCATCATATCGCTACTTCAGGAGACTACAACTGGGGGACTGGGGCAAACAACCATCGCTTTGCTTTCTTGATTACAGATGAGGACATTGATCTTACAAAGGATACACCAACAAAAGAAGCGACACTGAAAGCCCTTCAAGATGCTGGTATCTCTTTGACAGTGGTTGGTGAAACACGTGAAAAAAAAGACTTTGATCCATTGGTCAATGGAACAAATGGTCTCTACCTAGATATCGACAAAAACTTTGCTAACTTGTTGAACGTTCAATTTGCCAATAAAGTCGTTGAAACCGTCCAAAAAGGTCGTGTCTTCAAGGTACAAACAGACAAGTATGAGTTGATCTCAAAAACTCATCGTGTGGCGAAAGCAAAACCACAAACACCTAGCATCCAAACGCCTGCAACACCGACTCCTACTCCTCAAAAACCGGCTGTTGTAACCCCTGCGAAACCGACCGTATTCACACCGGCTAAAAACGAGCCTGTGAAAACGGAAGTTTATATCGCACCAGCAGCTCTTCCTCAAAAAGAAGCAAGCCTTCCAAATACAGGAAGCAAGACCTCAATTGCTTTGACGACTCTAGGTCTTGGTCTTCTTAGCATGGGTGCTGCCTTTGGCCTCTCTCGTAAAACAAAGAAAGACTAACATGAAAAGCCTAATCCGTTGATTGGGCTTTTTATCACTCAAAATTTCCCCTTTGCTATTTTCATTAGAAAGCGGAAATCTTCAACTTCTACCAAGAAATTCTTGTCCTCCGCTATGATATAATGGGGACAGTACAAGGGAGGAAACCAATGTTACAAGAACTAGCCTTTACAGGCCAATGGAGACGCTATCAAAAACGCGTTCTCGATAAGAGTGACGCTTTTATGGCGGATGGCCATCTGCATTTGGTAGCAGCGCCTGGCTCTGGAAAAACAACCCTGGGAATCGAATTTATCAGACGCTTCGGCCAGCCAACCCTGATCTTAGCTCCTACGGTCACCATTCGTCAACAATGGGTGGACCGGATTATCCAAGCATTCTTGAAAGATGAAAGCCAGGCAGAGCAACTGATCTCTCAGGACCTCAAACATCCTAAGCTAATTACAGTGGCTACCTATCAGGCTCTACACAGTGCCATGAACCAAGTCGTCGGTCAATCGCAAGCTGAGGATACCGATGACCAGGCAGAGATTGAAACATTTGATTTCAAAGGCTTTGATATCTTTACTACTTTCAAAGACATCTCACTCGGGACCCTTTGTTTAGATGAGTGTCACCACTTGCGCAATGAATGGTGGAAGAGTTTGGAAGCCTTTCGTCAAGCCTTCCCTGACTTAAAGATGATCTCCCTCACCGCTACCCCTCCCTATGAAGGAGACCCTGCCCTTTGGGATCGCTATATCCGCATGTGTGGTGAGATCGATGAGGAAATTACGGTTCCCGAATTGGTCAAGGAAGACACCCTTTGTCCTCACCAAGACTATGTCTACTTTGCCTTTCCAACCAAGGAAGAGCAAGAGCAGTTGGATGCTTTTAGCCAACAAAAGAATGCTCTCTTGCAGCAACTGACTTCAGATCCTCTCTTTTGCCAATACCTCCAAACCTGCCAGGCCTTATCTGGTCAGATCAGTGATGATGAGCTACTCAATGAGCCCAAGTATCTCTCTGCTACCTTGATCTTTCTTCGAAGCAAGGGAATCGCCTTTCCCAAACGTTTCCAGGACCTTTTAGGAGCCAAGAAACTACCTACTTTCACCCTGGACTGGCTTGAAATTCTCCTGCAAGGTCTGCTCTTTCAAGTGCCTCACTGGTACAATCTACCTGAGGAATACGAGAAGCAAGTCCTCCATGAACTAAAAGCAGCCAGCTTGATCGATCGAAAACAAGTTAAACTTGTCCGCAACAAAAAACAAGACCTTCTGCTCAACCAATCCCTCGGAAAACTCAATGCCGTTCGTGAGATTTTCAAGGCGGAATACCAGGCGCTTGGAAATCAACTGCGCCAACTGGTCCTAACAGACTATATCCGCCAAGACTTTGAAGTTCATCTCGGGGATAAGGACGCCCAATTTACTCAATTGGGAGTTCTCTCTTATTTCGAATCCATTCGCAGGGAAAGCTTAGAGCAAGCAACTCCTCCTGCCATCGCTGTTTTGACCGGTAGCATCGTCATCATTCCGACGGTCGCTAAGTCAAGACTAGAAGAGCTTCTAGGAGGGAATCGACTGACTTACCAAAGTGTCGGCCAATTATCTCCTGATGACTTTCTCAAGGTTCGCTTGGTTGGTTCTCAGCATGATTTGGTGACAGCCGTGACCCAGCTCTTTCAAGAAGGGCTCATCCAAGTCGTCATTGGAACCAAGTCACTTCTAGGGGAAGGCTGGGATGCTCCTTGCGTCAATTCCCTGATCCTAGCGAGCTTTGTCGGCAGTTTTATGCTCAGTAACCAAATGCGGGGTCGTGCCATCCGAGTGTGGCCTGAGGATCCAGACAAGACCAGTAACATCTGGCATCTAGTCTCTATCAACCTTTCCCTAAAGAAATGGTATGAAAAGTCCGATCTTGAAAAGGAAGAGATCGAAGCCATCACTGATCAGTTGAAAGAATACAGTCCTGATTTGGAGCTCTTAGAAAGACGGATGAAGCAATTTTTAGGCCTTCATTACAAGGAGCCCTTCATCGAATCCGGTATCGAACGCCTAGCCTTTGACAATATTCGCTATACCAAAAAACAGTTACAAAAACTCAATGAAGAGACCTTAGAGCGCTCCACCCATCGTCAAGAACTCCGAGACGGCTGGCAAAAAGCCCTGCCTATTCTGGAGAATATGGAGATTGCAAATGAGGTCCAAGTGGATAAACACTTCCTGCCTCTGGCCCTATTCTTCGATGCCAGAAAGCTGGCTCGTTGGCTGACGGCCGCCACTTTGACCGATGCTTTCGCCAACCTTTTTTACTATTCACATAGAGGAGGAGGGAATAAAGCGTCTCTAATTCTTCTATTCGTTTTAGCTGTTCTCGCTCTCCTTGCCTGGCTCCGCTACTATCTCTATAAGAGCCCTTATAAACGGTTAGAGGTCTTTGGACAAGCTATTCACCAAGCCTTGCTCCTCTCTGGGCATATTCAAACCCAGGAGACCCGTATCCAAGTCGTACGAGACAGAAAGGATGCCATCAACACGCTGATTTATTTGAAGGGCGGAACCATGCGGGAGAAGGAACTCTTCTCGCAAACCATAATCGAATTCTTCGCACCGATTGAAAATCAGCGCTATATCTTGAAAGCACAGGAAAAGGTATCCGATCAAACAGAATATTTCGCTGTACCAAGCCTCTTTGACAAACGGAAAGAGGATGCCCAAGCCTTTGTCGCGCAAATCCGAAAGAGTATAGGCAAGTATGACCTCGTCTATACCCGAAGTGTCGAAGGTCGCGCCATTCTCCTAGATGCTCGCATCAAGGCTCTAGCTAACAAACAAGAGCGCACCTTCACCAAGAAACAAGTGATGTCGGATTTGAAATAAAACTGATTTCACTACAAAAAAATTCTAGTAGACATCCTCTACTAGAATTTTTTGTTAGTCAAGTACAATCATAGCCTTAATAGTCTTACGTTCATCCATGTCCTTATAAGCTTGGTCGATATCTTCCAGTTTATAGCTTGAAGTAAAGACACGACCCGGATTAATATCACCGTCAAGAACTGCTTTTAACAAAACTTGTTTATCATAAGTAGTAACTGAGGCTGCTCCACCTGCCACTGAGATATTTTGGGCGAAGGTCGAACCAAGGGCACGGTTATTGTAGTGTGGCACACCGACAAATCCCATACGTCCACCATTGTGAAGGACCCCAAGGGCTTGATCGACAGCTGCCGCGGTACCGACACATTCAAGGGCCGCATCTGCTCCTCCTCCGAGGATTTCACGAACCTTGGCAATCCCTTCTTCACCACGCTCAGCCACAACCGCTGTCGCGCCTGACTCCAAGGCCATCTGTTGACGGTCTTCGTGGCGACTCATAAGGACGATTTGAGACGCACCACGCATCTTAGCTGCGATCACTGCACATTGACCAACGGCACCGTCCCCAATGACCACGACTTTGTCACCTTTTTGCACATCTGCTACACGCGCCGCATGATAGCCCGTCGACATGACATCTGCTAACGTCAAGAAGGATTTGAGCATGGCTTCTGTATAATCTGATGGTTGCCCAGGAATCTTGACAAGGGCCCAATTAGCAAAGTGGAAACGGATGTACTCCGCTTGCACTCCATCAGACCAGTTGGTGCCGATATGACGGTCACAAGTCCCATCGTAGCCAGCACGACAGGCATCACACTCTCCACAGCCATGGGTGAAAGGTGCGATGACAAAATCTCCCGGTTTGACCGTTGTAATGGCCTCACCGATTTCTTCGACAATCCCAATGGCTTCGTGGCCACTATTTTGGTGCCCCGCTTCAATATCTGGATTACGGTAGCTCCATAGATCGGATCCACAGACACAGGTGCGAACGATACGGAGAATGACATCATCTGGCGCTTCGATCTGTGGACGTTCCACTTCTACAAGGCCCACTTGCCCAGCTTCTGTATAGACTGTTTTCTTCATAGGGACGACCTACTTTCTATTGCTTACTTATCTATAGTATACACTTTTTATCGAGCTTCTGCTCATACCAAGTCGTCATTAATGGTGGTGATGATCATGCCCATGACCTTGATCAGTTTCCAGGTCTTCGATATTTCTCTTGTGAGCTCGGTGGGTTGCCAAGTCTTCATCTACCTCAATGGTGACGTTTTGAAAGCCACAATCTTTGAGCAAGGTACGAATCGCTTCTTTACAAACCTCCATGTGGTTGACATGCTCTAGACAAACATGGACAATGGCGTTCTTTTCCAGCCCATCCATGGTCCAGAGATTAAGCTGATTGATACTAGCCACATGGTCCAACTGTTCCAAATCACTCTTGACTTGCTGGATATCTACTCCTTCTGGCACGGCATCCAGGAAAATCCTGAGCGTGCTCCAAAAACGTGGAATGGCTTTTGACAGAATAAAGATGGAAATGGCAAGAGATAAGAGCGGATCCAGGATATACCAGTCGGTAAATCGGAGAACAATGGCCATTAAGATGACAGCCACCCAACCTAAGGTATCTTCCAGAAAGTGCAGGCTGAGAATGGATTCGTTCTTGGTTTGCCCTTTGCGAATGACGAGACTCGCTAGCACATTGATGCTGACGGCTATGATTCCAAGCCAGAGAATGCCCTCATCGTTGACAGGTTGTGGGTGAACCAATTTCGTTATATTTTCCAAAATAACCAGAACGGACCCTGTCATGAGAATCACAGCTGTTACCATGGCCCCTAAAAGGCTAAAGCGCTTGTAGCCCAAGGTATAGTGGCTGTCTTCTTCACGATTGGAAATACTCTCCAAAAAGGCGGAGATCCCAATAGCGATTGCATCCCCCAAGTCATGGACCGAATCCGCAAGGACTGCACTGGATCCAAAAATCCCTCCTGCAATAAACTCAACAATGGCATAACTCAAATTCAAGAAAAAAGCGATCCAGACCGCATGTTTTGTCTTCATAATCCTAAATCCTTTGTTATAATGGGAGTGGGACAGAATAAATTTTTATAAAAATTTATTCGTATTCCCACCCCCGCAAGGCTGATTAGGTACTCTTTGGAGTGGAGTTAAAGAGCGAAAAAGAGACCAATCAGCTACTGCGTCAAACATTTATTTCTATAGATTTTCTGAGAGATGAGACTACTATCTCTTCCCTTCATTATCTATTATCCACTACTATCAACAGAAAGGATAGGAGCAAACTGTTTAGGGTGTACGTTACTGAACAATTTGTTCAAATTGTCCATATGAATACTCAGGATCGTCGCATCACCAAAACTCGAAAAGCTATCTATCAAGCTTTCTTACACTTACTCAACCAAAAAGACTACGAGGCCATCACCGTTCAGGAAATTATAGACCTTGCTGATGTGGGGCGCTCGACCTTTTACAGCCATTACGAGAGCAAGGAATTATTGCTAGATGAACTCTGTCAAAAACTCTTTCACCATCTCTTTGAGCGTGCTGAACACCTCTCACCACAAGACTATCTGGCCCATATCTTCCAGCATTTCAAGAAAAATCAAGATCATGTGACCAGTCTCTTGCTCTCTAAAAACGATTATTTCATCCGGCAACTGCGAAAAGAACTAGAACACGATGTCTACCCAATGGTAGCCGACGAACTCATCCAATCGTACCCTAACATTCCCCACTCCTATCTCAAACACCTGGTCGTCAGCCATTTCATCGAAACCCTCAGCTGGTGGTTGAAAAAAGGCAAGTCCTACACCGAACAAGAAGTCATCCAATTTTATTTGGAGATTCTAAAAGTGGGCTCGAACTAGAAGGGAGTATTTTCAATGACCAGCGTGCAATTTTACTTTCTATTTCCATCACTCTTCATGCTTCACGAACTCGAAGAAATCGTTTGGATGCCATCCTTTGTCAAAAAAATATCAATCCAGTATCCAAACAATCGAATCCTAACTTATTACACTCCTTTTGCTTTCAACTTTATTGTCTTGGAACAATTTCTCATCCTAATGACGTCGCTATATCTTAGTTACCAGTTTAATAACTATAGCATTTACGCAAGCATCATAATCGCTTATATCTACCATGTGTTCGGACATCTGATTCAGACAGTCGTTATTCGAAAATATGTGCCTGGGTTGTTAACGGGCATTTTAACAAGTTTGTTTGCTCTTTGCAATCTCAAAAATGAATTTCCAATTAAACTTTATGGTTACTCTCTTTTTACCTTATTGGTTATTATTTTAAATCTTGTAGTATCATTTATGATTCTTCATAAAATCAGTCATAAAAAATAGTACTCAGGCAATCATATCTTAGAAAGGAAACCCTATGTTCTTCCCCATTCTTCTCGGCTTTTTTACAGCCTTCTTTGCCCTTGCTTTTGTTCTTCTTCACTTATTGGCCTCCCTTTCAGAATTTAAAAAGGGAAATCACACTTTAGGAAATACATTTCTCCTCATCGGAAGTAGCCTTGCGACCTTATCTCTCATCCTCTACTTCTTTTTACCGATTGTCTCTCTAGCCCTTTGGCTGATCGGATGTGGTTTGATTTGCTACGGAGCCTATTGGAATGGAAAACACAAAGGAAACTTCCACCCAGTCCACCACCTGATTCGGATGGGCATCGCTCTGGTGATTACAATTTTATTAGCTCTCATATAAGAAAAGCTCAGGTTTTCAAAAAACTTGAGCTTTTGTAGTTTCTATTTATTATGCCATCAACAGCATGAGAATAGGAATCACCACCATGGTTGCAAGGGTCGTTTCTGTCACCATGACGGCTGCATAGTCACTATCAGCTCCATAGAGTCTGGCAACAACTGGCGCATTGGTCATCACAGGCATAGCGGACTGGATGATAAAGACCTGCTTCATCAAACTTGGAAGAGGCACCCAGTAGACGATGGAGGCCATCAAGAGAGGGGCAACCAGAAAGCGACCTAGTAGAATCAATAGTTGCTCTTTTCCCAGAACCAACTGCTTCACACCTACATGAGACACTGACAAACCGATGAATATCATGGATAAGGGGGTTGTTAAATTGCCCAGGTACTGTAAATCACTGGCTAGAAAAGCTGGCAACTTGATCTGTAGCATCACCAAGACTAGTCCCAAGAGAAAGCCCATAAGGGGCGGAGAAAAGACTTTTTTCAGACTGGTTTTGAGATCAAACTGAGCTTCTCCCTCACCATCTCGCTGAATGAGATAAGTTCCCAAAGTCCAGAAAAAGGTCGTATTACACATGTAATAGATCAAAACATAGGGAATACTGGCATCTCCAAAGAGGGCTTGGTTAATGGGGAGTCCCACGAAGATGGTATTGGAGTTAAAAAACATGGAAATAAAGAGGCCACGACGGTCCTGTCTTACTGCAAAGATCCTTGCTACCCCTGTCGCGATGCCAAGTAAAATAACCATAGACAGGGCAGGAAATCGCAAGGCTGGCAACATTTTAAGTAGATCTGCTGCTGTGAAGCGTTGCGTAATGGTGTAGAGCATATAGCAGGGAAGAGCAACTTGAGTGACCAATTTAGCGAGTAGGCCACGCGACTTGTCATCGAACCAGCCTTTTTCACCAATGATAAAGCCCACTAAAATCATGCCCAGGATGACGAGAATCCCTGATATGCTCCTCAAAAAGATGTCCATGTTCTCCCCTTTTCTTTTTTAAATTTGAACTAAAAAAAAACATTTTTTACAAGTCTCAAAAACTACTCTAGTATATCATAAAAAGAGGTGGGGCAACATGCCCAACCTCATGCATTTTATTAATTGTCACTAATACCCCTTCTTAGCTGCCTTACTCCATTGGTACCAACCAACGAGACTGTTGATAAAGTAAATCAAGAAAAACCAATAAAATGGTGGGGACTATGGCGAAAATAGATGATTCAGTTAAAAAGAAAGTTCCAGAATTGCGATTTAAAGGATTCACGGATGAATGGGAACAGCGTAAGTTGGGAGACAAAGTTCGAATAGTGATGGGACAGTCTCCTAATTCAGAAAATTATACTGATGATCCTAATGGGCGCTAAAAATGCGAAGACCTATGAAGACCTATTTTGTATTAGTCAAACAAAAGATCCAAAAGAAATGGTATATGATTATGACCATGAAATAAAGTAAAACCAAACCGAGTGATCTGAGGAAGCACCCGATGATCATGAAACGTTATTAAACACAAAAGTCACCCATGTGAGTTCTTGCCAGAAGCTGAAGTTAATCCTTCAACCTGGAAAACCCGCAGAGGTGACTTTTTCTATACATCTCGATTTTTCTGGCAATAATCATTAACCGATAAATATGTCTGTGAATCACCCAGCGACTTCGCTATGTCCATAATCCGCGGTGGTAGTAATCCCACTCGCTGGACAAGTTCGTGATCGCTGAATAATTCCCGTGGACTGCCGGCGAAGCCAAACTTCCCGTGTTCCATAACATACACCGACTCAAACTCGGCGGCGACCCAATCCATGTCATGGGTGATGGTCACAACTTGGTGGCCCGAATCAGCCAACTGATGGAAAATTGCGGTCAACTTGCGCCGGCTTTCCCAATCAAGCGACATCATCGGCTCATCAAATAAATAAATCGCCGGATCCACTGCCAAAACTGTGGCAACGCTTAACAGCTTGCGTTCCGACAATGACAGGTCATATGGACTTTCAGCTGTTTTATCATCCAAGCCAACTCTTTTTAGAGCCGCTAAAGCCCGCCTCGTAATCGTGTCGCGGTCATCCATGACCTGCGCGACACTCCACTCCACCTCTCGTTGAACGGTCGGGTTGAAAAGCTGATCGTCAGGATTCTGAAAAGTAATCCCAACCTTCAGTAACTTTTCGACTGGTTTAAGATCATTAAAATTTTCTCCATCGATCTTAATCACACCGGTTTGTGGTGTCAGCAAACCCGTCAACAATTTGAAGAGCGTTGATTTGCCGGCACCATTTTGGCCGACAATCGCCACCATCGGATCGGCGAAGTGTTTGTCTTCAACATCCAAGCTAAAGGACCGTTCCGGATAAGCGAACGTCAGGTGGTTCAGTTCAATTGTGGGCATAAAAAACCTCCTTCAGTTCAGCGTCATTCACCGGATACCGGCCATCAGCCAAGTGCCAATCCATTTTTTGAGCAAGTTGCTGGATTGTCGGAGCTGGAATCTGCCAGTCAGCTTCCAAATGATTAAACACCTCACCCGGCCTGCCCTGGGCTACCATTTGACCCTCATGCAGCACCCACACAACGTCGGCGACTTCGCACAAATCGTCAATTTCACTGGTGACAATGAAGACAGTCGTCTCTTTGACTTGGGCCAGCCATTGGAAAAATTGTCGGCGGCCAAGGGGATCCATCTGACTGGTCGGATCATCCATAATCAAAACAGCCGGGTTAGTCGCAATCGCCGTGGCAATTGCCAACCGCTGGCTCTGACCACCGGAAAGGCTCTCGGGACGCAAATTCAGCTGTTCAATCAGCCCCATTTGCGTGGCAACTTCTTCAACCCGTTTTTGAATCAGTCCTTCAGCCATTCCCTGATTAATCAAGTCAAAGGCGATTTCATCGGCAACCGTGTCTGCCAACCCGCTTAGTTGGCCAGCTGGATTTTGCAGTACAACTCCATTCATGGCATTATAAACGGGCCAATTGTCGGACACTCGCTGGCCAAACATGTGCCAGTCGCCCTCAATCTCAGCAGACACCATTTTGGGAATGACCCCTGCCAGCACATGGCACAAAGTCGATTTGCCGGAGTGGCTATTCCCGATAATCCCAACCACCTGGCCGGTATGAACCTCCGCGTTAATCTGACGCAGTTGTGGTTGCTCAGTACCCGGATAACGGGTGGTCAAATTTTCAATTACAATCCGTTTATCTTCGTCCATATCTTCCACCCAATCAATAAAATTGCCAATCCAGTCAGACCAATGTGCAGCGTCCGCGACAGGCGATACACGCGCTGGGAGGTTCTGACAGTCCGGTTAAGATTATCAAAACCTCTCAGTTGGAGAGAAATCGACCGCGCCATCGATTGATCCAAGGTCTTAATCACCAATGGAATTAGAACCGGCAGGACTGACTTTAATTTCTGAATCAACGTTTTTTGCGGATTGGTTCCGCGAACTTTTTGTGCCTGCTGGATTTTCCGCATATTGCGCATCATTTCCGGCAAAATATAACACACCGACATCAGAACGTAGACGGTTTTATAAGACAATCCGGACAGTTCCAAATAGGCCGCGTTTTCTGAAATACTCGTGGTCACCATAAAAAAGCCACTGGTCAAAATAATCACCAATACTCGACAACCCAGAGTGGTGGCGTAAATCAGGCCTTCTTTGTAGAACGACACCCCAAGCACAGAAAACAGCACAGTTTGATTCCGACTGTAAAATAACCCTTGGATGATCAGCATAGTGCAAATCAGAAACAGGCTGAATCCCAGCGCCTTAAAGATGGTAGAACTCAATTTGGAAAATAACAATAGCAGTGTTGCGACAAGAATTAATCCGGCCTGAAGCAATAAATTCATACTGGCAAAGCTCAACAACGTCATGTCCAAGATGAACAAGAGCTTAGTAATCGGATCGATCACCTGGTACCACTTGAGCTTGACCCGTGGCGCTCCAGAAATCAATGTTTGATCAGTCATCATTTATCACCGCTAAAGAAGTGCACCATCCGCTTCGGCAGCTGACGATAGATGAAGAATGCCAGGTAGGCCACGCAGACTTTATCCAAAATATCCAAGACAAACTCATCGGTAAATGAGGCCAGCCACACTGGTGCATGATTGGCGACCATTACCGCAAACAATGAGTCACCCCAAGCGATACCGGTCTGACCACCCCAAAAGATGACGTTGAGTGGCGTTGAAATGACAGCTGAAACGATGGCAATAATAATAGCAGAAACAAATACTCGTCGCGCTGACGAGAACCACCCATTGGCGTGCAAAACTCCGACAGCAATCCCAATTCCGATGCTGGTAATCGCATACACGGTTGAAATTGGCGATAAGGTCAGCCCATAGATCACGTTGTTGATGAAACCACTGATGGCACCGGCAACCGGCCCAGCCAACATGCTGGCAAGAAAGGTTCCCAAAGACCCCAGCCAAACGGGCAACTTTAACCCCTCCGCCAAGGCTTTAGCAACATAGTTAATCCCCACGGCAGCGGGAATCAAAGTCATGGTGGCAGCACTTAACTTAAATTTCCACATACTGGTACGATGAATCGGTTCTGTTTTCATAATCTTCTCCTTTTGTTTTTAAAGAGCCGTGTCTGTTTAGACTTTCGGACGCAACGCTCTATAGATTTTTATGGTTGAACTGCCTTCATTCTAGCAGAATCACCTTAGTCGACATCGGATCCTCTCCTTGAAAATATTTGTTCAACAGTTCACAATTAATCATACTCCCTTTCCCTAAAATGTCAAGGATTTTCTAAAATTTTCTTGAAAATGTTCGGAAAATGGATTTCAACTACTCCCCTAACTCTAATTGAAATGGTTATCCCCCCCATCATCCGATCATTTAAGGCCAGAAGAACAAAAAACAAACACCAGAAATGGTGTTTGCTTCATTTTAGGCTAGCTTATTTTTTCTTTTTCTTCAAAATATAAGCAGCGATACTTGCCAAGACAAAGGCTAAGACAAGACTAATGATAGAGATCGTCGTACCCGTATTTGGTAAGAATCCTAAGATTTTGCCTGGTTTCTTCGGCTCTGGTTGGCTTGGTTTTTTAGGTTCAGATTGACCCGGTTTCTTTGGTTCAGATGAACTTGGCGGAGTTGGTTGTTTCGGATTTTCTTTTGGAACATGTTTATTGGTAATCACCACATTTCCTTTTTCATCCTCAACCTTACTTGCTTCATAGCCTTTTGGAAGATCTACTTCTTCCACACGATAGCTGATAGCTTGGCCAGCTTTCTTTTCAGGCAACTTGCTGAAGGTATGAGTCCATTGATTGTCCGCTGACAATTCAACCGGCTCTCCTACTTTTTCATCACCAGCATAGAGTTGAACCTTAATGGATTTTGGACGAAGACCATCTTGGTCATTGGCATCATCCCACTTCTTAGTGACTTTCATCTCTGTAAGAGCTGGTTCATGCGTGTTGGTCAAGACAACATTAGCCTTGTCCTTATCATTTACCGTCACCTTGTAACCATCTGGGACAGCAACTTCTTTAACCGTATAAGCAATCGCTTTTCCAGTTGCCTTGGCATCAAGATTTTCAAATGCACCTTTCCAGTCATTCGCTGCTGAAAGCTCTAATACTTGGTCAGTAGGAATGCCATCTTTGTACAATTGAACTTGTATGCTGGCTGGGCGTAGACCATCTTGGTTATCAGCATCTTCCCATTTCTTGCTCACTTCTACCTTAGTCTTTTCTGGAGCGTGCGTATTGGTCACGACTACTTGGCCTGGATTTGTTGCTTCGACGGCTTGTGTGTAGCCTTCTGGGACATCGATTTCTTTGACGGTATAGTTGATAACTTGGCCAGCTTTATTCTCGTCTAGGTTTGAGAAGGTATGGGTCCATTTGTTATCTGCTGACAATTCAACAGCTTGACCAACTTTTTCATCCCCAGCATACAATTGAACCTTAATCGTTTTTGGACGGAGGCCATCTTGGTTATTGGCATCTTCCCAGTTTTTGGTAACGGTGAGGCTTGTCTTACCAGGTTTGTAGCTATTGGTGATCGTTGTTCCATCAATCTTAGTGGTGTAATTATCCACCTTGTCTTCTGTCACTGTGTAGACAACTTTTTGACCATCTTTATAGACGGGTAGGTCGGTGAAAGTATGCGTCCATTCATTTCCTTGACCAGCAAGATCGATTGATTGCACTTCTTTTCCATTGGCTAAGAGGTGAACCTTAATAGTTGTAGGACGAAGACCGTCTTGGTTATCGGCATCATCCCAGACTTTCTTAACGGTAACCGTCGTTGTCTCAGGAGTGCGTTTATTGGTGATGGTTGCTTTTCCATCAGTGAAGCTGGCTTCTTCTGTATCAACCGTATAATGAGTCGGTACTTTCACTTCTTTGACCGTATAGGTATTGACCTTGCCATTGCTGTCTTTATCTGGAAGGTTCGTAAAGTGAGCTTTCCAGTCTGTTGCAGCTGAGACCGTGACTGGTTTTCCTTCCGCTTTTCCATTCTTATAGAGTTGGAATTCGACACTTTCTGGGCGAAGCCCTTCTTGGTTGTCTTGGTCATCCCAAACTTTTGAAGCTTCAAGATCGATATACTTGATATCTGCTTCATTCGCGATTTCTAGAGGAAGAGCTTTTGAGCCGACAGCTTTTCCATCCACCGTGACGTGGTAGATTTGCTTGTCTGCATCATAGGTCACAACCACTGCATGATCTGTTTCATCCAACTTGTAATTTGCAGGTGCTTGTGTTTCTTTTAGCGTATAGTTTCCTTCTGTTAAGGTGTTAAAGGAAAGTTCTCCATTCTTATCAGAAGTTGCCGTCGCAACAACAGCTCCATTTGCATCTGTTAAGGTGAATGTAGCACCTTCAAGGACTTTCTTCGGATTGTCCTTATCGACTTTCTTGACTTGGAAAGCTGCTGAGAAGATTTGTGCTGTTACGGTATTGGACTCACGGTTTCCTTCGTGGCCTTTAGCCTTGTATCCAAATTGGTTATGGGCTTGGACTACACCGGAACGTCCACCGTTGTCTTCGTTATCTTTGGTACGTTTTTGCATCAAGTCTTTGACGTCGTTTGTCAACTCCGTTGGGTTAACAACTGGGACACCAAAGTTTGCTTCACTACGGGCTGGGATCGTCGTTCCTTTATCCGCCACAAACTTGATACCCGTCACTTGACTGTAATCTGCTACAGCTGTCGTCCAGATATCCTTATCTGCAGCCTGCTCCATGGTGTCACTTGTGACACTAGGATCTGTCGTGTAGTAGACTGTCCAGCCTTCAGGAGCAGCTATAGGTCCACGGAGGCTAACCGTATATTCAGTCAAACGATTTGAACCATCTAGGGTATTGACATCGTGTACTTTTGGTAGAGCATCGTAAACAACTCCGTCTTCGACTGGCTTATCTGTATTATTTTTAATGGTGATCTTGTAGTTAAAGGTTTCACCAGGCTTGAAGGTACGAGTAACAGTAGATGCATCGGATAGATCATCATTTTTAGCGATGTATTTGCGGGCATAGATCCCTTCAGCTGCGACAATTGTATAGTTTGATTGAGCATAAGGAATCTTATCCGTTGTTGATCCATTCCCGTTTAGGTCATACACGTCTTCGGTAACTCGATCAGGGTTGGCATTTTCAAGATCGTGGATTCCGTCTCCTGCCACATATACTTTATTGGTGAAGGTTCCACCGTCATCTTTTCCTTTTAAATCGGCCACGATAAACGGTAAACGCACACGATTAAGATCCATAAGAGAAGCTTTAATAAACTCTTTTTGGTCCAAATGCATCACAATAGCGGTTCGACCTGAATTGTGGTAATTTTCAATAACCTCGTAGCTCTTAAGGAATTTCATACCTTTTTCACTAGAGGCAAGGTTTCTCTCAAAATCTTTAAAATCGACTTTAAGGGTATTCGGATCATAAAGATCAATAATCCGTAGGTCTCCATAATTCTTATCAGGATCTAAAACTACTTTGGTTGCCATCAAACCAAAACGAATATTTTGTCCATCAGTATAGCGAACATCATTGTAATCAGTCGTTTTTGCAATTTCAAAGCTTTCCTTCATAGGAATCAGCTTAAAGCTCCAATCTGCTGACTGATCTTTGGCAACGTTTGACTGTGTTTTATAAGTCACACGGCCTGTATTCTTGTAGACATTTTTGGTCGCATCCGTTTCATCGTAACGCGTCTTTTCAGGATCCTTGAAGCTTGTATAGCTATTGAGGGTAATTCCCTGACCAGATTGAAGGACAAAATCATCCTTCATTTCCATCCGCCAGCCCACAACGGTTCCATACTTGGTCAAATCAATTAGACCGTTCCCGTCTTTATCTGCTTCTGACTGAATTTCTTTCGTACTACCATCTTCCATAGTCAGGATGATTCGTTTGACAATGGTATGGATTTGTTTCCCAATCCCATAGTTTCCTTCCATCAGGCGACTATAATCGATCCTGGTAAACTTCAAGCGAGGGTCCACAGTCTCATCGTAAAAAACAAAATTCTTCTGAGGTGAAGGGGTGTTATTATGAAATTTTAGAATCCACTTGTAATTAGCAGCCTTGTAGTCTGTTGAATCATAAACATCCCCATCAGCCCGTTTGGCAAAGCTTCCGGCTCCTTCAAGGTCACGTGAAGTCAAACGGAAAATAAGGGAATCTTCCGCTGTAATATCTGGTTCGCCCTCTCCACGGTTGGCAGGAATTCCTACGATGCTACCAGTATTGGTCAAATCCTTACTAAGAACGTCCTTGAGACTTTGGTCTTTTTCTAAGACCAAATCAGGGAATTTCAAGTAGAGGTAACTTGTATCCTTGATTTTGGTCATAAATTCTTGGTGATAAGCTGCTGGATTGTCGTTTGCATCCGCCTTGAACGTCTTCGAAACAGTTCCATCTCCATTGTCTACCCAGCCTTCAGACTTGGCTGTATCGAGAACAGCTGTACGAGTCTTCCCACTCTTATCTGTATAGGTTGGTAACTTATCAGTGATCGTTGCTGATTCTAACTGACGGTATTGACCACCGTATTGACCACGCATTCCGTCCAATTGGAAGGCAAATGGGACAGAAGATGGTGTTTCAATATAGTTCTTTCCATCTGCACCTTTGACAACACCTGGCATAGCTTCCGCATAGTCCTTAGACATGGCTTCGTTCAAGTTTTGATTGATGTATTTGGTGAAACGATAATCGTTGTACTTAGGCTTCCAAATGATATCATTGAGCGCTGTTTCTTGCCCATTGATGTTCAATGTTCCTGTGATATCTAGCGAGTAATTCGTCGGTGGATACCCGATTGTAAACCTCCCGATAAAAGGCAAGGTCAACACTTCTGATTTTTGGTAATTGCTAAAGTGAAGGGTGACTTGATAATCATCACCAACCTTTGTTACCGTTGGTTTATCATGCTCTGAGGCACTATTAAAGTCTGGAATGCTGACTTCTCTGAGGTACTTGCCTGGTACTTTCAAAGTAATCGCGACATCGTTAATGTCGGTTGTCAAATTTTTAGGGGTAATCTGGATATAGCCAGACATGGTATCCCCTGTAAAATAGGACATGCCACCTGGATGGTCTTGTTTATCCCCATACAAGAGGGTAACATCCAAGGCCCCGTTATCTCCAACTGCTAGCTGGTTGGCATAGGCAGTTACAGCCCCTTGACCAATCTGGCCTAGCATCATGAGAATCGTTAAAATGGCAAAACCTTTGTTCAAAAAGTTTTTCCATAATAAACTAAGCTTTTTCATGTTTTATCTCCTTACTTTTCTTAGCCTTCCAAAAATGCCCTCCCTTTAATTTTATCAATTATTTTTTAGAATATCTATTGCTTTTCAAAATAAATAATAAATATTTAATAATATAGACATTGTTTGCACTAATGTCTATATTATAAGTCACTATCTGGTAATGATTTCCCCGTCCTTCTATCCAAGGGCAATCAAATAAAACATATATAAATAAGGTGGAACAGGCCTAACAATCCTTATCCCCCTTAATTTGTCCATACAAAAAAACCTCAAACACAACTGTTTGAGGTTTGTACACCCTACTATTGGTTGGTTATTTCATCTAACTCTTCACCATTTGAAGGAATCTTTTGTTTTTCCCTTCTATCTCGTACCCACAGCATGGCCACTCCAAAGAGATGGCTTCCAAACAAGGCCACCATAAAAATCAGCTTGCCCCTATCGGGATAAGAAAGAGGGAGAGTCCTAAAGCCATAGCGTGCCAACTCGATAAAGATCGGATGGGAAAAGTAAAGGGCCATACTCATCTGTTTTAAATACTGTAGATCATAGGTTTTTAGAAAAGACGATCGCAGGCAAGCATTGACAAAATAAACGGTCACAAAGGGAAGAAGAAAGAAAAAGTTCTTATCAATTCCTTCGTGTTGAAAAATAATGATCCCTTCTAGACAGAGCAATCCAAAGGCAAGAGCTAGCTTTTGCCAACGGTGAATTCTAAAAGTTTGTGCATGAAAATGGTCATACAGATAATAACCCATATAGATAAAAATGGGCGTGTAAAAGAGACCATTTCGCGCTGTAAAAAATAAATTGCTGTAGAGCTGGTAACCTTTGAGAAGACTTGTGGTGTCCAGATAAGCCGAATAGGTCTCGATCAAGCCCCAGCAGTAAAGAAGAAAGGTGATCAACCCCGTCCAAACCATACCTAGGTGTTTTACCAATTGATTGACCAAAAACAAACCCAGCAAAAAGGCTGGGATATACCAGAGTTGGTAGCACATCCCCAGATAGATCAGTGCAATGAGAACACCTGCTGGAAAAAGATAGATAGGAAGATGGAGACTAGAGAAAAAGAGCCAGGCATAAGGAAGGTAAACAAAACTCCAAAACAAATAGGTTTTTACAATTTTGACCAGATAGGCCTTCATTTTCTGAGAATTCCCTAGGGATTGCTTGAGGAAAAAGCTGGCACAGACGATAAAAAATGGCACCGCTAGCCGGCCAAGCATACTCTTGAGACCAAAATGCAGTGGCTCATAAGAGGTCAAGCGACCACTATGCACCAATATCACTGCAATCGCAAAGAGGTATTGAAAAAAGCTGATACTAGAGGTGTTATAGAGGGGATTCTTTTGCATGGTCCTACTCCTTGCCCAAAGCAGTTTCTATGGTTATTTTAGCATGAAAGGGAAGGCCAAGCAAGGAATCTTACATCCTTATCTACCTTTTTTCCTCTATTTTTGATATACTCAAAGCATGCATAAACAAACCATCATTGATTTTAAAGAGCTTGGTTTGCGCCACCTTTTCACCAAGCCCATAAAGGAATTAAAAACCAGAGACCACGACCAGGTAGAGGATCTTCTTAGAGAAGTCGAAACCTACCAGGAGCAAGGTTTTTATGCGGTTGGCTATGTCAGCTTTGAGGCTGCTCCTGCTTTTGAGAAGAAGTTTGCTGTCCATCCAGCACCTCTTATGGGAGAGTATCTCCTCTATTTTACGATCCACGAGGAGGTCGAAACCCTTCCTTTTCCCGAGGACTATGAAGCTGTGGATCTTCCAGCCAATTGGAAGGAAGAGGTAGAGGCGCCTGCTTATCAAGAAGCCATCGAGACCATCCATCACCATATCCGCCAGGGAGATACCTACCAGGTCAACTACACCGTCCAGCTTTCTCAAGAGCTAAAGTCTGACCCTTTGGCCATCTACAACCGCTTGGTGGTTGAGCAGAAAGCCCATTACAATGCCTTAATCCAGCACGATGATGTCTCCATCCTCTCCATCAGTCCTGAGCTCTTTTTTGAGCAAGACGACCGGCTACTGACCACGCGCCCTATGAAGGGAACGACGCACCGTGGTCTCACTAACCAAGAGGATCTTCAAGAGGCTGCTTGGCTAGAAGCCGACCCGAAAAATCGAGCAGAAAACATGATGATCGTCGACCTCCTCCGCAATGACATGAACCGGATTTCGGAGATTGGAAGTGAGCAGGTGACCCATCTCTGCCAAGTCGAGCAATACTCCACTGTTTGGCAGATGACCTCGACCATTGAAAGTCGCTTACGAGCTGAAATCGACCTGATCCAAACCTTCCGAGCTCTCTTTCCTTGTGGCTCGATTACAGGAGCACCGAAGATCTCCACTATGGAAATCATCCACAAGACAGAGAAGGCTCCTCGAGGTGTCTACTGTGGAACGATCGGCATCCTTCTTCCAAAAGGGAAACGGATTTTTAATGTAGCCATCCGGACCCTTCAAATGCAAGGTAATCAAGCCATCTATGGTGTGGGAGGAGGCATCACTTGGGACAGTAAATGGGAAGGTGAATACCAGGAAACCAAGCAAAAATCGGCGGTTCTTTACCGGCAAGAGCCTCGATTTGATCTCCTGACGACCGGACGTATCCACCAAGGAGAATTGACTTTCCTAGACCAACATGTAACACGCTTGAGGGAAGCTAGTCGCTACTTTGCCTATCCTTATGATGAGCAAAAACTCCTGAAAGAACTTCAAGAAGAGCTTGCTCATTTGGAGTCCAACCTTGACTATCGTTGTCGGATTGCCTTGCAAAAAAACGGTACCTTCCACCTAGTGATCACGGAGCTGACAGACTTGCCAGCTAGCTATCTACAGGCCCAACTGACAGAACAGAAGCTTGATTTAGCGACGCCATTTACTTATTTCAAAACGAGTCAGAGAGACCATCTCAGCCAGTCAAATCACGAGCAAATTTTCCATCTGCCAGATGGAACCTTACTGGAGACGACGATTGGCAATCTGGTGCTGGAGATAGAGGGACAACGCTATACCCCACCAGCTCACCTCCCCTTACTCGATGGCATTTATCGGCGCCATCTTCTTGAGACCCAGCAAGTTGAAGAAAAACTCTTAACTCTGAACGATTTAACAGACGCTGATCGTATTTATGCCTGCAATGCTCTTCGTGGTCTCTACGAACTCGATTTTCAAAGAAAGGATTCCTGATGAAACTAATTTTTTTACATGGACTAGGGCAAGATGTCCTCTCTTGGCAAGGAGTCCAATTTGCACTTTCACCCTTGCACTCCAAAACTTTTGATATTTTCTCTCATCCAAGCGAAAGCTATCAGGAGGTCAAAGCAAGGCTGATGGAGCGCCTCCAGCAAGAGAGTGAACCCTTTATTCTGGTAGGCCTCTCACTAGGTGGTGTCCTTGCACTTGATCTCTCTGAACAAGACTTTCCACAACTCAAGGGATTGGTCCTTGCGGGAACTCAATACAAACTCAACACCAATCCCCTCTATCGGCTCCAGATTCTCCTTTTTCGTCTGCTTCCCAAGCATGTCTTTGAAAAACAAGATGCCAATAAACAACAGATGCTTCAAATCTTGACCGAATTAAAAGGGCTCAATTTAACCGATACCGTTAAAGCTTGCCCTCTTCCTAGCTTGGTTGTTTGTGGTAGCAGAGATTGGGCCAATCAATCTTCTTCTAAAAAATTGGCCAAGCTCCTGCCAAAAGGCCGCTATCAAGAAATCGCAGACGGAGGTCATCTACTCAATACCGAGAAACCCTATGAACTCGCGCAAGCCATCAAGGAGTTTGTCACTGAATTTTAAAATGAAGAGGCTAACTTTAAAAACAGTTCCTCTTAATGTAGATAAAGTATTATTTCATGTTACATAACTTAAAAAATCAAGAACTTTAAAGAAATGTTTATTTTTAAAGTTATGCATGAATTTCTTGAGGCTTTCCGCCGTGAGAAAAGTGCCTGAAACACAATAGTTTCAGGCACTCGGGAGTTTTGAGACCTTAGACTCAAAACTAAGTCATGGAACTTCTTTGAAGTTCGCTGACGTCCGTACTCACCTAAGGAAAACCTCTAAGAAAACTTATTCTTAAAGTCACGGCTAACTTTTTAAAAGTTAGTCGTTTTTTTTTAGAAATATTTGAGAATTGCTTGATAGTTATTTGAAAAGCAAGCTGTATACTAAGAGTGTAAAGAAAACAACTAGTCATTTGGACGAAGGAGAAAACCATGGAAAAAGTATTAGAAATTTCCCATTTGAGTAAAAAATTTGGTCAACAATACGCCTTAAATGATGTGAATCTGAGCATTCGCAAAGGTGACGTCTACGGCCTGATCGGTAAGAACGGGGCAGGGAAAACCACCCTCATCAAGGTCATCACCCAGCTGATTCAAGAAACTGACGGAAGCGTCTCCCTCTTTGCTTCTACAAATCGCTCCCAGTGGACGCAAGCGCTGAAACGGGTTGGATCTGTCATTGAAAGCCCTGTGGCTCACAAGCATATGACCGCCTACCAAAATTTAGTCTACTATTGCAAGGCTCGCCATATCCCAAATCCCGACCAGGTCATCAAAGAAACTTTGAACTATGTTGGCCTGAATAATACGGGTAAGAAGAAATTCCGCGATTTTTCACTCGGGATGAAACAACGGTTGGGAATTGCGATTGCGCTGATTGCCAAGCCCGACTTCCTCATTCTAGACGAACCCATCAATGGTCTCGATCCTGTCGGAATCAAGGAATTCCGTCAAATGATCAAGCGCCTCAATGATGAACTCGGCATGACCATCCTCATTTCCAGTCACATCCTCTCTGAACTTTATCTGGTTGCCAATCGCTTTGGTATTGTCGACCAAGGACGCCTGATTAAAGAAATTAGCAAGGCTGAATTCGAAGAACAAGGAGAAGATTACATCATCCTCAAGACTAGCCAGCTAGCCCTTGCCAGTCAACTGATCCAAGATCAGCTCCATCATCGCATCAAGGTCATCGATAAGGACGGAGAAATCCATATCTTCGGACAGACTCACGATATTAAAGTCATTGTCAAAGCCTTGGTTAAAGCCGATATTGACGTGGACGAAATCTACTATGCCCGCCAAGATCTGGAAAAATTCTTTACGGACTTGGTAGACTAGTCAACCCACCGTCTTGCATTACTTATCCCACATATTTCATTTAGGAGATTTATCATGTTGCATACCATTCAAGCAGATTTTTACAGACTTTTTCGCTCTAAAGGTTTTTGGATTACAGAAGCCATTCTCGTTCTCAACATCCTGTCTGGAGTCATCTTTGGAGCTACCGGCCACGTCGGCGTCAATACGGAATCCAAATTACCCCAAGCAACCGAAGTTTGGACGGGCTTTAAAGCCTTGACCAACTACTCTTCCAGCATCAGTGTGACTATCCTCTTTACCATTATTGTCATCACCTTGGTCCTGGGAACAGACTTAACGCAAAACTTATACAAGAATAGCCTGGCCTATGGTGTTTCGCGTACCAGCTACTACTTTGCCAAAAGCGCCGTTGTCCTGACCATTGCTCTCTTTCAATTTCTTGTTTCTTATGGTCTCGTCTTCTTGATCGCGACTCTCTACAATGGACTTGGCACCATGCCAGAGCACTTCTTGGCTCATTTTGGACTGACCGTGCTGATTCAGTTCCTTTCCACCTTGGCTTGGGTCAGCATCATTTCCTTCCTTCTTTACGCTAGCCAATCCATCACCTTGGCCTTCGTTGGCTACTTCATTGGAAATATCCTCTTAAGCCTTCCTGCGCTCTTCTTTAAAGATATTGATATTCTCCACTATCTAAACTTGGAATTCCAATATTCCTTGGTACAGAGCACCACAGCAACAACCAACACCCTCTCGATCGCCCTTGGATTCATCCTTGTTTTCGGCTTCCTAGGACTCGCTACTTTTAAACACAAAGATTTATAAGAAAAGAGAGTGGGACAGAAATCGGTCATTCGTTAGAATTCGATTTCGTCGTCCCACCTCCGCACAGTTGAGTAGGGCTGTAAAAGCTGATGAAATCAGCGTAGTAGAGCCCACTCAACCACTGCGTCATACTGTTATTTCTATCAAACATCGAAGGCTGGACAGTTTTTGCCCAGCCTTATTTTTTTAATGTAATGGTTAAGATAAACCAGTCTGCCTCTGTCGCCAGTTGCAAGTCTCCCCCTAAGATCTCTACAAAATTTTGAATGATGTAGAGCCCCAAACCAGAAGACTCTTCTGTATCCGATAGATTTTCTGAGTAGAATCGACTAGCCAGTTGGTCTAAATGCTGAATCGGTTGTTGCACAATATTGCGCAGCTCGACCCGAATCTTCTCCTCATCAGAAGTCAGGATCAACCGCGCCTGATCCTTTCCATGCTTGAGAACATTGCTGAGCATATTTTGCAAGAGGCGCTCCCAAAGCTCTGGATCAGTAGCATAATGAAGGTGCTCCACTATCTCCACTTCTAAGGCAATCCCCGCCTCAGACAAGCTATCGTAATACTGGAACAACTGCTGGGTCAAGACTTGACTAAGATTGACGTCTGAAAGCCGAGGCTGGATGGCTCCCTCCATCAAGCGTCTATATTCCAAGAGAGACTCCAAGCGTTTTGAGACGACTTGAAGATTGGAAGCAATTTTCTTCAGCTTTTCCTCTTCTTGCGTCCCTCCTTTGATGATTTGTTGGGTATAGCCCGACGCAATGGTCAAAGGCGTCCGAATATCGTGAGCAATATTACTGATGGCCATATCCAAGGTTTTCTTCTCTTGAAAGGCAATCCGATTGGTCCGCTCGATTTGGTCAAAGAGATCACTGACCTGCTTGGTCAAGGCGACCAATTCTTTTTTTGAGACCTGAGAGGTTAACCGTACCCCACTCCCATTTTGGAGCTTCTTTTGAATTTGCTCCTGCAAATCTTTTAAGGCAGAAAGCAAGCGAACATAGCCCAGTCCCAAGAGAAGGACAAGGACAACTAGAACTAGAAGCAATCCCCACATTACTGGTCTCCTTTCAAGCGAACTCCCAAGCCCCAGACGGTTTCAATATAGTCCTCATTAGGATCGAGCTGAGCAATTTTCTTTCGGAGGTTGCTCAACTGGGCATTGAGCGTATTATCTCCAGGCAGATAGACTTCTTCCCAGACCGCTTCATACAATTCTTCCTTAGTAAAAATCTTCTTTGGATGCGCCAGTAAGGTCTCAAAAATTTGAAATTCTTTTTTGCCCAAGCGAAGCGTTTTTGCTCCAGACTCCAGTTCAAAGCTTTCTGGATTCAGGACCAGATTTTTAAAGGTCAGCTTTTTCGACGCTTGAGGTTCCTGTGCTTGAGAGACGTGATTACGCAACTGCACCGTCACCCGAGCCGCCACTTCATCCAGATTAAAGGGCTTGACAATATAATCATTGGCACCTGCAAGGAGATACTGGCTAATGAGGTGTTTATCTCCAAGAGCGGTCATCATGATGACCGGTACTTGACTCTGCAAACGGATCTCCTCCAGGACCTGATCGCCATTTTTCCCAGGAAGCATGATATCGAGAAGGACCAAATCAATGTTTTCTTGCTGGAAGAGCCGCAGCCCTTCTGTACCTGAAAAAGCCTGAAGGACCTCATGGTCTTCACTTAAGAGACTATACAAAATTTCTTGGATATCACTATTATCCTCAATTAATAAAATCCGTGCCACTTGCCTCACTCCTTTTTCCTTTGAATTCCAAATCATTTCTATTTCTCTAGCCTATCAAATAAAGGGAGCTTCGTCAATGAAAATCTGATAAAATCCTATAGTAGCCCTGCAAATCTGCATGTTAGGTCATCACAAGATGAGCTTGACTATCCTTTCTTTCAAAAGGTATAATAGGACAAATGACACAATAGGGAGACCAGTTTATGAAAAATAATGCTAAAACTAAAATCAGCCTTGTATCCATCCTCGTCATCCTGGGCGTTGCTGCAAGAATGATGCGAGTCATCCACCGCCAGCAAATCAGGGAGCAAAGCAGACAAACCATCCAAACGACTAAAAAGGTTGCAGAGTTTCAGAAAACACTAGACGAGGAAGAAACGAAGAAACGGAACAAAACCTTCAACAAGATTTATAATGAATCCCTTGTTCAGAATAAGTTTGAGAATTGGCAAAAAGTCGATGAACTTCATGGTTTGGGACAAAGAACTGGGCAATTTTATATCTATAACTTTGAAAAAAAAGAAGAGATTCTCTTAGAGAATACTGATCAAGCATTTGTTCTACCTATTCGAGACAAGAGTGATAACGTCACATTTCAGGCTATCTTTGCCCACAAGGACGGTCAGTGGCACATCATGAAACCAGACGGAAGTTCGCAGTTGCAACTAGGAGAAGCCAACATTTCCGCTGAATCTAAGTTTGTCATCGAAAACAATGTCTTAGACTACGACCAGTAAATCAGTAAGGACTCGGCTAAGCGACATACAAAAAGCTTAGGATCCCAGTTTGTGATTGGGATTCTAAGCTTTTTAGTTTGCTACCAGAGAGTCATCCAGAAGATGGTTTAGCTCTAGCGCAGACTTTTATTTAACAGAAGCTCCATTGGTCGCAATGACTTCTTTGTACCAATAGAAGGATTTCTTGCGCGAACGGGCTAGGGTTCCTTTCCCTTCATTGTCCCGATCCACATAGATAAAGCCGTAGCTCTTCTTCATTTCTCCAGTCCCGGCAGAGACCAGATCAATACAGCCCCAAGTCGTATA
Organism: Streptococcus parasanguinis; assembly: GCF_964238605.1. GTDB lineage: Bacteria > Bacillota > Bacilli > Lactobacillales > Streptococcaceae > Streptococcus > Streptococcus parasanguinis_AJ. The sequence continues at coordinate 40,774 of NZ_CAXSMM010000007.1, read as the reverse complement.
GCCCCATAGAACGACACCGTCTTCGTTGATGGCGTCTCGCATGGCCTTGACATGGGCAGCCAGGTAGTCAATCCGGTAATCATCCTCGATCTCCCCGGTTTCATTAGGCATATCGACTGCTCCAAGCCCATTTTCCACGATAAACATGGGCTTTTGATACCGATCCCAGATGGTATTGAGGGTAATGCGGAGACCAAGAGGGTCAATCTGCCAACCCCATTCCGAGCTTTCTAGGTAGGGGTTCTTCAGAGAGGCAAAGATATTGCCCGCTGTTTTCTCCCTTTCAGCTGGATCACCTGAAGCGACCCGACTGGCATAGTAGGAGAAGGAAATAAAGTCCACTGTATGCTCTTTCAATAATTGAAGGTCCTGCTCGGTCATCTCAACCGTGATTCCCTGACGCTCCCACTCTTTCTTAGCATAGTTTGGGTATTCCCCACGCGCCTGCACATCGATGAAGAAATAGTTCTTACGGTCTTCTTCTAGACCAGCCCAGACATCTCGCGGAGCACAGGTATGGGGATAGTTTGGCCCTGCTGCCAGCATACAGCCAACCTTGTTGTTCGGATCAATCTCATGGGCCAGCTTAGTGGCAATGGCTGAAGCGACCAACTCATGGTGAGCCGCCTGGTATTTGACTTGCTCCTCATTCTCTCCTTCTTCAAAGCAGAGACCCGCTCCCATAAAAGGTGCATGGAGGATCATATTGATTTCATTAAAGGTCAGCCAGTAGTTTACCAAACCCTTGTAGCGAGTGAAGAGGGTTCGGCAGAGGCGTTCGTAGTATTCCAACATCTTGCGACTACGCCAGCCACCATACTCCGTGATCAAATGCATAGGACAGTCAAAGTGGGTAATGGTCACCAAGGGTTCAATGCCATACTTGTGACATTCCTTAAAGAGGTCCTCATAGAACTGGAGACCTGCTTCATTTGGCTCAAGCTCATCCCCCTTCGGGAAAATCCGAGACCAGGCAATGGACAAGCGATAAGTTTTAAAGCCCATTTCCCCAAAGAGAGCAATGTCTTCCTTGTAGCGATGGTACATATCAATCCCTTCTTTAGCCGGATAAAAATAGCCCTCTTCAAAGTCGAACATCTTTTTCTGACCCGTAATAATCGCATGACGATCAGGCCCAATCGGTACCACATCCACATTGGCCAAGCCACGGCCATCTTCATTATAAGCTCCCTCACACTGGTTAGCAGCCGTCGCTCCACCCCAAAGGAAACCATCTGGAAATTGAAGTTTGTCGGTCATCTCTCTACCTCACTTGATTTGATAGTTCTATTATACCCCTCTCTAACCCAAAAGTCTTACAAGATCCTAGGAAAAACCGAACCTATTCTAAGGCAACTATCGCTTTCATGCAACACAAAAAGACCGGATGACTCCGATCTTTTAATAGTTCATATTCTCATATTCTGTTTTAAGAATCATTATGGTTAACTTCAAATGACTAAGCATCCTATTTCATACGATAAAAATCAATGACTAGACCGGCAGGGCCTTCAACTAGCAGACTTTCTGTTCCCCAATCTGTTACAGCTGGTCTGTTTAAAACCTGGATACCAAGATCTTTCAACCGTTGGTAATTCTGATTTAGATCCTCAACCTCGATATGTAGAATGATTCCTGACTGAAAATTTTCCAAAGGAATCAAATGATTTTGGGATAACATGAGACAGTGACTGCCAATCGTGAACTGAGCAAAACTATCATCAGCATAATCTGCCTTTTTATCCAAGATATGCTCCAAGTCAGCACAGACTTGGGGAACATTTGAAACGATGATATCTATTTGATTTAAATTCATTTACTATCTCCATAAAAAGACCGGATTACTCCAATCTTTTTAATTTCCATGAGAGGAATTATTTGATTGCGCGTGATTGCAATCCTTCTTCTTCCAAGAAGAGGCGGAATGGTACAAGCTCTTCAGCTTCGTATTTTTCCTTGAAGGCTTTGATTGCTTCTTCTGAGTAAAGTTTTGGATCCAACTCAAGAACTTCTACTGGAAGTGGACGATGTGGAGTGATGCGGGCATCGATCACAACTGTCTTACCTTCTTTGTTCAATTTAACAGCTTCAGCAACGACTGCGTCGATGTCTTCGATACGGTCAACTGTAAATCCAATAGCTCCTTGAGCTTCAGCGATTTTCGCATAGTCAGCATTAGGGAAGTCACAACCAAACAAGTGTTTGTTTGTGTCTTCGTATTTGTCCTTGATGAAGGCATATTTACCATTTGAGAAGACAACGTTGATAACTGGAAGGTCGTATTGAACGTTTGTGATAACGTCTGGGTAGCACATGTTGAATGCACCGTCACCCATGATGTTCCATACTTGGCGATCTGGATTGTCTTTCTTAGCAGCGATACCACCAGGAAGGGCGATCCCCATTGTCGCAAAGAGTGGAGATGTACGCCACATGTTCTTAGGTGTCATGTGAAGGTGACGAGTAGATGTTTGAGTAGTGTCACCTACGTCGATTGAGTAGATAGCGTCTTTATCAGCATGTTTGTTGATTGCATTGTAAACTTGATACAATTGCAATTCACCCTCAGTTTTACCTTCGAGTTTGTTCATGTAATCACGCCAGTTTTGGTTGTTCTTAACGTTTGCACGCCACCATGGAGTAGACTCAACTGGGTTCACTTTGTCAAGGATTGCTTTCGCTGCTTGACCTGCGTCACCAAGGATTGAAGCGTCAAGGGCGTGACGTTTACCAAGTTTGTAAGGGTCAATATCCACTTGGATGAATTTTTCAGTGTTCTTGAATGCTTCGTAAACTTCAGCAAATGGGAAGTTTGAACCAAGGAAAAGAACAGTGTCTGCTTCAAAGACCACTTCGTTGGCTGGTTTCCAACCAACACGGTATGCAGAACCTGTCAAACCTTCGTAGTTCCATTCGAAGGCCTCGAAGTTTTTACCAGTTGTAATGATTGGTGCTTTAATCTTACGAGACAATTCAGTGATCACATCACCAGCACCAACACCACCGAAACCAGCGTAGATCACTGGGCGTTCAGCGTTGTTCAAAATTTCAACAGCTTTGTCGATTTCAACTTCGTTCAAAGCAGGAGCGATGAATGAACGCTCGTATGAACCTGAACCGTAGTATGAGTTTTCGTCGATTTCTTGGAAACCAAAGTTTACTGGAATTTCAACGACAGCTGGACCTTTTTTAGAAACGGCAGCACGGCAAGCTTCGTCAATGACTTTTGGCAATTGTTCTGCGTAAGCTACACGTTTGTTGTAAACAGCGATACCATTGTACATTGGGTTTTGGTTCAATTCTTGGAAGGCATCCATGTTCAATTCGTTAACTGGACGTGATCCAAGGATAGCAAGGAATGGAGTGTTATCCATAGCTGCATCGTAAACACCGTTGATCAAGTGAGTCGCACCAGGTCCACCTGAACCAACTGCAACACCGATAGAACCGCCAAATTTAGCTTGCATAACCGCTGCAAGAGCACCTGTTTCTTCGTGGCGAACTTGCAAGAAACGGATATCCTTGTCTTCAGCCAAAGCGTCCATCAATGAGCTAAGTGTTCCTGATGGGATCCCGTAGATCGTGTCTACGCCCCATGTTTTCAATACGTTGAGCATTGCTGCAGATGCAGTAATTTTCCCTTGAGTCATTCTAACTCTCCTTTAAATCTATTTTGATCCTTTAAAAATGTAGCATAGCGCTTCTACTCCATCTTTGCGATCAGGTTTCGTTTTGAAAATGAGTTTTTTCTGACATTTCTCATGAAAACGATTTACAAAACGATTACAGTATTAATTTATCACAAAGAGAGTCACATGTATAAGAATCTGCTCAGAGATGCTCAATCCCTATTACATAACAGATGCTGATTTTGAGAAAATTTCACAAACTATAGTAGAATAGGATATTTTATTATAATTTGCATGCACCTCTAAGGCTTGTAGCTGTAGGAAATCGAACAAAAAGAGGCTGGGACAAAAGTCCTAGCCTCTTAACTGTTTTTGGATTGTCGAGCAAGACGCAGTGGTTGAGTAGGCTCTACTACGCTAATTTCATTAGCTTTTACAGCCCTACTCAACTGTGCGGAGGTGAGACGACGAAATCGAATTCTAACGAATTACCGATTTCTGTCCCACTCTCTTTTTGTTTCATTTAATCAATTTTCGCAACATTGAGAAGCAGAGAGCTAATCAAAACAGACAAAGAACTAAGGGCCATGGCAAGACCTGCTAGTTCTGGATTGAGGGTCAATCCCAGTCCTACAAAGACTCCAGCAGCAATTGGAAGCCCAAGGAGATTGTAGATAGAGGCCCAGAAGAGATTGAGTAAAATCCTGCGGAAGGTCTTTTGACTCATGTCAAAGGCGCGCACAACGCCAAGCAAATCATTTTGCGTGAGCACGATGCCACCGGACTCGATCGCAATATCCGTTCCAGATCCCATAGCGATCCCCACATCCGCGATCGAGAGAGCTGGAGCATCATTGATCCCATCTCCAACAAAGGCGACCTTGCTAGTTTCTTGCAGTTTTTGGATGGCGCTAGCTTTTTCTTGAGGAAGGACATCAGCAATGACGGTGTCAATTCCCACTTGCTTAGCAATAGCTTGGGCCACCCGTTCATTATCCCCCGTTAACATGACCGTTTTCAAGCCCCGTTCTTTGAGCTTTTTGATCGCTTCTTTTGAGCTGGCCTTCGGAGCATCTTGAATGGCAATCAAGCCAATCACTTGCCCATCCACAGACAAACTGATCACTGTTTTGGCCTGCTCTTGCAACTCTACCATCCGTTTTTCAAGCTCCGGATCCATCGCTGTCCCGTCATGAAGTTTACCATTTCCCAAGGTCACCAACTGCTGGTCGATCTGACCTTGGACCCCTTTTCCTTCAATCGCTTGGAAGTTTTCCACAGGGGATAACACCAAACCTTTTTCTTCTGCTTGGGATAACACCGCTTGGGCTAGTGGATGTTCTGAAAAAGTTTCAAGACTAGCAGCCAGTGTCAAGACACGCGCTTCATCTCCTACAACATCGGTTACAAGTGGTTGACCAATAGTAATAGTCCCTGTCTTATCAAACACAACGGTTTGAATCTTTTGCACTTCTTGAAGAACTGTTCCATTTTTAATCAGAACCCCCATCTTGGCACTACGGCCGGTTCCGACCATCAGGGCTGTTGGGGTTGCTAAACCAAGGGCACAAGGACAGGCAATAATGAGGACAGAGACTGCATAGAGCATGGCCTCTTGAAGCGACGCGCCCAGAAGCACGGACCAAACCCAGAAAGTCGCAATGGCCAAAATCGTCACCACTGGAACAAAGATACCTGAAATCTTATCCGTCAAATCTTGAATAGGAGCACGACTGGATTGGGCCATTTTGACAAAGTCCACAATTTGAGATAAGAGGGTCTCACTACCGACTTTTTCAGCCTTAAAGAGAATGGTCCCATTGCTGTTGATAGTGGAGCCGATCACTGCATCACCAACTGATTTTTCCACAGGCAAGCTTTCACCTGTCACCATCGACTCATCAATGGTCGTACTTCCTTCTACAATCGTCCCATCAACCGCGATCTTTTCCCCAGGACGGACCCGAATCAAGTCACCAATTTGGATATCTTCCGCCGCCACCTCGACATAGTTCCCATCACGGAGAACTTGAGCCGTTTTTGCCTGCAAATCCAACAACTTTTCCACAGCCTCGGAGGCATTGTTACGCATCCGTTCTTCAAAGATTTGCCCTAAGAGGATAAAGAAGATGATAAAACCCGCAGCCTCAAAGTATACTGGCTGACCAGTAAAAAGGGCAAATACACTATAGACATAGGCTACCAGGGTTCCAAGAGCTACCAAGGTATCCATATTGGAATGGTGCTTCTTAAATGAGGCCCAGGCACTCTTGATAAAAGGTACTCCTGCTACCAACATGATCGGCGTTGTCGCTAGAAAAGTCCCCCAGCGACTGACTGGATGGGAGACAAATCCTGCCCACATCCCAATCATCAAGATCAATAAAGGAAGGGTAAAGATACTAGTAATCCAAAAGCGACCCCGTAAACTTAAGACACGACGGCGTTTTTCCACAACCGTGTAGGAACCCTTTTGCATCTTCATTCCACATGAGAACTCGAAGTCCCCTGTTTCTGTCGGGGTAAAGGATATCACCTTATCCACACCGACTTCCAAAGGCTCTAAAATCCCCTGATCTTCAAATAAAATTTCCTTGTAACAGCCGGAAGGATTGACCCGATGGAAGGTGATTTCAGCAGGGATCCCTTTTTGAAGTTGAAATTCCTTTGGACTATAGCCCTTTTCTGCTGTAATATGGATCTTTTGCACTCCGTTTTCCACAACTGCTTTTTGTTTTTCTACCATACCTACTCCTTTATTCCACAATCATTTGACCATGCATCATGTTCATTCCACATGAATACCCATATTCGCCCGCTTTTTCTGGCGTAATTTCAATGACATGTTTTTCACCTAAAGGCAAATCTTCATGAACGCCAAAATCTGGAAAGATCACTTGAGCCAGACATGAAGATGGATCCTTGCGATTAAAGATGATCCGGGCTGGAATATTCTTTTTCAGGACAATGGTTTCAGGCGAATAGCCCCCCATGACTTCGACTTCAATTTCTTGATAACCTGATTTCTGACGAGCGTGGCCGCTTACCTTTTCATGCTCTGCAAAGAACCACCAAGCAATAAAAGCAACCATAAGTAAACAAACAATACTAATCAACAATCCAAACATGGAATTTCCTTCTTTCTATTACATACAATTGCAAGGGACTGTTTCAACAGCCTCTGCTTTCTTTTCTTCCAGGACCTGCTGCAGCTGATTAAGATCTGCCAGCGTAAAGTCACTCGCCTGAATCAAGTTTTCAAGCACCTGGACAATTCTTTTTGAGCAAACCTTGTCTTTCACCTCCTCAACCACCAAGTCTAAACTCTGGTCCTGCTTCAACAAAGCCGAGTAGACAAAGGCTTTGCCAGATTTTTCTCTGGTCAGACAGCCTTTCTCCACCAAGCGCGTCAAGAGGGTCTTGATGGTCGACTTCGACCAGTCAAAGCGCTCGGACAAGACGGCGATCAAATCCCTGCTGGTCTGCTTGCCTTCCATCCAGATAATCTTCATGATGCGCCATTCCGCATTGGAAATTTGCATGGCTTCTCCTTTCTAAATCTACATTTGTAAATCTTATGATGCTATTTTACACCTAAGATTTACATTTGTCAACAAAAAGTTTTAAAAAAACAAATCTTCCTTTGAAGATTTGTCTGATTGGGCTTTTTTCACTCCCTATTTTTATCTCTATAACGTCTCCTGCAGAGCTTGGGCTAGGATGCGGTAACCGGCTACATTTAAATGGAGGCCATCTGTCGTATAGGCTTCCGCCAACTGCCCCTCTTCATCCAACAAAGACGAATACACATCGACATAGCTAACCTGGTGGTAGGCCTGAGCCAATTCGCGATAGGCTTGATTGAGGGCTTGAATTTTTTCATTGGTCCGCACATAGACCTTTTGCTTGTAGCGTTCTTCTTGACTCACCGGTAGAACCGAGATCAGGTTGATGTGGGTCAGCGGAAAGTCCCGCATGATCGCTTGTAAGACCGCTTCTACATTGTCTAAGGTTTCCTTTTGAGGGATTTCTTTTCCGATATCATTGGTCCCGATCAAGAGAAAGATCTGATCCACCGCCGTTCCAAAGACATGAGCATCTAGATGTTTACGAAGGAGATCCGTCTTATAGCCTCGTACTCCTCGATTGACCATGTGTTTGGGACTTTGTAATAGTTCATAAATGGGGAAATACTCTACGATGGAGTCTCCGATAAAGATCAAACCAGGCTCTTTCAGAGGGGCTTGATTGAGTTCCCGATAGGTTGTTATGATTTTCTCCTGCTCCTTTAAGAGCCAGTCTTCTAACAGTTGTACCGCCATCTAATTCTTTCCTTTCACTTGTTCCCAGGGGGTCAATCCTAAATACTCTTCGATCACCTGGTAGACACCACCTTCCTGATGGCTCGGTGCTAAGTGTTTGGCAACAGCCTTGACAGCTTCTTCTGCATTGGCCACAGCATAGGAGTGAGCAGCCATTTCAAGCATTTCGATGTCGTTTCCGCTATCCCCAAAGGCCATGACCTGGCTAGCATTAAGTTGCCACATCTCCATTAATTGAGCCAATCCCCAAGCCTTGTGAATGCCGGCTTGTAAGAGATCCATGCTGCCAAAACCGCTCGAAACCGCCATGAGCTGATCTCCAAAAGCCCGCTGGACTTCTTGGCTCACTTGATCGAGACGATCCAAGCCAACCACCAAGCTCATTTTAAGCACCTGATCAAATAGATCTGCTGTCAATTCCGGAACAAACTTCATCCGCTTGTACAAGGCTTCAATCACTTCTGCCTGCATGAATTTCTCAACTTCTGTAAAGACCATTCCTTCCTTGACAAAGCCACCATTGACAGCTGACACAACCAGCTGGTCTGAAATTTCCCGCCCCTTAAAATAAGCAAGCACCGCCTCTACTAGTTCTCGATCCCAGAATTTTCCTAGAATCATCTGGTCATCCTCAAAAATCCGAGCTCCGTTGGCTACGACTAGAGTCACCCGCTTGACCAAAGGACCCAAGAGATGGCGCATGCGATGGATTTCATTTCCCGTCGCAATGACAAAGCGAATCCCTTTTTGATCCAAGTGGTCCAATAGCCTTTCCAGGCGCGGAAGATCCACCTCTCCTCGCTCATCTAATAAGGTTCCATCCATATCTGTTGCAATTAACTTAATCATACAATCTAACCTTTTCCCTTTCAAAGGGTGTAAATTATCTGGTTCCATTATACCACAGATCAAGCAAGTCAAAACCACCCGTGAAAACAGGTGGCTTCCTCTTGGGTTGAAGGTTCCTACTGATGGCCAGGGGATCTTATGAATATAAGCCCTTTTCCACACTTTCCTGAATTAACTCTTCTGTCAGTTTCCATAATTCTTCCGATTCACTTTTTATGAACTTTTTCTTTTCTAATACCATCTCTGAACGGATATGATCGGGATTATAATTGACTTCTGACACTTCTAAGTGATTGATCAGTGGTACCAATGCGTCAATCACTCTTGCATATCTTGCCTCAGGACTCTGCCCTTTTTCAAACTCCAACCACGATTTTTTCATATTCAAATATGTTGCTTCTGGAAGGAGACTCATTGTTTTTTCTATAGATGCTAGCTCTCTATCATGAGCATGAAGCTTTTTTTCATCATCAAATACCCAAGTATCTCCAGCATAAATCTCACCTAAATCATGGATCAGTAACATAGAAATCACCTTTTCCATATTCAATTTTTCAGGATAATAATCTTGCAGAACCATCGCAGCTATCGTACCCTGCCAAGAATGCTCGGCACTATTTTCAAACCGTCCATCAAGGGTTCTATTAAACCTTGTTACTGACTTTAATTTCTCGATTTCTTTAATAAATTCAACTGTCTGATTCAAATCACTCATGGCGACACCAACCTCCCTATTCGAAATTACGACTATCATACCAAAAATCAGGTTTTCCATAAATGAATTCCCGTATTTGCAAAAGAAAATGCCCCCCCCCTTTTTCGGAGCACCTTCATTTTTCTAACAAGACTACAAGGGCAAGCAAAAAAACTAACCAGTCTTTACCGGTTAGCTTCTATTTTTCACCCAACAAAGGCCCAAATAATGGCAATCAGCACTGCCGGAAGGAGATTGGCGACCTTGATTCGTTTGCCCCAGATGAGGTTGATCCCAACACAGAGAATGAGGCTGGAGCCAACCAGTGAGAGATTAGACAGCGCTTGTGGGGTCATGATCGGTGCGATCAAATGGGACAACAGCGTAATCGCCCCCTGAAAGATCACGAGTGGGACCACCGCAAAGATGGCACCCTTTCCTTTCGAAACAGTCAAAACCAAAACGATGACCATATCCAGAATAGCCTTAGCCAACAAGGTCGAGGTGTCACCTGTCAAGCCATCCTGGACAGCTCCGACTACCGCCATAGCCCCGATACAAATGGTCAAGGCCGTCGTCATAAAGGCATCGACAAAGCTGGAATCGCCTTGGTTGCCCGTCTTTTCCTTCAGCCAGGTTCCCAGTCGCTCAAAACCCTCCTCAATCTTCAAGAGTTCCCCGATAACGGTCCCGATTACTAGACTCAGAATCAACATCATACTGCCGTGACTCTCCACATGACTTCCATGCACCACCAGCATCTTTTCCAAGGTCCCTGCAATACCCAAGACAAAAACAGCAACTCCTGTCACTTTCAGAAGGGTCTCATGAAAATCTTCTGATAAACGTTGACCGATGAGCAGTCCTAAAAGCCCACCAAATACAACTCCTAAGGCATTATAAAAGGTCCCTAAACCGATCATTTACAAACTCCTTCGTTCATTTTTCATTCTTTTTCAATTTCTTTCAAAGACCAGTACCCCGTCTCTTCATACTGGTCAATCAAGTCCTTGGCTGTTTGCGTAATCTCCTCTGGATAATGCAGGCTTTCTAGGGTATTTACCGCATTTTTAGTCACAGCTGACCCTGGCTTGATCTGGTAGTCAAAGACGATCTTGCCATCCACATAGCGACTGTCAAAATGGTAATTATCATTGACCTCACCAGAGGCTGCGACCAGCTCAATATCATGGCTGGAAATCATGTAGAGGCAGTTTTGGGCAGCCAACCAGCGGACAATCCCAAGGCCTGATCCGATCCGCTCGATGGTATTGGTCCCCTTAAAGAGCTCGTCAATAAAGAAGTAGTGAAAACCAGGCTTTTTCAGATGCTGAATCATACGCAAAATAGCTTTACTCTCAGTGATAAAGTAGCTATCTCCAACTTCAATATCATCGCTCACATCCATAGCCGTTAGGACATGACCGTAAGGAAGGGCCAATGTTTCTCCATAGACAAAGCCCAGCCCTTGGGCCAGAATGGCATTGATGGCGACGGTCTTCAAATAGGTTGATTTCCCAGACGCATTGTCCCCACTGATGACCATATTTTTTTGAAAATGCACATCATTGGCAATCGGATTAGACAGCAAGGGATGATAGAGCGTCTCGCCTTCAATTCCGCCCGTTTCCGTAAAGACTGGATGGCAGACCACTTCTAGGTCCCGTTTGTGGCGCAAGAGACTAATAGCGACTTCCATCTCCCCTAGCAGATCCAGAAGCTTCTGGGCCTCTTTTTGATGAGCCTTCACCTGATTGTAAATATAAACCTGAGCGATCTGCGGGAGTAAAAAGAGGACGTTGAGGTAGAGGAGAATAATTTCCATCTCAGAAGTCCCCGTTGGACTCTGCAAGACATTGGCAAGGATCCGCGTTTTTTTAAAGGGTTTGACCGCCTGCTTGAGTTCTTCTTGTTGTGGCAAGGCTAGATGGCTCAAGCGTTCTGCCGAAGCAAAGATGCGGACCAGATAACTAACATTGTCCAGACGGATTTTATTGGACCAATTGCGCAAACTTGAAAAAACGATATTAAAGACCACACTGATCACCAAGAGGGTAATGGCCCCAACCGGCTCAAAGGGGATGGCAAAGAGACAGAGGATTGGAAGACAGGCCAAGGCTATATAGAGGGGCAAACCTGCATAATGCTTGCCAGGATTTGCGACAATGCTACGCGCCATGTTGTGGTTCTTCTTGCCCAGTTGGTTAAAAATGACTTGGATCTTGAGCCGCAAATCGGGATGCTCTTCAAAGAAGGCTTCTAAGTCATGAAGCTGATCCTGAGGCTGGAATTCCAGCAGGCGCATTTTTTGATAGAGAGCTTCTGCTCCAAGGCTCGATTGGGTGTAATTGAGCTGATCAAAGACTGCGTCCAAAGCCAAGTCATGCCAGGTCTGATCATCCACTTGGCTATCGATCGTCTTTCCCTTAGCTGGATAAGCCAGACTGTCAATCAAACTTTCTTCCGTGTCTTTCTTGCGAAAGAAAGGCGCTCCATCCCAAGCTTTTTTCAGCTTTTGCTTGAGGCGGATGGCCGTCAGAAATTTGGTTGCCCAAATCACCACCATCAATCCTAGAATCCCAAGCGGAATCCAGTTCACATTTCCTTCCATGCTCTATTCCTTTCCATTCTGAGGCCAGTCCAAGTGAACATGTTCCTTCATTTCTCGGTAAGCCGTGTCCACTCTCTCCTTGGTCTCCTCATCTAGCTTGTCGCGGTATTTGCCCCCCTGGATAAAATCTTCCAAGATATAGGTCTGGTACTTGTACAAGTCATAGCCTTCAGGAGAATAGGTGCCCTTCGGAGTCCGACTGACCCAGGTTGGATGAGCAGTAGCCGTCTTAATCCGTGTCTTGCGACCAACCTTTTCGATGGTCACATCCATCAATACCCCTCGCTCTGTCCATTGGGCAGTCTCCACATCCCCCATGGTTTCCAGACGCTGATTGGACAAGAAATTCCCCATTGAGTAGATGATGAGCTTGTTTTGACCATCTTTATTGACCACTTCAGCAGGCTCTACAACATGGGGATGCCCGCCAAAAACGATATCAGCGCCCCAAGAAATCATTTTATGATAGAGCTCTTTTTGCTCTTCTGTCGGCTCTAACTGGTACTCAACTCCCATCTGGGGCATAACAATGGTGATATCAGCCTCTTGCTCCGCCTTTTGGATCTCTGCCTTCATCCGTTCTTCGTCTAGGTCAGACAAAACATTCGCCTGCTCTTCTGGAGTAAGGGTCGTTTCCATTCCATTAAAGCCGTAAGCGTAGGCTAGAATAGCAATCTTGATGCCATTCACTTCCTTGATCACTAAGGGGGCCTGGCCTCTCTTTTCATGCGTGTAAACACCGACAGGGGTGATGCCTGCATCTTCAAAGGCCTTGGCTGTCGAATAGACCCCTTCTAGGCCTGAATCCAGGATGTGGTTGTGTCCCAAATCCATGACATCATAACCAGCATCCTTGATGGCTGGTACGACTTCGCTTGGCGCATTAAAGAGGGGATAACCTGACAAATAGTAATTCGGGTCAATGGTTCCCTCAAAATCACCCAAGGCCAGATCCGCCTTTTGTAGCCAGGGTTTGACATACTCATAATTTTCATGAAAATCATAGGTCCCATCTTCTTTTTGTGCACTCATATAGACCAGATCATGATAGAGCTGATCTCCATTAGCCATGATCCGCGCTGTATGAGGAATCTGATCAGCCGGTGTTTTTGCCTTGTACACAACCTCTGGCCGTTCCGTTGCGGTGATCGGAAAGCCTTGAAACTTTTGTACCCACAAGATGGCATTAGCCACGATAAAAACGACAGACAAGAGCACATAGACAAACTGTTCATTGGTCAGCTGAATCCTTGAAAAGAGACGATCAAAAGCCCAGTCAAAGGCCGCCGATAGCTCTTTTCCCATCGTTTTGATGGTTCCTTTCACACTCTCCCACTTCTCTAACATTCCTACCTCTTCTTCGTACCTAGTTTCTCCAATGATCCGCCAACAAATTGAGCTGTCATTGAAATACTTTCTCTTCATTGTATCACAATTTTTAAGAAGAGAAAAAAGAGAGCAGGACAGAAGCGCTATTGTTTAGAAACGCTTCTTTGTCCTGCTCCTGCACAGTTGATGGATTCATGTAAATGATCGATCATCACTTCTTATTGTTTGATTTGGACAAGCTGATTGCAACCATGACAAGACTTAGGAAAAAGGCCGAAAACAACCCTTTTGTCGTCCGATTCATAAAAGGTTGATGGAATACAAAATGATTATAGGCAGTAAATCCTAACCCAATCAGAGTCACCATAGCCGAAAGCGCAAAAATTGTTAGCCACAAATTTCTTTTTTTCATCATTAACTCCGTTTTTCGATCTACTAGAAAGACCCTCTTATTTCAAAGCCTTTAACAAATACCCATAACCTTCTTGCTCCATTTCCTCTTTTGGAATAAAGCGCAGAGAGGCCGAATTGATACAATAGCGTAGGCCACCTTGGTCTTTTGGTCCATCGGTAAAGACATGTCCGAGATGGGCATTGCCAGATCGGGAACGAACTTCGATCCGCTCCATCCCGTGGCTATGGTCCTGGTAATAGTGGACAACATCTTTGGCAATGGGACGGGAGAAACTTGGCCATCCACAACCAGACACAAACTTATCCTTGGCAAAAAAGAGTGGCTCCCCAGTCGTAATATCCACATAGATCCCCTCTTCAAAGGTCTGATCATAGGCATTGTGGAAAGGACGTTCCGTCGCACTTTCTTGGGTGACTTGATACTGCTCTGCTGTCAATTTTGCCTTTAAGGTTTCTTGATCTGGCTTCTGATAGGCTGCCGGATCAATCAAGGGCTGCTCAGCATCCGTCACATCAATATGGCAATAACCTCCAGGATTCTTCTTGAGGTAGTCTTGGTGGTAGTCCTCAGCTAGGATGTAGTGGCGCAAAGGTTCCAACTCAACCGCTATTTTACTGCCCAGTTGCTTCTCTTCTTCCGCAAACACTTGGGCGATCACTTCACGATCTGCCTCGTCTGTATAATAGACACCGGTTCGATATTGGCGTCCGCGATCATTTCCCTGTTTGTTAATGGACAAGGGATCGATCACCCGGAAATAGTAGAGCAGAATCGCCCGTAGGGTGATTTTATCTGGATCGTAGATGACTTCTACAGTCTCTGCGTGATCCGTTTCCTTGATCAGTTGGTAGTTGGTCGTTTCTACCTGGCCATTGGCATAGCCCACCGTCGTCTGTTCTACACCAGGGATACGTGAAAAATATTCCTCTAAGCCCCAAAAACAGCCACCTGCTAAATAAATCTCTGCCATCTTTTTTCCTCGCTTCCTGCATTCCCCACAAGGAACGCTTCTTACTATTAGCTCCATCATAATCCAAGAGCCTCAGATTTTCAAGGATTCTGCATCAAAAATCCCTTCTACTATATGTAAAAGGGATTCAATCCTTCTTATTTTTCAAATAAGAAAAAGAGCGAGTAATAGAAGTTCCAAAACGATAGGGTTAACTGATGTAGAAAATCATGAAGAACTACCATGACCAACACCTCCTCTGAATATCTGTGGACAAACACAAAGCTAGATTCAACTACAAAACCACAGTCGGTCCATAAACCTGTAACTGAGGCTTCACTACCTCATAATGCCAGTGATCATAAGCTCGCCAAGCTTGAAAGGCTTCTTCGTTCAATGCTAGCCCACCCAGACCAATCAATAGACTGGCGGTCTGGTAAAACTTTTCCAACTCAATCAACAGACGATTGTCTACCCGCCTAGCCTTTCGTAAGCCTTTCAATATCTGATCTAGATTTTCTCGAAATCGAAGGGCATCTAAACTGGGGGTGAATCCCTTAGAAAAGGCTGTTTGAAGAAGGGTGATCGTCGTTCTTGCCTCTTGAATCACATCCCTTTCTTCCATAGAAATCACCTTCCTTTTCACCTCCATTGTACACCTTTTTCTCTCTATAAAAATGGAAAATTCCTAAAACTAGGAACAGAATGAGGTTGGGTCAAAAGTCCTAGCCTCTCAATTATTTTTGGATTGTCGAGCAAGACGCAGTGGTTGAGTGGGCTCTACTACGCTGATTTCATCAGCTTTTACAGCCCTACTCAACTGTGCGGAGGTGGGACGACGAAATTGAATTCTAACGAATTACCGATTTCTGTCCCACTCTCATAAAAAACTTCCCCAAGTTTCCACTTGAGGAAGTTCTTTTCGAAAGATTAGTCAATGTAGTGCAATTTCCCACGGAAGTCTTCCAGGCTTTGGTATCCTTTTTCTTCCATGATGGCTTTGAGCTCCGCAGTGATGCGTTCAAATGCTCCTACTCCTTCTTTATGAAGCGTCGTGCCGATTTGCACCATACTAGCCCCACAAAGGATATGTTCAAAGGCATCGCGACCGGTCAAGACACCTCCTGTCCCCACAATCTGAATTTCTGGATTCAGACGTTGGTAAAAGGCATGGACATTGGCGAGAGCCGTTGGTTTGATGTATTCTCCGCCAATCCCACCAAAGCCGTTCTTAGGACGAATCACCACGGATTCATCCTCAATGTAGAGGCCATTTCCAATCGAGTTGACGCAGTTGACAAACTTGAGCGGGTATTTGTTAAAGATCGCTGCTGCTTGATCAAAATGAACGATATCAAAATAAGGTGGCAACTTGATCCCTAGAGGTTTGGTGAAATAGGCAAAGACCTCGGACAAGATCCGATCTGTCGTATCAAAATCATAGGCAATCTGAGGTTTTCCAGGGACATTGGGACAAGATAGGTTCAACTCTGTCAAGCCTTTAAAGTCACTGTCTTGCACCTTTTTCAAGATGGTATGAGTTTCTTCAGGAGACATGCCGACGAGAGATAAGAAGAAGGTCCGGTCAGGATCCGTTTCTTGCAACTCCAATAAGTAATTCAAATAATAGTCCAACCCTTGGTTAGGCAGCCCCATCGAATTGATCGAACCAAGCGGCACATCTTGGTAGCGTGGCTCTGGATTACCAGCACGGAATTCTAAGGTCGCTGTCTTGGTCACAAAGGTCCCCGCAGCTGAGTTCTTCACTTCTTCTAATTCCTCAGTGGTCATACAGGCTACACCTGCCGCATTCATCAAGCAGTTGTCAAATTCAAAACCAGCAATTTGCGTTTTTGTCGATACCATCTTGTACTCCTTTTTTGAAACACCACCTACAGAATCGTTCGGGATGCTCTCTATTTTCTTCTTTCATTATACCATCACTTGGAAGCTTCCGGACAAACAAAGCTAAAAATTCTTCCAAACATTCGGACTTTCCTAGTCGCGATAAAATTTTCAGAAAATTCAACTTTTTTCTTTACAAGCCAAAAAAAGTCTGCTATAATGATCCATGTAATAAAACATGACATTGTTTGTCAACTGTCTCAAAACCACTCCCCTAGCGGGTTTGCTGGTTTTCGTTTCATTCACAAAGGAGAATTAACATGACAACTGCTAAAGAATATATCCAGAGCACTTTCGAAACTGTAAAAGCTCGTAACGGCCATGAAGCTGAATTCCTTCAAGCTGTTGAAGAGTTCCTCAGCACTTTGGAACCTGTTTTTGAAAAACATCCTGAATACATCGAAGAAAACATCTTGGCTCGTATTACAGAACCTGAACGCGTAATTTCTTTCCGTGTTCCTTGGGTTGACCGTGAAGGAAACATCCAAGTAAACCGTGGTTACCGTGTTCAATTCAACTCTGCTGTAGGTCCTTACAAAGGTGGTCTTCGTTTCCACCCAACTGTTAACCAAGGGATCTTGAAATTCCTCGGTTTCGAACAAATCTTCAAAAACGTCTTGACTGGTCTTCCTATCGGTGGTGGTAAAGGTGGATCTGACTTCGATCCTAAAGGAAAAACAGACGCTGAAGTGATGCGTTTCTGTCAAAGCTTCATGACTGAATTGCAAAAACACATCGGTCCTTCTCTTGATGTCCCAGCTGGTGATATCGGGGTTGGTGGACGTGAAATCGGATACCTTTACGGTCAATACAAACGCCTTCGCCAATTTGATGCTGGTGTCTTGACTGGTAAACCTCTTGGTTTCGGTGGTAGCTTGATCCGTCCAGAAGCAACTGGTTACGGTTTGGTTTACTACACTGAAGAAATGCTCAAGGCCAACGGCGACAGCTTTGCTGGTAAGAAAGTCGTAATCTCAGGTTCTGGTAACGTTGCTCAATATGCTCTTCAAAAAGCAACTGAACTTGGTGCAACTGTTATCTCTGTATCTGACTCAAACGGTTACGTGATCGACGAAAACGGTATTGACTTCGACCTTCTTACAGACGTCAAAGAAAAACGTCGTGCACGTTTGACTGAATACGCTGCTGAAAAACCAACTGCTACTTACTACGAAGGTTCTGTATGGACTTATGCTGGTAACTATGACATCGCTCTTCCATGTGCAACTCAAAATGAAATCGATGGCGATGCTGCAAAACGTTTAGTCGCTCAAGGTGTGAAAGTTGTCTCTGAAGGAGCAAACATGCCAAGTAACATCGATGCCATCAACGTATACAAAGAAAATGGTATTCTTTACGGACCTGCTAAAGCAGCCAATGCTGGTGGGGTTGCTGTATCTGCTCTTGAAATGAGCCAAAACAGCCAACGTCTTTCATGGACACGCGAAGAAGTGGACGGACGTTTGAAAGACATCATGACCAACATCTTCAACACTGCTAAAACAACTGCAGAAACTTACGGACTTGGTAAAGATTACCTTGCAGGTGCCAACATCGCTGCCTTTGAAAATGTTGCAAACGCGATGATTGCACAAGGTCTTGTATAATCAATCGATATTTTTCTTTAAGACCTTCGGGTCAAAGCCTCTCAACTCCTGAAACCAGTATGTTTCAGGAGTTTTTTTATAGCTACAGACCTCTGTCAAGTCAACCCGACCAAGGGAGAAAAGCCATTTTTTAGATAAGGGACTCGACTGTCTCTAGTGGGGAGATGTGAGCCCTCTCTTTTTCTGTATCTTTTTCTAAAAAAATTTTATTTTTTTTACTTTACCCCCTTGCATTTTTAATAAATTAGTATTAAACTATAGCAAAAGGAGGTGTGCTTATGTTTCTTTTAGCTCAAGAAAAATCAGATACGATCGAATTCCTTAAGTCTGAATTGGTCCAATTACTCTCCAATATGCGACAAGAAATCGCAGCTAGCCGTCAATCACAGACCAGTGCAGCTTGCCATCATATTGAATATTGCATGGACAAGATCCAAAGGGCAAAAAGTTCCGTAGCCATTGCCCTCCCCATCGAATCCTTAAATCTCGAAATCACGACGATGTTGCGCCAGCAACTCATCGTCTTGCCACCAGAGGCTCGAAAAAATTGGGACCAGATTAAAAAGCTGGATTTCAAATACTGCTACTTAAAATAGAGAGTGGGACAGAAATCGGTAATTCGTTAGAATTCGATTTCGTCGTCCCACCTCCGCACAGTTGAGTAGGGCTGTAAAAGCTGATGAAATCAGCGCAGTAGAGCCCACTCAACCACTGCGTCTTGCTCGACAATACAAAAATAATTGAGAGGCTAGGACTTTTGTCCCAGCCTCTTTTTGTGTTACATGATCCCGTTCTTTCCTGTCGGTAGGCTAATCCCTGCTTCCATCAAGGCATCATGGTAGAGTTTATAGTAGGTATGATAGACAGTCGTCTGGGTTCCATTTTGGGCAGTCATCGCGATGCGGAAGGAATAACGACCATTTTTTTCGATCTGTGGGCCTAAAATCGTAGGACCTGTCAACACCTCTGGGTGTTTGTCTTGTTCAGACTGATTGACCTTAGCAATCACCTGATAGATCTTGTCGAGATCGGTATTTGCATCTAGCGGAATATCGATCAGCACGCGCATATCACCACGTGAGAGATTGCTGACGACGGTGATGTTGCGATTCGGAACAAAGTGGAGAGTCCCATCAAAGTCCCGCACCTGGGTCGTCCGAATCCCGACACTGCTGACGATGCCGGCAATATTAATAGACCCATTCGTGAGACGAACATTGTCTCCCACATCCAGCTGGCGTTCTAAAAGGATAAAGAAACCATTGACCAAATCGGAAAGAAAGCCCTGGGCTCCCATCCCAATAGCCACCCCAGCAATCCCAGCACCAGCCAAGAGACTAGAGACTGGAAGACCCAGAATCGACAAAATCCAGTAGATCAAGATGAAATACAAACAATAGTTTAAGAGGCTCTCAACCAAACGGAGAATCGTATTTTTACGGGCTTCATCCTGCACCGTATACTTAAAGGAAGGGGTTAATATCCGCTTGACCAGGCTATGGATGACCTTTTTCGCGATAAAAAATAAGAGAAAGACAAAAATCAGAGAGATGCATTTTGATATCAGATCATCAAAAATCTTCGTCCAGTCTATTTTACTGAAATAACGTTGGAAAGCTTGACTCATTTATTCGGGCCTTTCTAAGAAAGAATAGTATGATTATATCAAATATTCGGAAATAAGGCTATTTTTTAAAAATTTCATTGCTTTTCCCCCCTCACTATCGTATAATATTCCTTAATTATTTTTTAAGGAGGCCTGACATGATTCATCGACTGATTACCACTTGGAATAAAACCAACCTTATGAAAAGGATCGCAATCGGGATTGTACTTGGTGTCATCCTAGCCCTTCTCTTCCCGAAAGCATCTGGCATTGGACTCTTAGGTCAGTTCTT
Organism: Streptococcus parasanguinis; assembly: GCF_964238605.1. Taxonomy (GTDB): domain Bacteria; phylum Bacillota; class Bacilli; order Lactobacillales; family Streptococcaceae; genus Streptococcus; species Streptococcus parasanguinis_AJ. The sequence goes on along the minus strand of NZ_CAXSMM010000007.1, from coordinate 20,566 downwards.
TGTTGGAGGGCTCCGTGCGATCGCACCCCTTCTGGTCTTTGCGCTTGTCGCAAACGCTCTCTCCCAACACCAAAAAGGGACAGAGACCAATATGAAAAAGGTCATCGTCCTCTATCTCCTAGGAACCTTTGCAGCTGCCTTCGTCGCTGTTTTGGTCAATTACATCTTCCCAATCACCATTACCCTGACTGGAAAGGCCGCTGAAGGATCCTCTCCAAACGGGATTGGCGAAGTGATTAGTAACCTCTTGCTCAAGATCGTCGACAACCCGGTCAACGCCTTGCAGCAAGCCAACTACATTGGGATCCTTTCTTGGGCAACTGTCTTTGGGATTGCCATGAGAGAGGCGAGTGAACATAGTAAAGACCTCCTCCAAACTCTAGCAGACATCACTTCAAAAATTGTTGAGTGGATTATCAACCTAGCTCCATTTGGGATCTTAGGCTTGGTCTTCACGACCATCGCTGGCCAAGGACTCAGTGCCCTTAGTAACTACGGGATTCTCTTACTTGTTTTGGTTGGTACCATGGCATTTGTAGCCCTGGTCATCAATCCATTGATCGTCTTTTTCATGATCCGCAAGAACCCCTATCCCCTTGTTTTTAAATGCCTCCGTGTCAGTGGGGTAACAGCCTTCTTCACTCGAAGTTCTGCAGCCAATATTCCTGTCAATATGCGTCTCTGTGAAGAATTGGGGCTGAATCCAGACACCTATTCTGTCTCCATTCCACTTGGTTCAACTGTAAACATGGCAGGTGCAGCTGTGACGATCAATATTTTGACGCTAGCTGCTGCCAATACCTTGCACATTCAAGTTGACTTTGGAACGGCGCTCATCCTGAGTGTCGTAGCGGCTATCTCTGCTTGTGGAGCATCTGGAGTTGCGGGAGGATCTCTCCTTCTCATCCCTGTTGCTTGTAGCCTCTTTGGTATCACCAATGATTTGGCCATGCAAGTCGTCAGCGTCGGCTTTATCATCGGGGTCATCCAAGACTCTTGCGAAACAGCCCTCAACTCTTCGACAGATGTGCTCTTCACCGCCATCGCCGAAATGAGTAGCTGGCCAAAAGAAAAACGCTATTAAATGAGCCTATCTCACATAGACAAGAAAACCCAGATCCATCGATCTGGGTTTTCTTATTTCTTAAAGTATTGTTTGCTTTCTTTGATGATGACAGGGGAGAGAGCTAAAAGGGCAATTAGGTTAGGCAAAGCCATCAGCCCATTCACAATATCCGCGATCACCCAGACCAGGTCCAGCTTAAGGAAGCCTCCCAGTCCAACCATAAAGACAAAGAAGGTCCGATAGAGGTTGATATGTTTGACACCAAAAAGGAATTCGAAACACCGCTCTCCGTAATAAGACCATCCAAGAATAGTCGTGGTCGCAAAAAGCACCAAGCATAGGGTCAGAATGATGCCTCCGACTGGGCCAAAGACGCCTGTAAACGTATCCTGAGTCAGGGTACTCGTGCTGCCCCTAGCCATCCACTCACCTGAAACCAATAACGAAAGTCCTGTCAAACTACAGATGATAATGGTATCAATAAAGGTTCCTGTCATGGAGATCAAGCCCTGCTCGACTGGCTCATTGGTCTTCGCTGCGGCTGCTGCAATTGGGGCAGATCCGAGACCAGATTCATTAGAGAAAACTCCACGCGCCACCCCTTTTTGGATAGCCATTTTGACCGTTGCTCCTGCGAAACCTCCCATGGCTACAGTCCCTGTAAAAGCACCCGAAAAGACCGATTTCAAGGCTGGAAGCAATTGGTCCAGATGCAAGGCAATGATCGTGACAGTCGCAAAGATATAGGCAGCCGCCATAAAAGGAACCACTTTTTCAGAGACTTTGGAAATCCAGTGAATCCCTCCAAAGATGATGGTTGAAACCACTAGCGCAATTACTACACTAGCCACTTCTGGAGCTGTTCCAAAACTGGCTTGAAGGGATCCCGTAATGGAATTAACCTGGGTCATGGTTCCGATCCCAAAGAGGGCCACCAGCACTCCTGCAACCGCAAAGAAAATAGCCAGTGGTCGCCACTTCTCTCCCATCCCGTGAAGAATGTAGTACATCGGACCACCTGAGATATGACCGTTGTCATCCTTGGTCCGATAACGAATGGCTAAGAGTCCTTCTGCATACTTGGTCGCCATTCCAAAGAAGGCTGCCATCCACATCCAAAAGAGGGCACCTGGGCCACCTGTCTGAATCGCTGTAGCCACCCCTACAATATTCCCCGTCCCTACAGTAGCCGCTAGAGCTGTCGCAAGGGCTCCGAAACTCGAGATATCCCCGTGTCCCTCATCTTCTGTAAAAATCAAGCGAAAAGCTTTTGGAAGGTAGCGTATCTGAAGCAAACCCAAACGAAGGGTCAGGTAGATCCCTGTTCCTACCAAGAGCACCAACAGCGGGGCGCCCCACACTAGATTATCGAGCTGCTGAAAAAACTGCAATACATGATCCATTTTCTGTCTCCTTTTTCATCGACCGCTCGACAGAAAAGAGAAAAAGAAAGAGCACATGTTAAACATGTACTCTGGTCCTGCTTAAAATAGGGGCTTCCCCTATCTTTCGCTCTGTCCTTTTACCTGAGAGTTTGAGTAGATATATCCTCTACCTTGCCCCTTCGGTGCCATTTCTGGTCTCTCCAGAGTTCCGTCCATTCACAGTCACTCGCGCTCCTGCAAACTTCATTCGGTCGTATGTAATTTTCTCTATTTTAATTGATTTTCAAAAGTTTGTCAATCGTTTCTGAAAATATCTTGCAAACCACCTGAAAATTTACGCTTTTTAATCACTCAAGGAGAAGTGATTGGTCATGAGGTTGCTAGCATCGAGCAAAATCTTGTCCAAGAGTTGATCTGTCGCTTCCTGGATTTGATCACTCATAGCTTGGTTTTCCGCCTCAAAATCAACGGTTTCACCTGCTGCAAGTGCACGATCGACTTTATTGATGCGCGCATGTCCCCAGGCCATTGTCGTTTCTTGGTAATCGTCCAAATCACCAACATGGTGAGCATAGTGAGGATCTGCCAGTCCCGCAATAATCCGGTTGGCCCAGTAGAAGGAATCCGTTGTTACCTTAGCCGTCGTATTGGCAAAGTAGTCTGGTGTTGTATCCACTTGGGTAAAGAAAGGAACAGCTGTATTGTAAGGCATGGAGCCATAAGAAATCCATTGGATGCCTGTCGTTTCTTGTGGTTTATTTGGACGCAATTGCAGAATCGCTGTCTGGCTGGTCCGGTTGATCCCGATCGTCCGGAAGGTCCGCTGACTCACGTGATCTCCTTCAGGACCATAAGGATCGTAGATAGTGTCTTGGTAGTGGTTGCTCAAGACATATTTGACATCTTCAATCGTTACCTTACGATAAGGTTTTTGACACCAAGGAATCTCAAAACTCCGTGGATCCTGCTCGATTTCAGGATTGAGGAAACTCTGAATGGCCCAAGCCCGCGGTGTATTGTAGTGACGGTCCTTGTCTTTTTGGCTACCAAAGGCATAGCGTGGATTAAAGCCTTTCCCTTCTTGATCCAAAATCAAATGGTGCTCTGTGACAAAACGTTCAAGATCCGGATCACAAAGAAACTCATCTGAATTGCCAAATTCAAAATAATCACTTCCCAGTTGGTTCGGGTTGGTCACATAGGCATCATCTGGAACACGGCGCGCCATCCAGTGGTGACCTCCGATGGTTTCCAACCACCAGATTTCATGGACATCTGAAATGGCAATCCCGTTAGACTCATAAGTTCCGTACTCTTCCAAAATCTTTCCGAGACGCAAGACCCCTTCGCGGGCTGTCTTGACATAAGGCAAGACCAAGGTCAGCATATCTTCCTCACCGATGCCACTCTCTACAAGAGGATCTGCCCCTAGCACACGGCTATTGGTCGTAATGGTCTCTGTCTCACTCATGGCTACATTATAGACATTGATCCCAGCTTCTCCCCAGATCCCGTCTTTAGGAATGGCATCTGGAACCGCTGTATAGCGAACTGGATTATCTGGTAATTCGATTTCAAAAGTTGATAAAACCGACTTGTAATGACGCGGTTGATCTTCCGGTTTGACCACGATCAATTTCTTGGGCGTAAAAACGCCATTTTGAGAATCCTCTGTTCGTGCTACAATGGTCGAACCATCATAGCTAGCATTTTTTCCGACTAAAATCGTTGTACACGAATCTGCACTTTCACGTTTACGCATGCGTATCCTCCCAAATCATTCATTGCCTCTATTATAGCACTTTTAAAAAGGAGGACCTACTGAAAATCAGATTTAAAAGCGAATCCTTTTCAACAACTTTCAAATATTTTCATTATGTAAAATTTTAAAAAAACTAGCTGATAAACAGCTAGGATTCGATTAGCCTTTAAACGTGACAATGGTTGCGCCACTTCCACCCGCATTTTGGGGGGCATATTCAAAACTTTTGACATGTTTGTTGCGTCGGAGGTACTTGGTCACCCCTTCACGGATAACTCCCGTTCCAATCCCGTGGATGATATCGACTTGGGCCATGTTGTTGAGCAGGGCTTGATCGATAAAGCCATCTAGCTCTTGCATGGCCTCTTCATAGCGTTTTCCACGGAGATCCAGACGCGCTCTTGGCCCACTCGTATTCGATCGTTTGACGACATTCACCTGACGTTTCTTAGGTTGAGCCGCTTCTTTTTCAGCCTTGATGAGGTTGAATTCTTTTTCTTCCAAGGTCATCTTGATCAAGCCGACTTGCGCCTCCCAGCGACCATCTTTGAGTTGCTTGACCAGGGTTCCACGTTGCCCATAGCTGATAACCAAGATTTCATCTCCTACCTTAGGAGCACGCGCCTTTTTGGCTTTTTTCAAGACCTTGTTTTTAGAAAGGTCGACGGTCTCAGGAGCTAGTTTTTTCAACTGAGCCTTGGCTTCAATGATCTCATGTGGTTTCAACTGGGATTTGGCGTGAAGGCCTTGAAGGATACGGTCACTCTCTGAGAGGGCCATGTCCACAATTTCCTTGGCCTCTTCTCTCGCCTTATTGAGCTCTGTTTCTCTCTCTCGGGTCAATTCGTTATAGAGTTTTCGAAGAGCACGGTTGAATTTGAGATTTTCTTGTTCGACCTCTTGAATGGTATCTAAGCGCTTGCGACTTTCTAAGGTCTGCGCCTCCAATTTTTCAATAATCTGATTGACATCGTTATCCGTATTGGTCATCTTCATGGCATCCTGGATAATGGTCTCAGACAAGCCCAAACGGCGGGCAATTTCAAAGGCATTGGAGCGTCCAGGAACTCCTTGCATGAAGCGATAGGTCGGACGCAGACTCGCTGTGTCAAATTCCATACTGGCATTTTGCACTCCTGCAGTCTCAATTCCGTAGGCCTTGAGCTCTGGATAGTGGGTTGTCGCCATGGTCTTAATCCCGCGTAAACGCAGGTCTTCTAGGATAGCAATAGCAAGGCCAGCCCCCTCTTGAGGATCGGTTCCAGCTCCTAACTCATCCAGAAGGATCAAGGAGGCGGTATCCACTTGATTCAAGATAGATACGATATTGGTCATATGACTGGAGAAGGTCGACAAGCTCTGCTCGATCGATTGTTCATCTCCAATATCTGCAAAGACCTGTGAGAAGATGCCCACACGACTACCTGGATCCGCTAGGATGGGAAGACCAGACTGGGCCATAATTTGCGCTAGTCCCAGCGTTTTTAGCATGATGGTTTTCCCCCCTGTATTGGGACCGGTAATCACGATTTCTGTCAAGTCTTCGGTAAAATGCAGGTCATTCGCGACGGCATTTTCAATCAAGGGATGACGTAGTTGCAAGAACTGAATAGAGCGATTGCTACTAACCTCTGGTACCACTGCCTTACAATCGCGCATAAACCGATACTTGGCCTTGATCAAGTCTAAGTGACCGATAATCCAAGCGTTATTTGCAATCTCTGCTGCGTGAGGGCGCAGGGTGTCAGACAATTCCTCCAGAATCTGAATGATTTCATACCGTTCATCGGCTCGATGGTTGGCGATTTCTTCATTAAGATTGACGACTGACCGGGGCTCGATATAAACGGTATTCCCGCTGGCTGAGATATCGTGGACCACCCCTGCAATCCGGTTGCGATAGGTGTTTTTTACTGGTAGAACATTGCGGCCATTCCGACTAGCAATCACAGCATCCACTAACATATCGGCCTTGCTTTTCAGCAGGTCTTGTAGGATCTCTCTAACTTGGTGTTCATTTTCCTGGATTCGACGGCGGATTTTGGCCAATTTTTCGCTAGCAAAAGACTCGACAAAGCCTCCTTCGTTGATAGCTTGAAGCCCACCTTGTAGGCGAGGTAAATCCACCAAGTTGTCAAAGAGGCGATTGAGCCTTTCCAGACGGACATTTTCCAAGTTGTCGTAGAAATCCTTGAGCTCATGTGTCACCCGAAGAACAGCTTTTAGCGCTAGTAATTCATCGATATTGAGGGATGCCTCCATCTCCAAACGCTTGGCCACTGAACGGACATCTTGAATGGTCGATACGGCAAAGCGAGGCTCTTCCAAGAGGATCTGCTCCATATCTTCTAGCTCCATAAAGGCCGTTTCGATGCTTTCTTTTTTATCAGTTGGAGTAAGGGCTGCTAGCTCCATCTCCCCTTGTTCTGTCTGTAGATAGGGTTCAAAGAGTTGCTTGACCTTGTCAAACTCCAGAATATCTAAGATTTTTTTATTCATGTTTCTCCTACAAAAAAAGTGAGCGTCCTTCCTTGAATCGGACTTGTCTCACTCCTTTCTTCATTTTTGCTCCTTAAGCTCCGATAATCGCAGTCACCCACAAGTTGTGGAACAGACTGGAACTAATCGGGGTATGAAGGATGATAAAGCGGATCAATCCACTTGCATTTAGTCTATTTTGGATGGAAGCCATGGGAACCGTTGAGAGGACAGTCAAGTCCATCTGGATGACCAAGAGTGTTATCACGACGGCGATCACACCCGCTCCAATTTGATACTTGCGATCCTCCAGTTTTTCTGGCTGGGGTACCAAGTGCATAAAGATCCCAATCACACGACCAATCAGGTAGATCATCGCAAAAATCAATACATATGCCAAACCTGCATAAAAGATGTCATCTAATTGAAATAGGTAGCGGTTGGCATAAAAATAATTCACCGATTGCTGGGTGGGACTCGAAAAAGGCACCCATAGAGACAACACCTTGGCCAGTCCCTTGTAGCTACCACCTGCAATCAAGAGGGCCACTAAGGTCACTAGAAAGTAATAGGACTGGAGGATAATCCCTCTTGCATAGCCAATATAAAAGCTCCATGCCAAAATCAATAAGATTAAGAAAGTTAACATGTATCTCCTCTTATTTGGATGATTTATCCTTTAAGTCGTCTAAAGCCTTGCGACGAAAATCATCTAATTCTTTTTCTTTGTCATCAAACTCAATCTCGCGATTCAGCTGCATGGACAAACTGTTTACTGCCAATAAGATCGCGATGGTTTCATCATCTGCCTCTGGCATTTGTTCCTTAATTGCTTGGTATTTTTCTTTCGCAACACGTTCGACTTCTTCCATAAACAAATTATCATGGTTGGTTGTTAAAGTGAGCGCTTTGTTTCCAAATGTAAATTTATATCTATTTAAGCTCGCCATAAAAATCACCTCACGGTATTATACCAAAAAAGGCTAGCTTTGTCAGTAGCAAAGCCCCTCTTCACAGGGATTTTCCAGTGGATTCTTTCTTTCTTTTTGCTCCCTCTCTCCCTGAATTTGTGGTACAATAGTGGTTATGGAAAGTATGACACTCACTCCAACACAGGAGCAAATCCTTGATTTTATCCATACCTATCGCAGTTCTCTCACTCAAAGCAAGAATCCTCATATGGATTATTTCTTTCGACTAGAGGGAGCGACCGTTTCGATCTACAAGTCTGGAAAAGTCTTGCTTCAGGGCACTGACCTTACTCCTTACCTGACCTTTTTCGGGCAAGATGCTGGGAACCCTAAAGGTTCTACCACTTCATCTGCAGGACAAGATTTAGCCATGATCGGAACCGACGAGGTCGGAAACGGCTCTTATTTTGGTGGACTTACCGTTGTTGCATCCTTTGTCACACCTGACCAGCACGACTGGCTCAAAAAGCTCGGTGTGGGGGATTCAAAGACCTTGGATGATCGAAAAATTCAGCAATTGGCTCCTCTCCTTGAGGAAAACATCCAGCACCAAGCACTCTTATTGTCTCCAAAGAAGTACAATGAAGTCATTGCTTCTGGCTACAATGCTGTTTCGGTCAAAGTGGCCCTGCACAATCAGGCTATCTATCTTCTATTGAATAAAGGAATCCAAGCAGAACGAATTGTGATCGATGCCTTTACGACGGCTAAAAACTACCAAAAATACGTGAAAGCTGAAAAAAATCAGGTCACCCAAGCCATTGAGTTGGAAGAAAAAGCAGAAAGCAAATATTTAGCGGTTGCAGTTAGTTCCATCATCGCCCGCAATCTCTTCCTTCAAAATCTAGAAGATCTGGGCAAGGAACTGGGCTTTAATCTCCCTAGTGGAGCAGGAGCGAAGTCAGACCAAGTCGCTGCTAAATTGCTTCAGACCTACGGGATGAAGGCTCTGGGTTATTGTGCCAAACTCCATTTTAAAAACACAGAAAAAGCAAAGAAATTACTAGAAAGATAAGTTATGTCAAAAAGAAGTTCAAAACAGTCATCTAGCTCACCAGTGGTGAGATTCCTTAAAGAATGGGGCCTCTTCAGTATTATTGTTGGTCTCATTATCGCCTCTCGCATCTACCTCTGGGCTCCGGTCAAGGTGGACGGCCATTCGATGGATCCAACCCTAGCAGATAGCGAGTATCTCCTTGTGGTCAACCACCTCTCAATTGATCGTTTCGACATTGTCGTTGCCAATGAAAAAGACGACGACGGCAAAACCAAGGACATTGTCAAGCGGGTCATCGGTCTTCCTGGAGATACCATTCAGTACGACAACGATACCCTCTACATCAATGGGAAAAAGACCAATGAGCCCTATTTGAAAGACTACATCGCTCGTTTCAAAAAAGATAAATTGCAATCAACATACACTGGAAAAGGGTTCGAAGAAAATGGAGAACTCTTCCGCCAATTGGCCAATACAGCCCAAGCTTTTACAGTAGACAAGGATGGCAATCCTAAATTTACCTTGAAGTTGCTCGACGATGAATACCTCCTACTTGGAGATGACCGGATCGTTTCAAAAGATAGCCGTCAAGTCGGAGCTTTCAAGAAAGAACAAATCAAAGGGCAAGCCGTCTTTAGACTATGGCCTATCTACCCTTTCAAAACTTATTAGTATAGATTAACAGACTGAGGCTGAGACAAGTATGTCCCAGCCTCGCTTTATAAAAAGGAAAGAAATGATGGAATATTATTTTTCTGGTACTATTGAGCGCATTATTTTTGAAAATCCTAGCAGTTTTTTTCGAATCCTCTTGCTCGACATCAGCGATACCGATGCCGAAGATTTTGATGATTTTGAGATTATTGTGACAGGAACCATGGCAGATATCATGGAAGGCGAAGACTACACCTTCTGGGGGGAGCTGGTCCATCATCCTAAATACGGAGAACAACTCAAAATCAGTCGGTATGAACGTGCCAAACCCTCTAGCAAAGGCTTGGTGAAATATTTTTCCAGCGATCACTTCAAAGGAATTGGTCTAAAAACAGCCCAAAAAATCGTGGACCTCTATGGGGACGATACCATTGACAAAATTTTGGAGGCCCCTGAAAAATTAGAAGAAATCACAGGTCTCTCCAAGAAAAACCGCCTGGCTTTTGTGGAAAAACTCCGTCAGAATTACGGAACGGAGCGCATTCTCGCCCAACTAGCCAACTATGGCATTCCCAATAAATTGGCCTTTCAGATCCAAGACTTTTATAAAGAAGAAACCCTCCAGATCGTGGAGCAACAGCCCTACCGATTGGTGGAAGATATCCAAGGCATGGGCTTTAAAATTGCGGACCAACTAGCCGAAGAATTGGGCATTGCAAGTGACGCCCCTGAGCGTTTCCGCGCGGGTCTGATCCATAGCCTTTTTAGCTACTCTATTGAGACTGGAAATACCTTTATCGAAGCCAAGGACCTCCTGCGCTATACCATTGACCTGTTGGAATCCGCTCGTCCAGTAGAATTGGATCCTTCCACTGTCGCCCAAGAATTAGGACGCCTCATCGAGGAAGACAAGGTCCAAAACGTGGACACCAAGATCTTTGACAACAGCCTCTTCTTTGCGGAGGAAGGGATTCGCAGTCATATCGGTCGTCTCCTAGAAAAAGGAAAGTCAACTTCATTTGACCCTGAGAAAATCAACCAGGCGATTGAGGAGGTTGAAAAAGATTTGGGGATTCGCTACGATGCCATTCAAAAAGAGGCGATTCACCAAGCTATCCAAAACAAGGTCTTTATCCTCACAGGGGGTCCTGGGACAGGAAAGACCACTGTTATCAATGGGATGATCAGTGTCTATGCCCAACTCCACCAGCTGGATCTTCGTAAGAAACAAGACCTGCCGATCCTCTTGGCTGCCCCAACGGGACGAGCAGCTAGGCGCATGAATGAGCTGACAGGACTTCCGAGTGCCACTATCCACCGTCATTTGGGGATGACAGGAGATGATGACACCAGCCACTTAGAGGACTATCTAGACGCAGACTTTATCATTGTGGACGAGTTTTCTATGGTCGATACCTGGCTGGCTAATCAATTACTTAGCAACATCGCAACGGATACCAAACTCTTAATTGTGGGAGATGCAGACCAATTACCTTCTGTCAGCCCTGGTCAAGTCTTAGCCGATCTCTTGCAGATCCCAAGCATCCCTCAGACCAAACTCGAACATATTTTCCGTCAGAGTGAGGACTCGACCATTGTCTCACTAGCAGGAGATATTCGCCAGGGCAAGCTTCCTCAAGATTTCACAGAACGAAAAGCCGACCGCTCTTATTTCGAAGCCGGAAGCGAACACATCCCTAAGATGATCGAACAAATCACTTCTGCTGCCCTTCGCAGTCAGATCCCTGCACGAGACATCCAAGTCTTGGCACCTATGTACAAGGGCCAGGCCGGCATTGACAACATCAATACACTCATGCAAGACCTTCTCAATCCAGCTGTCAAAGACCAGGTCGTCTTCGACTCACCAGACTGCCAATACCGCGATGGAGACAAGGTCATCCATCTGGTCAATGATGCAGAAAGCAATGTCTTTAACGGAGATATTGGCTACATTACCGATCTTCTCCCGGGAAAATATACGGAATCCAAGCAAGATGAATTGACCATCCAATTTGATGGCAATGAAATCGTCTACCCGCGCAATGAATGGTACAAGATTCGCTTAGCCTATGCGATGAGTATTCACAAATCGCAAGGAAGCGAGTTTCAGGTAGTGATTTTACCCATTACCAATCAAAGCCACCGGATGTTGCAGCGCAATTTGATCTATACTGCCATCACGCGCTCTAAGAGCAAACTGATCCTCTTAGGAGAATACAGCGCCTTTGATTACGCTACTAAAAATACCGGTACTGCGCGCAAGACCTACTTGGTGGAGCGCTTCAAGGACCTGGACGGAGGCGAGGCGACCAAATCCTCTTCTTCATCCGTTGCCACCGCTTCTGCTACAGTCGAATCCGCACGAAGCACGAAAGGGACTGTTGAAAGGAAGGCTGAGTCTGATGAACCGACTGTCTATCGACTGACAGAAGACAATCTCCACACCATCTCTCCTATGATCGGACTGACTGAAGAAGAGATTGCAGCCTTTTTTGATGTCAAACAACCTAATTGATACCCCAAAAATTAAAATAATATATTTTTTTAAGGCTCATTCAAATACAGCTGAAACTTTCCGCCGTGAGAAAAGTGCTAGAAACACTATGGTTTCTAGCACTCGGGAGTTTTGAAACTTTAGGTTCAAAACTAAGTTATGGAACTTCGTAGAAGTTCGCTGACGTCCGTACTCACCTAAGGAAAGTTTCTAAGATAACTTTGTCATCAATCTTAGGGCGACTAGTAAACAAACTAGTCGTTTTCTTTTTCTTCCACCAAAGGTAACTCAGTATGATCGACGAAATTGGTCATGGTGACACCCAAGAGGCGGATTCCAGTATTTGTCGATTCGATTTCTTGAAAAATATGGCGAGCGGAACGATTGATCCGCTCAGCATCTCGTGTTGGCTCTGTTAGTGTGACCCGCTTGGTCAGGGTGGTGAAGTCTCCAAAGCGCACTTTTAAGACCAAGGTCTTTCCTTGCTTGCCGTGTTTTTCCAGCGATTGGGCCACCTTACTGGATAGATTTACAATTTCTTCTACAATATCATCTTCAGCATAAAGGAGCTTGCGGTAGGTCCGCTCTTTTCCGATCGACTTGCGAATGCGATGGCTCTTGACAGGGCTATTGTGAATCCCTCGCGCCTTACGAAAGAGATCATAGCCAAAGCGCCCAAATCGATCGATCAAGGTCATCTCCGGGATAGCTAAAAGATCCGCGCCAGTATAGACACCCATCTCATGCAGTCGCTCCACTGTCTTCTTTCCTACCCCGTGAAATTTGGCAATGTCCATCTGGCTCAGGAAATCCTCGGCATCCTCCGGCAAGACCACCGTTAGGCCACGGGGTTTTTGGTAGTCACTTGCCATCTTTGCCAAAAACTTATTATAAGAGACACCTGCTGAAGCTGTGAGATGCAGCTCTTCCCAGATTGCATGCTGAATCAAGCGAGCAATCTTGACAGCTGATTTGCTCTGGATTTTATTTTCCGTCACATCTAGATAGGCTTCATCAATACTCATAGGCTCGATCAGATCTGTATAGCGCTTAAAAATCTCACGAACCTGCTCGCCCACTTCTCGGTATTTTTCATAATTTCCAGAGATAAAGATCGCTTGGGGACAAAGATCTAGTGCTTCTTTAGAACTCATCGCCGAATGAATGCCATATTTCCTTGCTTCATAGTTACAGGTCGAGACCACACCTCTCCCTCCTGATTGACGAGGGTCCTGGCCAATTACGACAGGCTTCCCCTTTAAACTAGGGTTGTCTCTTTCTTCGACCGCAGCAAAAAATGCATCCATATCAATATGAATAATCTTGCGACTCGTATCATTCACCAATGGAAATATCAGCATTTTTCACCCTCCTTTTTTCTATTATAAGAAGAAAATTTTAGAATTGCAAAAATCGGCCCCTCCTAAAAACATGAAAATTGATGGAAATTCGTGTTCATTTTCAAAAATGTAGTACAGTATAGCAGAAGAGTTGAAACTGTATTATAAAAGAATCTGCTATTTTTCGCAATTTGTCTTTGTGTAACCGGTTTCTGTATGGTATACTACTATTGTAAGTGCAACAGATATAGTTGCTAGAAAGACAATAGAGGAAAATAAAAATGGTTGTTAAAACAGTCGTTGAAGCACAAGATATTTTTGACAAAGCCTGGGAAGGCTTCAAAGGTGAAGATTGGAAAGAAAAAGCAAGCGTTTCTCGCTTCGTTCAAGCTAACTACACACCTTATGATGGAGATGAAAGCTTCCTAGCTGGTCCAACTGAACGTTCTCTTCACATCAAGAAGATTGTTGAAGAAACAAAAGCTCATTACGAAGAAACTCGTTTCCCATACGATAACCGTCCAACATCTATCGCTGATATCGCAGCTGGATATATCGACAAAGAAAACGAAGTCATCTTCGGTATCCAAAATGATGAATTGTTCAAATTGAACTTCATGCCTCGTGGTGGTATCCGTATGGCGGAAACTACTTTGAAAGAAAATGGATACGAACCAGATCCTGCAGTTCATGAAATCTTCACAAAATACGTTACAACTGTAAACGACGGTATCTTCCGCGCTTACACTTCTAACATCCGTCGTGCTCGTCACGCTCACACTGTAACTGGTCTTCCAGACGCTTACTCTCGTGGACGTATCATCGGGGTTTATGCTCGTTTGGCTCTTTACGGTGCTGACTACTTGATGGCTGAAAAAGCAAACGACTGGAACTCTATTACTGAAATCGATGAAGAATCAATCCGTCTTCGTGAAGAAGTAAACCTTCAATATCAAGCACTTCAAGAAGTTGTTAAATTGGGTGACCTTTATGGTGTAGACGTACGTCGTCCTGCCTTCGATACAAAAGAAGCGATCCAATGGACAAACATCGCCTTCATGGCTGTCTGCCGTGTGATCAACGGTGCTGCTACTTCTCTTGGACGTGTGCCAATCGTTTTGGATATCTACGCTGAACGTGACTTAGCTCGTGGTACTTACACTGAATCAGAAATCCAAGAATTCGTTGATGATTTCGTTATGAAATTGCGTACTGTTAAATTTGCTCGTACAAAAGCTTACGACGAATTGTACTCAGGTGACCCAACCTTCATCACAACATCAATGGCTGGTATGGGTAACGACGGTCGTCACCGTGTTACGAAGATGGACTACCGTTTCTTGAACACTTTGGACAACATCGGTAACTCTCCAGAACCAAACTTGACAGTTCTTTGGACTGACAAATTGCCATACAACTTCCGTCGCTACTGTATGCATATGAGCCATAAACACTCTTCTATCCAATACGAAGGTGTAACAACAATGGCGAAAGACGGATACGGTGAAATGAGCTGTATCTCATGTTGTGTATCTCCACTTGACCCAGAAAACGAAGAACAACGCCACAACATCCAATACTTCGGTGCTCGTGTTAACGTTCTTAAAGCTCTTCTTACTGGTTTGAACGGTGGTTACGACGATGTTCATAAAGACTATAAAGTATTTGACATCGATCCAATCCGTGACGAAGTTCTTGAATTCGAATCTGTTAAAGCAAACTTCGAAAAATCTCTTGACTGGTTGACAGACACTTACGTAGATGCTTTGAACATCATCCACTACATGACTGATAAGTACAACTACGAAGCTGTTCAAATGGCCTTCTTGCCAACTCACCAACGCGCTAACATGGGATTCGGTATCTGTGGATTCGCTAACACTGTTGATACTTTGTCAGCAATCAAATACGCTACTGTTAAACCAATCCGTGACGAAGATGGCTACATCTACGATTACGAAACAATCGGTGAATACCCACGTTGGGGTGAAGATGACCCACGTTCTAACGAATTGGCAGAATGGTTGATCGAAGCTTACACTACTCGTCTTCGCAGCCACAAACTTTACAAGAACGCTGAAGCAACTGTTTCACTTCTTACCATCACTTCTAACGTTGCTTACTCTAAACAAACTGGTAACTCACCAGTCCACAAAGGGGTATACCTCAACGAAGATGGTTCTGTGAACTTGTCTAAATTGGAATTCTTCTCACCAGGTGCTAACCCATCTAACAAAGCTAAAGGTGGATGGTTGCAAAACTTGAACTCACTTGCTAGCCTTGACTTTGGTTACGCAGCTGATGGTATCTCACTCACTACTCAAGTATCACCACGTGCTCTTGGTAAAACTCGTGACGAACAAGTTGATAACTTGGTAACCATCCTTGATGGATACTTCGAAAACGGTGGACAACACTGTAACTTGAACGTTATGGACTTGAACGATGTTTACGAAAAGATTATGTCAGGTGAAGACGTTATCGTTCGTATCTCTGGATACTGCGTAAACACTAAATACCTCACTCCAGAACAAAAAACTGAATTGACACAACGTGTCTTCCACGAAGTTCTTTCAATGGATGATGCCTTGAACTAAGATTCAAATAGGTCTTAAAAACCAGTCGGAAACGGCTGGTTTTTTCATCCCCATCGCAAGAGTATTCTGAATTTTGAAAGAGTTTAAGAGCCTACTATATAGAGTTTGACAGCGCTTTCTCCAAGTGTTATAGTAGAGCTGTAAATAATATAGAAGGGGTGATCCTATGTTTTTAACATTTATTTTCGCTATTATTTGGCTCTTTATCCTGATTGCACTGATCTTTTTAGCAACCCTTCTCGTCCAGGACAGCACCGTGCAGCACCACCACCCGAGTTAGCGAATGATAAGCCTAAACAATAGCTATTCTAAACGAATTCAGAAAGGATAAGAAACAAACTAGAATTGTCAGATTTTAGTTCTGTCTCTCGTCCTTTTTTGCTATAATAGAAACAGATTATTTAGTAAGAAGGAAATTATGGAAGAGTCAAAACAGATCAACCAAGTGATCGACGTCCTGATGTTAGCTGGAACCCTCCTGATAGAGAGCGGTTCTGAGATTCACCGGGTCGAAGATACCATGATCCGGATCGCCCATTCACAGGGAATCGTCGATTGTAATGTTTTAGCGATGCCAGTCGCTATTTTCTTTTCAATTGAGAATGCCAATGTCACGCGCATGAAACGGATCTTGCGGACCAATTACAATATTGAAAAGGTCTGTGATGTCAATCAGATCTCTCGTCAACTCGTCTCTGGAGAGATCAACCTCGAGCAAGCCTACCAGGCCCTGAGCGAGTTGAAAATGAAGCGCGTCCCTTATACCAATCTCCAGTTGACCATTGCGGCAACCCTCAGTGCGCCTTTCTTCTCCATCATGTTTGGAGGAAATTTCTATGATGCGATTGGAGCAGGTATTGCGACTGTCTTTGCCTTTGCTTTTTCTCTTGTCGTTGAGAAATACGTTCGCATTCCTTTTGCCACTGCCTTTGCAGCCGCCTTTGTCTTTGGTTTTTTGGCCCATATCTGGACGCGCTATAGTGGTTTTCCTTCTAATACCGATCTCATTATCGCAGGCTGTGTCATGCCCTTCGTTCCTGGAATCGCCATGACCAATGCCGTCCGAGATCTGATGAATTACCACCTCAACTCTGGGATGAGCAAACTCTTTGAGACTCTTCTCATTACTCTTGCACTTGGTGCCGGTACAACGGTCGCCCTCGTCCTTATGAAATAAAATGATGAACCTAACTGAATTTTTAATCCAAGCGGTGGCCAGTTTGATTGCCATCATCACCTTTTTAATCGTCCTCAATGTGCAGCGCTCCATGCTGATTCCTGGAGGAATCTTAGGGATGGGCATCTGGCTACTTTACTATATCCTGAAAGGGCCTACCAATGTCATCGTAGCAACCTTTATCGCAGCCATTGTCGGCTCCTGTATCAGTCAGATTTTAAGTATCATTCTCAAGACGCCTGTCGTGGTCTTTATGTTGTCCATTCTCGCACCCTTGGTTCCTGGATATATTTCCTATCGGACCACTTCCTTCTTTGTCAGTGGCCAATATCGTCAGGCAGTGACCAGCGTGACCCTGGTGGTTATTCTGGCCTTGGTGATCTCCATCGGGATGGCTAGTGGCTCTGTTGTCTTGAAACTCTACCATTCTTACCAACGCCATCAAAAAAGAAAAATGACCAATGCTAACTAGCATTGGTTTTTCAAAACTTATCTATGTAATCGCTTGCGTTTTTGTTTAAAAGGAGTACAATAATAGTGAAATAACAAATCCTTTAAAGGATGCGAGGTGCTGTATGATGGTAAACAAGTATATCAAGTATCTTCCTTGGATGATCCTAGGAGCCTTCCCCTCCTATCAATCAGCGACTTACTATGCCCGTAATTCATTTGACTTGTTCTATCTGACCTTGAACTTTCTAATTGTGTACATCGCTATACTCGTCTTCTACGAAAAAGTTCTAAGAGACAAATGCAAAGAACTCTTCATACGGGTTATGAGTAACCCTAAGAAAGATAAGCAAGGATAAGAGTTGAAAAGCCATCTAAGGATGGCTTTTTTTGTAGTTTCTCTATTTTTTCTTTGAAACATTGCAAAATCGGTCCCGAGAATGATTTCCTTGCTGATCTAGCTTTTTCAAAGGAGTTTTACCCTTAAATATGGTAAAATAGTAACGAAATATACTAGTAGATATCAAATAAAAAAGAGGTTAAGAATGACAATTGGGATTGATAAGATTGGTTTTGCGACGAGCCCTTATGTCTTGCGTTTAGAAGATTTGGCCGCTGCTCGTGATACCGATCCCGAAAAACTGAGCAAGGGTCTTCTCTTAAAAGAACAAAGCGTGGCACCGATCACAGAAGACATCGTCACATTGGCTGCTACTGCAGCAGATGATATTTTAACAGACGAAGATAAAGAAGCGATCGACATGGTGATTCTTGCGACAGAATCTGGAATTGACCAGAGTAAGGCTGCTGCTGTGTTTGTCCATGGCTTACTAGATATCCAGCCTTTCGCCCGCTCTTTTGAGATGAAAGAAGCCTGCTATGCTGCAACTGCTGCTTTGGATTATGCTAAACTCCATGTTGAAAAATTCCCACAGAGTAAGGTTTTGGTCATTGCCAGTGACATTGCTAAATACGGAATTGGGACTCCTGGTGAACCAACACAGGGGGCTGGAGCGGTTGCCATGCTAATCAGCCAAAATCCTCGTATTCTATCTTTTAACGATGATAATGTTGCCCAAACACGCGATGTCATGGATTTTTGGCGTCCAAATTACGCGACAACTCCCTTTGTGAATGGGATTTATTCAACGCAACAATATCTAGATTCTCTGAAAACAACCTGGGCGGAATACCAGAAACGGACTGGCCTTGCCTTAACAGACTTTGCGGCCGTCTGCTTCCACTTGCCTTATCCGAAATTAGCTCTCAAGGGCTTGAAAAAAATTTTGGATAAGTCATTATCAGAAGAGAAAAAAGATCAATTACAATACAACTTTGATCAATCGATTCTATACAGCCAACGCGTGGGAAATATCTACACTGGATCTCTTTTCCTAGGATTGCTGTCACTACTGGAAAATGACCCCCAACTCAAAGCTGGAGACCGAATCGCCCTCTTTAGCTATGGAAGTGGAGCGGTTTCTGAGATCTTTAGTGCTAACCTTGTTCCTGGTTTTGAGCAACTCTTAGATCACAAACGCATGGAAAAATTGGACCAACGTACAGTTCTTAGTGTTGCTGACTACGAACGACTCTTTTATGAGGAAGTAGATCTAGATCCTAATGGCAATCAAGTGTTTGAGCCTGCTACGAATCAAACTTTTGCTTTGACAGAGATCAAGGAACACCAACGCACTTACCAGAAAGTAGAAAAATAATGGCACGATTACCAGGTTTTGCAAAACTTTCTCCCACAGAACGCATAGAGGCCTTACTGAAGGAAGGCCTCTTAACTTGGGATGAAGCACAGATCTTAAAAGAACAAAAGGGACTTCCCCTTTCTATTGCAGATCAATTGACAGAAAATGTCTTGTCGACTTTTGACTTGCCTTTTAGCCTTGCTCCTTATTTCCTGATCAATGGTCGTGACTATGTCCTTCCCATGGTCACAGAAGAGCCATCCGTGGTCGCGGCTGCCAGCTTTGCAGCCAAGCTCATCCAACGTTCGGGCGGCTTCACCACCCAGGTGCACCAGCGCCAAATGATCGGTGAGATTGCTCTGACGGATGTTGAAGACATAGAAGTTGCTAGCAGGCGCATCCTCGAAGACAAGGAAACCCTTCTTCAGCTCGCTAATGAAGCCTATCCTTCTATCGTTAATCGTGGAGGTGGAGCGAGGGATCTTTGGGTCGAAAACAAGGGGGACTTTCTTATTGTCTACTTGGCTGTCGATCCCAAAGAAGCCATGGGGGCCAATATGCTCAACACGATGCTGGAAGCTCTGACCGATCGCATCCAGGAACTCTCTGGTGGTCAGGCCTTGATGGCAATTTTATCTAACTTGGCTACTCGCTCTTTAGTGAGTGCACGGTGTGCCATCGATTTTAAAGCACTGAGTCGAAATCCTGAGGAAGCTATTGAAATTGCCCACCGGATGGAGCTAGCTAGCCAACTGGCTCAAGTGGATCCTTACCGTGCAGCCACTCATAACAAGGGAATTTTTAACGGGATTGATGCCCTGGTCCTTGCAACAGGCAATGACTGGCGGGCCATCGAAGCAGGAGCCCATGCCTATGCTGCACAAAGTGGTTCATACAAGGGCTTGAGCCACTGGACAAGTCAGCCGAAAGAGAAAAAACTCTATGGAGAGATCACCCTGCCAATGCCGGTTGCGACAAAAGGGGGCTCTATCGGCCTCAACCCAACGGTTCAAGTCAGCCACCGTTTGCTAGGAGAACCTTCTGCTATTGAATTAGCAGGTATCATCGCTTCGCTCGGTTTGGCGCAGAATTTCGCAGCCCTCAAAGCCCTTGTCACCACAGGGATTCAAGCAGGACATATGAAACTCCAAGCACGCTCCCTAGCCCTTCTAGCAGGAGCTAAGGAAGAGGAAGTTCCACGATTGGTCAGCCAACTCCTTGAAAATAAACCCTTTAACTTAGAAAAGGCACAAACACTCTTACAAGAATTGAGAAAATGAAAGAACTGAGACAAGGTTTTCGTTTTCAGATTGAAGACAAAGTCATTTTTGAATGAGCCTATTGGTATGTATCAGTTTTAATTATTCTGCATCACTTAGCTTGTTTTATGTAAAAAAACAGTTTATTTACATTCTAAAAGAGGCTGGGACAAAAGTCCTAGCCTCTCAATTATTTTTGGATTGTCGAGCAAGACGCAGTGGTTGAGTGGGCT
>NZ_CAXSMM010000006.1:90966-126740 GCF_964238605.1 Streptococcus parasanguinis | reverse complement strand
ATTGGTGCAAATGTTACTTTTCCGTTTTTGTTTGTAACAGTTTGAAGCTTGTTAGCACCCTCGTACAATTCAAAGCTAAATTCACCATCTGTTAGATCACGTCCTGTAAGAGTTTTATCTAATTCGATGGTAGCTTGAGTTGCTTTAGGTTTTGCTTTTGGATTGACGATTGTCTTCGTCACTGATTTATCAGTTCCACTAAAGTCTTCAGCATTAACTGGGGTATCAGCAGTAGTAATGGTATAACCTTCAGGTGCTTGTAACTCAGTTAAGATGTATTTATCTTTTAAAAGACCATTGACTGTAATGTTACCTTTATCATCTGTTACATATTCCCCGATTACTTGGTTGTTGGCCTGACGTACCACTTTGAATTTAGCTCCAGCAAGTGGTTGGTTAGCATCATCTACTTTGTGAATATGAATGGTAAAGACATAACCAACACCAGAACCACCAGCAATTTGAACGGCAGCTTTATTTACTGCTTCTTTAGTATCGATGTTCTTACCTTTTAAAGTAGCCTGGTTATTTAAGATTTCCCCATCGACTGGTGAGTAATTTAAATGAACATCATACGTAATACGGTATTGATCCGTCTCACTAATATCTCCAAGATTCACAACAAATGATTGACCATTTTCACCAACAGTTACAGGATGTTCATTGGTTACATCCTTAGTATTATTAAATTGCCATCC
This sequence comes from Streptococcus parasanguinis, assembly GCF_964238605.1. GTDB lineage: Bacteria > Bacillota > Bacilli > Lactobacillales > Streptococcaceae > Streptococcus > Streptococcus parasanguinis_AJ. The sequence continues at coordinate 126,042 of NZ_CAXSMM010000006.1, read as the reverse complement.
ACCATCGACATAAGACATCTCACCTTTTGTCACACGAAAACTATCTTTAACATAAGAAGCATTGGTAAATTGCAATGTGTCTTCTACTGTAACCTCTTTAATATTTTGCTTTAGTTGGTTCACAGAAATGGTATAGGAAATAGTCTTAGGGTCATCTTTGTGAACCCAACTTGTTTTCTTTAAAAGGTTTGGATCACCATCACCAACCCCTTTAAAGGTAACTTTACCTGCAATAATTGTTTTGTTGTTAACCGTCACTTCAACCGGAATTTCTCCTTGTTGAGGGTGCTTTTTGAAGTCGATACGGGCATAGAAGAAGAACGATCCATTTGTATCGGAATGTTTTTCAACATAGTCTGTATACGTTAATGTTAATTTTTTATTTTCAGCATCAACAGTAGCATGAGCGATAATTTCATTTGTGTTAATATCGCGAATTTCAAAACTATCGGATGTGATAATTAATGCATCTGGTACGGTAACTGTAGTTTGGTCACCTGCTTTAACATTTTTACCTGCTAAATCATATGTTGCATTAATACGGAACGTTGCCCATTGTCCTAATTCCCAATCAAGGTTGCCGCCTTCATTATTGGAAACTTGTATGTTTGAAATTGTATCGACCCATTTTCCGCTTACTGTCACTCCAGGAGTTTCTGCTGAAGTGCGATTCAGACCTAAAGCGAAAAGCATGGCCACTAAACAAAGGACAAATGAGAAAATTTTGATATTCCTATTCTTCATCTTATCTTCCCTTTTCATAAAAAAATTAGTGCCTAATCATCAATACCTGATTACTTTTAACGATATGGATCTTTCAAATCCTATCTGTTGGTAATTAGAATTGAGTGCTGAGACACGACCTCCATTAAATAATTTTATAGGGTGAAATATTTTACTTTTAAAATTATTCCCTACACAGGGAATTATAGCAAAAATAATGATTGGCTTCAAGCTAAAATTGGTAAAATTAGGCAGGAATTATGGGCTTTTAAGCCGTTTTATTAACTTTCACTTTCTTTTAGAAAACAACCATGAAAGTATCATACAATTTACAAATAATGAAGGTGAAAAAGGAGGTTTTTACTCAAAAAATACGAATAGTAGTATAGGAGAGACGCTAGGGCAAAGTGATGGTATAATAGAAGAGATAGAAACTATTTAGAATGAAAGAGGAATCATGATGACAAAAATTCGTGGATTTGAACTTGTATCAAGCTATACCAATCAGGACTTGCTTCCAAAACGGGAGACGGCCCATGCGGCTGGCTATGATTTGAAGGTAGCCGAGCGCACAGTGATTGCACCAGGAGAAATCGTCCTCGTTCCAACTGGGGTCAAGGCCTATATGCAAGCGGGTGAGGTGCTCTATCTCTACGACCGTTCCTCTAACCCTCGCAAAAAAGGCCTGGTCTTGATCAACTCTGTGGGGGTTATCGATGGAGACTACTACGGCAATCCTGGAAATGAAGGTCATATCTTTGCTCAGATGAAAAATATTACCGACCAGGAAGTCGTCCTTGAAGTCGGGGAACGTGTGGTTCAGGCTGTCTTTGCTCCTTTCTTAATTGCAGATGGAGATGAGGCGGATGGCGTGCGGACTGGTGGATTTGGGTCAACAGGGCACTAAGATGAAGATTATCTTTGTCCGTCATGGGGAGCCAGATTATAGTATGCTTGATAAACTTGAAAATCCGCGACTCTATAGTGGTTTTGGTCGTGATTTAGCACCATTGACAGAAAAAGGTCGTAGTCTGGCAAAAGAAGTTGCTAAAACTGCATGTTTTGGAAAGGCAGAGATTATTATTTCATCGTCTGTGACGAGGGCTTTAGAAACAGCACATTATATAGCAGTTGAAACAGGATTGGACTTATTTGTGGAGCCGTTTTTTCATGAGTGGCGTCCAGACATAGATGGTACTAACTCTGATTTAACTAGTGTATTGGTAGCTCATGAATATTATCTAAAACATCAAGGAGTTTTATCTGAAGATTCTCCTTATCGCTATGAAACTGATCTAGAGATGCGTCATCGTTTTTTAAGAGCTTTGGAAAAATATAAAGATTATAAAACTATTATCATTGTAACTCACGGAATGCTCATGCGCCAATTTGTACCAGACGAGAAGATTGATTTTTGCCAAGTGATTGAATGTGAGATAGAGATGTAGAAAGAGCTTTATTATCGCAAAGAAAAAGGCGACATTTGTGTGTCAAAATTGTGAATATAATTCCCCAAGTATATAGGGCGCTGTCCAAACTGTGGGTCTTGGTCTTCTTTTGTTGAGGAGGTTGAGGTTGCAGAGGTCAAGAATGCGCGTGTGTCCTTGACGGGGGAGAAAAGACAGAAAGAAGAAATTTGCGACCGGCTTGCTGCTTGTATCTTCTCGTATCTTTGAGAAGCGTCGGGCTTCTTGCTTTACTAATCCAGATTTAAAAGATTTTTTAGAGGAAAACGGTGCTAAAAGCATAGAGTTTATAGGGGTAGATGGCAAAGGCTGTGTTAAGGCTTCCGTTTTGTCAGCTACCAAGGAGAATTAATAGTTTTATGGGGAGCTTAATATGAAAATTATTTTTATCCGTCATGGAGAGCCAGATTACCGTGAGTTAGAGGAGCGTTCTTATACGGGATTTGGGATAGATTTGGCGCCCTTATCTGAGAAGGGAAGGAAACAGGCTCAGGACCTTTGCCAAAACCCCTTGTTCCAATCAGCTGATCTGCTAGTAGCTTCAGCAGTGACGCGAGCTTTAGAAACAGCTTCTTATCTGGCTTGTGCTACGGGCCTTCCTTTGAGGGTAGAGCCTTTATTGCATGAATGGCAGGTTTATGAAACAGGTATAGAGAACTTTGAGACAGCTAGATGTCTGTTTTTAGAAAACAAGGGGGAGTTGCTCCCGAATTCTCCTGTTCAATATGAGACAGCTGTAGAGATGAAGTCTCGTTTTCTAGAATGCATGGCTAAGTATCGGGAACATCAAACTGTGGTAGTTGTAGCCCATCGCATGCTCATGCGTCAATTTGTACCGAATGAAACCATTGATTTTTGCCAAGTGATTGAGTGTGAGATAGAGATTTAGAAAGAGGTTTATCATCGCTAAGAAAAAAACGACATTTATTTGTCAAAATTGTGCCTACAATTCACCCAAATATCTAGGGCGCTGTCCCAACTGTGGTTCTTGGTCTTCCTTTGTCGAGGAGGTCGAGGTCGCAGAGGTCAAGAATGCACGAGTGTCCTTGACGGGTGAAAAGACCAAACCCATGAAACTGGCGGAGGTGACCTCCATCAATGTCCATCGGACCAAGACGGAGATGGAGGAATTCAACCGCGTCCTTGGAGGCGGTGTCGTCCCAGGAAGTCTGGTCCTCATCGGGGGAGATCCAGGGATTGGGAAATCGACCCTCCTCTTACAAGTCTCAACCCAGTTGTCTCAAGTAGGGACCGTTCTCTATGTCAGTGGTGAGGAGTCGGCTCAGCAGATTAAGTTACGAGCAGAGCGCTTGGGAGATATCGATAGCGAGTTTTACCTCTACGCTGAGACCAATATGCAAAGCGTGCGTGCGGAAGTGGAACGCATCCAACCTGACTTTCTTATCATCGACTCCATCCAGACCATTATGTCTCCTGAGATTTCAGGGGTACAAGGATCGGTTTCTCAGGTGCGGGAAGTAACGGCTGAACTCATGCAGCTGGCTAAGACCAATAATATTGCCATCTTTATCGTTGGGCACGTAACAAAGGAAGGAACCTTGGCAGGTCCTCGGATGCTGGAACATATGGTGGATACGGTACTCTACTTTGAGGGCGAACGCCACCATACCTTCCGTATCTTGAGAGCAGTCAAAAATCGTTTTGGTTCCACTAATGAAATCGGGATTTTCGAGATGCAATCAGGTGGACTGGTTGAGGTCCTCAATCCGAGTCAGGTCTTTCTGGAAGAACGCTTGGATGGGGCGACTGGCTCGTCCATCGTTGTGACAATGGAAGGGACGCGTCCAATTCTTGCTGAAGTGCAGGCCTTGGTGACTCCGACTATGTTTGGGAATGCCAAGCGGACGACAACAGGGCTTGATTTTAACCGAGCTAGTCTCATCATGGCAGTGCTAGAAAAACGAGCGGGTTTGCTCCTTCAAAATCAGGATGCCTACCTCAAGTCTGCAGGTGGTGTCAAGTTGGATGAGCCAGCTATCGACCTAGCCGTAGCTGTAGCCATTGCTTCCAGCTACAAGGACAAGCCAACCAACCCGCAAGAGTGTTTCGTTGGAGAGTTGGGCTTGACCGGAGAAGTCCGCCGGGTCAATCGGATCGAGCAACGGATTAATGAAGCTGCTAAGCTTGGTTTTACCAAGATTTATGTTCCAAAAAATTCTCTGACGGGGATCACGACACCATCGGGGATCCAGGTCATCGGTGTGACGACACTAAGTGAAGTCTTGAAGAAAGTATTTTAATAGAAGAAAAGAGGCTGGGACAAAAGTCCTAGCCTCTCAATTGTTTTTGGATTATCGAGCAAGACGCAGTGGTTGAGTGGGCTCTACTACGCTGATTTCATCAGCTTTTACAGCCCTGCTCAACTGTGCGGAGGTGGGACGACGAAATCGAATTCTAACGAATTACCGATTTCTGTCCCACTCTCTTTTTTCAGATGTGACAGATGACGGGAGATCCTCTCTGACAGAAATAGGGAGATGTGGTAAAATAATAGATGATTTGAATTTCAAAGGAACAAAGGAGAGACCATGTCTTATTTTGATAATTTTTTAACAGCCAACCAAGCTTATGTGGCGTTGCATGGAGACCTCCGTCTTCCGATTAAGCCCAAAACACAAGTCGCCATCGTGACCTGTATGGATTCCCGCCTTCACGTGGCACCAGCACTGGGCCTGGCTCTTGGAGATGCCCATATTTTGCGGAATGCTGGAGGGCGCGTGACCGATGACATGATCCGCTCCTTGGTTATTTCCCAGCAACAGATGGGAACCCGCGAAATCGTCGTCTTGCACCATACAGACTGTGGCGCACAAACCTTTGAAAACGAAGCTTTCCGGCAGCATCTAAAGAAAGAACTGGGAGTAGATGTGGGAGAGCGTGACTTCCTCCCCTTTCAAGACATTGAAGAGAGTGTCCGTGAAGATATGGAGCTTTTAAAAGCTTCCCCTTTGATTCCAGAGGATGTGGTGATTTCAGGAGCTGTGTATGATGTGGATACTGGTTTGATTTCAGAAGTGAAATAAAATAGAAGAGTTCAAGAAAACAAAACGACTTTGTTTTCTTGAACTCTTTTTTATTGGCGTAAAAAAATTGAACCAAATAGGAAAAAATGTGACAATTTGGCACAAAATATTAAAAAATATGTGGTATAATATAACATTTTAACAAGAATATTACAATTAAATTTCAACAGATTGACTCTTGATGTCAAGAATGTTACAATTTTATTTGTATCATGGAATCATGAAATATGAAAAAGGAGATCCTATAAATGAAGGATATTTTCAATAGACGCCAACGCTTTTCTTTACGAAAATATAGCATTGGGGTTTGTTCTGTTCTCTTAGGAACAGCGCTCTTTGCTGCAGGTGCTCAATCTGCGTCAGCGGATGAAGCAAAAGCAGCCTCTGGACCTGCAGAAACAGCAACTTCAGAAACGCAACCTGCTGCAACAGAATCAAGTCAAACAGAAGCACCTGGTGCTTCTAAGGCATACGGGGAAGGAGCATCAGTTCCAAAAATTGACCGTTCTGGGACTGCTGCTGCAAATTCAGAAACACCAGCTCCAGCAACTGAAAAAGCTGAAGTAGCTGAAACACCAGCTGCTACAGAAAACAAGGAAGCGAAAGCTGAAGAAGCTGCAAAACCAGCTAAAGCTGAAACTAAAAAATCTGAAGAAGCTCCAAAAACGACAGCGTCATCAGAAACCAGCAAACCTGTAGAGAAGAAAAAAGAGTCAAGCTCTAAACCAGCTTCTACAACAGCGGCTACCACAGCTCAACCTACTGCAACTTCTGCTGCAGCAGGTGAAAGCTCAGAAAGAGCAGCTGCAAGAGAAGAAGCAGCTACACCGGCAGGAACGACTACTTTTTCAGCTACTGTAAGTTCAGCAGCTCCGATCACTGGTACAGAAGCAGCTGCGCAATCAGATAGAGTAGCAAGTACAAATGCTGCTGTGGCTGTGGCAAATGCTAATGAAGAACGTACAAATGCAGGAGCTTTAGCTGTAAGTAGCCGTCGTCGTGGTAAACGTGCTTTGACAGACCATAATGTGACACCGATTGATGTTGTAACGACCATTGCTTCGAATGTTTCTGCTAACCCTGACATGACAGATCCTAACGGAGCATCTGTGCACTCTCAAACAATTCCAGCTGGTTACCAAGCTAAAGAAGGAGATTTCTATACTTTTGGTATCTGGAATTTGACAAAATTTAATGCCCGTTACAACACAAACTACTATGCACGTGCTTATAAAAACTTTGATAGTTCGACAGATACTACAGTTGAACTGATCGATAAGAATACAGGTGCTGTTGTTGAAACACATACAGTCACTGCAACTAGTGGTGTTCAAAAATTCACTACAACCACTCCAAAATCTAATAATGAGTTGACACTGCAAGTGGATTACCAAGCAGGGGCTGGTCAAGGTCCTGGTAAAACAGACCAACCATTCATTCAAATGGGATTTGAAGTTGGTCCAGCGATTCAAGCTTTGGTAGCTGCTGGTCATAACCTGACTCCAGCTGAACAAGCCCGCTTTGATGCTGTTTATGACGCACGTAATTCAAATGATATCTTAAATGCAGTTGAACCTACATATAATGGTCGTCAAGTTACAGATACAAACTTTAAGATCCCTGCCAATGTTGAAAAGACCACTTACTATAAACTTGTTGACAAGAAAAACCCTACCTACAAGGAAACTGGTAAGTCTGTTACAACTCAGGACTATAAAGAAAATGGCAATGAAACTGAGTTAGCTAAATATACTCTAAAAGCTATGGAAGGGCAAAAATTCACAGCTTCTGGAGAACGCCAATTTACCAAGCAAACTGAAGATCTTGGAAATGGTATTACTAAAGAGACAGTTTATAAACTTTATCAAACGGTAGATCCAGATACAACTTCTGGTTATGTAAGCCGTCCTTACACCGTTGGTACCAAATTCATGGATGCTGAGCGTGCAGGAATTAAGCGTATCAAAGAAATTGTGGGTGAAGATGGATCTGTAGTGGTTCGTGTTTACCTACTAGATCCCAAACAACAAAGCAAACGTTCGGATGGTACTTTGAACACTGACGGTTATATGCTTTTAGCGGAGACCAAACCAATCAAGCCGGGAGAAGCTAATACTGAAGAACTAGTAGTCAAAAAGACACCGCTTACAACGATTGCGCATACGGTAACTGATCCAAAAACTGGTGCAAAAACGAACTATCCAAACGGTAAGACAGTTCCGTTCGATTTCCAATGGGCTGCTGGCTACACTCCGTATAAGACAGTCTTTGTTCCTTTCTTGGGAGACAATATCGGTCACCTTTCACCAAATTCACAATTGGAACGTGGAGTAGGAGGTATTGGTACCAACGTTGACTTGCTCAACTCCTTGACACCATACAAACAACCAATCTACTACTATGACAAGACAGAAACCATCAAGGTAAAACCAGAAGTTGAAAAACAACTTGAGGGACGTGTGCTTGTTGATGGTGAGTTCAGCTTCAAGATTAAGGAAAACTCATCTTCGCCTGGTGTGGAAGAAACTGTCACAAATAAAAATGGTAAGGCAAGCTTCTCAGAATTGTCATTTAAAAAAGAAGGTACTTATACATATACCATCACTGAAGTAAAAGGTGCAGATAAGGATGTCGACTATGATGCTATGGAAGTAACCATGACTGTAAAGGTTACGAAAGACGCTAATGGTGATTTGCAAGCTTCAGTTAAGTACACTGGTGAAGGTGGATTCAAATCAAGTGCAGATGATAAAATCTTCAACAACTACGTTGTAGCTCCAGTTAAGACTCGTTTTGACTTCAGCAAGGCTCTTGCAGGTCGTGAGTTGAAAGAAGGCGAATTTAGCTTTGTATTGAAAGATTCAACTGGTAAGACTCTTCAAACCAAGACCAATACTAAACAAGGTGTTGTAGCCTTTGATGATTTAACTTTTGACAATACACAAGTTGGTACGCACAAGTATACTGTAGAAGAAGTTCAAGGTTCTGAAGCAGGAATGACTTATGACCCAATGAAAGCTGAAGTAACAATTACTGTTACTAAGGAAGGGCACGTTCTTAAAGCGACAAATACACTTCCTGCAGATAGAGAGTTCAACAATACCTTCACACCTGTTGCTACACAAGCTCAATTCAAGTTCACTAAGAAATTGGAAGGGAAAGAGCTTACTAAGGATGCCTTCACATTTGAATTGCTTGAAAATGGTAACGTCATCCAAACTAAACAAAATGCAGCGGATGGAACCATCCAATTCGATGCAATCTCGTACGCTGCTGCAGGTACACATACTTACACTGTACGTGAAAAAGCTGGAACAGATACGAATATCGATTATGATCCAATGAACGCTGTTGTGACTGTTAACGTCACAAAAGACGCTCAAACTGGTCTTTTGAACGCTGCAGTTACTATGCCGGCAGATACAGAGTTTAACAACTTTGCAGTAGCTCCAGTTAAGACTCGTTTCGACTTCAGCAAAGCCCTTGCAGGCCGTGAGTTGAAAGAAGGCGAATTTACATTTGTATTGAAAGATGCAAATGGTAAGACTCTTCAAACCAAGACCAATACTAAACAAGGTGTTGTAGCCTTTGATAATTTGACCTTTGACAATACACAAGTAGGTGTTCACAAGTATACTGTAGAAGAAGTCCAAGGTTCTGAAGCAGGAATGACTTACGACCCAATGAAAGCTGAAGTAACAATTACTGTTACGAAAGAAGGTCACGTTCTTAAAGCAACAAATGCTCTTCCTGCAGATACAGAGTTCAACAATACCTTCACACCTGCTGCAACTCAAGCTCAATTCAAGTTCACTAAACGTCTTGAAGGGAAAGAGCTTACAAAGGATGCCTTCACATTCGAATTGCTTGAAAATGGCAATGTGATCCAAACCAAGAAAAATGCAGCAGATGGATCTATCACATTTGATGCGATTGAATACAACGCTGTAGGTGAACACACTTACACTGTACGTGAAGTAGCTGGCGCAGATACAAACATCGACTACGATTCAATGAATGCAGTCGTAACTGTTAATGTAACCAAAAATGCAGCTACAGGTATCTTGAGCGCAGCTGTTACAATGCCAGAAGACACTGAGTTTAACAACTATGTGGTTTCTCCAGTTGTAACGAAATTTGACTTCACTAAGAAGTTGGCTGGCCGTAAATTGGCTGCAGGCGAATTCAGCTTCGTATTGAAAGATGCTGCTGGTAACAAAGTTGAAACAGTGAAAAATGATGCTGACGGTAACGTAACCTTCTCAGAATTGTCATTCGACAATACGAAAGTTGGTACCCACACATATACTGTAGAAGAAGTGATTCCGGCAAACAAAGAATTTGGAATGACTTACGACCAAATGAAGGCTACAGTGACTGTTGAAGTTGCCAAGAACGGTCATTCATTGACAACTGTTACAAACGTGACATCAACAGGTGGTAAAGATGCCAATGGTAACGCTACTGATGGTACTCCAGATAAAGAATTCAACAACAAAGTTACTCCTCCAGAAACTCCAAAATTCCAACCAGAAAAATTTGTCGTTTCTAAAGAGAAATATGACATCACTGGTAACAAGTTGATGGATGACGACGATGAGTTGACAAATGAATACACTGAAACAAATGCAGATCCATATGTAGACAAGACAACCAACAACGAACCAGAAAACTTGAATACTAAGACAGTTAAACGTGGTTCTAAATTGGTTTACCAAGTATGGCTTGATACTACGAAATTTACTGAAGCGAACAACATCCAATACGTTGGTGTATCTGATACATACGACGCTGATAAATTGGACGTCAATGCAGCTGACATCAAAGCATACGATTCAGTAACTGGTGCAGAAGTAACCAATAAATTCGACATCAAAGTTGAAAACGGCACCATCACTGCAACTTCTAAAGATGAATTTATCAAAGATAAAGTAAACGCTCCTGTTATCGATACAACTAAGTTCGAATTTGGACGTTACTATAAATTTGATATTCCAGCAACTGTGAAAGAATCTGTTAAAGCTGGTGCTGATATTGAAAATACAGCCAACCAAACAGTTCACGTTTACAACCCAGTAAGCAAGACAGTTGAAAAACCTGAAAAGCCAACACAAAAACGTGTCAACAGTGTTCCAGTTCCAGTGGAAATGAACTTCACGAAACGTTTGGAAGGTCGTGAACTTCAAAAGAACGAATTCGAATTCGTATTGAAGAAAGACGGCGTTGAAGTTGAACGCGTGAAGAATGACGCTGCTGGTAAGATCGTCTTCAAGACTCTTGAATTCGGTCGTGATGATCTTGGTAAGACATACAACTACACAGTTGAAGAAACTCCTGGTACAGATGCAACTGTCAAATACGACACAATGGTTGCGACTGTTAAAGTTGTGGTATCACATGATGGTACTGCTAAAGCGATCGTTGCCAACGTAACAGATGCTGCTGATAAAGAATTCAACAACCGTGTAACACCTCCAGAAGAACCTAAGTTCCAACCAGAGAAATACGTTGTTTCTAAAGAAAAATACGATATCACTGGTGACAAGCTCGTTGACGATGATAGAGAGTTGGCAGACAAGTACGCAGATACCAATGCGAACCCATATGCGGACGATGCATCAAACAACGAAGCAGAAAACTTGAATACCAAGACTGTTGAACGTGGTTCTAAATTGGTTTACCAAGTATGGTTGGATACAACTAAATTTGATGCAGCTAACAAGGACAACATCCAAACAGTTGGTATCTCAGATAACTATGATGAAGCTAAATTAAATCTTAATAAAGCTGACATCAAAGCCTATGACTCTGTAACAGGCGCAGAAGTAACAGATAAATTCGATATCGCTGTCAACAACGGTGTGATCACTGCTAACTTGAAAGCTGGCTTCACGAAGTCACTTGGCGATGCAGAAAACACACAAGTGATCGATACAACTAAATTCGCATTTGGACGTTACTACAAGTTCGACATCCCAACAACAGTGAAAGACGATGTGGTAGCTGGTGCAGATATCGAAAATACTGCGGCTCAAGTTGTAAACTACTACAACCCAACGACTAAGAAAGTTGAAAAACCTGAAAAACCAACTGAAAAACGTGTAAACAACGTTCCAATCTCAGTTGAATTTAACTTCACTAAGAAATTGGAAGGTCGTGAACTGAAAGCTAACGAATTCACATTCGAGTTGAAAGATAGCGACAATGTTGTGATCGCAACGGCAACCAACGACGCAGACGGTAACTTCAAGTTCACTCCAGTTGACTACACAAACAAAGCTGGTAAAACTGTCACTGCCCTTAAATACCAGAAGGGTCAAGAAGGTACGTACACTTACACTGTAACAGAGGTGAAAGGTACAGACTCAACTGTTGCTTACGACCCAATGGCTGCAGTTGTAACTGTTAAAGTAAGTCATGATGGTACAGCCAAAGCCTTGATCACAAACGTGACAGAACCTGCTGATAAAGAATTTAACAACAAGGTAACTCCTCCAGAAGAACCTAAGTTCCAACCAGAGAAATACGTTGTTTCTAAAGCGAAATTCGATATTACAGGTACTAAGCTCGTTGATGACGATTCTGAATTGACAGATAAATATGGTGAAACAAATACAAATCCATATGTCGATACAACTGCCAACAACGAAGATGAAAACTTGAACACGAAACCAGTTGAACGTGGTCAAAAACTTTACTACCAAGTATGGTTGGATACAACTAAATTCTCAGCAACTAACAAAGAAAATATCCAAACAGTAGGAATCACAGATAACTACGACAAGGATAAATTGACTGTTAATGCTTCAGATATCAAGGTTTACGATTCAGTTACTGGTGCAGACGTTACGACGAAATTCGATATCTCTGATAACAATGGTGTTCTGACAGCGAACCTGAAAGATGGCTTCACGAAGTCACTTGGCGACGCTGAAAATACACAAATCATTGATACTACTAAGTTCGAGTTTGGACGCTACTATAAATTTGATATCCCAGCAACAGTGAAAGACGATGTCGTAGCTGGTGCAGATATCGAAAACAAGGCAGCACAAGTCGTTAACTACTACAACCCAGTAAGCAAGACTGTTGAAAAACCAAACAAACCAACTGAAAAACGTGTCAACAGCGTTCCAATCTCAGTAGAATTCAACTTCACTAAGAAATTGGAAGGCCGTGAACTGAAAGCTGGCGAATTCACTTTCGAGTTGAAAGACAGCGACAATGTTGTGATTGCAACTGCAACCAACGATGCAGCTGGTAAGATCAAGTTTGCTCCAGTAGATTACACCAATAAAGCTGGTGAAACTGTCACTGCCCTTAAATACAAGAAGGGTCAAGAGGGTACTTACAAGTACACAGTAGAAGAGGTTAAAGGAACTGACGCAACCGTAACTTATGACACAATGAAAGCTGTTGTAACAGTTGAAGTTCGTCATGATGGTACAGCGAAAGCCTTGATCACAAACGTGACAGAACCAGCTGATAAAGAATTCAATAACACAGTTCGTCCTCCAGAAGAACCTAAGTTCCAACCAGAGAAATATGTTGTTTCTGAAGAGAAATACGATATCACAGGCGACAAACTCGTTGATGATGATAAAGAGTTGGCAGACAAGTACGCAGATACCAATGCGGACCCATATGCGGACGATGCATCAAACAACGAAAAAGAAAACTTGAACACTAAGACTGTGAAACGTGGCGACAAGTTGGTTTACCAAGTATGGTTGGATACAACTAAATTTGACGCAAACAACAAGGACAACATCCAATCAGTAGGAATCTCAGATGACTACGATGAAGCTAAATTGGAACTTGATTCTACTAAGATCAAAGCTTACGACTCAGTAACAGGTGCAGAAGTAACAGATAAATTCGATATCACTGTGAACAACGGTGTGATCACTGCAACCCTTAAAGATGGCTTCACTAAGTCGCTTGGCGATGCGGAAAACACACAAGTCATTGACACAACTAAATTCGAATTCGGACGTTACTACAAGTTCGACATCCCAACAACAGTGAAAGCTGATGTACCTGGTGGTGTAGACATCGAAAATACTGCGGCTCAAGTAGTTAACTACTACAACCCAACTACTAAGAAAGTTGAAAAACCAAGCAAACCAACTGAAAAACGTGTAAACAACGTTCCAGTTGAAGTGGAATTCAACTTCACTAAACGTTTGGAAGGCCGTGAACTTAAAGCCAATGAATTCAGCTTCGTTCTTAAAGATTCAACTGGTAAAGAAGTTGAGACTGTAAGCAATGATGCTTCTGGTAACGTTAAGTTCAAAGCTCTTGAATTCAAGAAGGGTGACGAAGGTGTTCACAAGTACACAGTAGAAGAAGTTAAAGGAAGCGACGCAACCGTTACATACGACACAATGAAAGCGAATGTAACAGTTACAGTGAAACACGACGGAACAGCTAAGATTCTCGTAGCAACTGTAGGCGACATTGCGGATAAAGAATTTAACAACCGTGTCACTCCTCCAGAAGAACCTAAGTTCCAACCAGAGAAATACGTATTAAATACAGCGAAATTCTCTATCACTGATAACAAGCTTCTTGATGATGATGCTGAGTTGACTGATAAATATGGTGAAACAAATACTGATCCATATGTAGACAAAACAGACAACAACGAAGCAGAAAACATCAATACTAAGTCTGTTAAACGCGGCGAAAAGATCTACTACCAAGTATGGTTGGATACAACTAAATTCGACGCAGCTAACAAAGACAACGTTCAAACTGTAGGAGTTACAGATAACTTTGACGAAACTAAGGTTGATGTTGATGGTTCAGCAATCAAAGCTTACGATTCAGTAACTGGAGCTGATGTTACAGATAAATTCGATATCACTGTGAACAACGGTGTGATGACTGCAACCCTTAAAGATGGCTTCACGAAGTCACTTGGCGATGCGGAAAACACTCAAATCATTGATACAACTAAATTCGAATTCGGACGTTACTACAAGTTTGATATTCCAGCAACTGTTAAGAACGATGTTCCTGGTGGTGCAGACATCGAAAATACTGCGGCTCAAGTAGTTAACTACTACAACCCAACGACTAAGAAAGTTGAAAAACCTGAAAAACCAACTGAAAAACGTGTTAACAACGTTCCAGTTGAAGTGGAATTCAACTTCACTAAACGCTTGGAAGGCCGTGAGCTTAAAGCTAACGAATTCAGCTTCGTTCTTAAAGATTCAGAAGGTAAGACTCTTGAAACTGTAAGCAATGATGCGGCTGGTAACGTTAAGTTCAAAGCTCTTGAATTCAAGAAGGGTCAAGAAGGCGTACACAACTACACAGTAGAAGAAGTTAAAGGATCTGACGCAACCGTTACATACGACACAATGAAAGCGAATGTAACAGTCACAGTGAAACACGATGGAACAGCTAAAGTTCTTATCGCGACTGTAGGCGACATTGCGGATAAAGAATTTAACAACCGTGTGACTCCTCCGGAAGAACCTAAGTTCCAACCAGAAAAATATGTTGTTTCAGAAGAGAAATTCGATATCACTGGTGACAAGCTCGTTGATGATGACAAAGAGTTGGCAGACAAGTACGCAGATACCAATGCGAACCCATATGCGGACGATGCATCAAACAACGAAAAAGAAAACTTGAACACCAAGACTGTTAAACGTGGCGATAAGTTGGTTTACCAAGTATGGCTTGATACAACTAAATTTGACGCAGCTAACAAGGACAACATCCAATCAGTAGGAATCTCAGATGACTACGATGAAGCTAAATTGGAACTTGATTCAACTAAGATCAAAGCTTACGACTCAGTAACAGGCGCAGAAGTAACAGATAAATTCGATATCACTGTGAACAACGGTGTGATCACTGCAACCCTTAAAGATGGCTTCACTAAGTCACTTGGCGATGCAGAAAACACACAAGTCATCGACACATCTAAATTCGAATTCGGACGTTACTACAAGTTCGACATCCCAACAACAGTGAAAGCTGATGTACCTGGTGGTGTAGACATCGAAAATACTGCGGCTCAAGTAGTCAACTACTACAACCCAACTACTAAGAAAGTTGAAAAACCAAGCAAACCAACTGAAAAACGTGTTAACAACGTTCCAGTTGAAGTGGAATTCAACTTCACTAAACGTTTGGAAGGTCGTGAACTGAAAGCTAACGAATTCAGCTTCGTTCTTAAGGATAAAGATGGTAAGACTCTTGAAACTGTAAGCAATGATGCGGCTGGTAACGTTAAGTTCAAAGCTCTTGAATTCAAGAAAGGCCAAGAAGGCGTACACAACTACACAGTAGAAGAAGTTAAAGGATCTGACGCAACCGTTACATACGACACCATGAAAGCGAATGTAACAGTTACAGTGAAACACGACGGAACAGCTAAGATTCTCGTAGCGACTGTAGGCAAAATTGCGGATAAAGAATTTAACAACCGTGTAACACCTCCTGAAACTCCAGAATTCAATCCAGAAAAATATGTTCTAAACGAAAAAGAATTTGATTTGACTGGAACTTCATTATTAGATGATGATAAAGAGTTGGCAGACAAGTACGCAGATACCAATGCGAACCCATATGCGGACGATGCATCTAATAACGAAAAAGCGAATATCAATACTAAATCAGTTAAACCAGGTCAAAAACTTGTTTACCAAGTATGGTTGGATACAACTAAATTTGACGCAAACAACAAAGACCATATCCAATCAGTAGGAATCTCAGATGACTACGATGAGGCTAAAGTTGATGTTGATGGTTCAGCAATCAAAGCTTATGATGGTAAGACTGGTGCTGATGTAACAGCTAAATTCGATATCACTGTGAACAACGGTGTGATTACTGCAACCCTTAAAGATGGCTTCACGAAGTCACTTGGCGATGCAGAAAACACACAAGTGATCGACACAACGAAATTCGAATTCGGACGTTACTACAAGTTTGATATCCCAGCTACAGTGAAAGCTGACGTTGCAGGTGGAGTTGACATCGAAAATACTGCGGCTCAAGTAGTCAACTACTACAACCCAACGACTAAGAAAGTTGAAAAACCTGAAAAACCAACTGAAAAACGTGTCAACAGCGTGCCAGTTGAAGTAGAATTCAACTTTACTAAACGTATGGAAGGCCGTGAGCTTAAAGCCAATGAATTCAGCTTCGTTCTTAAAGATTCAAAAGGTAATACTCTTGAAACTGTGAAGAACGATAAAGATGGTAACGTTAAGTTCTCTAAACTTGAGTTCAAGAAAGGTCAAGAAGGCGTTCACAACTACACAGTAGAAGAAGTTAAAGGAACAGACGCAACCGTTACATACGACACTATGAAAGCGAATGTAACAGTCACAGTTTCACACGACGGAAAAGCTAAAGTTCTGATCGCGAAAGTTGGCGACATTGCGGATAAAGAATTTAACAACAAGGTGACTCCTCCAGAAACTCCAGAGTTCAACCCAGAGAAATACATCTTGAACGCTGAGAAATTCGACCTTACTGGTAAATCACTTCTTGATGATGATAAAGAATTGGCAGACAAGGTTGCGGAAACAAACGCAAATCCTTACGCTGATAAGGCTGACAATAATGAAGCAGCTAACATCAATACTAAGACAGTGAAACGTGGCGATAAGGTTGTTTACCAAGTATGGTTGGATACAACTAAGTTCACTGAAGCGCACAACATCCAATCTGTTGGTGTTACTGATGACTACGAAGAAGACAAACTTGACATCAATGTTGCAAACATCAAAGCTTACGACTCTGTAACAGGCGAAGATGTGACTGCTAAATTTGATATCAAGGTTGAAAACGGTGTGATCTCTGCAACTTCTAAAGCGGACTTGACTAAGTCACTTGGAGACGCAGAAAATACTCCAGTGATCGACACAACTAAGTTTGCGTTTGGACGTTACTACAAGTTCGACATCCCAGCAACAGTGAAAGATACTGTTAAGGGTGGTGCGGATATTGAAAACACTGCAGCTCAAATCGTTCACCAATACGATCCAACAAGCAAGACAGTGAAGAAACCAAACAAACCAACTGAAAAACGTGTTGTGAACATCCCTGTTTCAGTAGAATTCAACTTTACTAAACGTATGGAAGGCCGTGAGCTTAAAGCTAACGAATTCAGCTTCGTTCTTAAGGATAAAGATGGTAAGACTCTTGAAACTGTGAAGAACGATGCATCTGGTAACGTTAAGTTCTCAGCTCTTGAATTCAAGAAAGGTCAAGAAGGAACTTACAACTACACTGTAGAAGAAGTCAAAGGAACTGATACAACCGTTACTTATGACACTATGAAAGCAGTTGTGAAAGTTGAAGTTTCTCATGATGGAACTGCGAAAGCTCTTCTTACTAAGGTAACGGATCCATCAGACAAAGAATTCAATAACACTGTTCGCCCACCTGAAACTCCAGAATTCAATCCAGAGAAATACATCTTGAACGAATCTAAATTCGATCTTACAGGTGTGAAACTTCTCGACGATGATAAAGAGTTGAAGGATAAGGTTGCGGAAACAAATGCGAACCCTTACGTTGATAAGACTGATAACAACGAAGCTCAAAATATCAATACGAAGACACTCAAGAAAGGTGATAAAGTATACTATCAAGTATGGTTGGATACAACTAAATTCACTGAAGCACACAATATTCAATCTGTTGGTGTTACAGATAAATATGATAGTGCGAACTTGACTGTCAACGGAGCTGATATTAAGGCATACGACTCTGTAACAGGAGAAGATGTAACAGCTAAGTTTGATATCAAGGTTGAAAACGGTGTGATTACTGCAACATCTAAAGCAGACTTGACTAAGTCACTTGGAGACGCAGAAAATACACAAGTGATCGACACAACTAAGTTGGCCTTTGGACGTTACTACAAGTTTGAAATTCCTGCAGAAATTAAACAATCTGCTCAAGATGGTGTGGACATTGAAAATACAGCTTCACAAATCGTACACCAATACGATCCAACTAAGAAGACTGTAGAAAAACCAGAAAAACCAACTGAAAAACGTGTAGTCAACATTCCAGTTAAGGTTCAATTCCAATTCACTAAGAAATTGGAAGGTCGTGCATTGAAGGCAGGTGAATTCAGCTTCGTTCTGAAGGACGAAAAAGGAAATGTGATCGAAACCGTAACCAATGATGCGGCTGGTAAGATCATCTTCTCAAATCTTGAATTCAAACGTGGTGAAGAAGGAACTCATCTCTACCATGTAGAAGAAATCCGTGGCACAGATTCTAGCATCGAATACGATAAGATGGTTGCCACTGTGGGTATTATGATTAACAAAGACGGTAAAGTATTGACGGCTATTACTCAGTTGCCAGAAGATACAGAGTTTAACAACACTGTTATTCCGCCAACAACACCGCCAAATACACCACCAACAACACCGCCAAATACACCACCAACAACACCACCGAATACACCGCCGACAACACCGCCGACAACACCACCGAATACACCACCAACAACACCGCCAACACCACCAACGCCTACAACTCCTCCAGCTCCAGCACTTCCTGAAACTGGTGAAGAACAATCAGCATCTGCTGCATTGTTAGGTGCTGCACTTGGTATGGTTGGCCTTGCGGGACTTGCAAAACGCAAAAAACGCGAAGACTAAAATTGAGGTGACATCGACAAACTTGTTGATGAGGTGACAATTTTAGATCCAACAGGAAGAGGCTTTGCTCGAAAGAGCAAGGCCTCTTTGTTTGGTATTGGAAACTTAGAAAAACATGCATAAATGTGATGAAAAAGTTTCAGTAAAATTCCATTGACTTGAAGTAGAGAAAACAGTATACTAGTAAAGCAATTTGATCTTTCAAACTGCCGGCAACAAGGGGAATGAATCCACTTTGAATTGGAATACAGTAGGGTTTGGAGTGGTAGTACTTCACACCCTTATTGTCGTCAGTCACCCTCATAAAAGGGATCTAGACTCTGAATGAGTTGTATAAATATAAAAAAACTTCCTTGGAACAGAATTCCATAGGAAGTTTCTTTGTGTTTGGGATCTACTCTTGTTTCTTTTTGTAAGGGATAAGACTGGACAAACCTGCTAAGAGGCCAAGTCCAAGTAGGGCTAGCTGAGAGGTTTCTTCACCTGTTGCAGGTAGATGAGTTCCTTCTTGAGGTGTGTTAGGAACAACTTCAGGGAGTTCCTCTTTTTGGCTTATTGTTTCAAGAGGTTTCTCCTCTTCTTTGTTAGAGAGAAGTGTTGATCCCTTTTCTTCATGAGACTCAGTCGTATTTGCTTTTGTCACGGAAGGAAGAGGGCTAACTGTTTCTTCTTTTTCTGTTTCTGGGGATGGTTGTGGAGTAGGGATTTCTTTCACCTTGTAGGCAAAGATCAAGATGGTTGTTCCCACTTCTACGTTCCCAGTTTGTTCAGCTGCACCGATCCGTTCGTAGATGTGGCCGTCGTAGGAGATCTCATCTGGTGCGCTAGCGACGTAATGGGTTCCATTGTCCACATTTGTTGCAACAGCAAGCTCTGGTTGCAATTCAGTGCTAGTATCTTGGATGACAAATCGCGCGATGACTGTTCCCGTAGCTAACTTGTAATCATAGATGACAGTTTTCATTCCCTTAGTGACTGTGCCACTTGGATCAGCAGAATCAGCACGGTGTCCAACTAGATGGTAGATACGACCATCTTTTGTGATTTCTGTTGGGGCCTCACTGGTGTACTTGGTGCCGAAATCTACCTCTGTAGCGAGGTCTTGCGCCTCTTGCAGATCAGTGTCGCCTCCCTCAGTGAGGAATCGTACTCTGACAGATCCTTTGCTGATGGCATAGGTAATAGCAGTATCAGCTGTTGGAGATTCAGGGCTTGGAAGAAGATAGCCTTTGGTCTCGTCAAGAGGATCCACAAGGTTTAAGACTTGTCCACGAGCATCTTTTGGCTCTAATCCTTCCACGTAAGGAAGGATAGCAGTAGGAGATGCGATAGCAGTTGGATTTGTGGGATCGTTTAGATAAGGGATCTCTTTTTGAGCATGGGCTGGCTCTTTACCAGTAGCATAGCTGATCCTATAGGCACCGACTGGGCGATAGATGACCGTATCTGTGATGTCTGCTGCATCAGCATGAATGCCTGTATGTTCTCCTGCTTTTGTCAGATCAGAAGAGACGGCATCAGTCGATTCTTCTGCTACGACAACATATCCTTTTTTGACGGGATTTTCAAGAGCTACAAAGCTTGTGCCGTCTTGCGCTATCCAGTCTTCAAGACTTGTCTCACCTGTCACCAAATTGATGGTACCTTTGCGAGTGAAATGAAGGCTGTCAGTTTGGTCAGCTATTCCTGCAGACTGGCGGTTAGATCCATCCTGGTCCTCAGTCACATAGGTCGCTGTACGAGTCACTGTTTCAGACAAATGATTCAGATCAGCCGTTGTTTGACCAGCTGGAGCTAGAGGAGTTGGATAGACACGCCCCTCGCTGTCTCCTGGAACAACTTGACCGGCTTGGATGGGTTGTGCTGCAGAAAATTCTACAATTTTTGGTGCCAAGCGGACAATAAACTCTTGAACGCCATCTTCATTTGTGTTGTTAGCGTCGCGGTCAAAGTTTGGTTGTCCGTCTGCATCGAAGCCATTTTCTACTAGTTCATAGCCTTTCTTCAAATAGTTGGCAATGGTTTCTTTTGTCGAGTAGTTGATCTTTTCACCTGTATGACCAACCAAATTACTGGAACGCTCGAGCTCAACTCCGTTTTCATCTTGATAAAGAACATGAGCGGCTTCATTGAGTTTGACATAGAGCATATCCCATACATCTAGACTAGGAACATCGATAGCAGCCATCCATTGGCCAGCCCCTCCGTCATAATAAACATTTGCGTTTGTTTCTCGGAGGTTGATGTTGTATTTTCCTTCAACAGCATCAGGTGTTGCCCAGTAAATGCTGGCGTGTTCAGCCTGGTCTTTTGTGATTTTTCCGAGTGGAACAAAAGCTTGAATATTGGTTAGTTTTTCGGTTGTATTCACAGCGCTGTTCCATTTGTTTTCAGTGATGCCGACCAAATTGATCAAGTGAGCAATCCGATCACCCGTCTTGGTTTCTTTTGTAATGGTATAAACGGTTCCAGGTTGAACCCCGTCAGCATTATCCAGGTTGGATCCGATGAAGTTACCGTTCACCAGTACATTTGTATTGTCTACAATCCGACGGGTATCATGCGCCAAGGTGTCGCGTCCGCGGAGAAGTTCTTGATAAGCAACGATGAATTCTTGGTAGTTGAATTCTGCATTAGCAAAGTCAGCATTGACTGGTAGGTTTTGATTGAGATACCATTCTGCTTGGATCACCCCAAAACCTTTAGCATCCTGAGAAGTATTGAGGGCTGCAGTCGTCATATGGTAACCACCGCTTGCTGCGATGATGGCATCTGTCAGTAATTCGTTGTCTTTGCTGAGGGCTGATGCATTTTTACCACGATGGGTATAGGCTGCGATGATAGGAGATTTCCCCTTGTATAAATCACGCATCCGTTCGGTAAGGCGCGTCAAGGCTTGGTAGGTAGAGTCATAGGCAATGCTATCTCCCCAAACTTCCGCATAAGGTGCAGAGACATTGGTCTTACCTAGTCGATTAGCATCTCCAGTAGAGATATCGTTGATCATGAAGTCATAGCCTTCTTTTTTGAGGGCCTCTGTTGCAGCTGTGGCTAGTTCTGGATAGTGTTCGCTCAAAGAGAAGCCTTTTCCAGGTTCACTGACTTTTTCCACCCAGTTAGAGCCCATGGTATCCCCTTGCCATCCATCAAAATTCCCTTCTTTCATGGCTTTGGTCATGACTTCAATGATAAATTTTTGCCAATTTGGGTCGCCTGGATCGAGAAATTGTTGGATATCGGTCGCTGTGACATCACCCTTTTTACCAAAGTTGAAATGGTCTTGTAGATTGCGAACAATGGCACTTTTCACTTCATTTGGAACCCCTTCTTCGAGGGAAACTGCGTAAATCATGTTATACAGCATGGCTTTGGCACCAGTTGTATGGACATGAGCCACTAGCTCTTTGACGGCTTCTGTATCGATGACAGGTAAGTAGGACTTGCGCTTGTCAGGATCTGTTTCGTTATTTGGAATCAAGAAAGTCGCCCAATCTTGAGTGAAACGTTCAACATTTGTTGGGAATGGGTTGGCAGGCGTATTGTAGACATCATAGAAGAAATAGTTGTTGATGTGCATATTGGCCAATTGGTCAATACTATTTTTGTAACCTTCTACCTGATCATTGGTGATGGAGTTGTGATTGTCTTTTGAGCCGGCAACCACCCCATAACGTGGGTAGATCGTCCAGTCATCTTCAACAGCAAGACCCGCTGCCTTATGAAAGGCTTGGGAGCCATCTGCTTTCTTACCAAGGACATCAACGATAAATCCAGCATTAGGTGAAAAGACTGTACTTGGAATTGTCAGTTCGCCACCTTCAACGTTTTTCTTTTCATAAATGACCTGATCTAAATGAGAGACAGTGATATCAGAAGAAACCACTTCAGGGTTGTTGATGGAGATCCGAACGTCTTCCCCACTTTTATAAGTCGCTTTATCAAAGGTGACGTCGTTGGTGATTTTTGGAGTATTATAAGTAGTTACTGGAGCTGCACTGACCGGTTGAGTGGCAGTCACAGTTGGTGTTGATTCCGATGGCGAAGACGTTGCTTCCGTCGTAGCACCTTCTTCACTAGTAGTGGTAGGAGTACTGGTATTGGTTGCTACTGGTTGAGCGGTTGCTGGGATCTCAGAAGTCGGATTGGGATTGACCTCGTCAGCCATGGCAACAGAGCTTAACATCAAGGCTCCAAAAAGGGTAATCATAGAGACCAATGCCTTGTTGCGTTTGCGGAAATAGCCGTGCCCTTTTTCAGAGACACTATTTTTTTGTTGATTCATTTTTTTCTCCCACATACTGTTTGTATAGTTTACTGAACAGTTTAAAGTAAATTGTTCTATCGATGCCAATAAGTATACGACATTTCACTAGATAGTGTCAATTTAAGAAAGAAAGTCGACATGTAAACTTTCATGAAATTATTAGAAAACCGCACTAAATAAAGGTTTTTGATTCAGAAAAATGAACAAATGAAAAACGTTTGACACAAAATTTCCTCTCATTTTAAAAAAGGTACAAATTAGTGATAAAAGTAAATAGAGGAGAAATGCTTGTAAAAACCTTATTACTAAAAGAAATCAGCAACCGCTCTTACGAGCCTTGGCTTACTTGGTGTGATCGCAACAGATTTGGGTCTAGCTTGAAAGAAAAAAGAAGATTAAGATGTTCTTTTAATCCTTTAAAAAATCTCACGATTAAAAACCAGAAGGCAAAACCTTTTGGTTTTTTATAAAGCATGAAAAGGGAATTGATGACAATTTCCTATAGGTTCTCCTCCATATTTATGTTACAATTAAACTACTATTATCGAAGGGAGAAACTATGATTAATTCAATTGTTTCACAAGGTTTGATTTGGGCCATTTTAGGGTTAGGAATCTTTATGACGTTCCGAATTCTAGATTTTCCAGATATGACGACAGAAGGTTCTTTCCCGCTTGGAGGAGCGGTGGCGGTGACCTTGATTACCAAAGGGGTCAATCCACTCCTTGCGACGCTGGCTGCTATTGGAGCAGGGTGCTTGGCAGGACTTGCGACGGGTCTTCTCTACACAAAAGGAAGAATCCCGACACTCTTGTCAGGGATCCTCGTGATGACGTCTTGTAACTCGGTCATTCTATTTGTCATGCAGCGGGCCAATTTGGGACTTCTGGGCTATAAAAAAATTCAGGAATTTCTTCCTTTTGCCAGTGGGTTCAATGAGATTCTGATTGGCTTGATTTTCGTAACGCTTGTGATCCTTGGTTTGATCTTCTTCTTGGATACACGCTTGGGTCAAGCCTATATTGCGACAGGGGACAATCCAGATATGGCCAAGAGTTTTGGGATCAACACTGACCGGATGGAGTTGATGGGCTTGGTCATTTCAAATGGGATTATTGCTCTTTCTGGTGCACTGATGGCCCAACAAGAAGGCTATGCGGATGCTTCACGTGGGATTGGTGTCATTGTTATTGGGCTTGCCAGCCTCATTATTGGAGAGGTGCTCTTTTCAAATGTCACTTTGACAGAGCGCTTGCTCAGTATTGCGATCGGATCGATCGCCTACCAATTTTTGATTTGGGCCGTGATTGCGCTTGGCATCAATACCAGCTATATTCGAATCTTCAGTGCCTTGATCTTGGCTATCTGCCTGATGATTCCAACCTTTAAGGGAAAAATCATGAAAGGAGCGAAACTCAGTAAATGACAGCAATTGTAGAATTAAAAAATGTAACCAAAGCCGTGAGCAATGGGATGAACGAAGAAAAAGTCATTCTGGATGATGTTTCCTTGGAAATTCGAGAGCATGATTTTATCACGATTTTGGGGGGCAATGGAGCGGGAAAATCAACCCTCTTTAATACCATTGCTGGGACGCTTCCGGTGAGCAGTGGGAAGATTTATATTTTGGGGGAAGATGTAACAAACTATTCTCCTGAAAAGAGAGCCAAGTACCTATCGCGGGTCTTTCAAGATCCTAAAATGGGGACAGCGCCTCGCATGACGGTTGCGGAAAACCTCTTGGTAGCGAAGTTTCGCGGAGAAAAACGTGGCTTGATTCCGCGGCACTTGGCCAGCTATAAAGAAGAGTTTCAAACAGTCCTTGCTAAGATTGGCAATGGCTTGGAAAATCATATCGACACAGCCGTTGAGTTTCTATCGGGTGGGCAACGACAAGCCTTGAGTCTGTTGATGGCGACACTGAAACGCCCAGAACTCTTGCTTTTAGATGAACACACTGCTGCCTTGGATCCAAAAACCAGTCAGGCCCTCATGACCTTGACGGATCAGTTTGTGAAACAAGATGCCCTCACAGCTCTTATGATCACCCACCATATGGAAGATGCTTTGAAATATGGAAATCGCTTGATTGTGATGAAAGACGGACACATCGTCCAAGATCTCAATCAAGAAGAAAAAGCCCAAATGACCATCGCAGACTACTATCAATTATTTGAGAAAGAATAAGATACAAAGGGCGTAGCGGATACAGTCAAAATAGGGAATTCGACGCAGAATCTTCAGATTCTAGGAGAATTCATCTTTTTGACACAATCCGCAGCCCGTGTTCAATTCGTGTAACGGCAAGTACTATGGTACCTTGCCTACACGACTCACTAACTCCTCAGGTGGATGGTATCGATCCACCTTCGTCCTGTCGCATTTCGCTAAGATACAAAGGGCGTAGCGGATAAAGTGAAAATAGGGAGTAGGCCAGAAGCGACATACTTAGGTGGTTTGATGTAGAAGTAGTTTGTTTGCATGCTAGAGAGTGGGACAGAAATCGGTTATTCGTTAGAATTCGATTTCGTCGTCCCACCTCCGCACAGTTAAGTAGGGCTGTAAAAGCTGATGAAATCAGCGTACTAGAGCCCACTCAACCACTGCGTCTTGCTCGACAATCCAAAAATAATTGAGAGGCTAGGACTTTTGTCCCAGCCTCTTTTCTTTTTCTTAAATCATCTATAAAACCACATAAAAATAGGAACTAGTTTCAGATGGAAACGCTTGCAATCGCTAAGGGGGTTGAGTATAATATAGTTAGAAAGATGAAGAAGGGATTGATACCAATGCCTTATCGAGTTAAAATTTAGGTTACTTCGTTTTAGGCCTGTTTTGCTGATATCTGTTCATGCTCTTATCGTAAAAGAGTAGTCATGTCGTGTGTGTCGGATCGGTTGGACGGTCGGGCAAACCTGCTTAGTTTGTCCGGAGACATAAGAAAACGTGGAAATAGTAGGTAGAAGCTTTTTGTAAAGGTTTTCAAACTTCGATGCGTCCAGTCGAAAACTAATCATTTGGATTTAGGATAGCAAAGAAAACCTCTGGTATTTTACACAAATACTATTAAATGAAATCAACATCATAAACATTGTTTTGTTAGCCAAAAGGTTAATTGCACCAAGTCAGTGAAGCAGACCAGGCCTCTAGTCCCGTAAGACTGGAGGCCATTTTTATAAAATACTCAGGAGGAGGTGAGAGTATGGGATTGTCGTATGCGCAAGAATATAGTTGTCGGGACCATTTTCGGCAAAGAGCTTTTGAGCGCTTTGGCGTAGATGATCAGCACTTGAATAAGTGGATCAACCAACACCTCTCCTCCCTCTCTCCTTATGATAGTAATGTGGTTCAACCCGCCAACACAGAAGCCTATGTAGCCAGTGATGGCGTCATCTTTGTCTGCAATATCAAAAGTCGGGAGTTCATCACTTGCTTTAAGGCGGTTAATTACCAAGAATCTAAGGAAGAAGAGGAAGCCTATACGGACATTCACGAAAACAATGTCGCTTCCTTCAAAAAAGATGTGAACCACCTAGTCAATCGCTACCGACTCAAGGAAGCCAAAGAGCTGTTTGAAAACATTGGGGAGGACTTGGATGATTTTTATCGCCTGTCCCAAGCGGTCAAGAACGGCCAATTGAGCGAGCGAAATAGTAAGCGCTTAGAGGAATTGTTAGGCAAGTTTCATGTGATCAAGGCAGCTATGCGGATCATTGAAAATAAACGGGGAGATTACCATCTTTAGGGTCTTTTCCCCCTAAAAATAGGCGCCTAGAAGCCCTCTCATCTACTTCAGATGAGAGGACTTTTTTGCTGTGGAAAGCTTTTTGAAAAAAAGAGAAAAAAATTGTATAATAGAGTGGATATGCAAGTATTTGCAAAGCTGTAATTCGACTTGGGCGACCAAGGACCGTAAGTATTAAAATAATCACACTAAAGGAGACAACAGTGAGTAGTATTAAATTAGTCACTCTTGGCGGTGTTCGAGAAAATGGGAAAAATCTCTACGTTGCCGAAGTGAACGATTCGATTTTTGTCTTGGATGCAGGTTTGAAGTATCCAGAAAATGAGCAACTTGGGGTGGATGTCGTTATCCCCAACATGGATTATCTATTTGAAAACAAGGACCGCATTGCGGGTGTTTTCTTGACCCATGGTCACGCGGATGCCATTGGGGCCTTGCCTTATCTTTTGGCGGAAGCGAAAGTCCCTGTATTCGGGACAGAGTTGACCATTGAGTTGGCTAAACTCTTTGTCAAAAGCAATGACAGTGTGAAGAAATTCAACGACTTCCATGTCATCGATCAGAATTCTGAGATTGATTTTGGTGATGCCGTCGTGTCTTTCTTTCAAACAACCCACTCCATCCCTGAAAGTATCGGGATTGTGATTGGCACTCCTGAGGGCAATATCGTCTACACAGGAGACTTTAAATTTGACCAAACTGCCAGCGAGTCGTATGCGACAGACTTTGCTCGCCTAGCTGAGATTGGACGCGAAGGTGTGCTTGCCCTCTTGAGTGATTCAGCCAATGCGGATAGTAATATTCAAGTTGCCAGTGAGCAAGAAGTAGGCGATGCCATCTTAGATACGATTGCAGACTGGGATGGTCGTGTCATCGTAGCGGCGGTAGCCAGCAACCTTTCTCGGATCCAGCAGGTCTTTGATGCTGCGGCTGAGACTGGCCGTCGAGTGGTCTTGACAGGGTTTGATGTGGAAAACATCGTCCGCACAGCTATTCGCTTGAACAAATTGTCTCTTGCCAACGAAAAACTCTTGATCAAGCCAAAAGAAATGAGCCGTTTTGAGGATCATGAATTGATCATTTTGGAAACAGGCCGGATGGGTGAACCGATCAATGGTTTGCGTAAGATGTCGATTGGTCGTCACCGCTATGTGGAAATCAAAGATGGGGACTTGGTCTACATCGTCACAACGCCGTCTATTGCCAAAGAAGCAGTAGTGGCACGTGTAGAAAACATGGTCTACCAAGCAGGTGGAGTTGTCAAATTGATCACGTCAAGCTTGCGCGTATCTGGTCATGGAAACGCGCGGGACTTGCAGTTGATGATCAACCTTCTTCGTCCTAAATATCTCTTCCCAATCCAAGGGGAGTACCGTGAATTGGATGCCCATGCACGAGTGGCGATGGAAGTCGGTATCTTGCCTGAAAATATCTTTATTCCAAAACGCGGAACGGTGATGGAGTATGAAAAGGGTGACTTCGTTCCTGCCGGTAGTGTCTCAGCGGGAGATGTCATGATTGATGGGAATGCCATTGGGGATGTGGGCAATATCGTCCTTCGTGACCGCAAGGTCTTGTCAGAAGACGGGATCTTTATCGTGGCGCTCACCGTGAATCGCAAAGAGAAGAAGATTATTTCCAAAGCGCGCGTGCACACCCGTGGTTTTGTCTATGTTAAGAAGAGTCGGGATATTCTTCGTGAAAGTTGCGAATTGGTCAACCAAAGCGTCGAAGATTATTTGACACAAGATAGCTTTGACTGGGGTGAGTTAAAAGGTTTGGTACGCGACAACTTGTCTAAGTTCTTGTTTGAACAAACCAAACGTCGTCCAGCCATCCTACCAGTCGTGATGGAAGTAAAATAATAGAAGAAATGAAACGCTTGGCGGGCGAAGGCTTGCCGAGTGTTTTTAACAGTAGGAAGAGGAAAGCAAATGGCAGTTATGCAGATTGAGTATTATTCAGAAGCTTTGAAGATGGAGTGGGGGGTGTCCGTCCTTTATCCCGATGCATCGCGCGTGGAAGATCCAGCGGATACGGATATTCCTGTTCTCTATCTCTTACACGGGATGAATGGCAACCACCACTCCTGGTTGAAGCGGACCAATGTGGAGCGCATCCTGCGCAATACCAATCTGATCGTGGTCCTACCCAACACCAATAATGGCTTTTACACAGATACACAGTATGGCTACAACTACTACACGGCCATTGCGAAAGAATTGCCAGAGACTCTTTCTCGCTTCTTCCCGAATATGACTAAGAAACGGGAGAAAACCTTTATTGCGGGTCTATCCATGGGCGGCTACGGATCGATGCTCTTGGCTCTCAAGACAAATCGTTTCTCTCATGCGGCTAGTTTTTCTGGTGCTTTAAGTTTCCATGATAGAGACTTTGAAAACAATGACTTGGAACGACCAGCTTTTTGGAAGGGAATTTTTGGAGAGATTGAGGATTGGACGACCAGTTCCTATTCGCTAGAGACGGCTGCCAAGAAGTTTTCAGATAAGAAGACCAAACTATGGATCTGGTGTGGGGAGCAGGATTTCCTTTATGAAGCCAATAATTTTGAAGTCAAGGAATTAGAAAAATTAGGCTTGGATGTCACCTATACCCACAGCCCAGGTAAGCACGAATGGTTCTACTGGGAACGTGAGTTGGAGCACTTTTTACAAACCCTGCCAATTGACTTTGAATTAGAAGAACGGTTAAGCTAAGATAGCAATAGATTGGATATAAGTCAGAGCATTTGTTCTGGCTTTTTTTATATATAGGAAGAAAAGCTAGAAAGGCCACTTATTCATTTCAGTCCTGCTTTCTTTATGGTATAATAGGAACGATTGAAAAATGAGCTAGAAATAGCGAACAAGATAAGAGGAGAGAAATATGGCAAAAGATATTCGTGTGCGTTATGCACCAAGTCCAACTGGACTACTACACATCGGAAATGCTCGTACAGCATTGTTTAACTACTTGTATGCGCGCCATCATGGTGGAACCTTTATCATCCGTATCGAAGATACGGACCGCAAACGTCATGTCGAAGACGGAGAACGTTCCCAGCTTGAAAACCTGCGTTGGTTGGGCATGGACTGGGATGAAAGTCCTGAGACGCATGAAAACTACCGCCAGTCTGAACGGCTACCACTTTATCAAAAATACATCGACCAACTCTTGGCGGAAGGAAAAGCTTACAAATCTTACGTCACTGAAGAAGAGTTAGCGGCTGAACGTGAACGCCAAGAAGCAGCGGGTGAAACACCTCGCTATATCAACGAATACCTTGGCATGAGCGAAGAAGAAAAAGCTGCTTATATCGCAGAGCGTGAAGCAGCGGGTGTGATTCCAACGGTTCGTTTGGCAGTGAATGAGTCTGGTATCTACAAATGGCACGATATGGTCAAAGGCGATATCGAGTTTGAAGGTGGCAATATCGGTGGGGACTGGGTCATCCAGAAGAAAGATGGCTACCCAACTTACAACTTTGCCGTTGTCATCGATGACCACGATATGCAAATCTCTCATGTTATCCGTGGAGATGACCACATCGCCAACACTCCAAAACAACTCATGGTCTATGAAGCGCTTGGATGGGAAGCGCCAGAGTTTGGTCACATGACCTTGATCATCAACTCTGAAACAGGTAAGAAGTTGTCTAAACGGGATACCAATACCCTTCAGTTCATCGAAGATTACCGGAAGAAAGGCTACCTTCCAGAAGCAGTCTTTAACTTTATCGCTCTTCTTGGTTGGAACCCTGGTGGGGAAGACGAAATCTTCTCTCGCGAAGAACTGATCAAGCTCTTTGATGAAAATCGCCTCAGCAAGTCTCCAGCTGCTTTCGACCAAAAGAAAATGGACTGGATGAGCAATGAGTATATCAAGAATGCGGATCTTGCGACCATCTTTGAAATGGCCAAACCATTCCTCGAAGAAGCAGGACGTTTGACAGACAAGGCTGAAAAATTAGTGGAACTCTACAAACCACAAATGAAGTCGGTGGACGAAATCGTTCCATTGACAGACCTTTTCTTCTCAGACTTCCCAGAGTTGACAGATGCAGAGAAAGAAGTCATGGCTGGTGAAACCGTGCCAACTGTACTTGAAGCCTTCAAAGCGAAACTCGAAGCCATGTCAGACGATGAGTTTGTAGCAGAAAATATCTTCCCACAAATCAAAGCAGTTCAAAAAGAAACTGGGATCAAAGGGAAGAATCTCTTTATGCCAATCCGTATCGCCGTTTCAGGTGAAATGCATGGTCCTGAATTGCCAGATACCATCTACTTGCTTGGACGCAAAAAATCCATCCAACACATTGAAAACATGTTGGAAAAAATCAGATAATTATCAGAAAAGTCCCTATTAAATGGGGCTTTTTGTTTTACCTCTAAAGTAAAAGTATTATAGGATTTTTTCAAAAAATTGCCCCGGTTTGACAAATTGATCCTACTGAAAACGATTTTATCACTATCTAAAACAAAAATTATAAAAAAATAGCAATAATTAAGGATAATTGCTTCCAAAAATCGACAGATTAGTCTATAATGTTAGGGAAATAAAAAATGTAATAAGGAGACAGAAATGTTTTTTAAACGTTCGAACGGTGAATTCCGTGAAACGGATCGTGTGACCCGTTTCAAATTGATCAAATCAGGTAAAAACTGGTTGCGTGCTGCGACTTCTAACTTTGGTCTTTTGAAAGTCATTCGTGGTCAAGTCGAAGAGACTGTTGTAGCTGAAGTGCGTGAAGACGCAGTATCAGTGAAAGAAATGACAAGCCGTGGCTTGCTCAAAGGGATCGTAGCAGCTGGTGCTGTTCTTGGTGCAGCTACAGTAGCAAATACTGCAAAAGCAGATGAAACAGGATCAGACGTTGCGACTGCATCTGAGCTTTCAAGTGAAGCTCTTGTAGAGCAAGGAAGTACTGTACTTGGTACAACTTCAACAACTGAATCTCAATCTGAATCAACTACAGAATCAACTACAGAATCAACAACTGAGTCAACAACAGAATCAGCTAGCGCTTCTGCATCTGCAAGTGCTTCAACCTCTACAAGCGTATCTGTATCTCACTCAGCTTCATTGAGCGAACAAGGTTCAGCAGAACTTTCAGCAGCTTCAAGCGAATCAACTGTAGCAGCTGGCTCTGAAGCAAGTGTAGAAAGCACTACAACAGTAGCGAAAGCTGAAGATAAAGTTGTTTTGGAACAAAACACTTCAGAAGCAGCATTGTTGAACAAGATTGCAGGAGACTACTCAGCAACTGTTTCAGCTCCAGAAAAGAAAGCAGCACTTGATGCTGCCATCGCTAAAGTTCAAACAGAATTGACAGCAAGCAACAGCTTGATCAACGCTAATGCTTCAGCTCAATCTTACGCAGACCAACGCGAACGTTTGAGCAAGTCAGTAGATGACATGATGGCAACCTTGACTGCAGCAGGATTTACTGGAAACACAACAGTAAATGGTGCTCCAGCTATTTCAGCTCAGTTGGCACCAATCGCTACTTCAAATACACTTTCAGCAGGTGTTGACGCAACTCCAGGTATGGACGATGCTAACGGTGCAACACTTACAGACAAAGCGACAAGCATTCCTGCAGGATACTCAGCTGACCCAGCTTCAGGTCGTTTGACATTCGGTGTTTGGAACCTTAAATCTTACAACGAAGCTTATAACACAAACTATTATGTGACTTTGTCAATTGATAAGACAACTAGCACAAACAATCCTGATGTTTATGTTCGTTTGGTAGATAAAACAACAGGAAATGAAGTTGCAAATACAACATTGACTTCAGCCAACTCTGGTAAAGAGGTAAACCTAGGTAATCTTTCAGCTAATAAATATTACCCATACTTTGTTTACAATGCTTCTACAGATGGTGGTTCTGCAAGTGTGGATGCTATTATTAAGAACAATGAAGAGACTGCGTTTGCTAAAAAGACAGAACAAATTTTTGACTACTTGACTCCAGCCAACCAAGGTGAATCTAAACCTAACGTAGAAGTTGGTGTGCCATCAACTAAGATGAGCCAAACAACTCACTATAAAGTAGTTGATACAACTTCATCGACTTATGATGCTTCACGTTCATCATCAGATACAACAACTCAAAGTTATAAACCAACTGGAAATGAAACAGAACTTGCTTCATATACACAAACTGGTATTCAAGGTCAAAATTATACGGCTTCAAATCCACGTTCATTTGAAGGTTATGTCTTGTACCAACAAGCGGATGCTTCAACAATGTCTGGTGAGCTAGGTGGTACAGTAGGTACTAAGTATGCAGAACTTAAAGGTGGACGCCAACATTATTACGTAAAACGTATCCGTGAAGTTGTAGCTAACGATGGTTCAACAGTAACAAAACTTTATGTTTTGGATCCATCAGCAGTTTCAACCTATAATGAAGCTACTATGGCTAATAATACTGATACGACTGGTTACACACTAGTTTACACAACACCAGTTATTAAACCAGGTGAAAAGTATATTCCATCTGCAACAAACATGGAAACTGATAAGTATACAGTTGCAAGTAAAAATGGTGATTACGAATTAACAGTTTCTCCTTGGCATAATCCTAGCGATAACCCACCATTAGGTTTTGCATATGTTACAGGTTGGTTTGCAAAAGGTCATGTTGGTGATGCTAACTATATGTTCATTGATGAACCTAAGGGAACTGAAAATTCAGTAGCAGGTGGTAATACACAGAACGTTATCGGTGGACGTACTAAGTATGCCTTGCTTCCTGATGGTAAGACAATAAAGACAGATGCATCTGGTAATCCAGTTAAGACTGTTGGTGGATTTGGTGTCCAATACTCAATTCCATCAGCAAATGAAAAACCATCTGGTGATACAGTGCACTACTACAAGAAGACAGATGAAAAAGGGAATGTTTACGTTCACTATAAAGATACTGAAGGAACAACTATTAAAGCTTCAGTAACAGATGAAGATAAACAACCTATCAACAAAGCATATGACACAGTAGTAGATAACCGTCCAGATACAATTGAGTACAACGGTAAAACTTACGAGTTGGTACCAGCAGGTACATATACTGTTGGTGAAGTTGACTCAGATGGTCACCTAAAATCTTCAAATGATATTAAAGGTTCAGTTGCTAAAGAAGATAAGAATGTAACGTATATCTATAAAGTGAAAGAAACACCAAAAGAAGGTGAAGTTGTTATCACTTATGTAGATACGAAAGGTAACGAAATCCAAAAATCTCGTCAAGATACACCTAAATCACCATATGACACACCATATGATACAACTGAAAAAGGTGAAAAACCAAATATCATCAAGACAACTGATGGTAAGACCTATAAAATTGTTCCTAAAGGTGATTACCCAGTAGGAGGTGTTGATGAAAATGGTCATTTGAAATCTTCAGATCCTATTACTGGTAAAGTTGACAAACCAAAATCTACCATTACTTACGTTTATGAAGAAGTTGGAAGTGTCTTTGTTCATTATAAAGATATTAACGGAAATACGATCATGGGATCTGTTATTGATGAGCAAGATCAACCACTTGAGAAGGATTATGATACTGTAGTAGATAATCGTCCTAAAGAAATTAAGTTCGAAGGTAAGACTTACGAACTTGTAGAAGCTGGTAATTACCCAGTAGGTCAAGTTGACAGCCAAGGTCACTGGACAGGTGATGATGATACGACTGGTAAAGTGGCTTCAGGTGAGAAGAATGTTACTTATATCTATAAGTTGAAAGTGGAATCACAATCAGATTCAGGTTCAAATTCAGCATCAGCATCAACATCAGCTTCACAATCATTATCAGAAGTTGTATCTAACTCACAGTCTGTATCAGAACAAGCTTCTACATCATTGTCTGAATCAGCATCGGTATCAGCATCTGAGTCATCGTCGTTGAGCACGTCGGCGCAAGAATCAGCAAGCGAATCAGCATCAGAATCAGCGTCAGTATCGGCATCTGAGTCAGCATCGTTGAGCACATCAGCGCAAGAATCAGCAAGCGTATCAGCAAGCCAATCAGCGTCATTGAGTACATCGGCTTCAGCATCAGCATCAACTTCAGCAAGCCAATCAGCATCATTGAGCACATCGGCTTCAGCATCAGCATCTACCTCAGCAAGCCAATCAGCGTCATTGAGCGCATCGGCATCTGAGTCAGCATCCGTAT
>NZ_CAXSMM010000006.1:84364-90875 GCF_964238605.1 Streptococcus parasanguinis | reverse complement strand
CATCAGTATCTGCGAGCCAATCAGCATCATTGAGCACATCGGCTTCAGCATCAGCATCTACTTCAGCAAGCCAATCAGCGTCATTGAGCGCATCAGCATCTGAGTCAGCATCAGTATCTGCGAGCCAATCAGCATCATTGAGCACATCGGCTTCAGCATCAGCATCTACTTCAGCAAGCCAATCAGCATCATTGAGCGCATCAGCTTCTGCATCTGAATCAGCATCGCAATCTATTTCAGAATCACAATCAGCTTCAACAAGCCAATCAGTTTCTGAATCAACATCAGCGTCTGAGTCAGCGTCTGAATCAGCATCAGTATCAGCATCTGAATCTGCATCAGCATCTGAATCAGTATCAGCGTCATTGAGCGCATCAGCATCTGAGTCAGCATCAGTATCAGCAAGCCAATCAGCATCATTGAGCGCATCAGCATCTGAATCAGCATCAGTATCTGCTAGCCAATCAGCGTCATTGAGTACATCGGCTTCAGCATCAGCATCAACTTCAGCAAGCCAATCAGCGTCATTGAGCACATCAGCATCAGCATCAGCATCTACTTCTGCAAGCCAATCAGCGTCATTGAGCACATCGGCTTCAGTATCAGCATCTGAATCTGCATCTGCATCTGAATCAGTATCAGCGTCATTGAGCGCATCAGCATCTGAGTCAGCATCAGTATCTGCGAGTCAATCAGCATCATTGAGCACATCGGCTTCAGCATCAGCTTCTGTATCAGCTAGTCAATCAGCATCATTGAGCACATCAGCGTCTGAATCAGCATCAGTATCTGCAAGCCAATCAGCGTCATTGAGCACATCAGCATCTGAATCAGCATCAGTATCTGCGAGCCAATCAGCATCATTGAGTACATCGGCTTCAACATCACTTTCTACATCTGTATCACAATCAGCATCTAACTCTTCATCAAATTCTGAAAGTGAAACACCTAAACAAGGTGAAGTAATCATCACTTATGTAGATACAAAAGGTAAAGTGATTAAAGATCCTCGTCAAGATACACCAAACTCACCATATGATACTCCATATAACACAACTGAGGAAGGTGAAAAACCTAACACAATCAAGACTCCAGATGGTAAGACATACAAGATCGTACCAAAAGGTGATTACCCAGTAGGTAAAGTTGATGGCGATGGACACTTGGAATCATCTGATCCAATTAAAGGTAAAGTTGATAAACCTAAATCAACTATCACTTACGTTTATGAAGAAGTGAAGGGTAACGTATACGTTCACTATGTTGACGTCAATGGTAACAAGATCAAAGAATCAGTAACTGACGAAAAAGATCAACCAGTTGATAAGGACTACGATACAGTAGTAGACAACCGTCCAAGCACGATCGAGTTCCAAGGTAAGACATACGAATTGGTACCAGCTGGTAACTACCCAGTAGGTCAAGTCGACGAACAAGGTCACCTTAAGTCATCAGATGCTACAACTGGTAAAGTTGCTGAAGATGATACGAACGTCACTTACGTCTACAAATTGAAAGAAGATCCAACGAAACCTAAAGAAGGTGACGTCATCATCACTTACGTAGACGAAAATGGTAAAGAAATTCAAAAACCTCGTCAAGACACACCAAACTCACCATATGACACACCATATAACACAACTGAGGAAGGTGAAAAACCTAATACTATCAAGACTCCAGACGGTAAGACTTACAAGATCGTACCGAAAGGTGACTACCCAGTAGGTAAAGTTGATGGCGATGGACACTTAGAATCATCTGATCCAATTAAAGGTAAAGTTGATAAACCACGTTCAATCATCACTTACGTTTACAAAGAAGTGAAGGAAGAACCAACTCAACCTAAGGGTAGCGTATACGTACACTACAAAGATACTGAAGGTAACACCATTAAAGAATCAGTAACAGATGAGTTAGACCAACCAGTAGGTAAAGACTACAACACTGTTGAAGACAACCGTCCACAGTACATTAAATTCGAAGGTAAAACTTACGAAATCGTACCAGTCGGAAACTACACAGTTGGTAAAGTAGATACTCAAGGTCACCTTGAATCAACAGACCCAACAACTGGTAAAGTGGTTGAAGGACGTAAAGACGTTACTTACATCTACAAACTTGTCGAAGAACCTGTACAACCTAAGGGTAATGTATACGTTCACTATGTAGATGAAAATGGTAACACTATCAAGACTTCAGTAGTGGATGAAAAAGACCAACCAGTAGGTAAAGACTACGATACAGTTGTGGATAACCGTCCTAAGACAATCACAACTGCAGATGGTAAAGTCTATGAATTGGTACCACAAGGTAACTACCCAGTAGGTAACGTTGACGGTGAAGGTCACTTGACAACAACTGACCCAACAACTGGTAAAGTTATCGAAGGTGATAAGAACGTTACTTATGTTTACAAACTTGTGAAGACTCCAAACGTTCCAACACCAAACACTCCAGTGCCACCAACTCCAACACCAAACACTCCAGTGCCACCAACTCCAACACCAAATACTCCGGTAGATCCAACACCTAATAAACCAATGGATCCAACACCAAACACACCGGTAGATCCAACACCTAATACACCAGTGAACCCAGTTCCTGAGCAACCAGCTCAACCAGCTCCAGCTCTTGAACAACTTCCAAATACTGGTGAAACAGGATCTGTAGCTTCAGCTCTTCTTGGAGCAGTTGCAGGGGTTGCAGGGGTTGCAGCGCTTGGAAGCCGCAAAAAAGAAGATGAAAAATAATCTTCTACCCTAATTTGATTCGGTCATTTCAGGTATGTGGGAAATGAAAAAGGATCCAAAAAGAGAACCTCCGGGTTCTCTTTTTGTGTGCTGTTTTTTATGTTAAAAACTAGTCTTAATTAGTTACTTTTGGGGAAAATTAGTGTATAATAACTCGATATCTTATTTTTAAGGAGCGGACATGTTTTTCAAACGTTCGAAGGGTGATTTTCGCGAAACGGAGCGAATCACGCGATTTAAATTAATCAAGTCAGGAAAAACTTGGGTGCGGGCATCTATCTCGCAACTAGGGTTTTTTCGTATCTCTCGTGGTGATGCGACTGATAAAATCGTGAGACCTTTCGAAACTTCTGCTGATCCAGTTCCTGCTCCGATTTCTAAAGGGATCCTTGTGTTGGGGGCTCTTGCTGGAGCAACTACAATTGCTACCCCTGTGTTGGCAGAGGAAAATGAGGTGAGTTCGTTTCTCGAATCTGAAATCATTCCAACAACAGGTGTGGTTGGTCAGGACAGTTTTGTTTTGGGAACGACATCTGCTACAGATTCTGGATCAATGAACCGGTCTGTCAGTGAATCCCTATCACATACGGAGTCAGGTCGTCAGTCTGTTTCAAAAAGCAGTTCTTTATCACAGTCGGTTTCTTTGAGCGAATCCTATGTTACAAGTGGTTCAGTTAGTCATGTAGACAGTCCGTTAGTTTCTGAACAGGATCCTGAAATCAGTGAGAAAGTAAACGAGAATCAAACCACTCGCTC
Organism: Streptococcus parasanguinis; assembly: GCF_964238605.1. GTDB lineage: Bacteria > Bacillota > Bacilli > Lactobacillales > Streptococcaceae > Streptococcus > Streptococcus parasanguinis_AJ. The sequence continues at coordinate 87,369 of NZ_CAXSMM010000006.1, read as the reverse complement.
AGAGGAAGACGTAAAACGTCTACAAGCCTTGGCTTTGGATTTATACGCCTATCGTGCTCAGGCTTTGGAGATACCTGGAACGGAAGCTGCGATTGAGAGTGGAGATTTTGCTTTAGAAGCGATTCGTAGCGGTTTGTCCAATCCAGCGATTCAAATTGAAGCTGTTGAAAGCCAAGCAAAGAGTGCTCGGAATCGCTTAGCTAATGCGGTGCTCCGTGCTACTTCGGGTCAACGAGATCCGCGCACGGGCAGTTCGTTAGATGCAGAGAATCGTTTTCGTGCGCCGTTTTTCATGAGTGGACCTGCGAATAATTATTTGATTACAGCTTACAATTCAGACCCTGTTAAGCTACAGTACATTGTAAGAGAGCGAAATGGTGGGGTTATCTTGACCTATATGGGATATGCTCCAAATAGTGAGCGCGTTGAAGGCGTTTTAGTTCCCAATGCGACTCTGAAATCTCCGTTCGCACCTATGTTGATCGAAGGGAAAGTTGGAGAAAATGAGGTCGTAGAACCCGGAAAGACTTATACGATTACAGTTCGTTTTACCAATTCGAACAATCAGTTTATTGATCGCTCTTTCCGAATTAAAGTTTTACCTCAAAATGACGGCATTCGTAACCCGATTAGAGATGTAGCGACCGAGCTCTATGTCAACGATACTAGCAATCTAGCAGAGGTTGAGAAAGATAGGATCTGGGAAGCGTTCAAGACCTCTAATCCCCAAATTGTGAGCTCGAAGGACTTCAAGGAGTATTCTGTCTCAGCGTCAGGTGTAGTGACTATTACTTATAAAGATAACACTTCAAATGATGTGACTGTCCCTGTCAAGCACCTTCCGGTACCTACAGTTACGACGCGACTATTGGAGAAAGCGAATACCCAGACACCTGTAACAGTGACAGGTGCCAATCCTGGGTCGACAGTCGTTTTGTATAACAATGACGAAGAAGTTGGAAGAGCAGTAGCCGATGCTTCTGGTCAGGTGATAGTAGTGCCTACAGTGCCCTTGCAGTCAGGTGGAGTGAATGCAAAAGCTCTCATCTTCTACGGTGATCATCCGGTTTATTCGGATGCAAGTAATTTGGTTGCGGTAACGATGGACTCAACAGAATATAGTCAATCTGTATCGAATTCAGAGTCTATTTCGACAAGCCGATTCGAATCTGTTCGTGCATCAGAGCTTGCTTCAAAGAGTGCTCTTGTATCAGCTTCGGTATCAGCCAGCACTAGTGAGTCCGTAACAGTCTCCACCTCAGTTTCGGAGAGTGAACGAGTGTCAGAATCGGTATCGCTATCCGAATCGGCATTTATTTCTGAATCAGCATCTGAGTCAGCGTCAACTTCTGAATCAGCTTCTGCGTCTGAGTCAGTTTCAACGTCTGAATTAGTATCTGCGTTCGAATCGGTTTCTGTATCTGAATCAGTGTCAACATCCGAGTCAGCATCAACCTCTGAATCAGTTTCTGTTTCTGAGTCAGTTTCGACCTCCGAATCAGTCTCGACGTCTGAGTCAGTGTCAGAGTCGGAATCAGTCTCAATCTCTGAATCAGTCTCAGCGTCGGAATCAGTGTCAACGTCAGAATCAGTGTCTACATCTGAGTCAGTCTCGACGTCTGAGTCGGTATCTACATCTGAGTCAGTGTCAACATCCGAATCAGCTTCTGCGTCTGAGTCAGTGTCAACTTCTGAATCAGCCTCTGCTTCTGAATCAGTCTCGACCTCTGAGTCAGTCTCGACGTCTGAGTCAGCGTTAACCTCAGAATCGGTGTCTAAGTCCGAGTCAGCATCAACCTCTGAATCAGTATCTACGTCTGAGTCGGTGTCAACATCCGAATCAGCCTCAACCTCTGAGTCAGTATCAGCATCCGAATCAGTTTCAATATCCGAGTCGGTTTCTGCATCCGAGTCTGTCTCAACATCCGAGTCAATTTCAGCCTCTGAGTCGGTTTCAACATCCAAATCAGTGTCGACCTCAGAATCGGCATCGGCATCTGCATCTGCATCAGAATCAGTGTCAACATCCGAATCAGTCTCAACGTCCGAGTCAGTTTCAACGTCTGAATCAATATCGGCTTCAGAGTCAGTTTCAACGTCCGAATCGGAATCGACATCAGAATCAGTTTCTGCATCTGAGTCAGCGTCAGCCTCTGAATCAGCGTCAGCCTCTGAGTTAGTTTCAGCCTCTGAGTCGGTCTCAACGTCCGAATCAACATCAGCATCCGAATCGGTTTCAACCTCAGAATCAGTTTCTACATCTGAGTCGGTTTCTGCATCCGAGTCTGTCTCAACCTCTGAATCAGTTTCAGCGTCTGAGTCGGTTTCAACATCCAAATCAGTGTCGACCTCAGAATCGGCATCTGCATCTGCATCCGAATCAGTGTCAACATCCGAATCAGCGTCAGCCTCTGAGTCAGTTTCAGTCTCCGAATCGGCATCAACATCCGAATCAGCTTCTGTGTCTGAGTCAGTATCAACATCCGAATCAGCTTCTGCGTCTGAGTCAGTATCAACATCCGAATCTGCATCTGCTTCTGAATCACTCTCGACATCCGAATCAGTATCAACGTCTGAGTCAGTTTCAACGTCCGAGTCAGTATCAACATCCGAGTCGGTTTCTGTATCTGAATCAGTGTCTACGTCTGAATCGGAATCGACATCCGAATCAGTTTCTGCATCTAAGTCGGTTTCTGCATCCGAGTCTGTCTCAACCTCTGAATCAGTTTCAGCGTCTGAGTCAGTTTCAACATCAGAATCATTCTCAGTCTCTGAATCAGCCTCTGCGTCCGAGTCAGCGTCAACTTCTGAATCAGCGTCTGAGTCAGCGTCAGCCTCTGAGTCAGCATCAGTCTCTGAGTCGGCCTCTACGTCTGAGTCGGTTTCAGCCTCTGAGTCGGCCTCTACGTCTGAGTCGGTTTCAGCCTCTGAATCAGTATCAACATCCGAGTCAATTTCAGCCTCTGAGTTGGTTTCAACGTCTGAATCAGTCTCAGCGTCTGCAT
>NZ_CAXSMM010000006.1:79051-84270 GCF_964238605.1 Streptococcus parasanguinis | reverse complement strand
TGCATCGGTTTCTGTATCCGAATCAGTGTCTACGTCCGAGTCGGTTTCTGTATCAGAATCAGTGTCAACGTCTGAATCAGTCTCAGCGTCTGCATCGGTTTCTGTATCCGAATCAGTGTCTACGTCCGAGTCGGTTTCTGTATCAGAATCAGTGTCAACGTCTGAATCAGTTTCTGTATCTGAGTCAGCATCAGCCTCTGAGTCGGCCTCTACATCAGAATCAGTCTCAACCTCTGAATCGGTATCGACGTCTGAGTCAGTCTCAACATCAGAATCAGTTTCAGAATCCGAGTCAGTATCAGAAAGTCAGTCAATTTCAACGTCTGAATCAGTGTCAGCGTCTGAGTCGGTTTCAACGTCCGAATCAGTCTCGACTTCTGAATCGGCATCAACTTCCGAATCAGTTTCAACGTCCGAATCAGTATCAGCGTCTGAGTCAGTTTCAACCTCTGAATCAGTATCGACATCTGAGTCAGTCTCAGTCTCTGAGTCAGTATCTACGTCCGAATCAGCGTCAGCCTTTGAATCTGAGTCGGTATCAGCATCAGAATCAGCCTCTGCTTCTGAATCAGTTTCAACATCAGAATCAGTCTCAGAGTCCGAATCAGTTTCAACATCTGAATCGGTTTCTGTATCAGAATCAATCTCGACATCAGAATCATTGTCAGCATCGTTGAGCACTTCAGTATCAGAAAGTCAGTCAGTTTCTACTTCAGTTTCAGTCTCAACATCTGAGTCAGTTTCAGTCTCTGAATCATTGTCAGCCTCTGAGTCGGTTTCAACATCGGAATCAACTTCTGCGTCTGAGTCAGCCTCAACGTCTGAATCAGTGTCTACTTCTGAATCACTTTCAACGTCTGAATCAATCTCGACATCAGAATCATTGTCAGCATCGTTGAGCAATTCAGTATCAGAAAGCCAGTCAGTCTCTACTTCGGTTTCAGTTTCGATGTCAGTATCTGTATCTGAGTCAGCATCGACATCGGAGTCAGTTTCAACGTCCGAATCAGTGTCAGCGTCTGAGTCAGTATCAACATCCGAATCAGTCTCAACCTCTGAGTCGGTCTCAGCATCCGAATCAGTCTCAACCTCTGAGTCGGTCTCAGCATCCGAATCAGTCTCAACCTCTGAGTCGGTCTCAGCATCCGAATCAGTTTCAACGTCTGAATCTTCATCGACGTCTGAATCAGTATCAGCCTCAGAATCAGTATCTACATCAGAATCAGTATCTACATCTGAATCAGTTTCAACGTCTGAATCAGTTTCAACGTCTGAATCAGTTTCAACGTCTGAATCAGTATCTACATCTGAATCAGTGTCAACATCCGAATCAGTCTCAGCGTCTGAATCGGTATCGACGTCAGAGTCAGTCTCGACGTCAGAGTCAGTCTCCACGTCTGAATCAGTTTCAACTTCTGAATCGGTCTCAACCTCTGAGTCAGTTTCAGCGTCTGAATCAGCATCAACGTCCGAGTCAGTTTCTACCTCTGAGTCAGCATCTGCGTCCGAGTCAGTGTCTGCATCAGAATCGGCATCTACTTCAGTTTCAGTTTCGACATCAGAGTCGGCGTCTACGTCCGAATCAGCATCTGCATCTGAGTCAGTGTCAACGTCTGAATCGGTATCAGCATCAGAATCAGTGTCAGTGTCTGAATCGGTTTCAACATCAGAATCAGTCTCTACGTCCGAATCAGTTTCTGTATCTGAATCATTGTCAGCCTCTGCGTCCGAGTCAGCGTCTACCTCAGAATCAGTTTCGACATCCGAGTCAGTCTCAACATCTGAATCAATCTCGACCTCCGAATCATTGTCAGCATCGTTGAGCAGTTCAGTATCAGCAAGCCAGTCAGTCTCTACTTCGCTTTCAGTTTCGACATCAGTATCTGCATCTGAGTCAGCATCATTGAGTACCTCTGCACCTGAATCAACTTCAACATCAGTAATTACTTCAGTTTCAGTGAGTCAATCACAATCAGGATCGACATCTGGTAGCGGTTCATACTCTAATTCAATGAGCCAATCAATTTCTCATTCAGAGTCATTGTCTGCATCAGAATCAGCAAGTGGATCACAAAAACACAGCCAATCTGTGGCCCTTCCAAATACTGGCGAAACAGGATCTGTAACATCAGCTCTTCTCGGAGTAGTTACAGGGTTAGCTGGAATTGCTGGACTTACCCGACGTAAAAAGAAAGGGAACTGATCTAGTAGGAAAAATCATTTTTTCGAGTGAATCTCATAGGAGATTCACTTTTTTTCTAGTAGAATGAGGTGTTTTTAATGTGTTACAAAAAAATTTGAAAATTAAACAATAATATAGAAGTTTTTTGTAGCAAATTACTTGAATCTACGTAGTATTCCTGTATAATTAATAATGACTACAATGTAAGGGGAATATCATGCAATTTAAGCGTTCAAAAGGAAACTTTCGTGAAACAGATCGTGTCGTACGCTTCAAATTAATTAAATCAGGAAAAAATTGGCTTCGGGCATCAACGGCTGCTCTAGGCCTCTTTCGCGTGGTGCGTGGGCAAGTGGAGGAGACCATCATTGCCAACGTACAGCAAGATCAAATAGAAAGTCAAAAGCATAACCAAGCCTTCTTAAAAGGTTTGATTACGGTAGGGACTGTTTTTGGTGGTGCTGTGATTGCTACGACTGCTAAGGCGGAGGATGCAACATCACTTGCACCAACGGTTTCTGAGACAAAAGAGGAAACCTTGGCAGAAGCAGATAGTGTGGTCTTAGCGAAAACCTCAAGCCAGCCTTCAGAATCCAGCTCTGTTTCAGAATCAACTAGTTTTTCTACATCTGAGAGTGCGTCTGCTTCGATCAGTGAATCCACGTCTTTATCTTTGAGCGAAGTTGGATCAACTGCATTATCAACAGCACTTAGCGAGTCTACCCAAGCTCTAGAGTCAGAAGCAGGTATTGAAGAGCCAACTAGTTTAGAAGAAGCCACTGTTTTAGAACAAAATACCTCTGAAGCTGAATTGCTTCAAGAAATTGCAGGGAATTACGCATCTAAAATGACGGACACTGATCGCCGAGCAGTGGTCGAAGCGGTCATTAACAAAGTGCAGGCTGAAGTGGCTGCAAGCAATAACTTGATCCACACCAATGCCAGTGCGCAAGCTTATGCTGACCAGCGCGATCGTTTGGAGAAAGCTGTCGATGAGATGATGACGACCTTGACAGCTGCAGGTTTTGTGGGAAATACGAATATAGATGGGAAACCTGCGATCTCTGCTCAGTTGGCTCCTCTAGCTGAAGAAACATACTTGGCTGATGATGTATTGGATATGAGCCCGAACCCAGAAGATCCCAATGGTGCGAGTGTAGAAGATCCTACACTTGACACACCAGGATATGCTAAGGATCCTCATCTAGATAAAGATCTTTTAAGATTTTCGCCTGAAGAGTTGAAAAATTTTTTAGGTGAACCCTACACCAATCGTTATACATTTGGTATTTGGGACTTTGTGAATAAACAAGGAGAGTCACTTGGTTACTATGCGACCATGTCGATTGATATCAGTGAGATAGACCCGGAAAAGCATAAGGCAATGGATGTTTATTTCCGCATTGTTCGGAAATCAGATGGGGCTGAAATTTTTTCACAAACTGTATCTCCAGAAGGACATGGCCAAGATATTCAATTACCAAAAGAAGTACTGATTGGTCAAGCTCCCCTTGGGAACAAGGTTTTTAATTCGGAACCTACTACAGGTAATGGAACCTTTGGAATGCTAACGAATTTTATTCCGGAACAGGCTTTCTTATTCCGGAGTATTTATGATGTCATGACGCCTGAGAATCAGGGGCAATTGATTAGGACGTATCCTAGTATCAAAATTCCATCTATGATGGGACAACAATCGACCTTCTATAGAGAAGTGGACCCGAATGGTAGATGGTTTAATGGGCAATATGAACCAACGGGGAAAGAAAGATCCTTACTAGAGTATAGAATCTACGGATTGGAAGGCCAGCATTATACAGCTTCCAATCCACGCGAATTTCCTGGTTATGTACAGGTCCCAGCGCATACCGTGTTCCCGAATCGTAAAAGTGGGGTGTTCGATAATAGTAAGAATGGGAAATCAAGAATTGAACTATTAGGGGATGCGCGTGAGCATTTCATTAAAAGTGAAGTTGTCACCCTTAATCAAAATGGTGATTATTCTCTTCGCTACTATGTTTTAGATCCTTCTAAAATCCATGATGTTAGTAGTGGTGATGTAGGAAACGCTAAGGTAACCGATGTATATACACTTGTTTATGAAAAAGAATTTAAACAAGATAGTACGGATAACCTTTCAGATTTAGGTGGAACTCGTAAAGTTGAAAGTAAAAACAAGGATTATTTCCTGAATGTTACACCAAAACGAATAGATTACCAACATTTTGAGTTGGATATTACAGGTTGGTTCTCTAGTAAGGAGACAGTTACATACACTGATGAGAAAACAGGAATAGAATATACTGTTCCAAAACCATTCACGGAACTTCCAAAATCAGCCTACCTCGATAAAAATACGACCATGGTCGTTGGAGAAGATGCAACACCTCAAGGAGCAGATGGTTTTTCCAACTTCAAACAAACGATCAAAAAAATAGTAGATTCATATCCCTTAACGAGTGTGAATTATTACTATCGGAAGATGACACCGTCAGAATCTGCTTCACAATCTCAAAACTTCTCGATTTCAACTTCAGAGTCACTAGTTTCAGAATCCATTTCATCTTCTCAATCTGTTTCGGTCAGTGAGTCCGTTTCCTTGTCACAAGCATCTAGCTTCGCCAGTCAATCAGATTCACAGGTTTCAACCTCGATTTCCTTGTCACAATCTGTATCGACAAGCGAATCCAACTCGTTGGTTCAGGAATCGATCTCCACTAGTCAGTCGGAGTCTCTAGTCCAAGAGTCGGTTTCAGCCAGTCAATCAGATTCCTTGATTAAAGAATCCGTATCTGCCAGCCAGTCTGATTCGTTGGTTCAGGCCTCTGTTTCAGCAAGTCAGTCAGAATCCTTAATTCAGGCATCAGTTTCTGCAAGTCAATCAGAATCCTTGGTTCAAGAATCAGTTTCGGCCAGCCAATCAGACTCATTGATTCAAGAATCAGTTTCTGCAAGTGAGTCAGACTCGTTGGTTCAAGAGTCAGTTTCTGCGAGCCAATCCGAGTCGTTGGTACAAAAATCAGTTTCCGCGAGTCAG
>NZ_CAXSMM010000006.1:0-78954 GCF_964238605.1 Streptococcus parasanguinis | reverse complement strand
CTGCGAGTCAATCAGACTCGATGGTTCAGGCATCTGTATCTGCAAGTCAATCAGAATCGCAGGTTCAGGCATCTGTATCGGCAAGCCAATCCGAGTCTTTGGTTCAAGAATCTGTTTCAGCAAGTCAATCTGAGTCCTTGGTTCAGGCATCTGTATCTGCGAGTCAATCAGACTCGTTGGTTCAAGAGTCAGTTTCTGCGAGCCAATCCGAGTCGTTGGTACAAAAATCAGTTTCCGCGAGTCAGTCAGAGTCGTTAGTACAAGAATCCGTTTCAGCAAGTCAATCTGAGTCCTTGGTTCAGGCATCTGTATCTGCGAGTCAATCAGACTCGATGGTTCAGGCATCTGTATCTGCAAGTCAATCAGAATCGCAGGTTCAGGCATCTGTATCTGCCAGTCAATCAGAGTCGTTGGTACAAGCATCCGTTTCAGTGAGTCAATCACAATCTACTTCTGATGTCGAATCTAAGTCTCAAAATACAGAATCTATGTCCTTTTCTCGTTCTGATTCAATGAGTCAGTCGGAATCGCAAGTATCGACTGATTTGCGATCAACATCATTGAGTCAATCGGACTCGTTAGTGCGAGAGTCTGTTTCAGCTAGTGAATCCGACTCGCAGGTTCAAGCCTCAGTTTCAGTGAGTCAGTCAGAATCACAAGTTCAAGCTTCGATCTCTGCAAGTCAATCCGAATCACAGGTTCGAGAATCAGTTTCTGCAAGCCAGTCTGAATTGTTGATTAAAGAATCTGTTTCTGTCAGTCAATCAGACTCGTTGGTACAAGCGTCCGTTTCTGCGAGCCAGTCGGAGTCGTTGGTACAAGCATCAGTCTCAGCCAGTCAATCAGAATCGCAATCAAAAGTAGCTTCTGAATCGGCATCTAAGAGTGAGTCTGAAAAAGCCTCGAAATCTGTTTGGTTGAGTCAGTCGGTATCCTTATCTAATTTAGCGTCTAGATCCATTTCTATGTCTCAATCGCAGTCAACATCGGCGGTTGGATCGGAAGAAGTGGTTTCTCAACTGATTTCCTTGTCGCAATCTATTTCGATGAGCAAAAAGCTGTCTGAATCTGTTTCAATGAGTCAATCCGAATCCTTGGTTCAGACCTCAGTATCTGCCAGTCAATCAGACTCACTGGTACAAGCTTCGATTTCAGCGAGCCAGTCAGAGTCACAAGTTCAAGCTTTAGCTTCAGCGAGCCAGTCTGAATCGTTGATCCAAGCTTCGATCTCTAATAGACAATCAGAGTCGTTGGTACAAGCTTCGGTTTCCGCGAGTCAATCCGAATCCTTAGTACAAGCTTCGATTTCTGCAACTCAGTCTGAGTCACAAGTTCAAGAATCCGTTTCAGCGAGCCAGTCCGAGTCACAAGTCCAAACTTCAGTTTCAGCAAGTCAGTCTGAATCGTTGATCCAAGCTTCGATCTCTAATAGCCACTCAGAGTCGTTGGTCCAAGCTTCGGTGTCCGCGAGTCAATCAGATTCATTAGTTCAAGCTTCTGCTTCGACAAGCGAATCGGCTTCAACTTCTCATGTCGTAGCTGCATCGCAGGTTTCAGAGTCTGGATCGTTCTCTCGATCCGTTTCTGAGAGTCTATCTGCTTCACAATGGACATCCCATTCAGAATCTCTAGCATCAACATCTGTTTCAAAATCAGACTCCTATAGCCAATCAACTTCGCTCCTTTCAGCAAGCGAATCGGCTTCAACGTCCATGCCAGTATCTGAATTTCCTTTGACGAGTGTTTCAGATTCTAGAAGCGCATCATCAACAGAGAGTCAATCCTTATCGCAGGAAATTTCTGAATGGATCAGTGTGTCTTATGCGTCAAGTTTCTCTGCTGTGACAAGTTCTTCGGAGTCTGTCGTGTCTTCGTTAGACACCTCTTACTCAGAATCTCCATCAGATGCAAGCTCGCTAAGTGCGACACGTTCTTCAGGACCTGCTCTTCCAGAGACAGGTGCCCATCCTTCATCTAATATTCTTGCTACAGGAGCTTCCATTCTTCTGTCTGGATTAGCCCTTTTAGGAATTCGGAAAAAAGATGGCAAATAAAACCTTAAAAGACCGGAATGAACCGGTCTTTTATTGATCTAGAATGTCTAAGAAGTTGGGAAATATGTTATAATGAATGAGGAAGTTTTCGTTGAGGGATATGAAAAAGGTTACTTTGTGAAAAGCTCTGTTTGCCTTCATATCTTCAGAAAATATGGGATTAAAAAAGAAGAGTCAGAGGAAAGAGATGAAAATCCATTTTACAAATTTATTCGGGCAATCTTCGAAAAGTGTTGCCCTGATGGCACAAAACGATATTATGAATGTCGTTCGTGAACTTGGGGTTAATGAACTAGGGATCTACTTTTATGATCATAGCAATGAACCAGCTAGCGAATTGAACTCGCGGATGGATGGGATTTTAGCAGGCGTTGCTTTTGGGGATATCGTCTTCGTTCAATCTCCTTCTTGGAATGGAATTGAGTGGGACCGCCGTTTGGTTGATAAGTTAAAACTCCTTCAAACCAAGCTGGTCATGTTTATCCATGATGTTCCACCACTCATGTTTGAGAGCAATTATTACCTAATGCCTAACTATATCGACATGTACAATCAGAGTGATCTGGTCGTTGTTCCGTCAGAGCAAATGTACCATCGTCTAGTATCAGAAGGGCTCACAGTGAAAAAATATGTGGTCCAAAAGTTGTGGGATTTGACCCACAGTTTGGATCTCTATACTCCGCAATTTGAGAAAAAACTGATCTTCTCAGGGAATCCGTCGCGTTTCCCACATATCATCGATTGGAAATATGAGACACCCCTTCATGTCTATACCGAACCAGTTGAAGGAGTCGATTATTCTAAGGTCCATATGGAAGGCTGGCGAACTAAGCAAGAGTTGCTTCTCGAGCTTTCCAAGGGTGGTTTTGGGCTTGTCTGGGGAAATTCTGAGAATCCTGAGGATGAGCGGGATTACTACAAAGAAAATATTTCCTACAAACTATCAACTTATCTATCTGCTGGTCTTCCAGTAGTAGTGCCAGACTATTTGTCAAATGCAGACTATATTCGAGAAAAAGGGCTCGGTTTTGTAGCCTCCAGTCTTGAAGAAGCCAATCGTTTGGTCCAAGACTGTACAGAAGAAGAGTATGCCCAAATGGTCCGAAAGGCTCAATATACTTCTTATTTGATCCGCAATGGCTATTTTACAAAGAAATTATTTGTCGATACCATCATGGCTTTAGGAGAATAATATCCAAGTAAACAAGATTCTTCAGATAAACATCTGAAGGATTTTTTGTTGAATACGGTACCAAATGGGGAAATTGAAATATTATCAAATATTAGTGACAAATGAGTTTGGAAAAGTCGCAAATTATGGTAAAATAAGTTGAGATAAAATGCTCTAAAGGCACATATTAAAAGGCTATTCCCCAGGTGGAAGAGTCAAAATGAGTAAGAGAAAGTTTAAAAGAAATGTTAAAACGATCTGAAGTAGGAAAGAGATTTTGTTGGACGATATTTTTCGTCTTTATTTATGTTTTGGGAAGTAAAATTTCCTTGCCTTTTGTTGACTTATCAAAGGCCTTGAGACTCAATGAGGGAACGACAACCGGTTTACAGCTCTCAAGTGCTGTGATGGGGGGAAACCTCCGCGGAATGTCGATCTTTTCGATCGGTCTATCCCCTTGGATGTCTTCCATGATTTTGTGGCGGATGTTTACCGTTTCAAAACGCTTTAACCTCGAAAAAACTAGTTCGGAAATTGTGGAGCGGCGAAAGATGTACGTGACCTTGGCACTCGCCATTGTCCAGTCCTCGGCAGTGGCCATGTATCTCCCCTTGAAGACAGGGTTGAACTCCGGACTTGTCATTGCGGTCAATACCATGATTATGGTAGCTGGAGCCTTCTTTCTAGTTTGGCTCTCAGATCTAAATGCCGCTTTGGGGCTTGGAAGTTCTGTGGTGATCATGATGGCTGGGATGGTGATGTATCTTCCAGAAGACGTGATGCAGACCCTTTCAAGTGTCAATAATATCCCAGAGATCGCTTATGTTCTGGGCGTGATTTTTATCTTGGTTTTTGTCTATGTGGCAGTCTTGGTGGAATATTCCAAGTACCAGATTCCTGTCAATAAATTAGGAATCCACAACAATTTGAAAAGTTATACTTTTTTGGATATCAAGCTCAACCCAGCAGGAGGGATGCCCTTCATGTATGCCATGACCTTGGTGTCCATTCCTCAGTACGCGATGCTGTTGATCTTGTCTATGGATTCCAATGCCAAGTGGGCCGCTCATTTAGCCAAACACTTGGTGATGGGAGACCCGATTTGGATTCTTCTTTACATTCTGATGATCGCCCTTCTCTCTTTTGCTTTCGCCTTTGTCAATGTGAACGGAGAAGAAATTGCAGATAAGATGATGAAGGCGTCCGAGTATATCGATCATGTCTATCCTGGAGCAGATACACGTCGCTATATCAATAAAATTGTGCTACGCTTGACGGTTTTTGGGACCTTGTATCTGATCCTCTTTACGGCACTTCCTTTTTCCCTCTTGTTATGGGATAAAGATCTTTTGCGCTTGACCATGATTCCAGGAACCTTCCTCATGTTTGTCGGGATGATTTACAATATCCGAGAAGAAATTCGTGCCCTTCGTGTCAATCAACGTTATACAAGAATATTCTAGGAGTAACCATGTATTATTTTGTACCAGCCTGGTATGGAACGGACCGCATCTGGCAGCAAACAGCTACCCCTTGGTACTGGATGCGAGAATCCATTGAATTTGATGATACCATTAATCAAGTTCGTATTTTTCAAGAAGCAGAAATGGATCGGATCTTATTGTTGCCTCAATATAGTCCGCAACTGCGCTATTTTTTACACCGCCAAGATTTGTTAGAGACAGATGTGCTTTCGATTTTTGATCGTATCCAAAAGGTTCCGTCTAGTTTGGCGATGCACCCAGTTCAGCTTCGGGACATCGAATGGCCGAGTGAGACCACTTTTTCCTATACTCCCTTTTTGGTGATGGCATTTCGAAAGGGCCACCACCTAGCAAAAATTGATATGGGGGTGGATGGAAACATTCTCTCTTTGACTCGTTATAAGAATGATGAGATCAGCTACATCGAGTATTTAGATGATCGCGGCTTTATCTCTAGTAGGATTTACTACAATGAGAGGAAACCTTATTTTCAAGAGTATCTGAGTTTTGATGGACAATGGGTTTTGAGAGAAATGTTGATCGAAGAGAACCAATCTGTTATGGTCAATGAGGCTTTCTTTTCTGCCTTCAAAAAAGAAAGCTATTCCGATATGGGAGAAGTTGTCGCTGAAAAGATGAAGGAACAGTTGGCAGCCTTGGTTCCAGGACGAGATCAGTTGGTTCTGGCAGCTCATCCAGCAAATTTGGCCTTTTTACAAGATACAGCAAGTAGCGTCAAAAAAGTCTTGTCTTTCTATGGGGATCGTCAGCCCTTGTCTGCCGAAAACTTTGCCCTCTATTTTGATATGATTGATGCCCAGCTCTTGATCACAGATAGTGAAAAAACCAAAGAAGCGATTGGGGGCTTTTCCCCTAGCCTGGCTCAAAAGACACACCGGATTACCTCTTTTGACTCCCGCCTTCGTTTGGGCTCTAGTCAGGAACGCAAGGAATCGAAGATTTACTTTTATGTCAACGAAGCCGAGCTCCCAAGTAAGAGCCAGCTCAAGAAGGTCCTAGAAGTGTTGGCGCAACATCCCTTATTTGAAGTTGTTTTTGCATTTTACAATGGCTCACCGGAGCGGGTGAAAGAATTAGAAGGGCAACTCGAGGAATTGATTGCTAGTGAGCAGGACTTGCATCTTGTTCAGTCGCCAAGTCAGTCACAAGGGCTTGGAGAAAACCAAATCATTGATGAAGAGTCTGTACAAGACGCACCGGACTATCGTTTTGTAGTTAAGAATTTTTCAAATGAAAATGACATTATTCAAGAGTTGGAAAAAACACGCTTGATTGTAGATTTAAGCGAGGAACCCAACCTCTACACGCAAATCGCGGGTATCTCTGCTGGGATTCCACAGGTCAACCGCGTCCAGACAGAATATGTCGATCATTTGAAAAATGGCTATGTCTTATCAAAGGGAGACAAGGAATTAGAAAAGGCAATCACGTACTTCTTATTGGAATTGAAGCCTTGGAATGAAGCCTTGGTCTACTCAATCGAAAAAATCCAAGAATACACCGGTCAACGCTTGATCGAGAAATGGGAAGGATGGATGAAAGAACGTCATGGATAAAAAACTACAGATACCCCATATTCTCCAAATCGGCTCAAGTAGCTGGCAGGATCAAATGAAACTTCCTGCTGGACTTGGCTGGCACTTTTTTCAAGCCACCGCTCTTCCATCGCTCAAAGACTATATGGAAGAAGAGGAAATCTCTAAATTTAAAGCCTTGATTTTAGAGAATCCAGAAGATTTGTTGGCTTTAGGAGAAGACCTGACTTATTTTCAACCTTATACCGTTTTTTATGACGAAAGCCGTAAGCTAGAGGCACCTTCTGAAGAATTAGCCCACCTCTTAAGGCTTAAACAAGCGAGACCCTGGGACTTCTCAAACAAGCATCAATTTCTCTATGTTTTAGACCGCTTTTTATACGACAATCAATATGGGGATGCCTTTACAGTTCGTGATCTGCAGGTGAGACCTGATTTTGCTGGTCAGCAAACAGTCTTGGGGCAACACTTCCTCAAGCTTGACGGAGCATACGGGGAAGAGTTTACGCCGATTGCTCAGTGGGTTTACAATTATGTGTATGACGCTAGCCGCCCCATCAATTTTTGGTTGGAATACGAAAAAGATCCTAGCTGTCAGCTACAATTGCGGATTCAATTTTACCGCTTTGGTGCTCTGGGAGAGTGGGTCAAAGATGCAGTTTTTTCAGAAGAAGAGATGGAGCAACCGCTAGAATTGGATGGAGCAGAACCTTATTACCTAGCCTTTTCGCTGGAAGCAAAAGGAGAGGGGACGCTTACGATCGGAGCCTTACATAAGCGCTTGTCACATGGTCCTTTAGGAGAGATGACCGTAGGAGCTAAGACGCTACGGGACCACAAACGCCAAGAAATTTTTGCTTATTTCCATCCTGGCGATATGAAGCCCCCTTTAAACATTTACTTTTCTGGGTATCGTCCGGCTGAAGGTTTTGAAGGGTTTGGGATGATGCGTGCGATGGGGAGTCCCTTTATTCTCTTTTCTGACCCAAGACTGGAAGGTGGATCCTTCTATATGGGCTCAGAAGAATTGGAAAATCAAATCACTGCTTTTATTGATCAGCACTTGGACTTGCTCGGCTTTGAGCCAAAAGATATGAATTTCTCAGGCTTGTCCATGGGGACCTTTGGTGCCCTTTACTATGGTGCTCTTTATTCTCCTCATGCGATCTTAGTCGGAAAACCCATTGTCAACCTGGGGGATGTCGCTGCCAATCTGAAATTTAAACGTCCAGATGAGTTTGGAACGTCTCTAGACATGATGCAGTTGATCATTGGGCAAGTGTCACAAGAAGGGATCGGCCAGCTCAATCAACGTTTCTGGGACCGGTTTGAAAAAGCGGACTTTAAGGATACCATTCTAGCCCTTGCCTATATGCGGGATGATGACTACGACCAGCAGGCCTATCCAGATATTTTAGAAGCCTTGTATGAATTACCGGTTCGTATTATCAGTACCAGCCGCGCTGGTCGACACAATGATGCGAGTGGTCCGA
Source organism: Streptococcus parasanguinis (assembly GCF_964238605.1). Taxonomy (GTDB): domain Bacteria; phylum Bacillota; class Bacilli; order Lactobacillales; family Streptococcaceae; genus Streptococcus; species Streptococcus parasanguinis_AJ. The sequence goes on along the minus strand of NZ_CAXSMM010000006.1, from coordinate 71,196 downwards.
TCATTGAGTGGTTTGTGACCCAGTACAAAGAAATCATGGAAAGAGACTTTGGAAGAAACCAATGATAAAAATAAAAGAAAATGAAAGCAGACGAATCTACTGGGGCGATACCGTTCTAGCAGATTATCTTTGGGGGTCAACTATTCAAGCAACTGCCCAAGGAAGCGTTCAATTTCAGAACCCCCTCATGCCATCTGGTCAAGTACTGAAAACCTGGCATTCGCAGACGAATTTTGGGGCAACTCGTCAAATTCCTAGTCTGCCCCTGCTCAAAAGAGAGCAAGATTACGAATTGGTTATCACGATGGAAGCGACACCTGCTCATACTGTTATGGTAGAAATCGTCTTCAAAGATCGCTTTGGAGAGGTCGTTGGCCGTCGAGTAACCGCAGAAGGTCGCTTGCCATTTACCTATCCAGATCAAGCATACGCCTATGAAGTACGCTTGCTCAGTGCAGGTTTGCAAGAGTTTACCTTCCACTATTTCACGATTCAACCAATATCGTCTGAGGGAGCAGAAGTTCTCGAATAGACGAACATCACTGCAAAAAAGAGGATCACATTGGATTACGTTAAATTAAGAAACATCAAAAAAATCTTAAAAGAAGTCAATAGCTGGAGGGATGACATGGCCTGTTTGACGGATCGTCAGCTGCAGGAGAAGACTGCAGAATTTCGGGAACGTCTAGCAGAGGGTGAGACCTTGGATGATCTCTTGCCAGAAGCATTTGCGGTTGCGCGGGAAGCTGATAAACGGGTCTTAGGTATGTTTCCTTATGACGTGCAAGTCATGGGAGGGATTGTTCTGCATCAGGGAAATGTCGCTGAAATGAATACCGGTGAAGGAAAAACCTTAACAGCGACCATGCCGGTTTATCTCAATGCCCTAGAAGGAAAAGGGGTTATGGTCATTACGACCAATACCTATCTGGCAACTCGGGATGCAGAAGAGATGGGACAGGTCTACCGCTTTTTAGGTTTGACCGTCGGCGTTCCTTTGAAACAGTCAGAGGACGAAGAATTAGATCCAGAAGTCAAACGCGAAATTTACCAATCAGACGTCATCTATACGACCAATACCAGTCTGGGCTTTGACTATCTAACAGAGAACTTGACGGCTTCAGCAGATGGCCAATTTTTGGCAGACTTCAATTACGCCATTGTTGATGAGATTGATTCGGTGCTCCTAGATAGTGCGCAGACTCCCTTGATTATTTCTGGTTCTCCTCGGGTCCAGTCCAACCTTTATGGGATTATTGACACCCTGATCCAAACCTTCAAAGAGGGGGAAGACTTCAAGTTTGACGAAGAAAAGAAACGGGTTTGGTTGACTCGAAAAGGAGCTCATGCAGCAGAAGCTTTTCTTGCTATTCCCAATCTCTATGATCCCCAATACCGTGACTTGGTCCGCCATATCAGTCTAGCCCTGCAGGCCAATAAAAACTTTATTAAGGATAAGGACTATGTCATCCATCCTAATGTCGAAGGACAACCTGAGATTGTTTTGCTAGACCAGGCGACGGGTCGCTTGATGGAAATGACCCGCTTGCAAGGAGGACTCCACCAGGCGATTGAAGCCAAAGAAGGTCTCAAACTCACCCAAGAAACACGGGCTATGGCTTCTATTACTTACCAAAACCTCTTTAAGATGTTTCGGAAGTTGGGAGGCATGACGGGGACTGGGAAGGTCGCTGAGGCAGAATTTCTCGATACCTATGCCATGTCAGTGATCAAGATTCCAACCAATCGCAAGAAGATCCGTAAGGATTTGCCGGATGAAATCTATCAAACCTTGCCAGAGAAAATCGTGGCTTCTTTGGACTATGTGAAGAAAATCCACGAAAAAGGTAATCCGATTCTGGTCTTTGCCGGATCGGTTGAAATGTCGATTCTTTATTCGAATCTTCTTTTGCGGGAAGGGATTCCTCACAATCTTCTCAATGCTAACAATGCTCCTCGAGAGGCCCAGATCATTAAGGAGTCTGGTCGAAAAGGTGCTGTGACGGTTGCGACCTCAATGGCCGGTCGGGGAACCGATATCAAGTTGGGACCAGGAGTCGCTGAGTTAGGTGGCTTGGTGGTTGTCGGAACTGAGCGGATGATGAACCAGCGGATTGACCTTCAAATTCGGGGACGTTCAGGTCGCCAAGGAGATCCCGGTTTGACCAAGTTCTTCGTCTCATTGGAAGACGATTTGATGAAAAACTGGGGGCCAGACTGGATCCAGGATACCTATCAAGACTATGATGTGGATGAGCGGATTGGTTCAGCTAAAGCTCTGACCAAGCGCAAGTATAGAAACTTGGTGGAACGGGCTCAAAATGCTAGTGAAAGTTCTGGTCAGGCCAGTCGTCGGATGACGCTAGAATTTGCGGAAAGCATGAACATTCAGCGTGCCATCGTCTACGAAGAGCGCGACCGCTTGATCAAACAAGAAGGTCGCTTGGACGACATCGTTGAAAAAGTTCTTCGTTCCGTCTTTTCAAGCGTAGCCCATAAAAAAGAATACAAGGAACCGGTAGCTTTTTATCGCTATATGTTAGACAATGTGAGCTACCAAGTAGATCCGGAAAAGGCCCACCAAACCTTCCGTAGCAAGAAAACCAAAGAGAATTTCTTATGGGAGATTGCTAAAAGCGAGTTGGAAGCTAAGTATGAGATCTTAGGCACCGATGAGGTGATCGCCCAATTCCAGCGCATGGCCATCCTAAAAGCTATCGATGAAAACTGGGTCGAGCAGGTAGACTATCTGCAACAATTGCGCATGGCGCTCTCTGGTCAGTACACCAGTCAGAAAAACCCTTTGGTAGAATTTTTCCAAGAAGCCTACCAATCCTTTGAACGAATGAAAGAGGCGGCCAAAGAACAAATGGTCCGCAATCTCTTACTAAGTCGAGTAGAAATCAATAAAAAAGGGGAAATTGTCTTGCATTTCCCATAAAAGAGGACATTATGACAGTATACAATATCAACCTTGGAATCGGTTGGGCCAGCAGTGGTGTTGAGTATGCCCAGGCCTACCGTGCCCAGTTGTTACGCAATATCCATCAACCAGCCAAGTTTGTCTTTATGGATATGATCCTAGCCGATAATATCCAGCATTTAACAGAAAATATCGGTTTTAAAAATGATGAAATCATCTGGCTCTATAGCCATTTTACAGATATAAAAATTGCGCCAACGACCTATACCATTGATCAGGTCTTAGCAGGTTTTGCCGGAAAACCGACTCGGGAAGAAGTCGACGGCAAGATCAAGCGCTTCTTTTATGAGGACCAGGACAATTTTTTGACCTGCTACTTGCGGTCTGAAAACAGTCCCTATGTCGAACGCTGCGAGTACGTGTCTAGAGGGATTTTAGTGAGAAAGGATTATTTCTCCTATACCCGCTATTGTACCGAGTACTTTATTCCTAAGAACAATCAAGCCAATTTGATTGAGCGCCGATTTTACAATGAAGACGGGACGGTTGCTTACAGCATGCAGATGGCAGATGGCCGCGAAATCTATCGTTTCCCAGATCGCTATCTAGTTGGTCGCCAAGAATTGATCCGCTACTTCATGCAGACTCTCCAATTGACCAAACAAGATCTGGTGATTTTGGATCGGGAAACCAATATTGGTCAGCCTATCTTTGAAGAAGCGCAAAAAGCCCGCCTGGGGGTGGTCGTCCATGCCGAGCACTTCAGTGCCAATAATGTCGATGATCAGTATATCCTGTGGAATAACTACTACGAGTACCAATTTACCAATGCAGACAAGGTGGACTTCTTTATTGTCGCGACTGACCGCCAAAAAGAAATCTTGGCGGAGCAGTTTGCTAAATACACCAACCATCAGCCAGCTATCTATACCATTCCAGTTGGGAGTCTTGCAAGCTTACCACAAAATGAAAATCGCACTCCATTTTCTATGATTACAGCCTCTCGTTTGGCGACAGAAAAGCATATTGACTGGTTGGTGCGAGCAGTGGTTCGCGCCAAAAAAGAATTGCCAAAACTGTCTTTTGACATCTATGGAAAAGGTGGAGAAGAAGGTAAGTTGCGTTCTCTAATTGATGAATTGGGGGCAGCAGACTATATCCATCTCAAAGGACATGCCAATCTTGAAGAGATTTATAAGAACTATGAAGTTTACCTGTCAGCATCGACCAGTGAAGGCTTTGGTTTGACTTTGATGGAGGCTATCGGTTCTGGTCTTCCGATTATCGGTTTTGATGTTCCTTATGGCAACCAAACCTTTGTCACAGAAGGTAAAAACGGCTATCTGATTCCACCATCAGCAGATCAAGTGGTCGACCAGATTGCTTCTGCCTTTGCGGAAAAAATGATCCAGCTATACAAAAAAGATGATCTAGCCAGCATGCGTCAAGCATCTTATGCGCGTGCAGAAGACTTTTTGACCAGCCGAGTAGAAGAAGCTTGGGCACAATTGATAGAAGAGGTGACACATGCTGAACGTGTTTGATAGTTATTCTCGTGAAAGCCAAGACTTGCTCCACTCCATGAAAGAGTCTGGCTTTGACCACCCGACCGTTGTTTTGGAGCCAAATGGTTTCTTACCAGACGGTGTCGAATCTCCCTTTATCTATTTCTTAGGACAAGCAAAAGGAGAGAAGCGCGGACGCTACTTTAATGAAGTTCCAGTGCCTGATTTCTGGGAAGTTTCTGGGGATAACAGTTCGGGAAAAGTGACCTACTATGGTCAGGAAAAGGCTCGGATTGTGTACCATGCTGCTTCCTATAAACGCATCGTCGAGCGCTTAGAGTGGTTAGATGATAAGGGGCAAGTGGTCATGGTTGAGCACTATGACCAATACGGTCGTAAGATTGCTGTAACGACTTGTGGCGATCAGGGACAGTATTTGGTGACTACTTATTTTGAAGGGGATATCGAGCGCTTGACAGAAAATCACCAAACAGGGGATTTGATCTTGACCTTGGATCATCAACCCATGCGGATTTTCAAGAATCGCATAGATTACTTTGTCTTTTATCTAGAGTATCGTGGTTTTGATCTAGATGGTTTGGTCTACAATACGCTGGCTACCTCCTTTAGCATTAGTCTCCAGCTGGGCAATAAAGGCATCAAAGGACGCGATGTCTTGGTGTGGCAAGAGCCTCTTCACGACAGCCTTCCGGGCAATATGCAGTTGATTCTAAAGAGCCCAGAAATCCGGACCAAGAAGATCTTGATTCCGCAAAACGCGACCTATCATCGTGCTTTGCAGTTGACCTCGCAAGACCAGCATAGCTATTTTGGTCCCCTTGGCTACCTGTATGATTTCAAGGTGAAAGACGATATCCGTAAAGACGCTTTTGTTTTGACCAATTCGGATCAGATCGAAGCCTTGACCTATCTAGTAGAGAACTTGCCAAATGTGACCTTCCGTGTAGCAGCTTTGACGGAGATGTCTGCGAGCCTCTTGTCTATGGTTCGCTATCCAAATGTGGTCTTGTACCAAAATATCAGCCAAGAGCGGATCAAAGAGTTGCTTAAGGTCTCTAGTATTTATCTGGATATCAACCACTATGCAGAGGTACAAGGCATTGTTCGCAAGGCCTTCGAACACCAGCAAGTCATCCTTGCCTTTAGCCATACCCTGCATGACCGCCACTTCCTCGCACAAGCCAATATCTTTGATCAAGGAAAAGAAGCAGATATGGTGGCCCGTATCCAGGAAATCTACCAATCTGTGGATAACTACAGAGAAGCCGTTGCGCAACAAATTGCCCAATCAAGTAGCGTTGAGCCAGCTGTTTTCAAAGCTCGCTTGCAAGAAGGGATAGGTGGACACAGTGAGTGATCGTAAGAAAGATTTATTTTACAAAGAAGTAGAAGGACGGATGGAGTCTCTCAAACGCCGTCCTGCCGAAAAAGAAAAGACGACACGTTCTGAAAAGATCAATGTCACTTTTAATGTAATCATTGGTTTGGTGATTCTGCTGGGAGTTATTTTTACCCTCTTCAGAGTGTTAGGAGGATCCTAAGATGGAAATGGTATTTGCAATCGGGATCGCGATCTTCTCCCTCGCTCTTGTGGTTCTGGTCACCCTGCAACCTCGCCAACAACAATCGCTTTCAACAGATGCGACCAGTAACCTAGGAAAGCCAAGTTACTGGCGTTCCCACCGTGGACTCAAGCTAGCGACCCTTGTTGTTAGCATCGTCTTTCTCGTATCCTTATTTCTTTATATGATGGTCGTACAGGCCTAGTCTTTAATAGAATGGATAAAAGAAGTTGGTATTCTCCAACTTCTTTTAGAATGTAATCCATCTGTTTCTTACATAGTGCAACCTAAATGATACTTAAAAAATTAAAGAGATATCTACAATTTGAAGAGGTTGGGACAAAAGTCCTAGCCTCTCAATTATTTTTGGATTGTCGATCAAGACGCAGTGGTTAAGTGGGCTCTACTACGCTGATTTCATCAGCTTTTACACCCCTACTCAACTGTGCGGAGGTGGGACGACGAAATCGAATTCTAACGAATTACCGATTTCTGTCCCACTCTCTTTTTTATCCTGCTTCCTTCTCTTTTATGGTATACTGAAAGCGACAACATGATTGGAGCTCCCGATGAAAAAGATCCCCTTAGTATTTTCAGGCTGTCTGTTAGGACTGGTTGGCGCTGGAAACCTTCTCGCAGACTCGCTACCCTTCCTTGCTCATGCCTTTAGTCTGACAGGTTTGTTCTTCTGGTTTTTCTTTGTCGTTTATCATGCAATTCGCTGGCAAGAAACCAAGATAGAACTCCAACAACCAGCCCTTTTATCTGGGATGGCGACCTTTCCCATGGCAGGGATGATTCTATCCACCTATCTTTTGCGCCTCTTTCCCGCCTTTGGAGGTCTATCACAGTTGGTCTGGTGGTCTGCCTTTCTCTTGGATCTGGGCTTAATTCTCTATTTTACCAAGACCCATGTCCTAGCGCGACCAAGAGCCAATGCCACTCCCAGTTGGACCGTTCTCTATGTGGGCATTGCAGTAGCAGCTTTGACTTATCCAGTTGTAGGAATCAGAGAGATTGCTTATCTCGCTTTAGTGATTGGTTTTGGTTTGACCTTTCTTCTTTATCCCCTTATCTACCATGATTTGAAGCAGTCCCCCTTACCCAGTCATCTGTTGGGGCAAGAAGGCATCTATTGTGCTCCCTTTTCCCTTCTTTTAGCAGCCCTGGTTCGTGTGGGTGGAGCAAGCCTTCCTGTCTGGTTCTTACTGATCATGGTGGTGGCCTCGCAAGGTTTTTATTTCTTTGTGTTGACGCGCCTACCGAAAATGATCAAAGAAGGTTTTCAACCTGCTTTTTCAGCCCTGACCTTTCCAACAGTCATCACAGCGACCTCTTTGAAGATGGCCCAAGGCTTGTTGCAACTACCTTTCTTGACAGCTCTCGTATGGCTGGAAACTCTTCTTTGTCTCTTGATTTTAGTCGCTGTCCTAGATGGTTATGTGGCCTATCTCAGAGAGTAGGAAGGCATCCTTTTTCATTGAAACCTTGTCACGATTATGGTAAGATGCACTATACGATTTGTCATACTTTATAGGAAAGGTATCTATGAAATTCATCAAAGGAAAGCTCTCACTGCTGTATCCCCTCTTTCTGCTCTTGTTTTATTTTTATGTTCGGCCTCAATTTCGCCCCTTGGCCCAATATGTCTCCAATAGTGTAGCAAGCGCCAATAGCTATTATTGGACCTTATTTGGCCTAGAAGGCCTCTATGCAGTCTTTACAGGATTTTTGGTCTATCGTTTTTCTAAAAAAGCGCAGTTTAAGCTGGGGAAGAACCCTCTTCAAGCTCTGATAGAAGCCGTTTTTGCGGCCTGTTTGGTTTACTGGTTGGACTACTTCATCAGTGGTTTTGTTCAAGGACGGGCAGCCGTTTTGAGTCTCTTTCCACGGGAAATTAGCCCAACAGGGGTGCTTATCCTAGTGATCGCAATGGTTATCATACGGCCGGTGACAGAAGAGCTGATCTTTCGCGGAGCCTTGGTGAATGCCTACTTCAAAGGCTGGAAACTCTATGCTGAGATTTGGCTTCCAGCCATCATCTACAGTGGCCTACATTTTCTCCACAATCCCTTTTCGCTAGGAGCTTCTATCATCTATCTCCTGCCGAGTGTGATTTTTGGGATCCTGTATTATCGGAGTAAGACGCTCCTTGCTCCTATTTTGGCTCATATCTTGCTCAATCTCTACTACACCTTGCCTTTACTTTTATCTGTATTCAAGTAACAACCGATTTCCTGAGTGAGATTGGTTTTTTTTGAAAATATGGTATAATAGAATAAATTTAATAGAGGGAGTTGAGGTTTGAAAAAAAGCTACCGCGTCAAACGTGACAAAGATTTTAATGCTATTTTTAAAAGTGGTCAAAATGTTGCCAATCGGAAATTCGTTGTTTACCGCTTGCGCAAAGACCAACCGCATTTTCGAGTCGGCCTGTCTGTTAGTAAGAAACTGGGAAATGCTGTGACCAGAAATCGCATCAAACGTTTGATTCGCCATGTTTTGATCAAACACCAAGCCTTCCTTACGACCGATGATTTTGTTGTCATTGCTCGTAAAGGAGTGGAGGAGCTCGACTTTCATCAAGTAGAGAAAAATCTTGTACATGTCTTAAAATTAGCGCATGTCTACCAAGAAAGGGAATAATGTGAAAAAGAAACTGAAGTTAACTGGATTATTAGGAGCAGCCTTATTGGTCTTGACAGCTTGTGGAACCTCTCAAGTGACAGCTCAGTCGACAGGTGGTTGGGAACGCTTCGTCTACTTCTTTGCAGAAGCCATCCGCTTCTTGTCCTTTGGCGGAAGTATCGGTGTAGGGATTATCGTCTTTACCATTGTCATACGGACGGTCCTCTTGCCTCTCTTCCAATATCAAATGAATTCAACCCGCAAAATGCAGGAAATTCAACCCCTCCTCAAGGAATTGCAAGCTAAGTATCCTGGGAAGGATCTTGATAGTCGGACCAAGCTTTCTGAAGAGATGCGGGCCCTTTACAAGGAAAAAGGCGTCAAAACGTCTTCAGCCTTCCTTCCTCTCTTGATCCAGATGCCGGTCTTGATGGCCTTGTTCCAAGCGTTGAGCCGTGTCGAATTCCTTAAAGTCGGTCACTTCCTTTGGTTGGACCTTGGCGCGATCGACCCGACCTATATCTTGCCGGTTCTTGCAGCACTCTTCACATTTTTCAGCAGTTGGTTGACCAATAAAGCCATGCCAGAGCGTAATGGTAGTGCGACAACCATGATGTATGTGATGCCTGTGATGATCTTCTTCTTTGCCTTGTTCTCAGCCAGCGGGGTCGCACTATACTGGGTGACTTCCAATGCTTACCAAGTCGGGCAAACCTATCTCTTGAACAACCCCTTCAAGATTATTGCAGAGCGTGAAGCAAAAGAACAAGCTTCGCGCGACATGGAAAAACAAAAACGCCGTGCCCTAAACAAAGCACAGAAAAAGAAAAAATAAGAAAGAGGTGGACATATGGTCCTATATACTGGAGCAACTGTTGAAGAAGCGATTCAAAAAGGTCTGAACGATTTAGATATTCCTCGTATGAAGGCACATATTACGGTTGTAGCGCGTGAAAAGAAAGGTTTTCTTGGCTTGTTTGGGAAAAAACCAGCCCAAGTAGAGATTGAGCCCATTGCAGAAACAACGGTTGTGAAAGCCAATCAAAAAGCTGTCAAAGGTGTCCCAGATGAGATCAATGCGCAAAACGAACCGGTGAAGACGGTGAGCGAAGCAACGGTCGATCTCGGACGCGTCGTTGCAGCGATCAAAAAGGTCGAAGAAGAAGGAGAAGTTGTCTCTGAAGAAATCAAGACCGAAATCCTGAAACATGACAAAGAAGCAGATACCGTTCTTGAAGAAAAAGGACATGAACATATCCTTGAAAAAGTTAAAGAACCAGCGACAAAAGAATCAAGCGAATCTGATTTCTCAAACCTTGGTATCGAGGTAGAGGAAAACTACAACATCGAAGAAGTCGTAGATGATGTGACAGCCTATGTTCAAACAGTGGTCGATGAAATGGATGTGGATGCAACCATCTCAAGCAGTCACAACCGCCGTACGGTCAATATGCAAATTGATACCAATGAACCGGGACGTGTCATTGGATACCACGGAAAAGTCTTGAAGGCTCTTCAACTTTTGGCGCAAAATTACCTCTATAACCGCTACTCAAAGAATTTTTACATTACCATTAATGTTAATGACTATGTAGAACACCGGGCGGAAGTTCTTCAAAGCTATGCTCAGAAGTTGGCAACGCGTGCCCTCGAAGATGGGCAAGCCCAACAGACAGATCCGATGTCAAACAGTGAACGCAAAATCATTCACCGTATTGTCTCTAAGATGGAAGGAGTCACTAGCTACTCTGAAGGGGAAGAACCAAACCGTTACGTAGTGGTAGACATCGAAGGATAATCAAGCTATTATTTCCCATAAGGGAGAGACGGGATTGAGCCGATCTCTCCTTTTTTAGATTTAGAAAGGAAGCAGATGGCATTTACAGCGATTCGAGAGTTTTTAAAGTTTCAAGGAATACACTACCAGGCCCCAGCAAAGGCAGGGGTGCTAGCCTCGGAGATGGAGCAGTATCGTGCCCTAGCTCAGGCGGCTCGTAAGGAATTCACTGATGTAGTCTCAGCCTTTCAGAAGCGTCACCCCTATTTGGAGCAAGATCGGACTAGCCAATGGATGAACCAGGCTCAGGTCTTGCGGCCTCATTTTTGGGCCTATCTAAAAGGAGAAGGGACGATGGCAGAGCCCATGTTTGCCTTGAGACTTTATGGGGATGCAGTTGATTTTGGAGTTTCCTTAGAGGTGAGCTTTATCGAGCGAAAAAAAGATGACAAGAGCCTTCAAAAACAACACAAGGTTCTCACCCTACCCATCACTCAGCCAGTTTATTATTTCGCCCAGAAAAATGGAGAGAGTCAAAGGGTAGAAGGAACAGAAAAAAATCGCCATGATCTGTTACAAGCAGTAGCAGAAGGGGCGGTTCGTAAGGTCCTCGTCAAATACGATGTTTCTCTAGTCGAGGATGGTTCTCCTGAGGATATCCTGGATCAGCTGCAAGAGGCGCTGGTGGCTCTGGAACCTTATTACTTGGCAACCCGTCAGGTGTAGAAAGGTTTTCTCCGACCTGTATTTGCAACAATTTTGCCATAGCTATTGACAAATAGAGTCGAATCCGATAGAATAGTAAAGTATGTTTAGTAACTGATCACAACTAGCCGGCTAAACGAATACAAAATCTATGAGGAGGTATTCATCGTGAAACGTACTTATCAACCAAGTAAACTTCGTCGTGCGCGCAAACATGGTTTCCGTCACCGTATGGCAACTAAAAATGGTCGTCGCGTATTGGCAGCTCGTCGTCGTAAAGGACGCAAAGTTTTGGCTGCGTAATTCAGATAAAAACCTAAAAACCAGTAGAAACTCGAGACTACTGGTTTTTGTTTTGTCCGAAAGTGAATTTAGAGGCGCTTTCTGCTATAATAGAAAGAAGAAAAACTCGGAAGAAAAGGAAGATCATGCAGATTTTTGATACCCACACCCATCTCAATGTGGAAGAATTCGCAGGAAAAGAACAAGAAGAGCTCGACTTGGCCAAGGAAATGGGTGTTGTAGCCCACAATATCGTTGGTTTTGACAAACCGACGATTGAGCGTGCCATGGAGTTGGCAGACCAGCATCCAGAACTCTATCTCACGCTTGGTTGGCACCCCACTGAGGCAGGCGATTATACTCCTGAAGTGGAGGCCTATTTACTTGAACAGCTAAAACATCCCAAAGTTGTCGCACTCGGAGAAATCGGTCTGGATTACCACTGGATGACGGCACCAAAAGATGTCCAAGAAAAGGTTTTTCGTCGTCAGATTCAATTGTCTAAGGACTTGGACCTCCCCTTTGTGGTGCATACACGCGATGCTTTAGAAGATACTTATGGCATCATCAAGAGTGAAGGAGTTGGTCCTCGCGGTGGGATCATGCATTCTTTCTCAGGAAGTTTAGAAGAAGCGAAACGCTTCATGGATTTGGGAATGATGATTTCCTTTTCTGGAGTGGTGACCTTTAAGAAAGCCACAGATGTCCAAGAAGCGGCAGCTGGCCTTCCGTTAGACAAGATCTTGGTTGAAACAGATGCTCCTTACCTGGCACCAGTTCCCAAACGTGGTCGGGAAAATAAAACAGCCTACACTCGTTATGTGGTAGATTTTATTGCAGGACTACGTGGCTTAACAACAGAAGAAGTGGCTCAGGCAACCTACGACAATGCAAGAAAGGTATTTGGCCTTGACTGAGAAAAGAAAAATACCAGAAGTAATTGTCGTGGAGGGCAAGGACGACACAGCCAATCTCCGTCGTTTTTATGAGGTGGATACCTATGAAACCCGAGGCTCTGCGATCGATCAAGATGATTTGGAACGAATTGCTACCTTGCAAGAGTTGCGTGGGGTCATTGTCTTTACCGATCCAGACTATAATGGCGAGCGCATTCGCAAGATCATTATGCAAGAGGTGCCCCAAGCCAAACATGCCTTTTTAAATCGTGGTGAAGCAGTCCCCAAATCCAAGACCAAGGGGCGTTCTCTTGGAGTGGAGCATGCGAACTTTGAAGATTTAGAAAAAGCCCTAGCTGGACTGGTCGGGTCTTACGAAGATGAAAATTTCTTTGATATCACAAAGACCGACTTGATGCGGCTTGGACTGTTGATGGGAAGCGATAGTCGCAAACGACGGGAATATCTAGGCGAAGCCTTGCGCATTGGCTACTGCAATGGTAAGCAATTGATCAAACGCTTGGAGTTGTTTGGAATTAGTTTGGCTGAGGTTGAAGCTACCATGAAAAGTTATGAGAATTGAGAAACTCCCCCAAAAGCAAGGGGAAGATGACGCAATAGAAGTAAGTATATACGGTTTAATCAGGCTTGGTTGCAAGCATTAGAAAAGTGACTCCATAGGATTTGTTATGAGTGTAGATAATGAGGATAATTTATGGGAATCTTCGATTTTTTAAAAAAGACAGAAACAACTGAAGCAACAAACAAAACAGTAGAGTCAATTGACAAAACATGCTTGGGAGTTCTAGAACTATTTCCGATAAAGGAGACGAATGAGTTATTGATTATTGGGAGCTTAGAGGGCGGACTCAAGGTTGGGGATTGTCTGCAATTTTGCAATCCCGATCAAGGTATGGACGCTCTTGGTTCTGTAGTCGTGAAAAAACTCATTAATCAAAATAAGGATGTAGATGTTCTCACGGATGAATCTCTAGCTCATTTGGTCATCGATATGGAAACTTCCTTGGTTAATCTTAAAAAGGGAAGTGTTCTCTATAGTTATGGTGTCGATGAGGAACAACGGCTATCAAGCTATACAGATGCTCTTTATAACGCGTTTGTAATTGTCCAAAAAGGTCAAATGTCCAATGAAGACTATCAAGCCGCTAGTCTTGATGATAGCATAGAAATATTGCGCCTCTTTTTATGGGAGTGCCGTCAAAATCAGAAAACTGAAAGTGAAGAAAGCTATCAAGCTAACACTCGAAAGCTAGAACGCCTAGCAGAAATCGTCAAGGACAAGTTGTTAGCAGCAGATTCGATTTACGCGGTCTTTTCAGAAAAAACGGGGGAAGCGTATCTTTTCTCAACGACCTATGATAAAGGTGAAGAGGGCTATCTCTGTTCAGACCCGATGATCATGCTATATACGCCGCGTTGGTATCACCAATTTAAGGAAACCATTGATCGTCGACCAAATTCAGTTGTGAAACTGATTGAAAATACAGCAGATAAAAAAGGAATTGAGAATTTTCTTGGGACAGCCTTTTACTTAAATGGAGCTTTGGGAGCAGCCTTTAATACCAAGGAAGTCAGCATTAGTGCTTCTGTTTTGGTTCAGAAACCAGATTTTTCGAACCTACCAGAGATACAAGTTCCTGTTATGAATCCTGATATTGTAAGATGGATGCTGTTGATGGGGCAGATGGATAAGCCTACAACAGATGACGAAGAAGTAATATATAAGCTCTATTATAAATTCTTCTCAGCAGCCATGCCAAAAGCCAAACTCCTCATTCCTTTAAATGCTACTTCGGGATTCCCCGATAAGAGTCAGGGAGCCAACTCCTTTGTATTGAAAGAAGACGCTAAGTTCAGCATCCCAGTCAGAGAAGGAAAAGATGGGCGCAATTCTGTGCCAGTATTTACTGATTGGAAACGTCTGCGAATGGTCTTTGATGAAAAGTGGAATGGCATGATTGAAGAAGCTGGTGGCATGATTGAAGGCTTTGACTATGCCATAAATCCAACGGAGTATTATGAAGCGGGTGCCTATGTTAGCCTAACAGCTTTTAAGGAAATGCAAAAGTTTAGTGAGGAACTAGAAGGCAGAGATAAAGATTAGAGAGTTTCTTTCATTGGGAAACTATATAGTTTTATCTACATCTTACCTGAACCACTACCCTTTTTCAAAGATTTTGAAAGGAAATGGAATGGCGAATAGAAGTTATATTTACTTAAAAAACGGAGATGAAGCTCGTATCTTAACAGAGGGAATTTACACGATACCTTATTTTTGGCAATTGTTTTGGGATGAAGAAGATTTAAAAGCTCCTATTGCTCTCTGGGAAACAGCAGAAGAACTTGAAGAAGATGAAGAACAAGCAGAAAGATTTTACCAAGAGCAGAATGTAGATATCTTGCTTCCTATTGAAAAATTCCAGCAAAACGCCCTCCAAAATCGGTCTTTTTTAGAAGAAAATGCTTCTCAGACCTTACAATTATATGATGCCTTTGTTCGTTATATTCTTGCAAACGTAAAAGATGGTGATGTGCTCGGATTTGATGTCTTAGATGTTGTTTTTATGGACCAAGTGTCTGTTGTTTCTGATAAACTGTTAAAAAATATACGAGCTATTCGGGAAAATCAACCCAAAGATTTAGATTTTTCTTTGACAGAAAAGAACTTAATTGGTCTTGCTATGGGCTTTCCTGATTATTATGCTTCAGAATTATTGCCAGAAGACAATATTCTAGATTCGGTTGCCTATCAGGATGAACTGAAGAAAATGAACCCCCAAGAAGATAAGAAAGCGATCGATATGACTGGAGCCGATTCACAAGGGAACAAGTCTCGTGTTCTTTTAGTGTTTTGGATTTTGTTGGCACTAGGAATTATGTGGGTTTTATATATTGTTTTTAGCTAATAAATAGAAAAGAGAAAAAATGAGAATTGCAGATTATAGCGTGACCAAGGCAGTGCTGGAGCGTCACGGTTTTACCTTTAAAAAATCCTTCGGACAAAACTTTCTGACCGATACCAACATCCTTCAAAAAATTGTGGACACTGCTGAGATTGATAAGCAGGTCAATGTCATCGAAATCGGTCCCGGAATTGGAGCTCTCACTGAGTTTTTGGCAGAAAATGCTGCAGAAGTGATGGCCTTTGAGATTGATGACCGCTTAGTTCCCATCTTAGCGGATACCTTGCGTGATTTTGATAATGTGACGGTTGTCAACCAAGACATCCTCAAGGTGGATCTCAACCAGTACATCGCAGAGTTTAAAAATCCAGAGCTTCCAATTAAGGTAGTAGCCAACCTTCCATACTACATCACGACTCCCATCCTCATGCACTTGATTGAGTCTAAAATTCCTTTCCAAGAATTTGTGGTCATGATGCAAAAAGAGGTCGCCGACCGTATTTCAGCTGAGCCCAACACCAAGGCTTATGGGTCTTTGTCTATTGCAGTCCAATACTATATGACAGCTAAGGTGGCCTTTATCGTACCACGCACCGTCTTTGTGCCAGCGCCAAATGTCGACTCTGCCATCCTCAAGATGGTGCGTCGCGAAGAACCAGCAGTGGCCGTCAAGGATGAAGATTTCTTCTTCTCTGTCAGCAAGGCTAGCTTTGTCCACCGCCGCAAAACGCTTTGGAACAACTTGACTAGTCGCTTTGGCAAGACCGAAGAAATCAAAGCCAAACTAGAAGTAGGGATTGAAGCTGCAGGCCTGCAACCATCTGTGCGAGGAGAAGCTCTTAGCTTAGAAGATTTCGCCCGCTTAGCAGATGGTCTTCTAGAAGCAGGAATAAAATAACAGAAAAGCCATAGGTTATAACCTATGGCTTATTTGCATCGTAAGGAAAGGACGGGATTTGAACCCGCGCGTGAAGAAAATCCACTTGCCGGATTTCGAGTCCGGTGCCGTACCAAGCTGGGCCACCTTTCCAAGATGCGGAGAAAGGGATTTGAACCCTCACGCCCGAAGGGGCACATGCGCCTGAAGCATGCGTGTCTGCCGTTCCACCACCTCCGCATAGTTCTATTATACACTTTTTAGGAAAATTGCCAAGGAAAAAAAGGAAACACGTCAAAGTCCCTAACATGAAAACCATAGACAGTATGAGATTACAACCTGTTACAGGAAGTGCTTGTAGATTTTCTTATCAAGCAATCCAGCCTTATTTCTCATTTTTTGGTATAATAGGAGTATTAATCTCAAAGGAGTGCGATTTGCAAGGAACCATCGTCAAGGCCTTGGCTGGCTTCTACTATGTGGAGTCAGACGGCCATATTTACCAGACACGGGCTCGTGGAAATTTTAGGAAAAAAGGACAGACTCCTTATGTGGGGGATCAGGTAGAGTTCTCTGCTGAAGAGAATTCGGAAGGCTACATTTTGAGTATTGCCCCTCGAAAAAATAGCCTCGTGCGCCCTCCGATTGTCAATATTGATCAGGCAGTAGTCATCATGTCGGCTAAGGAGCCGGATTTTAATGCCAATCTCTTGGATCGTTTTCTGGTCCTTCTAGAACACAAGGGGATTCATCCCATTGTGTATATTTCCAAATTGGACTTGCTAGAAGATCTGGAGTTTATCCATTACTACCAAGGAATCTATCAGGCTATTGGCTATGATTTTGTCTTGTCGATTGAGGAACTTTTGCCCCTTTTAACCCATAAAACTACCGTCTTTATGGGACAGACCGGTGTAGGAAAATCGACCTTGCTCAATAAAATCGCTCCGGATCTAGAGCTTGAAACGGGTGAGATTTCAGATAGTCTGGGGCGCGGTCGACACACGACCCGAGCTGTCAGCTTTTACCATTTAAATGGAGGAAAGATCGCAGATACGCCTGGCTTCTCCTCCCTCGATTATGAAGTGACAACCAGTGAAGACTTAAATCAAGCCTTCCCAGAGATCGCCGATGTGAGCCACTCTTGTAAATTTCGTACCTGTACCCATACGCATGAGCCCGCTTGTGCGGTGAAACCAGCCGTTGAAAGAGAGGAAATTGCGCCTTTCCGTTATGAGGATTACTTGCAATTTCTAAGTGAGATTGAAAACCGTCGCGAAACCTATAAAAAAGTTTCGAAAAAAATGCCAAAATAGGAGACACTACAACGATGAAAACAATGAAAATTGCACCCTCAATTTTGAGTGCCGATTATGCTAATTTTGAAAGTGAATTGAAACGCTTAGAAGCAGCTGGAGCTGACTATGCCCATATCGATGTCATGGATGGCCATTTTGTGCCCAATATCAGCTTTGGAGCTGGTGTCGTAGAGAGCATGCGTCCGCATAGCAAGTTGGTCTTTGATTGCCACTTGATGGTCACCAATCCCGAACACCATATCGAAGAATTTGCCCGTGCAGGTGCTGACATCATCAGCATCCATGTGGAAGCTACTCCTCATATCCACGGAGCTCTTCAAAAAATTCGTCAAGCGGGTGTGAAGGCTAGTGTCGTGATCAACCCAGGGACTCCTGTAGACAGTATCAAACATGTCTTGAACTTGGTGGATCAAGTCTTGGTTATGACCGTTAATCCAGGATTCGGTGGCCAAGCCTTCTTGCCTGAAACCATGGACAAGGTGCGCGAATTAGTCGCTCTTCGTGAAGAAAAAGGTTTAGACTTTGATATCGAAGTGGATGGTGGAATTGATGCTCAAAGTATTTCCCAAGCAAAAGAAGCCGGGGCCAATGTCTTTGTAGCGGGCTCTTATGTCTTTAATGGGGAGGTCAATGAGCGCGTTCAAACGCTCCGAGATGCTGTAAATGGGTAACATCGCAATACTGGCAGGAGGTGACAGCACGCTCTTGCCAAAAGATCAAGAGCTTTACGTAGGTGTCGACGGTGGCTGTTTGAAGTTACTGGAACAAGGCCTGCCTTTAGATATAGCTGTGGGGGATTTCGATTCTGTCTCTGAGACTGATTTGCATCAGATCCGAACCCAAGCCAAGCAGGTTGTTCAGTCCGTTCCTGAAAAGAATGATACGGATTTGGAATTGGCCTTGAAAGCGGTCTTTGAGGCCTATCCAGATGCTGTTGTCACTGTTTACGGTGCCTTTGGTGGTCGCTTGGATCACTTTTTGTCCAATATCTTTTTGCCGACCGATCCAGACCTAGCTCCCTACATGGAGCAGATCCAATTAGTCGATGGTCAAAATCGCTTGATCTACAGACCAGCTGGTTGCCATGAGATTCAGCCAGATCCAGCCATGTCTTATGTTGGCTTTATGCCTGTCGGACAAGGCCACCTAGAGATTACAGGAGCCAAGTATCCGCTCCATCAGGAGAATTATTTTTTGAAGGCCATGTATGGCTCCAATGAATTTTTGGATCAACCGATTCAAGTGAGTCTTGACCGTGGCTATCTTGTCATTGTTTATAGTAAAGACAGAGGTTAATATGAATATCATTCTGCTTCTGATTGGCCTGCTCAATCTGGGCCTCCTCATCTATCTCTTGCAACGGTCAGATGATACAAGACCGGCTTTAAGAGAGTTGCTGGAAGACCATGAGGATCATTTGACAGACCAGTTGGACTATCGTTTTGAAAAAGAAAGACAAGCAAGCCAGATTGCCAATCAGCAGTTAGAGATCGCTCTGACAGATCGTTTAACCGAGATGCGAGTGGAGATCCACCAGCAGACGACGGCTCTGCGCGCTGAGATGAACGAGCACTTTACTAAAAATCGGGACAAAACAGATGAGCGCATGCGCCAGATCCAAGAGTCCAATGAAGTGCGGCTAGAACAGATGCGCCAAACGGTAGAAGAAAAATTGGAGAAAACCTTGCAGCACCGCTTACAGACCTCCTTTGAGACGGTTTCAAAACAATTGGAGTCGGTCAACAAAGGGCTAGGAGAAATGCAGACGGTGGCGCGGGATGTCGGAACCCTTAATAAAGTTCTCTCCAATACCAAGACCCGTGGGATTATGGGCGAATTGCAGCTGGGTCAAATCATTGAAGATATCTTGACACCAGCCCAGTATGAGCGAGAATTTATCACTGTACCCCAGTCCAGTGAGCGCGTAGAGTACGCTATCAAGCTTCCGGGACAAGGAGAGGAACCAGTCTATTTACCAATTGACTCTAAGTTCCCTCTGGAAGACTACTATCGTCTGGAAGAAGCTTATGAATCAGGAGAGAAAGAGGAGATCGAGCGTTACCGCAAGGCCCTTCTTGCTAGTATCAAGCGTTTTGCCAAAGATATCCAACAAAAATACCTCTTTCCACCAGCGACAACGAATTTTGGAATTCTCTTTTTGCCAACCGAAGGCCTTTATTCGGAAGTCGTTCGCAATCCAGAATTCTTCGATCGCTTGCGTCGGGAAGAACAAATTTTAGTAGCTGGTCCAAGCACGCTATCTGCCCTTTTGAACTCCTTGTCTGTTGGCTTTAAAACGCTCAACATCCAAAAGAGTGCAGATGACATTAGTAAGGTGTTGGGATCGGTCAAATCAGAATTCCATAAGTTTGGAGGGATTCTCGCCAAGACCCAGCGTCATTTAAAGAATGCTTCCAATAATATTGATGATTTGCTAACCAGACGGACCAGTGCCATCGAGCGGACGCTCCGCCAAATCGAAAGCGATGAAGACCTGCTGGAACTAGATGTATATATAGAAGATGGAGAAGATGATGGTCAAAATTAACCAAATGAAAAAAGATGAATTGTTCGAAGGATTCTATTTGATCAAGTCAGCAGAAGTGCGTCAAACGCGGGCCGGGAAAAACTACCTCGCCTTTGTCTTCCAGGATGAGACCGGTACAATCGAAGGTAAACTATGGGATGCCCAACCTCACAATGTAGAGAGCTTTACAGCTGGGCGCGTGGTCCATATGGCTGGTCGTCGGGAGGTCTACAATAATACTCCGCAAGTTAATCAATTGAATATGCGCTTGCCACAAGCAGGAGAGCCCAACAATCCAGCAGACTTCAAGGAAAAACCACCAGTAGATCCCAAGGAATTGCATGAATACCTGTCAAACATGATTTTCAAAATTGAAAATCCAGTTTGGCAACGGATTGTCCGTGCCCTCTATGGAAAATATGAGAAAGAGTTTTATAGCTATCCAGCTGCTAAGACCAACCACCATGCCTTTGAAGCAGGCCTTGCTTATCATACGGCGACCATGGTCCGCTTGGCAGATAGTATCGGTGATATCTATCCTCAGTTGAATAAGAGTTTGCTCTTTGCAGGGATTATGTTACACGATTTGGCCAAAGTGATCGAGTTGACGGGACCTGAAAATACGGAGTACACTGTTCGAGGCAATCTCATTGGTCACATTGCGCTGATCGATGAAGAAATCACCAAAGTCTTGCAAGACTTGAAGATTGATGACCAAAAAGAAGAAGTGATTGTCCTTCGCCATGTGATCTTGAGTCACCATGGCTTGCTCGAATACGGTAGCCCTGTTCGCCCCAAGATCATGGAAGCAGAGATTATTCATATGATCGATAATTTGGATGCAGAAATGATGATGATGACGACAGCTCTTGGCTTAATTGGACCTGGCGAGATGACCAATAAAATCTTCGCTATGGAAAACCGATCTTTCTATAAACCGAATATCGATCAGTAAAAATAGAGATAAATACGGAAACTATTCCAAAAAAAAGAAAAAAATTAGGGAAAAACGGCCTTCTGTAAATCAGAATGTTCGTTTTTTTCGCTTCTTATGGTATAATGGTAGAAAAAAACTACATGGTGAGAAAATGAAATTAAGAAGAAGTGAACGGATGGTCGTAATTTCTAATTACTTGATCAATCATCCTTATGAATTAACGAGTCTCAATACTTTTGCGGAAAAGTACGAGTCGGCTAAATCCTCTATCTCAGAAGATATCGTGATTATCAAACGGGCTTTTGAAGAGATGGAGATCGGAAATATTGAAACCATTACAGGAGCTGGAGGAGGAGTTGTCTTTACACCGTCTATCTCCGATGAGGAATCTAAAGAAATCGTTGAAGATTTATGTAAACAGCTGTCTGAAAGTGATCGTATTCTTCCAGGTGGCTACATTTATTTATCCGATCTATTGAGCAATCCAAAGATTTTAAATAGCATCGGTCGCATCATTGCCAAAGCCTTCCGTAATAAGAAGATCGATGCTGTTATGACTGTTGCGACTAAAGGGGTTCCCCTAGCCAATGCAGTTGCAAATGTCTTGAATGTTCCATTTGTTATTGTTCGTCGTGACTTGAAAATCACAGAAGGATCAACCGTCAGTGTCAACTATGTATCAGGTTCCAGTGGAGATCGTATTGAAAAAATGTTCCTTTCAAAACGTAGCCTAAAAGCAGGAAGTCGGGTCTTGATTGTTGATGACTTCCTAAAAGGTGGTGGAACGATTAACGGAATGGTCAGCCTCTTGTCTGAATTTGATTCTGAATTAGCAGGAGTTGCAGTCTTTGCAGATAATGCTTCAACCGACCGTGAATTCTTTGAGCACAAATCCTTATTGCGCGTGACCAACATCGATGTAAAAGAAAACAAATTGAGTGTCGAAGTTGGGAATATCTTTGATTAAGAGCAACAAAGGAGGATCAAAAAGTGAAAAGAATTTTAGATCGATTTGATAATAGTCCTTTGTGGATTCGCTTGGTGACAGTTCTGTCTCTATCCTTTATTTTGGTAGCTGGTTTGTATACCGTTAAAAAGAATACGGCTGCCCAGGTAACGACAGAAATTCAACCTGCTAAAAAAACAGGTTCCCTTCCAGTGAAAAAGGAAACAAAGGAAGAAAAAGAAAAGAAGGAAGAAAAGAAAAATACAGAAGCTGCTGAAAAAGCAGTCGTTCAAATGGAAACAACTCCAAGTCAAGATTCTGTGAACGCTGCCCAAGCTGCTGTGAAGAAAGTCAAAGATGCGACTCAAAAGCAATCGCTTGAGGCCCGTATCC
Source organism: Streptococcus parasanguinis (assembly GCF_964238605.1). Taxonomy (GTDB): domain Bacteria; phylum Bacillota; class Bacilli; order Lactobacillales; family Streptococcaceae; genus Streptococcus; species Streptococcus parasanguinis_AJ. Next base: position 48,974 of record NZ_CAXSMM010000006.1, on the reverse strand, counting down.
AATACATCGCTAACTATTATGGACTGACCTATGAGAGTGACACAGCGGCAACGCAGCAGACTCAAACAGACGCTAATGCCAACGCTGGAGTAGCTGAAGCCAATGCGACAGTTCAACCACAACAGCAACAACAGTATGCTCCGGCTGCAGATGCAGGGGCAGAAGTACCTGCTGAACCTGGTCAATAATGAACTTTTTCGACTTCTTTAAAAAATAAAAAAACATCTTGCAATCAAAGTGCCGTCATGTTATAATAATAGACGGTACTTTTTACTTTTGGTCTCTCAAGAGTGTACAGGGACGTGCTGACAAATGTTGCAAAAGTACACACAGATGGTAGCTGTCACCAAGTGTACCATCACCAAAAATAAAAAATTTCACAGGAGAATGTAGATGCCTACAATTAACCAATTGGTTCGCAAACCGCGTAAATCAAAAGTAGAAAAATCTAAATCACCAGCTTTGAACGTTGGTTACAACAGTCATAAAAAAGTTCAAACAAACGTTTCTTCACCACAAAAACGTGGTGTTGCAACTCGTGTTGGAACAATGACACCTAAAAAACCTAACTCTGCCCTTCGTAAATTTGCCCGTGTACGTTTGAGCAACTTGATCGAAGTAACTGCTTATATCCCAGGTATCGGACACAACTTGCAAGAACACAGCGTGGTTCTTCTTCGTGGTGGACGTGTAAAAGACCTTCCAGGGGTACGTTACCATATCGTCCGTGGAGCACTTGATACTGCAGGTGTAAACGATCGTAAACAAGGCCGTTCTAAATACGGTACTAAAAAACCAAAAGCATAAGGAAAGGGGATAAAGAAAAATGAGTCGTAAAAACCGTGCGCCTAAACGCGATGTATTGCCAGATCCGCTTTACAATTCACAATTAGTTACTCGTCTTATCAACCGCGTTATGCTTGATGGTAAACGTGGTACAGCTGCTTCAATCGTTTACGGAGCTTTCGAACAAATTAAAGAAGCTACTGGAAACGATGCTCTTGAAGTATTCGAAACAGCTATGGAAAACATCATGCCTGTACTTGAAGTACGTGCTCGCCGTGTCGGTGGTTCTAACTACCAAGTCCCAGTTGAAGTTCGTCCAGAACGTCGTACAACACTTGGACTTCGTTGGTTGGTAACAATCGCTCGTCAACGTGGTGAACACACAATGGTTGATCGTCTTGCAAAAGAAATCTTGGATGCAGCGAACAACACTGGTGCAGCTGTTAAGAAACGTGAAGATACTCACCGTATGGCTGAAGCTAACCGTGCATTCGCACACTTCCGCTGGTAAGATCATGATGCTAGGAACGGCAAGGATGCAAAGTGAAAATAGGAAACTGACGCAGTATTCGATGAATACAAGGAAGTTTATCTTTTTCACACAGCATCCCGTTCCGGCTCAAATCGGCTAACTAACTTTAGCCCGAGTTCAATTAAGCTTCGTCAGCTCTTGAACCCAATTCAACTCTTCTTACAAGTTGGAACCAAAACTTAGCATGAAAACACTGAGAACGGGTAGGTCCTGCCTATCCGTTTTTATTAAATCATGTTATAATAGAATATAGAAATAAAAAATATAGGAGAAACAAACCTCATGGCACGCGAATTTTCACTTGAAAAAACTCGTAATATCGGTATCATGGCTCACGTCGATGCTGGTAAAACAACTACAACTGAGCGTATCCTTTACTACACTGGTAAGATTCACAAAATCGGTGAAACTCACGAAGGTGCGTCACAAATGGACTGGATGGAGCAAGAACAAGAACGTGGTATCACTATCACATCTGCCGCTACAACAGCTCAATGGAAAGACACTCGTGTAAACATCATCGACACACCAGGACACGTGGACTTCACGATCGAAGTTCAACGTTCACTCCGCGTTTTGGACGGTGCTGTAACCGTTCTTGACTCACAATCAGGTGTTGAACCTCAAACTGAAACAGTTTGGCGTCAAGCAACTGAATACGGAGTTCCTCGTATCGTATTCGCTAACAAGATGGATAAAATCGGTGCTGACTTCCTTTACTCAGTAAGCACACTTCATGACCGTCTTCAAGCAAACGCTCATCCAATTCAATTGCCAATCGGTGCTGAAGATGACTTCCGCGGAATCATTGACTTGATCAAGATGAAAGCTGAAATCTATACTAACGACCTTGGTACAGATATCCTTGAAGAAGATATTCCAGCTGAATACCTTGAACAAGCTCAAGAATACCGTGAAAAATTGGTTGAAGCAGTTGCTGAAACTGATGAAGACTTGATGATGAAATACCTTGAAGGGGAAGAAATCACTAACGAAGAATTGAAAGCTGGTATCCGTAAAGCTACAATCAACGTTGAATTCTACCCAGTACTTTGTGGTTCTGCCTTCAAGAACAAAGGGGTTCAATTGATGTTGGATGCAGTCCTTGACTACCTTCCAAGCCCACTTGATATCCCTGCAATCAAGGGTGTAAACCCAGATACAGACGAAGAAGAAGAACGTCCAGCATCTGATGAAGAGCCATTTGCAGCTCTTGCCTTCAAGATCATGACTGACCCATTCGTAGGTCGTTTGACATTCTTCCGTGTTTACTCAGGTGTCTTGAACTCAGGTTCATACGTATTGAACACTTCTAAAGGTAAACGTGAACGTATCGGACGTATCCTTCAAATGCACGCCAACACTCGTAAAGAAATCGAAACAGTTTACTCTGGAGATATCGCTGCTGCCGTTGGTTTGAAAGATACAACAACTGGTGACTCATTGACAGATGAAAAAGCAAAAATCATCCTTGAATCAATCGAAGTTCCAGAACCAGTTATCCAATTGATGGTTGAGCCTAAATCTAAAGCAGACCAAGACAAGATGGGTATCGCCCTTCAAAAATTGGCTGAAGAAGATCCAACATTCCGCGTTGAAACAAACCCTGAAACTGGTGAAACAGTTATCTCTGGTATGGGTGAGTTGCACTTGGATGTCCTTGTTGACCGTATGAAACGTGAATTCAAGGTTGAAGCTAACGTTGGTGCCCCTCAAGTATCTTACCGTGAAACATTCCGCGCTTCTACACAAGCACGTGGATTCTTCAAACGTCAATCTGGTGGTAAAGGTCAGTTTGGTGATGTTTGGATCGAATTCACTCCAAACGAAGAAGGTAAAGGATTCGAGTTCGAAAATGCGATCGTCGGTGGTGTGGTTCCACGTGAATTCATCCCTGCAGTAGAAAAAGGACTTCAAGAATCTATGGCGAACGGTGTTCTTGCTGGTTACCCAATGGTTGACGTGAAAGCTAAGCTTTACGATGGTTCATACCACGATGTCGACTCATCTGAAACTGCCTTCAAGATCGCTGCATCTCTTGCACTTAAAGAAGCTGCTAAGACTGCACAACCAGCTATCCTTGAACCAATGATGCTTGTAACCATCACAGTTCCTGAAGAAAACCTTGGGGATGTTATGGGTCACGTAACTGCTCGTCGTGGACGTGTAGATGGTATGGAAGCACACGGTGCAAGCCAAATCGTTCGTGCTTATGTGCCACTTGCTGAAATGTTCGGTTACGCTACTGTCCTTCGTTCTGCAACTCAAGGACGTGGTACCTTCATGATGGTATTTGACCACTACGAAGATGTACCAAAATCAGTACAAGAAGAAATCATTAAAAAAGCTAAAGGTGAAGCTTAATTTACCAATGCTTAAAAACTCTTCCCACTTTGGGAAGAGTTTTTCTTCGTTCCAAAAGTGAGTACAAGTAAAATAGCGCTTTTCCGATCGATCAAGACTTTGTGAAAAACTTTAATAAAAGAGGCAGTGATCTATGATAAATCTTGCTTTTCGTTGGGAAATAGTTGCTTTTTAATGCAATAAAGTATATAATAGAGACTGTTAAAAGATGTTTGGCGCTGTGTCAAGTTACTCTTTTCACAAAAAATTTTTTTGATTTTCATAAGGAGGAAATCACGAATGGTAGTTAAAGTTGGTATTAACGGTTTCGGTCGTATCGGACGTCTTGCTTTCCGTCGTATCCAAAACGTAGAAGGTGTTGAAGTTACACGCATCAACGACCTTACAGATCCAGTTATGCTTGCACACTTGTTGAAATACGATACAACTCAAGGTCGTTTCGACGGTACTGTGGAAGTTAAAGAAGGTGGATTCGAAGTTAACGGTAAATTCGTTAAAGTTTCTGCTGAACGCGATCCAGAACAAATCGACTGGGCTAACGACGGTGTAGAAATCGTTCTTGAAGCAACTGGTTTCTTTGCTACTAAAGCAGCTGCTGAAAAACACTTGCATGCTGGTGGTGCTAAGAAAGTTGTTATCACTGCTCCTGGTGGATCAGATGTTAAAACAGTCGTATTTAACACTAACCACGATATTCTTGATGGTACTGAAACAGTTATCTCAGGTGCTTCATGTACTACAAACTGCTTGGCTCCAATGGCTAAAGCTCTTCAAGATAACTTCGGTGTTGTTGAAGGATTGATGACTACTATCCACGCTTACACTGGTGACCAAATGATCCTTGACGGTCCACACCGTAAAGGTGACCTTCGTCGTGCACGCGCTGGTGCTGCTAACATCGTTCCTAACTCAACTGGTGCTGCTAAAGCAATCGGTTTGGTTATCCCTGAATTGAACGGTAAATTGGACGGAGCTGCACAACGTGTTCCTGTTCCAACTGGATCAGTTACTGAATTGGTAGTTGTTCTTGACAAGAACGTTACTGTTGATGAAGTGAACGCAGCTATGAAAGCAGCTTCAAACGAATCATACGGTTACACTGAAGATCCAATCGTTTCTTCAGACGTTGTAGGTATGTCTTACGGATCATTGTTTGACGCAACTCAAACTAAAGTTATTGACGTTGACGGTAAACAATTGGTTAAAGTTGTTTCATGGTATGACAACGAAATGTCTTACACTGCACAACTTGTTCGTACTCTTGAATACTTCGCAAAAATTGCTAAATAATTCATGCGTATGATGAGAGGAGGGAAACCTCCTCTTTTTTTGTACTTTTTTTAGGGCTTTCTCATCATATTATAGGAATTGCTAAAATTGATTGACAGTGCTAAATAGATTAGGGTATCCTATCCTTGATTGGAGATTTCTAATACAAGAAAATGAAAGCGATTACAGATCGTGGAGGAAGGAGCCAATGGAAATCGCTCAAGAAAAAGAAAAAAACCATACAAGGAGGTCAAGATGAAAGGTCATCTATTTGAAAAGAAAGAACGATTTAGTATACGAAAATTCAGTGTGGGAGTTTGCTCCGCATTGATTGGGTTAGCATTTTTGGGAACAGGCGCTGTCTCTGCAGATGAGACGGTTTCTACTAGTGAACAACCCTTGGAAACCTCTTCAGTAGCGACTGAAGATGTTAATCATCTAGTGAGAGAAGCTGGCGTCTATACTGCAGATGCGGCCTTACCTGCTGCAGAAACGGAAAAACCAGCCGCAGAAGCGGTCACTCCGGAGGCTAGTCCTACAAGTACAGAAGCTAGCTCGACAACTACAGATCATCCAGCCGTTTCAGAGACTGAAAAACCGAAAGCTGCTGCAGAAAAAGTGGCTGATTTACCAACCAATGAAGAAAAACAATTAAGACCCAAAGAAGTTAAGTTCGATACCTGGGATGATCTCTTGAAGTGGGAACCAGGAAAACGAGTGGATGACGATATGAACAGAGCAAGCGTCCCACTTGCGAGTCGTTTCCAAGGAAAACAAATTAATGAACAAGCCAACCCTGAAGCGAAGATCCAAGCACTGTCAAATATGAACTCCAAAGCAAAGGATCATGCGTCTGTCGGCGGGGAAGAGTTTAAAGCCTATGCTTTTGATTACTGGCAATATTTGGATTCCATGGTCTTTTGGGAAGGGCTGGTTCCATCAGCAGATGTGATTGATGCTGCCCACCGAAATGGGGTTCCTATTTATGGAACACTCTTTTATAACTGGTCTAGCAGCATCAAGGATCAAGAACATTTTGCAGAAACCTTGAAAGAAGATAGTGAAGGCTCTAAAACTTTCCCGATCGCTCGTAAATTAGTCGAACTTGCTAAGTACTATGGCTTTGATGGTTACTTTATCAACCAAGAAACGACTGGAAATCTTGTAGAACCATTGGGTCCAAAATTGAGAGATTTCCTTCTTTATACCAAGGAATATGCGAAAAGTCTGAACTATCCGATTAAGTATTCCTGGTATGATGCTATGACCTATGAATATGGCCGTTACCATGAGAATGCGTTGGGAGAATACAACTACAATTTCATGCAGCCTGAAAATGGGGAAAATCCAGTGGATACCTTCTTTGCCAACTTTAACTGGGGTAAATCAGAAGTTGATTATTCCATCAGTACAGCTAAATGGATTCATCGGAATCCTTATGATGTTCTAGCTGGACTCGAACTCCAAAAAGGAGGCTCTTATAAGACTAATGTAGACTGGAATGCCATTTTAGATGAACATGGCAAGTTGCGTCTATCTCTTGGTCTTTATGCGCCAGATACCATTACAGGTCTAGGAAAGACTGGTGAAGGTTACCATACCCATGAAGATCTATTCTGGACAGGTTTCCAAGGAGATCCGACTAAAGGAAAACCAGCAGACCAATCTTGGTACGGGATGTCCAATCTAGTAGTGGACAAAACTCCTATTACAAGTGAAAATTTCAATACTTCCTTCAATACTGGACACGGAAAACACTGGTTTGTGGATGGCAAGATTTCTAAAGAAGGGGAGTGGAACTACCGTTCTGTTTCTGGCTACCTTCCAACCTGGCGTTGGTGGGTAGAGCATAGTGAGGATAGTGCGCCATTGAAAGGTCGTTATGATTTTGATCAAGCTTACAATGGAGGAAATTCTCTAGCTTTTGAAGGAGATTTAAAAGCCAATAGCAGTCAAAATGTCATGCTCTATTCGACCAAGATTCCTGTGACAGAAACGACAAAATTGAGCGTCAGTCATAAAGGTGGGATCGGAGCAGCTGCCTGGGTAGCTGTTGCCACCAAAGAAGACTACTCTGAATACGAATGGAAAGAATTGACACCGAGTGCGGATTGGTCTACTCAAACCTTTGATTTGGGAAGTTTGGCTGGCAAGACCATTTATGCTGTGAAGATGTTCTTTGACCATGATACGGATGTCAAAGACTACAAATTTAATCTCGGCCAATTGTCGATTACGTCGAACCAAGAGAAACCAGCTACTCCAGCAGAAGTATCCGTTCGGGCAAAACGCCTACAAAATGCGCAAGAAGCAGAAGCAGTCCTCAATTTTAAAGGGGTAGCAGATGCGGATTATTATGAAGTCTATGAAAAAGATGGTGACAACTGGCGTCTCTTAACAGGGTCTTCTGCGACAACCGTCTATCTACCAAAAGTTAGCCGTTCAGCAAGTGCTGAAGGAAAGACGCAGGAACTCAAGGTTGTGGCAGTTGGAAAGAATGGTCAACGTTCAGATGCGGGAACCGTGGCCTTTGATTGGGGCATGACCGTGTCAGATACCAGTCTACCAAAAGCCCTAGCGCCAAACGTAGTCATCGGAGCCAAAGTGATCGGTTCGAGCTTCCCAGATGCGGATGGTAGTGAAGGCATTGAAGGCATGTTAAATGGGACCATTACCAGTCTTTCAGATAAATGGTCTTCTGCTCAATTGAGTGGAACCGTCGATATCCGCTTGACACAACCACGGACCATTGTTCGTTGGGTCATGGACCATGCCGGTGCTGGTGGAGAATCTGTCGATGATGGCAAAATGAATACCCGTGACTTCGACCTTTACTACAAGGACGAAGCGGGTGAATGGAAGCTCGCTAAGGAAGTTCGTGGCAATAAAGCCCATGTATCTGACATTACACTGGATCATCCGATCAAGGCTCAAGACTGGCGTCTCCATGTCATTACAGCAGATAACGGCACCCCATGGCAAGCCATCCGGATTTACAACTGGAAGATGTATGAAAGTCTGGATACGGAAACGGTCAACATCCCGATGAAACATGCTGCAGCGCAAAACTTAGGTAATCATTTTGTCCAAGTCGGTTTCAAAGATGTTCCGGCCAATACTACTCTGACTCTTTATGCCGATAAAGAAGCCACTAGTCCAATTGCGACCATGACAGCCGATCAAGCTGGAAATCTCATATTTAAACCGCTCGCTTTTGAATCAACCCCGTCTCTTCTTTACTATCGCGCACAAGTTCCTGGTAAAGATATCAGTAATGTTTTGGCGATCGAAGTTCCAAAGAATGATAAAGAAATTGCGGGACTCCAATTTGAAGATGGATTGACCAAGAAGGTCTACCGGGAAGGCGATGCCCTTTCCTTGAAAAGGGCGACTCTCCGCGTTCATTATAAAGATGGCCAAGCAGATCAACTGGTCAACCTCACCAACTCAGGTGTAGAGATTCATGGATTTGATAGTAGCAAGCTGGGAGAACAACACCTAGAAGTCTCTTACCTTGGTCAGAAATTAGATAAGACTCTCACTGTTTTTGTGGTCAGTGCAGAGGAAGCAGGCGAAAAAGCGGTTGCTGGTCTAGAATTGACCGACAAACCAAAAGTGGAATATATTGTCGGAGAAGCATTGGAGAAAGAAGGCGGACGCTTTACAGTCGTCTTTGAAGATGAAACGACCGAAACGCACGCCTTGACCGATGAAGGGGTTGAAGTAACTGGATTTGATGCGACCAAGGAAGGCCGTCAAACCATCACTATCCATTACAAAGGAGCTAGCACAAGCTTTGATGTCCTCGTCAATCCAAAACCAGCTCTCAACGATGAATACCTCAAGCAAAAATTGGCTGAAGCTGAAGCTGCAAAAGCCAAAGTAGACTTTACATTTGCCAGTCCTGAAGTCAAAGAAGCCTTGTTGGCTGGAATGGCTGCTTCTGAAAAAGTCTTGAAAGAATATGATACCAGCACACAAGATCAAGTCAATGAGCAGTTGAACCAATTGACCGCTCTCTTGAAAGCCTTGGATGGACAAGCTAATCTAGTCAAAGAGAGAGAAGCTCTTTCTACTCTGACAGAGGAAGCGACCGCTCTATTAGCAAGTAAGCCAAATCACCCTTCTGGTGACGCTTTGCAGGCACTGGTTGAGAAAAATAAAGAACTCCTAGACTCTTCAGAGCTCACTCCTGAAGCGCTCGCAACCGCAAAAACAGGTCTAGAAACCTTGATTGCGCTCCTGAAAGAAGATAAGCCAGCGGTCTTTGTAGACCCTGCGACTGGAGTCGAAGTTCAATTCTCCAACTTAGAGCCAACCGTTGTCAAAGGACTGAAAGTCGCAAAAGTTGAAGCCAATCAGGCAGAAAAAGAAGAGCTGAAGGGTCGAGAAGGAATCGTCTTTGATATTGAAGGCGTGGATGCCAGCGGTCAAGATATTGATACCCACCATCCATCCCTTGTGAAAATCCCTGTGGATAAGGATAAAGAAGTGGAGCAAGTTCTCTTCTTCCCAGAAGGTCAAGCTCCTCAATCCTTGGCCTTTGAGAGAGTTGGAGATGTAGTCATCTTTACAGCTCCTCACTTTACTCACTATGCGATTGTCTATAAGCCAGCACAAACGGAAGGACCAGATCAACCGATCCAACCAGAGGAACCGGCTAAACCTGATCAGCCTGTTCAACCAGCTGCCCCAGTAACTCCGGATCCAGCTAATCCATTGAAGCCTACAGAGTCTTCTCAAGTGGATCAGTTGGCCCCAACGACTTCTACTCAAGCGGGTCATCAGGAGGAAGAACACAAGGATATGGTCGATCAAGAGATCCATCAGTTGTTAAGTGCCCACCAAGGAGCGAACTCACAGCCAACAGTTCAGCAAGGAACAAAAGATGCCAGCAAAGAAAGTCAATCGGAACACTTGCCAAATACGGCAAGCCTAGAAGCTTCCTTTGCAGCTGAAGCTGTTCTCCTAGCAGCCTTAGGCGGCTTCCTCTTGGCTGGTAAGAAGAAAGAAGAGTAAGTCTTTTACAGGATTCTTTCGTTCACTTAAAAAGTCACTCTCAAAAAACCTCTCTGGTGAAAACCAGAGAGGTTTGATCTTGTATTTAGAAGTGTCGTTCGGATCCTGTGAATTAGAGGGGAAAAGCATTGGATTTTTCTACCTCTTTTACAGCTTTTGTGATATAATTATCATGTATTAAAAAAAGAAGGAGTCATATCTAATGGCAAAATTGACTGTTAAAGACGTTGACTTGAAAGGGAAAAAAGTTCTCGTTCGTGTTGACTTCAACGTTCCTGTAAAAGATGGCGTGATCACTAACGATAACCGTATCACTGCAGCTCTTCCAACTATCAAGTACATCCTTGAACAAGGTGGACGTGCAATCCTCTTCTCTCACCTTGGACGTGTAAAAGAAGAAGCAGATAAAGAAGGTAAATCACTTGCTCCTGTAGCTGCTGACTTGGCTGCTAAATTGGGTCAAGAAGTGAAATTTATCCCAGGTGTTACACGTGGTGCTGAATTGGAAGCAGCTGTTAACGCTCTTGAAGATGGACAAGTTCTCTTGGTTGAAAACACTCGTTTCGAAGATGTTGACGGCAAGAAAGAATCTAAAAATGATCCTGAACTTGGTAAATACTGGGCATCACTTGGAGATGGTATCTTTGTAAACGATGCCTTCGGTACAGCTCACCGTGCACACGCATCTAACGTTGGTATCTCTGCAAACGTTGATAAAGCCGTTGCTGGATTCCTTCTTGAAAACGAAATTGCTTACATCAAAGAAGCAGTTGAAGCTCCAGAACGTCCATTCGTAGCTATCCTTGGTGGATCAAAAGTATCTGACAAGATCGGTGTTATCGAAAACTTGCTTGAAAAAGCTGATAAAGTCCTTATCGGTGGTGGGATGACTTACACATTCTACAAAGCTCAAGGTATCGAAATCGGTAACTCACTTGTAGAAGAAGACAAATTGGATGTGGCGAAAGCTCTTCTTGAAAAATCAAACGGCAAATTGATCTTGCCAGTTGACTCAAAAGAAGCAAACGCATTTGCTGACTACACTGAAGTGAAAGACACTGAAGGTGAAGCAGTAGATCCAGGATTCCTTGGTCTTGATATCGGTCCTAAATCAATCGCTAAATTCGACCAAGAATTGACTGGTGCGAAAACAGTTGTATGGAATGGTCCTATGGGTGTATTTGAAAACCCTGACTTCCAAGCTGGTACAATCGGTGTGATGGACGCTATCGTGAAACAACCAGGCGTTAAATCAATCATCGGTGGTGGTGACTCAGCTGCTGCAGCGATCAACCTTGGACGTGCAGACAAGTTCTCATGGATCTCTACTGGTGGTGGTGCTTCTATGGAACTCCTTGAAGGTAAAGAACTTCCAGGATTGGCTGCTCTTACAGATAAATAATCTAATGAGAATTAAGAGGCTGGGACAAAAGTCCCAGCCTCTTAATTGTCTTTGCATTGTCGAGCAAGACGCAGTGGTCGAGTGGGCTCTACTACGCTGATTTCATCAGCTTTTATAGCCCTACTCAACTGTGCGGAGGTGGGACGACGAAATCGAATTCTAACGAATGACCGATTTCTGTCCCACTCTCTTTTCTTTCTATTTTTACCTGTTCTCTCCTTTCTGAAAATATGGTAGAATAATAGAGATAGAAAGATAGGTGACCATGGATTACTTTAAACGACACAAATTTGATTGGTCCAAATTCCGTTTGGGGATGAGAACCTTTAAAACAGGGATTGCCGTTTTTATTGTACTACTTATTTTTGGAATATTTGGCTGGCGCGGCCTTCAGATCGGGACCTTGACAGCTGTTTTTAGTTTGAGGGAAGACTTTGATAAGAGTGTCCACTTCGGGGCTTCGCGTGTCATGGGCAATAGTATCGGAGGTTTTTATGCTGTTTTGTTCTTCCTTTTAAAAACGCTCTTTCATGGGGCGTATTGGGTGACTCTGATTTTTGTCCCAATTGCGACTATGTTAACCATTATGACAAATGTCGCTATGAATAATAAAGCAGGAATTATCGGAGGAGTTTCGGCAATGCTGATCATTACTCTCTCGATTCCTAACGGAGAAACCTTCTTGTATGTTTTTGCCCGAATATTTGAGACCTTTATCGGCGTTTTTGTTGCGATTTTGGTCAATTCGGATGTCGACCGCATTCGGGATTTTCTTAAGAAGCACAAAAAACCTATGTAAGATTATATAACATTTAATCTTGACATAGTTTTTTTTTTCGATATAATAGAATAGAAAGAGGAATGGTATGAAGGAAAAGGAATTACGACGCTCACTGGCTGTCTTCCCGATCGGAAGTGTTATGAAGTTGACCGACTTGACAGCTCGTCAGATTCGTTATTATGAAGATCAAGGGTTAATTTCTCCTGATCGAACAGAAGGCAATCGCCGCATGTATTCATTGGACAATATGGACCGTCTGCTTGAGATCAAAGATTATATTTCAGATGGTTTGAATATTGCGGATATCAAGAAGAGATATGCGGAAAAAGAGCAAGAGCAAACCAAGGTGGTCAGCCAAGAAGCCATTCGTAAGGCTCTTCATCGTGACATTCTTCAGCAAAGTCGCTTCACATCTTCCCCATCGCCATATGGTCAATTTCGTTGATCATTTCATAAGCTTGTAATCTATTTTAAGGAGACAAAAATGTCAATTACTGCTGCAGATATTCGCCGTGAAGTAAAAGAAAAAAATGTTACTTTTATTCGCTTGATGTTCTCTGATATTTTGGGAACCATGAAGAACGTCGAAATTCCAGCTACCGATGAGCAACTGGACAAGGTTCTTTCAAACAAAGCCATGTTTGATGGTTCTTCTATCGAAGGATTTGTCCGTATCAACGAGTCAGATATGTATCTTTACCCAGATTTGGATACATGGACAGTCTTCCCTTGGGGAGATGAAAATGGTAGCGTAGCTGGCTTGATCTGTGATGTCTATACGACTGAAGGGAAACCATTTGCAGGAGACCCACGTGGCAACTTGAAACGGGCACTTCGTCATATGGAAGAGCTTGGCTTCAAATCTTTTAACCTTGGTCCAGAACCAGAATTCTTCCTCTTCAAGTTGGACGAAAATGGAGATCCAACTCTTGAAGTAAACGACAAAGGTGGCTATTTTGACTTGGCTCCAACAGATCTTGCGGATAACACTCGTCGTGAAATCGTAAATGTCTTGACCAAGATGGGCTTTGAAGTAGAAGCTAGTCACCACGAAGTAGCCGTTGGTCAGCATGAAATCGACTTTAAGTATGACGAAGTGCTTCGCGCTTGTGACAAGATCCAAATCTTTAAACTCGTTGTGAAGACCATCGCCCGTAAACACGGCTTGTATGCAACCTTTATGGCCAAACCAAAATTTGGAATTGCCGGATCAGGTATGCACTGTAATATGTCTCTCTTTGACCAAGATGGCAACAATGCTTTCTTTGATCCAGAAGATCCACGTGGCATGCAATTGTCAGAAACAGCTTATCACTTCTTGGGTGGCTTGATCAAGCATGCATATAACTTTACAGCGGTGACCAACCCAACCGTCAACTCTTATAAACGTTTGGTTCCTGGATATGAAGCACCTGTTTATATCGCTTGGGCAGGTCGCAACCGTTCCCCATTGGTACGTGTGCCAGCATCACGTGGTATGGGAACTCGTTTGGAATTACGCTCCGTAGACCCAATGGCCAATCCTTATGTAGCCTTGGCAGTCTTGCTTGAAGTCGGCCTTCACGGTATTGAAAATAAAATCGAAGCACCTGCTCCGATCGAAGAAAATATCTATGTGATGACACCAGAAGAACGTAGAGCAGCTGGAATCACAGATCTCCCTTCTACCCTTCACAATGCCTTGAAAGCCTTGACAGAAGACGAAGTGGTAAAAGCTGCCTTGGGTGAGCACATCTACACCAGCTTCCTTGAAGCCAAACGAATCGAATGGGCAAGCTATGCGACTTTCGTATCTCAATGGGAAGTAGACAACTATTTAGATCTTTATTAAGAAACAAGAGTAAAGAGAGTGGGACAGAAATCGGTAATTCGTTAGAATTCGATTTCGTCGTCCCACCTCCGCACAGTTGAGTAGGGCTGTAAAAGCTGATGAAATCAGCGTAGTAGAGCCCACTCAACCACTGCGTCTTGCTCGACAATCCAAAAACAATTGAGAGGCTAGGACTTTTGTCCCAGCCTCTTTTTGATCCTCAAAAAGATACCATAAAACCAGTTGAAACAGTGGTCTCAACTGGTTGTTTTTTAATTTTCGTCATCTGGTGTGAGAATCATTGGAATAATGATGGGTTCACGTTCCGTGCTTTCGTATAGGAATGGACGAAGAGCATTGACAATCGCACCATTGACGGTTTGGATATTGGCATCTTTGTTCTTCAAGGCGATGCGAATTGCATTGAAGAGGATGCGTTGGCTTTCACGGATCAGATCTCCTGATTCACGCATGTAGATAAAACCACGGCTCAAGATGTCTGGTCCAGCCAGGATCATCTTCGATTTGAAGTCAACAGTCGCAACAGCAAGTACGACACCATCTTCGGAAAGGTCTCTCCGGTCACGAAGAACGGCAGCTCCGATTTCACCGATACGATTTCCATCGACATAGATATCTTGAGCATTGAAGCTTCCTGCGATCCGAGCAGAGTTGGCTGTAAGAGCGAGGACATCACCATTACTCATGATGAAGATATTGTCTTTTTCCACTCCACAATCACGCGCAAGTCCTGCGTGGATCTTCTGCATCCGGTATTCACCATGGACAGGCATGAAGTATTTTGGTTTGATCAAGCGGAGCATAAGTTTTTGTTCTTGTTGCCCCCCGTGTCCAGAAGTATGGATGTTGTTGATCTTCCCGTGAATGACCTCTACACCCGCTTCAGAAATCGTATTGATCAATTTATTCACACTGGTTGTATTTCCAGGAATCGGACTAGAAGAGAAGATCACGGTATCTCCTGGTTGGAGTTGCACTTGGCGGTGCGTTCCGTTGGCAATCCGAGAGAGGGCTGCCATTGGCTCTCCTTGGCTTCCTGTACACATGATCAGGATTTCATTGGCCGCATAGTCTTTGATCTCATTTGGCTCGATAATGGTTCCAGCAGGGACCTTGATATAGCCAAGCTCGATTCCGTTGACGATGGCTTTTTCCATCGAGCGTCCAAAGACGACGATCTTACGACCTGTCTTAACTGCTGCCTCAGCAGCTTGTTGAAGACGGAAGATATTCGAAGCAAAGGAAGCAAAAATGATGCGCCCGTGGATGCCTTCGATGATCTTCATAATGGATTGGCCAACCACTTTTTCAGAGTTGGTAAAGGTTGGGACTTCTGCGTTGGTTGAGTCTGAGAGCAGGCAGAGAACGCCTTCTTCCCCAAGGGCCGCCATACGATGGAGGTCAGCCGGTTCTCCAACAGGTGTGAAGTCGAATTTGAAGTCTCCGGTACAGACAATCTTTCCTTGAGGGGTGTGAATCACAATCCCCAAAGGTTCTGGAATCGAGTGAGTCGTACGGAAGAAGGTTGCTTTAAGATTTTTAAATTGAAGCTCAGTGTTTTGGTTGATTTCGTAGAGTTTGGCATCACGAAGAAGGCCGTGCTCTTCTAATTTTCCACGGATCAAGGCAAGCGCCAAAGGTCCAGCGTAGATAGGGACATTGGCTTGCTTCAAAAGGAAGGGAATCCCACCGATGTGGTCTTCGTGTCCGTGGGTAATGAGAACCGCTTTGACGCGATCGATATTGTCAACGATATAAGAGTAATCCGGGATTACATAGTCGATCCCAAGGAGGTCATCTTCTGGAAATTTGATCCCGGCATCGACAATGATGATTTCATCTTGGTATTCGATCCCGTAGGTATTTTTTCCGATTTCTCCAAGGCCACCAATGGCAAATACACCAACTTCTTCAGGTTTTAAGGTATAAGCCATGGATTAGTACTCCGTTAGTTCAAAAGCACCTGACTCTTTCTCGTAAGCAAGGTGTTGCTCAGAAAGTGGTGTGATAAATTCAATGTTGAAATCTGTGTTTGCTTCAACCAATTGACGTGCTTGGATACGTCCTTCGCGTTCATTTGGTGCATCAATATCGAGATAAAGTGCATGCGTGGTTTCACGACGAGGGTTCCGGTCTTTTGTTTCCTGATAAAAAACTTTGTAAATCATGAAGTAATTTTCCTTTCATTATTTCGGTCTATTTGTTAGCTGCGAAGGAGTGCAATCACTAGAGTTTCCTACTCGCAACTAGTGGACCTGATTCGATACAATTAATTATTATTATATCATAAATTCGCCTGTAAGTAAAAGATAGACTGGAAAAGTCAGAAAGGCAAAGACCTATAATAGAGAAGCTTTTAAGCGGTTTTGGATAGGAAAATCCTGCGTTCTAGAGGAGAGTTTCGCTGGGATTTGAAGGGAATTTGTAGTATAATATAATCCAGTTCAAGAGGAGTAGGAAATGAAATTATTAGCATTTGATACCTCGAGTAAGGCTCTTTCTGTAGCGATTTTAGAAGATGAGACTCTACTTGCAGAAACAACATTAACCATTAAAAAAAATCATAGTATTACCTTGATGCCGGTCATCGATTTTTTGATGCAACAAATCGACTTGACACCCAAGGACTTGGACCGGATCGTGGTGGCAGAAGGTCCTGGGAGTTACACTGGACTGCGCATTGCGGTCGCAACCGCAAAGACCTTGGCTCATACCTTAGGAATTGAATTGGTCGGGGTTTCGAGCCTCTTAGCCCTAGTGCCAGATGATCTAGAAGGTTTGGTAGTGCCTGTCATGGATGCCCGTCGGAACAACGTTTATGCAGGTTTTTACCAAGATGATCAGCTGGTCGCACCAGAAGGGTATTTTCCATTTGAGGAAGTCCTAGAGCATGCAGCGACGAGTGAGCAGGTCACCTTTGTCGGAGAAGTCACGGCCTTTAAGGAGCAGATCGCCTCTAGCCTGCCAAGGGCTACTTACTATGAAACCTTGCCAGATGCAGTGAAAATCGGACGTCTCGGTCTCAAACAAGCGACTGCTAGCCTCCATGATTTTGTCCCTCATTATCTCAAACGGGTCGAAGCAGAGGAAAATTGGCTCAAAGACCACACGGAAACAACGACCTCTTACATCAAGCGTCTATGATGAAAGGAACAATCAAGAAAGGGAGCAGCCAGGATGCGGCTGCCATTCTCGCTGTCATGGAAGATGTCTATGAAGCGAGTCCCTGGAAGTTGGAGCAGATTGAAGCCGATTTAGAGCAGGAATCGACCTCCTATTTCCTAGCTGTGGATGAAGGACAAGTCCTTGGATTTGTCGCCATTCAAGAGACTCTCTATGAAGCAGAGGTCCTACAGATTGCGGTCAAGCGCGCCTTTCAAGGCCAAGGCCTAGCTCAGCAGTTACTCGCGCAGTTGCCGGACCATAAAGAAATTTTCTTAGAAGTGCGCGTGTCCAATCAACCGGCCCAAGGCCTATACAAAAAAATGCATTTTGAAGAAATTGCACGGAGGAAAAACTACTATCACGATCCCATAGAGGATGCTGTGATCATGAAGAGGAACCCAAATGAAAGATAGATATATTTTGGCTTTTGAGACATCTTGTGATGAGACCAGTGTGGCTGTCTTGAAAAATGACGACCAACTCTTGTCCAATGTCATTGCCAGTCAAATCGAAAGTCACAAGCGTTTTGGTGGGGTGGTGCCTGAGGTAGCCTCTCGTCACCATGTGGAAGTCATCACCGCTTGTATTGAAGAAGCCCTGGAAGAAGCCGGTATCACAGAAGCAGATGTCACAGCTGTGGCTGTCACCTACGGTCCAGGCCTAGTTGGAGCTCTTTTAGTCGGCCTAGCTGCAGCCAAGGCCTTTGCCTGGGCGCATGGACTTCCTTTGATTCCTGTCAATCATATGGCAGGGCATTTGATGGCCGCTCAAAGCGTCGAGCCCTTAGAGTTTCCGCTTTTGGCCTTGCTGGTGAGTGGAGGACATACAGAACTAGTCTACGTCAGTGAAGCGGGTGATTATAAGATCGTCGGAGAGACCCGTGATGATGCTGTCGGAGAGGCTTATGACAAGGTTGGGCGCGTGATGGGCTTGACCTATCCAGCAGGACGTGAGATTGATCAGCTGGCCCACCAAGGGGCTGATATCTATGATTTCCCTCGGGCCATGATCAAGGAAGACAATCTGGAATTCTCCTTTTCAGGACTCAAATCTGCCTTTATCAATCTGCACCATAATGCCGAGCAAAAAGGAGAAAGTCTCTCCAATGCAGACTTGTCTGCAAGTTTTCAGGCAGCCGTACTAGACATTCTCATGGCCAAGACCAAGAAGGCCTTAGAAAAATATCCGGTCAAAACCCTGGTCGTTGCTGGTGGGGTCGCAGCTAACCAAGGTCTTCGCGAACGCTTGGCTTCTGAGATCACAGATGTTAAGGTCATCATTCCGCCTCTGCGCCTCTGCGGGGATAATGCAGGGATGATCGCCTATGCCAGTGTCAGTGAGTGGAACAAAGAAAACTTCGCAGGCTGGGACCTCAATGCCAAACCAAGCCTAGCCTTTGAAGGAATTGAATAAGAAAAAGGAGCCAATTGGATGTGCGATTCCAATGGCTTTTTTGCTGGGATCTCACCAACTAGTAGCGGATTTGCGAGGTGAAAGAAAATTCGGTATGATAGAAGGAAAAAAAGAATGGTGAGGGAGAGAATAGATATGAAGAAAGAGAAGAGCTCTAAATATAGAATTGGTACGATTCTTGTCATTGTTGTCTGTTTGCTACTGGTTGCAGGATGCGAATCACAAAAGAAAATTGAAAAAAGTGATAAGAGTAAAGAGTCCTACGAATTTTCGGTCTATAATGCGAAATCCGACATTAAAGACTTTCAATTTATCCATAATAAAAATGGGCTTCTGGTCGAATGGAAGTTTGATGAAAAAGAACGGAAGAAATCTTTACAGTCTCCCGATTCATCAGATTGGGTTGAGGTGAACTCTAATTATTTGGTTAGGAAAAGAAACAGAGTAAGAGATATTATTCCATCGAAAAAAATGAAGTCAGATGAATACGCCCATTTAGAAATCTATGATTTAACAGGGAGTAAGGCGAAACGAAAGGAAGTCGATCTTTGGAAGATGATGGTGGAGTATGTAAAAAATGATGATTTTGAGCTCTATAGTCCTTTCCCGACTCTTCGAAAAATGAATGGGAAGGACTACGCTATCATTGAAATTAGGAAGCAAACTCAGCCACGTTATTTTTTGCTTAATCTTAAAACCCTTAAAATTGATAAAGAAATAACAGAAGAAGACGTGAATGAGAAAAATAGAGTGTATCTCTCAATTTCTACCCGTAAAGGCTACACTGCTGGAGTTCATCCCTTTTATAATGGTTTTTGGAAGGATGAATCTTACAAAGGTAATATCAATTTAAAAGCATCCTATCCGACTGCATTTAAACTCTTTTCAAAACCAGAAGGTTTTGCTTATAAAGTGATCAATTCTGAGAATGGTGCCATTACGAATGGAAAAGAACTGATAGATCTTGAATCAGAATTTCTTACATTAGGTTCCTCTGTGTACGATTATGCCTATCTGCCTAAAGAACTGAGTATAGAAAATAAGGATACGAAAATCTCTCAGTTCGACGAGATTCAACAGTATTATAACGGTAAATCTTTTTCATATTGATACTGAGAGAATTTTTAGAAAACATACAAGGAGAGTGAAAAAGAGGTTGTTATGCAAACAATGATTAATTTAGGAATATGGGAGAACAAGAATTACCATTTTGATTGGGAGGAAAAAATCATACTAGAAGAGACATCTTCTCCTAACTACTGGTCTTATGTACTGCTCCCTATTACATTATTTATTATTAACAAAATTTCGGATGGATTAGTGGAGGCTGGAATATTTGACAATCAGTTGGTACGACTTGGAACGATTCCAATTTTAGGTGTTATCTCCTACTTCCTAGCTGCGTGGATCATTCGATATTACCATGCAAGCCTGAAATTACAGACATCTAAGTTGGATGAGGATCAGTGCAAGAAGTTAATCAAGGCATTAAAGAGACGGAAGGTGTACTTTACATTTCTTGTCAATCTTTTTAGGTTCCTAACTGTAGCCGCTATTCTTTTGTTTGTCATCGGAAATGAAACCATTGCAGCACTCTTTTTGCTCATTAGTTTTTCAGTGATTTTTATGTTTAAATTTGATTACCAATTATCTAAATGGCCTGATATGATAGAGATCATATCTCAAGAAGTGGAAAATGGTGAGTAAGAAAGATTTGATAGCTTTTAATATTCTTAAAAATAGGAGGTAGAAAAATGCCAGTATATATTATATTTCTTTTTGCAATAGGGGGCGGGTCTATCTTTTTCCTAACTGTTTTTTTTCATCTACTCCTGCATTTCTAAGAGTTTTGCAAGAAGGAAAAATCTAGCAACAGAACGGCTTGATGGTATTGTTGTTGGGTATGCATATGCACAACAGGTAAATCCACCAATTGTCGAATACATTGTTGATGGAATGGCATATAAGAGACAACTGGAATATCGTTGGACCGTGGTGAAATCGGCCCCTTGGATGAGTCGGAAGGCTGTAGCTGATACACCGGATCTTTTAAGTGAAAATTTAGTGATTTCTAGAAACTCAATGGTCTCCTATACAAACGTTTTAGAAGAAGCCTTTCCCAAAGGATCTACTATGACCGTCTGGTATAATCCTCAAAATCCAAAAGAGTCTTATGTTGAACGTTTTTGTAATAAAGATAAACTGTATAAAAGGTTGGCTCTTTTCTTTCTTATTCTCTACATCATTTTTATGATCGTTTTTGTAACCCTTACAATTTTATCTATAATATACGATTGGAAGGCTAATTAAGATTTTAAAATATAAGGGCAGTAGAAATGGATTGAGTCTCTCATTGGTCCTTTTTCAACCTTTTTTCTTGTGTTATAATAGAGGTCAATGATTTAGAAAGGAGTGAGAGAGTGGAAAAAGATTTTTGGCAGGGGGTGAGGGACGCGCTACCGACGGCTTTGGGCTATATCAGTATTGGCCTGGCTTGTGGTGTGGTGGCGTCTCCCTATCTTTCTCCTTTGGAGATGGCCTTGATGAGTATCTTGGTCTATGCTGGGGCGGCTCAGTTTGCGATGATCTCTCTGATTGCGGCCCATTCTTCGATCTTGAATATGGCCTTGACGGTTTGTTTGATCAATCTCCGTAATATGTTGATGAGTCTGCATACGTCGTCTGACTTTAAGGATGCTAGTCTCGCTCATACCATTGGGATTGGAAGCCTCCTGACTGATGAGAGTTATGGGGTCTACTTGAGCGAGAAGTTAAAGACGGATACCATAACAGTTCCTTGGATGCATGGGAACAATCTAGTAGGCTATGTGGCCTGGATCAGTGCGACGGTTATCGGAACAGCTCTAGGATCTCTCCTACCTGATCCAAAGGCTTTTGGACTTGATTTCGCTTTAGTGGCTATGTTTATTGGGATTTTTGCAGCCCAGTTTCAAGGAATGCAACTGACAGAAAAGACCAAGACCATGCTCATGGTGCTGTTAGCAGTAGCAGTGAGTTTCTTTCTCTTACTCTTTTTTGTTTCGCAACCGCTAGCTGTGCTAGCTGCGACTTTGATCGGCTGTTTTGTGGGGGTGGTCTGCGATGCGCGTGAATAGTTATATCTTCATGGCCATTCTGGCCTCAGCCCTCGTTACCTGGATTCCTCGGATCCTGCCCTTCCTCTTAGTCAAATACAAGGGACTGCCGGCTCCTGTGACCCGCTTTCTCAAATACCTGCCCATTTCCATCATCTTTGCCTTGGTTTTATCAAGCTTAGTAGATGGGAAAATTGGAAGCCTTCCGCAGTTTCACTGGTTGGACCTAGTAGTGACCATTCCCAGTCTCTTTGTAGCCTTTCGTTACAAAAATCTTATGGGAACCGTTTTGTTTGGAATTGTCTTGATCGCCCTATTGCGATTGGTGTTTTAAATGTAAAAATATGTTACAAAAAAATTACAATTGTTACAAAAAAACTTGATTATTGTAACAATTGGAGTATAATGGGAGTCAGAAAGATAAAGAGGTGATCGTATGAAAAAATCAATCTTCCGTTGGAGTGCCGCTGTTCTGGTGGCTGCTTCACTTGGTCTAGCTCTCGGTGGTTGTGGTGCAAAGGATAAAAAAACAGCTTCCTCATCCGAAAAAGCATCTACCAGCAAGGTAGAGAAAAAAGCCAAAAGTAATAGCAAAAAGAGTGCGGCATCTTCCTCTCAGGCAAACGATACAGCTAGCTCTTCGACTCAAGCAAGTAGCGCGACAGCTTCAAAAGACTCTGGTAAGACAGAGAATGCGTCTACTACGACGCAAGCTCCTGTCCCTGCAGAATTGGTGGGAACTTGGGTAGGATCTAGTCCACAAGCGGATGCGATTAAAATGACAGTGGATGCCAATGGAGATGTGACAACAGTGGTTAGCTTCAAAAATGATAGCGAACCGACTCGGACAGCGACCTATACGGCTAGAGCTGTCAAAGCAACTGGAAATATCTACTATTGGGATGCTGAAGGTCTTGATGGAGCGGATGCCTTACTTCCTGGGATCACAGGGCTAGGTGTAGCCAACTTCCGACTGGAGCCAGGTTTTGTCTTGGAAGAAGGCCATTATACCCCAATTGTTTTCACAGCGCCTGTCAATACAGAATTTGACTACACCAAATACAATGATTTCCGTTTTTCATTAACCAAAGAACAATAAAAAGACGAACTCGATGGAAAATCGAGTTCGTTTCAGATTGAAGACAAAGTCATCTTAAAAACTTTCCTTAAGTGAGTACGGACGTCAGCGAACTTCGTAGAAGTTCCATGACTAATTATTGAGCCTAAGGTCTCAATAATTCCGAGTGCCTGAAACAAAAAGTTTCAGGCACTTTTCTCACAGCGGAAAGTTTCGGCATTTTCTTGATTCATTCTAAGACGAGCTCGAACAAATCGAGTTCGTTTTTTAGTAATGAGGGCTTCCTGCTACCCAACCGGTACAGAGGGCGGATGTGATATTAAAACCGCCTGTATGGGCATTGATATCGAGGACTTCTCCTGCAAAGTGGAGCCCAGGAACTAGCTTACTTTCTAGGGTTTTAGGATTGATTTCTTTGAGGCTGACGCCGCCCTTGGTGACAAAGGACTTAGCTAGAGACATCTTCCCAGTAACAGGAATAGGCATCTCTTTGATGTTTTGAATGAGCTCTTCTGTCTGAGGAGGAGTGAGTTGCTTGGCTTTTTCAGGGAATCCTTGCGCCAAGAAATCAGCTAATCGTTCAGGAAGAAGGGCTTTGAGGCTATTTTTAATCGCCTTTTCTCGATGCTCTTTTAGAAAGTCTTTTAACTCTTGAGAAGAGGTAGTCGGAAGGAGGTCCAGAGATAAGATTTCGCCGCCTTTAACAAAGCTGGACATCCGAAGGGCTGCAGGGCCAGAAAGTCCAAAATGGGTAAAGAGAAGGTCGTGTGTGATGATGTGTTTGCCGTAGCTGAGGGTCACATCTGTCAGAGAGATGCCTTGGAGGGCCTTGTGTGGAAAATCTGTCAAAAGAGGACTTTCTGCCGCTTCGAGATCGGTGATGGTGTGTTTAAAGTGGCGGGCAATTTCGTGTCCATAGCCGGTAGAGCCGGTAGAAGGGTAAGATTTTCCTCCAGTCGTAACGATCAGCTTATCGGCTGTCCAAGTGTTTTCAGATGATTTGACGATGAAGATGTCTTCTGGCTTGGTGACAGAGACCACTTCACAGTTGGTGGCAATACTAGCACCTAGCTCAAGGATCTTATTTTCTAAAGCTTGAATAATGGTGCGAGATTGATCACTAACAGGAAAGACCCGACCATGGTCTTCGACTTTTAGCTTTACCCCATTATCGGTGAAAAATTGGATGATATCATGATTATCAAATTGGGAAAACACACTGTAAAGGAAACGGCCATTTCCAGGGATACCGGCCATCAAATCGTCTAAGGTCCCGTTGTTCGTGACATTACAGCGGCCTCCTCCGGTACCAGCAAGTTTCTTACCCAGCCTTTTATTTTTTTCGATCAGTAGTGTAGGTTGGCCATAAGAGGCGCTGGCAATGGTCGCCATCATACCTGCTGGGCCACCGCCGATGACAATGGTGTGAAAATGAGTCATGTCGTTCTTCCTTCTTTTGTTTCTTTCATGATTTGCTTTGTCCATTATATCATTTTATGGACGGCTTCGGAAAATGAAGGAATCAAAAAAACAAGCATCTTTCGATGCTTGCTTTTGAATGATTCTTCGATCAACTTATTACATGATTCCAAGGAAGTAACGGATGAAGAAGAAGGCAAGGACAGCACCAACAAATGGAGCAGTACCTGGTACAAGAAGACCATATTGCCAGTCGTTGTTTACTTTATCTTTGATTGGCAAGATTTGGTAAGCGAAACGAGGTCCAAGGTCACGCGCTTGGTTCATCGCGAAACCTGTAGTACCACCAAGACCCATACCGATAGCCCAAACGATCAAACCAACAGTGAATGGAAGCATTGCTTCGTTGGCGTGTTCAGCAGCCATGATAGATGTCAAGAAGATAAATGTTGCGAACGCTTCGACGAAGTAGTTACGTGGAAGGTTACGGCAGTTAGGGTTAGTTGAGAAGATGTTACGGATAGCAACACCATCAATTTGACCTTCAGAAATCTTGAAGTGATCAGCATACATAAAGTAAGCAATCAAAGCTCCAAGGAAGGCACCGATCATTTCAGCGATTGCAATTGGGAAGAATTGAGCGATTGTCAATTTACCAAGAAGGACTTTCAACAAAGCCATAGCAGGGTTCATTGAAACGCCGCCAAAGACGAACAAGCAGACAGTGATACCGAATGCCCATGTAGTGATCGCGAATAAGTGTCCAGTTCCAGCATATTTTGTTTTCTTCAAAACGTCGTCACAGTGTACGCCAACCCCGAAGATAATCATCAAAGCTGTACTCATAACTTCTGCAAGTAATTGATGTGTCATGTTAATTAATGTCTCCTAAATTAATAAATGTATTTTTGTAATTGGTGATAAACTTCTTGAATCGGCAACTGCATCTCCGTAGCAATACGCTGACAGTCTTCGTATTCAAGTGTTTTTTTAGTGGTAGATCCGTACTGGTTAATTTTTACCGTAACGGGTCCAAATTCCGTATCGATTTGTTCAAATCGACGTTGCATGACCTTTCGGTCGACTTGTTGGTATCGAAAACCAATGGTACTGGTTTCTTTGAACAAGAGGGCTGAAAAATCTTCCAACTGACTTCCTTGAATCAAGAGAATCAATTCAAAGCCAGGGCGATTCTTTTTCATAACGACGCTACGATAGTAGACATCTAAAGCTCCAGCGTCCAGGAAACGGTGGATAATATAACCAAGTTGCTCTGGTGTTTGATCATCGATCGTAGTGGTGATCTCAATAATTTGATCTTCCGTGCGATGAACAACAGTGGTGCTGTGAGAGGTGTCTTCTTTCAATAGCGAACCGCGTAAAGCATTGAATTTTCCAGTCTCTCTTTTACCAAATCCATATCCCACACTTTCGATGGAAAGGTGAGAGGGGATTGGTTCAAAGATTGGTGACAATGCTTTAAGGAGGGCTAACCCTGTCGGAGTAATCAACTCCGTTTTAACTGTGAAGTCTTGAGTAATCGGAATAGTCGTTCCTTTTCTCAACTGCATCACAGCGGGAACCGGAACAGGCATTTCTCCATGGGCAACTGAAATGGTCCCACTTCCCTCAGTGAGAGGAGTAGAGTAAACTGTATCGATACCGAGCGATTCCACTAGGATGAAAAAGCTAACGATGTCGACAATGGAGTCAATTGCACCAATTTCATGGAAATGAATCTGTTCGACAGGCATGTTATGCACAGCTGCTTCGGCCTTTGCGATATCAAGAAAGACTTCAAGACTTTTTTCTTTCACAAAAGGACTCAACTGTGAAGCGGCAATCAAATCGTGGATATCCGCATAACTGCGAGCATCCGCGTGGGAATGGTGATGATGGTGTTCATGATCGTGATGATGTTCGTGATCATGATGGTGTTCGTGATCATGATGATGTTCGTGATCATGATGATGTTCGTTATCATGATGATGTTCATGATCATGATGATGTTCATGATCGTGATGGTGTTCGTGATCGTGATCGTGATCGTGATCGTGATCACGATCAAAATCACCTTCAATCCCCGTATCTTTCTCCCCGTGGTGAAGGTGAACATCGAAATCAGTTCCCCAAATTGCGCTTTTTGCGACGCGATGAACGTGGAGGTGGAAACCATCCACTCCCAGTTTCTCGAGTTTTGTGTGAAGAAGGTCGACATCTGCCCCAAGGTCCACAAGAAGACCATTGAGCATATCGCCACTTATTCCAGAAAAAGGTTCTAAAAATAGACTGGTCATCAGTTTTCCTTTCGATTGTGGTTGAGTCGATTGATCATACATGCTGAATAAGCTGCACCAAATCCGTTATCAATGTTGACGACCGTTACACCAGAAGCGCAAGAGGTCAACATACTCATCAAGGTTGTTAGCCCTTGAAGGTTGCTTCCGTATCCAATGCTGGTCGGAACGGCAATAACGGGGACATCCACAAGGCCTCCTACGACACTGACAAGAGCTCCTTCCATACCGGCAATCACGATGATCACACTGGCTTTTTGGATCTCTTCTAAGCGATTGAAGAGGCGATGGATGCCGGCGACTCCCACATCATAGATTCGGCGAACCGAATGGCCAAAGGTTTCTGCAGTGACTGCAGCTTCTTCTGCAACAGGAACATCACTTGTCCCTGCTGTGACGACCGCAATGTAGTGTTCAGGATCGGCTTCTTCCTTTTTAGAGTTGAGAACGAAGCAGCGGGCTTCTGGATAATAGTGGCCAGTCGGAAAGCGCTGAGAAAGAGCCTCTCCCTTTTGGAGAGAGACTCTTGTTGTGAGGATCGGCAATTCTTTTTGTGAAAGAAATTGCAGGATTCCTTCCATTTGCTCAACTGTCTTTCCTTCGCCGTATACGACTTCAGGGAAGCCGTTGCGACGTTGCCGGTCAGTATCAATTGCTGCATACCCTAGTTCTTTAACCCCGTTGATTTGCTCCAGCGCATCCTCAACTGAGAGATGGCCTGCTTGCAAAGAACGGAGTGTCTGTTCTAGATTGGGTTGAAAATCCATGTTTGATTCTATTCAACAACGACAGAAAGTCCGTCGCGGATAACTGCTACTTTAGCATCTTTTCCTTCACGAGCAAAGGCTTTTTCAAGCGCTTCGTCAAATGAAGTTGCAAGTTCCATATGCATACCTGTGATCAATTCAGGATCTACAAGGTCAGATACAAAGATAACATGGTGGTGTACCAAAATACGTGCCAAGATTTGAGAAGTCCATTGGTCTGGGACAGTCTCTAAACGAGGTGTATTGATGGCTTGTTCCAAGAATTCTTTTGGATCTTCTACGTCAGCAAGGTTGCGATAGAAACCTTCTCCACCGTGACCATCTGCACATCCAGCCACCATGATGATTGTTCCGCCTTCTTTGTTAGAAGCTTCGGCTGCAGTCATCCCTTTAACAGCTTGGTAGATATTTTGGTCAAGTGGGAAACCACCGTTTGTTGAAATTGTGATGTCGCTTTCGATCTTAGACACATGTGCCAAGTCTGCAACGAAGTCACAACCAACTTTGTGGGCTTCAACCATGTCCCCAGCGAAAGATCCGATGATGTGTTTTTCGCCGTCCAATACAACGTTGACGATGAAGGCCAAGTTTGCAGTACGAGCAGCGTAAAGCATATCTTCGTGGATTGGGTTGTGGTCAAGGTTACCAGTACGTGCCTTATCAGAATTGATGAAGTCACCTGAGTGGTTCGCCATGATAGTTTTGTATGATGCGATACCTGGAAGGACTGATTTACGTCCACCTGAGAATCCAGCGAAGAAGTGAGATTCGATGAATCCTTCTGCTATCAACAAGTCAGCTTCAGCAGCGATTTTGTTGATGATACAATCACCACCTGAAGGAAGTTGACCGATTTTAACCATGTCGTCGTCGTTTGTTGAAATGTGCATAACGATTTCTTCATTGTCAACGATTTCTTGGCCGTATTTGTTGATCAATTCTTCACGAGTTGAAGGACGGTGGAAACCAGTAGCAACCAAGATACGCACGCGTGCATCAGGGTTAACTGAGCGAATACGACGCAAAATGATTGGAGTGATGATGTGAGAAGGAACGGGACGAGTGTGGTCAGAACTGATCAACACGATGTCTTTTTTGCCTTTAGCAAGTTCTTCCAAAGTAGGGCTGCCGATAGGGTTATCCATTGAACGTTCAACAGTTTCTTCTTCAGACAGTGGGTTATGGAAGTTTTCCGCTTTTGACTCTAACAAACCAGCAAAGTTTTCATCTGGAATCTTTGCAACAATCGTCTTTTTGTCGTACGGTAATTTAATTTCTACCATTATTTGCGATCTCCTTTATTAATACTGATACTTATAGTATAATTCTTTTTTAAAAGAGGTGTGTGCCATTTGTTGTCAACAAATGATGACATAAAAAAACAAGAACAGGTGTATCATTAGTGTGATTTCAAGAAAGAGCAGATGGGGAGGAAAAACCGTCGTGAATTCAGAATTTTTAGTGAAATTTTTGGAAGAGAGGCGAACGCCGATCGTCAAGAAAAAATACCATAGTTACCTCTCCTATCGTGGGATCAAAGAGGATTACATCTACATCTTGAAAGAAGGTGTGGTCAAGACAAGTGTCATCATGCGTGATGGGCGTGAGTTTAACTTTTCCTATCTAAAAGCCATTGACATTGTCTCTTTGATTCGTGATGAGGTGTCCAACTATACAGACTCACCTTTCAATGTGCGAGTGGAGACAGAAGAAGCAAGTTTTTATCGTATTCCTCGGGTCAAGTTTTGGAATTTTGTCAAAGAGCATAAAGAGCTGCAGGACTATGTGAGGGACTATTATCGTAATAAACTGTCTGAAAGTATGGAGTCTCAGCAGTATATGATGATGAATGGTAAAAAAGGGGCGGTTTGTTTTCATTTGCAAAAACTAAGCAGTTTGTTTGGTGTGGAGCAAGAAGACGGCGTCTTGATTGATTTCAACATTACCAATGAAGATATTGCCGGTTTTTGTGGGATTTCGACGCGAAACAGTGTCAATCGCATTCTCAATGAATTAAAACGAGAAGGTGTTTTGGATATTCGACAGCAAAAGATCGTGATTTTGGATAATGAACGGATTGAAGAATTTATCGGAAGGGAGCTATTCTAAGATGGCAACAGAAGCACAAATCAGAAAAGAAAAAGAAGAAAAATTACAAGATATTTTACGAAAAATCGGAAAGGTAGCCGTTACCTATTCAGGTGGGATTGACAGCTCTTATCTCTTGAAGGTGGCCTTGGATACCTTGGGACCTGACAATGTTATTGCGGCCGTCGTGAACTCTGAGATGTTTTCAAATGAAGAATTCGATCTAGCGCTCGACTTGGCCGATCAGCTAGGAGCACCTGTGCTTGGACTGGAAATGAGAGAATTGAGTGATCCACGGATTGCTGCCAATACGCCCAATATTTGGTATTACACCAAACAATTGATGTACCAAACTATTAAGGATTCAGTTACAGAACTGGGCTTTAAGCAATTGGTAGACGGCAATATTATGGATGATATCGACGATTTTCGCCCTGGTATCAAGGCTAGGGACGAAGCGGGTGTCCGCAGTGTCTTGCAAGAAGCCGGCCTCTATAAGACAGAAATTCGTCAATTGGCCAAGGAAAGAGGGGTCTCCAATTGGAATAAGGTGCCATCTTGTAGCGTTGCCTCACGCTTCCCATACGGAGTGAAAATCACTTCAGAAAATGTACAACGGGTTTTTGAAGGGGAAGAGTTCCTTGTAGGACTTGGCTTTGAGCAAGTCCGTGTGCGTGTGCATGGAGACTTGGCGCGCATCGAAGTGGAAGAAGACCATCTGCTTAAAGCCATCCAACTGCATGACAAGATCAATGACTACATGAAAAAAATCGGATTTACCTATGTAGCCTTGGATTTGGCTGGATATAAGTACGGCCGGATGAATGATGCATTGGATGAAAAAACAAAAGAAAAAATTATGGCAGGTTAAGCAATGAAGGAAGTGATAAGGTTCTGGTTCGAAGAGTTGAAGCCAGAGGATTGGTTCAAAAAATCAGAAGCACTGGATCAAGAAATGCGGGAGCGCTTTGAGGAACTTTATTGGAAGGCCAGTCGTGGGGAATTGTTTCACTGGCGGGCTACGGCAGAAGGGCGTTTAGCAGAGATTTTGCTCTTGGACCAAATTCCTCGCAATATTTTTCGAGGGACTGCCCAAGCTTTTGCGACAGATTCCCTGGCCTTGGTCTTGGCCCAAGAAGGCTTAGAGCAAGCCTTGGATCTACCAGTTGTACAAAGAGGATTTTTCTACATGCCTTTTATGCATTCTGAGTCCTTAGTCATTCATGAAGAAGCCCTGCGCCTATTTGATCAACCGGGCTTAGAAAAGCGTTTGAAGTATGAGAAGATGCACATGGACATTCTTCAACAATTTGGGCGTTATCCACATCGGAATGCCATCTTAGGACGGCCTTCGACCAAGGAAGAAGAGGAGTATTTGAAAGGACATTCTGGCTTTTAAAGGAAGATGAGGCCCACAGATTTCAAAACTCTTTTCTCTCTTCATGAAATTGCCTGAAACAGCAGGCATGATGTCAGAGTTCCCTCACCAAAGCTTTTCCAAGCGTCTAAAAAATGGTATAATGAACTGTAAATTTCAGAAGTTGGAAGGAATGTAATTGCTATGATGAATATGCAAGACTTAATTTAAGATTCTTAAAGTCTTGTTATTTATCAAAATACTGATTTTAAGCGATTTTGCATTCGATAAAATCAACAATTTTTAGATGTATTACACTATATTGGACAGTAAATGGACAGTGACAGAGTATTTGAAGGAGAGAAAAAGAGGCCTAAGGGTCTCTTTTATGTTAATTACTTTTATTATTATAAATAATAATAAATCAATTTCAGAAATTATTAAACGTAATTTAGTAAGAGTTGATAGAATGAATCTTTCTAAACTTCTAAAAATTAGTTTGAGTACATTACATAACTTTTTATTTGATTATCATTTTATTGAATTATATTTTGATATAATTAATGAAATAAGATAATAAAAGGTAGAAAATATGCAGAAGATAAAAGAGAATACTGCTTTTGAAAAAATTCCTGAGATTTCAAAAAAAATAGAAGAAGTGAAAATCACCTCTTTCTATATGTTGAGCACAGATTTATATAAGATAGACAACAATAAACTAATAGAGATAATTACTAAAAAATTTGAAAATCATCCGGCTACGATTATGACACTAATAGGTACAAAAAATAATACTCTTTTAAAAAAGAAATATAAGCCATGGAAAATTCCCAAAGAGTTGCAACATTTAAAAAACAAAGTGGATGAGAAAACTAATTATTATTTAGACTTATATTTTGCAAGATTAGAAAAAGGAAAACAAAATTGTCTTTTTAGTTCTAAATCTAATCAATTTGTTAAATTTATTTTTGCTCCTTTAATAGAAGTGGATAGTGAGGAAGAATTACATTTTTTCTTTGTGACACTCACTGTTTTTCAAAACGGATCAATAGTCATAGAATTATTTGAAGATTTAAGATCATCATTCTATAGATTTGACTTTTTTCATCCGATTACAATGATGAGATGGCAAATATTTCCTGATTTTGAAAAGAGTGATAGAGAGTATTCTTTAAATACTAAACATCAACTTGATGATATATTGAAGTATATAAAAAAAGAACTTTCCTCCATAAACGGAGGATTGAAGTTAACTGAGAGTATATTTTATTTACATTTTGTTACAAATATGAAGCAGATGAATAAAATGGATTTTTTTAAAAATAAAAAACTGTATACATGGATGATAAATGCTCCCTATAGTGTTAACAATGTATCTTCAGAAATTAAATCAAAAAACTATTTAACCAACTATTATAATTTAGGTAGTATTAATTATATAAATAAAGGAGCAAATTATATAGTATGGAGTGAGGATGATTCTGACAAATTTGAATCAAATTTTTTAAGACAAGCCAGTTTCTTTTTATCTTCAGCCACTCCATTCTTTCAGTTAGTGTGTCTAGATGAGACTATTATGGATGGGCTGGAAAAATTCCAACTTTCAAATGATAAACAACTAATAAAATTTAACGAGTGGGTTCACGGTTATAAACGATCTTTTCTATATATCTATCGAATAAATCATATTGCTATTTTTGATTTATTTAATCATTTAAAAGAAAGTTCTTATTTCAAGCATGATGAATATATAGAAAAAATTAAGCAGGAGGAATACGATTTGTTAAAGGATAGAAATCAATTTAATGAGTCACAGAAGAATAGAGTTATGGAAATTATACTTTTCTTCGTTAGTTTGGTCTCTGTTTTACAAGTTGTAGATATATTTACTAAAAGTAAAATAATATTATTGATGAGTGCTCTACTTACTATAATTTTGTCGGTTAGTATGCTTATTTACAGAAACCGTAAATGATATTTAAAGTTTGATAAAATAAATGTAAATGGCATCCGAACAGTTGATTTGTATAACTGTTCAGATGCTTTTCAATTTCTATCAATATTTTTTTCGAATATGACATATTGTACTTGATTATGAATTCTGCCTTATTCTTGAAATTTATCAGGAAAAAATAACATCAATAAATGAATTAAGATACCAACCAAATATAAAATCACACTGATATCATCTTGCGAACTAGATCCTTCGAAGAATTCTTATTTATAGCAAATCGAATTTCATTTTATTGGGAGATATAGATTTCTAAAATGGAACATCGACTAACATTTATATAAAATTTATATCTTTCTGAACATATATTTGAATTTTTAATTTAAACATATTACAATTAATATTGAAGTCAAAATCAATTAGAAAAGGAATATCCAAACGTGGGTACATTATTAGCAACAAGATTAAAAAATAGACGAAAAGAATTAAAAATGTCACAAAAAGAATTGGCTGAAGGGATTTGCAAACAAGGTCAAATTAGTCGGTTAGAGAGTGGAGAATATACTCCAGGGGCAGACTTCTTGTATGCTTTATCACGCAGACTAAAAATCAGTATGGATTATTTTTTTGAAGAACATGTTGAACAGAAAATAGACGAGCTAACAGAATTTAAAAAAATAGCACGTATTTTTATTATGAATCGGAATTATGAGTCTTTAAAATATATACTTGAATTAGAAAATATTAAGACCCATCGTTTATCTTTATCTGATAAACTTTATATGGAGTGGATAAAAACACTTGTTGATTTTTATTTTTATGGAAAGAAAGACGAGGCAGTTCAAAAATTAGAGGGAGTACTTGAGCAACTAAGTACATCTGATTTGAACTATCTTCAATTCTCTAATACATTATTTAATTTTTATTATGAAGTTGGGAGTATAGAACGATTTAATAAAATTAGAGATCGAATAGAGGAAAGAGTTAACCAATTGAGTTTAAATACGATAGAAGAACTAGAATTGTCAATCAAATTTAACTATAACGTATGCCGGTATTTATGGCTCCAAAAAGATACTGAACAAGCAATTTCTAGAATTTCTACTACAATTAAACAATGTAAAGATTATAGAACTACCTATCTATTAGCAGATTTATATGTATTAATGGGAAATATAAGTAAAAGTATTTCATCAAAAGATAACACATTAGAAAATTATGAAGTTGCCCGTTTTTTGTACAAACTTGATGAGAATATCCCTATGATGCTAAAAGTAGAGCAGTATATTTTAAAATTGACGGAATAATATGTAACGATGTTTTTAAATAACATCGTTTTAAAATACAAAAAAGCATCTAATTATAAATAGATACAAAATGATTATATTATGTATTGACTTGTTATGCATGAGGTGCTAAAATAAAATGCAATAATACAAAAGGGAGGAGATCAAGAAGGATTTGTTTTTGTCATGGGTTAGCTGACTTGCTCTATTCGTGCGATGATAAGTATTCAACAAAAGATATTCAAAGAGTATTGTAGATTACTGGAAAGAAATTATTTCAATAACAAAGTACATAATGAATATAGTGTTTGAGGAGTATTAAGTGACAAAATAGGAACTTTATTATCATATGTTGCACTTAAACATAAGATAATAATTTGTGAAGAAATATTTGGAATTTTTAAATGAGGCTGGAATATGACATTAAAAACTTATTTAATTAGATGCAAACGAAGTAATTCTATATGGTTGTTTTGGATTTTTATTAATTCATTATGTGTTTATTTAAATGGTATATTGAGTGCAAAAGCAATTTCTACAATTGTAAATTTTGATTTACAGGGATTTTTGTATTTAAGTGGAGCGATTTTAGCTGTAAATTTAATATGGGTATTGCAAATATATCAAAACTCAAAAGCAAGTGAAAAAGCTATACAAGAAATGTGTACCGAAATACGTAAAGATATTGTAAAAAGTATTGAAAGTAAGGGTGTGATACGTTTTGGCTCAAAAAGTGTTAGCGCCTATACCTCATGGCTGACAAATGATCTTAATACTATTCGAGATCTTGGCTTTGAAACACTTGAATTAATGATTAGTCAAGCATTAAATATCATTTTTGCAATTATTGCCTTTTTTAGTTTCCATTATTCATTATTGTTTACAATTTTGATATTCTTCCTTTTAATGGTAAATCTCCCTAAAATATTTACAAAGAAAATGGAGAATAAAGCTGTTTACTTTACTGAGAAGAATGAAGAATTAGTTAAAGCAATTGATGATTCTTTAAGTGGATTTCGAATGTTATCCAATGCTAATCAACTTCATTTTTTAATGGTAAAAATTTTATCTTATTCAAAAAAATATTCGAAGTCCAGAGTTTCATATTCAAAAACTTTTGGTGGGCTTATGTCTGTTCAAAATGGGACTAGTTTTGTGAGTCAAATTGCCATGTTGACCCACGCAGGGGTCTTATATTTTAACCGATTAATTCCGATTGGTGCTGTATCTTCTTCTCAATATTTTTCATCAATTATATTTGCTGGCTTAACAGGCTTAACGGCAAATTACGCTGAGTTTAAAACTGTAAACAAAATATTTGAAAAGTTTGAATTGGAAGGTGATCAAAGGATTAATGAAAGTAATGTTAATAAACAAACTTGGAAGAAATTTATAGATAAAGTAGAACTTCAGTCGGTAACTATTGAACGTGACGGCAAAATTGTTTTAGATAATTTAAATGTTATAATTGAAAAAAATAAGAAGTATGCAATATCAGGGTCATCAGGTTCAGGAAAATCAACTATATTGAAGGCCATTAATGGTGAAATCCCAATTTCGAAAGGCCACATCTTCTATGACAATATCGATTCAAAAAATATAAATTTCAAGGATCTTCATGAAAATATTTCTTATGTTAGTTTGGAAGATCATATTTTTAACGAATCCATTTTATTTAATTTGACATTAGGCCGAGAAATAGAAGATTCAAAAATCGAAAAAGCATTGGAATTATTTTATTTAAGAGACTGGATTAATGGATTGAATCATGGATTGGAAACTACTTTATCAGAAATTAGCCAAGACATTTCTAGTGGACAGAAGCAACGAATTAGTTTAGCTAGAGCATACCTTGAAGAAAAACCAATTTTGATTATTGATGAGGCAACTGATGCTATTGATAAAGAAAGACGATATCAAATTGAGAAACATCTATTCTCAATGACAGAAAAAACTGTTATTTTTGTAAGCCATCATCTAGATAAAAATATAAGATCTCTTTTTGATAAAATTATATATTTGGATTAGTTTTAACATACTGAGATCAGTTGGTTAAATTAAAGATTCATCTACCAGATTTGAAAACGCACCAAAATTGGTGCGTTTTTTCTTTTTGTGATATAATAGGAATAATTTAAGGAGGACCCTCATGATCGGAGAAAATATTAAAACGTTACGCAAGGCACATAACCTAACTCAGCCTGAGTTCGCAAAGATTGTTGGTATCTCTCGAAATAGTCTGAGTCGTTATGAAAATGGGACAAGTCGAATTTCGACAGAATTAATAGATCGTATCTGCAAGAAATTTAATGTTTCGTATATCGATATCGTAGGGGAGGAAAAAATGCTCACACCAGTAGAAGATTATCAATTAACTCTGAAAATTGAAGTGATTAAAGAACGAGGGGCGAATATCTTAGCGCAACTTTATCGTTTTCAAGATGACCAAGGAATTGCATTTGATGATACTTTGAATCCTTGGGTTCTAATGAGCGATGATTTGTCTGATTTGATTAACACGAGGATTTATCTTGTTGCAACTTTTGAGGATTTAGAGCGATATAATGGCTATTTGGATGGCATTGAACGTATGCTAGAACAAGCTAGTCATCTGGTGGTGGCTTAATGAAACTAGAAGAATTTAGTCCAGATAATTTTGAACAAGCCTCCAAACGACTCATTCGTTCTTTAACTCGTGGTAAAACAACTTCATCTCAGCCTAAAGCTATTTTGCTCGGTGGACAGAGTGGCGCTGGTAAGACAACGATTCATCGTGTGAAACAAAGGGAATTTCAAGGAAATATCATTATCATTGATGGAGATAGTTATCGCTCTTTTCATCCGAACTACCTTGGCCTACAGGAAAAGTATGGTAAAGATAGTGTGGATTATACTAAAGTATTTGCGGGTCGAATGGTTGAATATCTCGTAGATGAATTGAGTAAATTAGGCTATCATTTGTTAATTGAGGGCACTTTGAGAACAACAGAAGTTCCTCGAAAAACGGCCCAATTATTGACAACTAGAGGTTACCAAGTCTCTCTTGCACTGATTGCGACTAAGCCAGAATTGTCCTATCTCAGTACCTTGATACGTTATGAAGAGCTCTATGCTATAGATCCTCGTCAAGCTAGAGCAACTCCCAAAGAGCACCATGATGGAATTGTAGAACATTTAGTTGATAACTTACGAGAGTTAGAAAATGACAAGATTTTTAATCAAGTTCAAATTTACCGAAGAGATCAATCGTGTGTTTATGATTCGCAAGTAGACGAAACATCAGCAGCAGTAGTCCTACACGAATGCCTATTTGGAAAATGGAATAAGGTGGAAAAAGAGATGTTGAAGTTGGGACAGGAACGGTTGAGAGAACTGGGAGGAATTGATAAGTGACGAAGGGCTAATTTATGAGTACATGATAAATTGCAAGAATAAGTGCAACATTTACTTGAACTCATCCTCTTAAAGCACTGTCAGAACAAAGCGTACGTCTAATTTTAAAGAAGCTGGTTAAGAAAAACAACTTATCTTTAACTATCACGCCACATATGTTCAGACACAGCTTTGCTACAATGCTACTGGATAAAGATGTAGATATTCGTTATATACAGCAAATACTTGGACATAGTTCTATTTCTGTAACTCAGATCTATACTCATGTGTCTCAATCAAAACAAAAAGAAATACTCACTCTGTGTAATCCCATATCTTCCATTCGTTCTCGACCACAAAAGTAAAATAACTATAGCTAAATCAAAGCAGTTTGATGATTCCCCTCTAGAAATTTTTACTCTATTTATTTTAAAAGAACAAGTATCTAATTTCATTATTATCAACAAAAGGTAGTTCTATATTTTTGAACTACCTTTTACATATTATAAATATTTCGTGTCTTCTGTTTTATTTAGATTATGTGATTTTCTCTAGCTAAAGATACACTTTTTTATGAACAATCTTCCAGGAGAACTTTATCAATAATTTCTTATTTTAATTTAGGAAAATAAGAACGATTCTTTACTTTTTTTGCGATTTCTATTCCATAACGATCAATCAATTTAATCATGTACTGAAGATTAGAAATGTTTATCCCAAATTGATTAGAAAGACGTCTAAAGCTCTCCCCTTGCTTTCTCAATTCATATATTTTAACTATATCCTCATACATAATAAAAGCACCCCAAAAGTTAGATTTTTTCTGTCTAACTTTTGGGGTGCAGTTCAGAGTAGTCGATTTCTATCTATTTCCTTTATTTTTAACTTGAAATTTTCTAGCTTTTTTAAAACTTCCATTATTCTGTCTCGTAGATATATTTTTAGACCGCTGATCAACTTTATGTTCTTTTTTAAAATTATTCTGCATAACTTTCTGGTTCATTTTCTATTCCCTCACTTTCCTTAAATGGATTGTTAATAAATAACAAATAAAATCCTACTAATACCGTAAATATATTTATCGTTATTCCTAGAATATGTATATCCGAATAAAATTGAGGAACTATTAAGAATACAATTGAAAATAAAGCATATAAGCTTGAATTAGTAGAGTAGATTAACCCCATATTTTCATAGTTATATTCAGAATAAATCATTTTTTCAAACATATTACCAGATATACCAATAATTATAAAGGATAATCCAAATAGCAAAAGCTTAATCAATGGAATTGGTATTACAAATACTAAGAATAAAGAGAAGCCCGATACAATATAATCAATAAAGAAAAACTTTTTATATGATATTTTTATCCTAGGTGCCACAAAAGCACCTGTCAAATCTGCTAATCGTTGTACTGCCAATACCAACCCAAGATACTGAATGGGAATTCCTTCCGATACAAGATATAAGGGGGCTAAAGTTAAAAGTAGATCTGTTCCACCACTTAAAATTGACTCTGTAATTACAATAAAAGACGCAAATTTTGATTCTCGAAAAGCAGAAATTGTGTCCAAGAGTTGAAAAGTTGATTCACTTTCGCTTTCTATATTTTCAGACATACCATCTGACTTTTTTTTATCAGGTATATCTAACCTGATTTTCAACATAAAGTATATCGCAGCTACAAAAAATGGAATACTCATATTGAAAACAACAAAATAGGATAACACTCCTAACAGTAACGAGGCAAACAGGTTACTAATAATGTCTAACACATTTGAAGCCATATACTGAACATCTATAGATTTGTTTATCGTTTCTTCATCATTTTCTAATGTTTCTGGAACAATCTTCATTTGTAATGTGTTGAGTAGATTTGTTGATAAACTAAACAAAAAATTAAAAATATAAAGATAGAATACTTCAAAGCGATATCTTAAGCATAGAATAGTAATGAAAATTATAAAAAGTTGAAGAACTTGAAAAGTTACTAGCCAGACTTTATCTCTTTGGATTTTATTTACAAAACTTCCATAAAAAACGGCAAGTAAGTTAGGGATAAAACCTATTAGAGTAAATAAAGATAACTGACCAGCTTCAATATTATAAACTTTGATTAACCCAATCGACAATGCAATGAAGTAAAAACTATCTGCAATATTTCTAGAAGATCTACCTAATATCAAGTTTTTAAAGTTACTACTGAATTTTTCTAATATCATGTTGATATACCTCGAAATTCATACAATCGATTTGGATATAATTTGTTATATTTAATAATCCTGTCAAGGAATCCAATACTTTGTAGGAAATAATTGCTGCTGCCATATACGATATCGGTGAAATTACACTGTACGGTGTCTTACTATTTAAAATATGATCATCTGATATCATAAAATTCCCATAGAACTCTCTTAAAGAAAGAGTTTCTCCAGGAATAATGTGCAAATAGTTTATTACTGTAGATGCGTAGGAACCCACTATAATTGGTTTATTATACTTATGTGCTAAATCATCAAACCAATAGTCAATTTCGATACTTGGAGTATCAGCACAACATAGTGCAATATCAAAACTATATGATTTAAAAAGTTTCTCTAAGTCATTCTTACATCTCAACTGTTTGGATATAGTCACAACTTTTGAATCAGAAATTGCTTGAATATTTCTTTGTATTACCTCTACTTTTGATTTACCTATATCAGATTTTTTAAAACCGCTTTGTCTAGTCAGATTTGATTCTTCTACAATATCAAAATCAACTATAATGAATCTCCCTACTCCTAATCGAGCTAATATTTCCACAACCGTAGAACCAATGCCACCTACACCGACAATTAACACTGTAGATTCTAATAGCCTTTTCTGATACTCACATGGATTTAAGTTTTTAGAAAGATCTATCCATTCAAAAAAGTTGATATTACGAGAGTATTTTGTATCATCGTATTGATTATTAGTTAACAATCCTTTTGATAACATAAATTTTACAATTTTTCGCTCTTCAATAGATAACTGTTGAATGTCAACATCCTCGTCTAACTTTTTAATCAAGTTGATATTCATCTCATTACAATCAATATCCCTCTCAAGAGAAACATTTCCAAAACCAAATTTTATTTTATCATTCAACACATAAGGCTGAAGAGTTCTCTTTACTCTCACTTAGATAACCTCCATTTTGAAAAGTAGTAATCTATACAAAACAGAGTTTGGAGTTAGTAAGCTCCAAACTCCAGTGTAATTAACGGCCTCCTACACGATGACCAGGGAATGTTTGTACTGCAACAACAGTCATTTTCTTTTCCTCCTTCTTCTACTACATAATATTAAAACTCACATTATTAAATAAGATAATATAGTTCCAACAATGTAGATATTTCCTTACTAAGTAAAGACAAAATAAGATATAAAAATACGATTTGCTAGCTTAATTTTCATCTGCGAATAATATTAGCTGGACCCGGATCAATTTCTGTAGCCATTTTATGAATTTGAGGTTTCCCTACAATCCCTAGCAGAATTAATCCAATAACTAGCATTGTAGCAATTTTCCTAAACAGACTTCTCATATATCTCTCCTTTAATTTTCTTGCATTTATTTTAGCACTCCAGCATCATGTTGTCAATATATTTTATAAACTTTTTTTATTTTTTTTTTATATAACTCATTTTTGTATCTGTGCAATATTAAAAAAACGATGCTCAATTGAACATCGTCTTCATTATTCTGCCATATTTGCAATGTAATGTTCGACTTTCAAAGCCATTGACATATTTTCATCCAATTTATAAAGAAAATGTGCTGTCTCAAAATATTCTTTTACCGAAATCTTAGAAGAAAAGTCCTTACTTACATTTCCCATCAATAAATACAAATCAGCTAAAAGATAAGTTGTTCTGTAAGCCTGACACTGCTTTATAGTAGTTGTGATTTTAGTAATAGCTTCTTCAATATTATTCTGCAGCCATAGATATCTACAAACGTTATAGTTGAACTTAATAAATAGTTCTAACTCTTCAAGTGTATTTAAATTGAGTTGATTTACTTGATACTCTAATGTTTCTCGAATCTCATCAAATCGCGTTAAATCTCCAATATCGTAATAAAAATTGAATAGAGTATTTGAAACTTGGAGATAGTTCATATCAGAAATACTTAACTGTGACAGCACCTTCTCCAATCTTTCAACTGCCTCCTCTTGTTGCCCATAGAAATAAAAATCTATCAGAGATTTTATCCACTCCATATAAAATTTATCTGCTAGAGATAAACGATGAGACTTTACATTTTCTAATTCATATATATATTTCAAAGACTCATAATTTCTATTTATGATAAATGTATGTGCTAATTTCTTAAACTCTGCTAACTCATCAACCTCCTCAACAATCTGCTCATCAAAAAAATAATCCATACTAACTTTTAATTTCTTAGCAAGTGCATGCAAAAAATCCGCCCCCGGAGTGAACTCTCCACTCTCTAATCGACTAATTTGCCCCTGTTTACAAATGCCTTCGGCCAATTCTCGCTGGGACAATTTTAATTCTTTTCGTCTATTTTTTAATCTGGTTGCTAATAATGTACCCACGTTTGGATATTCCTTTTCTAATTGGTTTTGACTTCAATTTTAATTGTAACATGATTAAATTAAAAATTCAAATATATGTCCAGAAAGATACAAATTTTATATAAAAGGTGTCAAATGTTTTTTGATCTACCTCGTCTTCTTTTGAAAATAATCTACTCAAATAATTTCTAGTTTGTCAAATTAAGTTAAACTTTTCATGTAACTCAGAAAAACATATATGGGATTTGAGAGTTCAAGTAATTCCTAAAAGTCTTTGAAATTAAAAACGCATAATATCAGGTATTCAAAAAACTGATATTATGCATTTTATTTTAGTCTAAATTAGGGAAATTATTTCCAGATAAAGTTTTTGGCAAGCCTCTTATCTGTTTAAGGTACATTTCCCCATCGAAATGAGCGAGCTACTCTTATTAAACGATCAAAAGAGTTAGGTTTACCTAATTATGGTTTTCAAATATTCCGCCATACTCATGCGTCTTTAATGCTCAACGCTGGAGCAAATTGGAAAAAACTGCAAGAACGTATGGGACACAGATCTATTTCAACCACAATGGATATCTATACGAAATTAGATCCTAACCGAAAGAATGAAGCAGTCGATATTTTAATAGAACGACTTGCACAAATTAAAAAAAACTAATTAGAGACTATTATATTTAGCTATAATAAATCACTTTACAATTAATGTAAATTTTATAATGTTACTATAAAATTTTAGGTATACAAAGATCTATAGATACTTTATTGGTAAGATTAATTTTATAACATTACTACAGTTAAAAAAATCCTACATTATAGTTTCAATTGTAAAAAACTCATTATTGATATAGGAATGTTCTCAGAGATTTTTCAACTACTTTTGTACAATGTAAGTCAAATACAAAATTACCTACTTAATAATAGTTTAGAATTTTTTCAAAAAAGGCCTTAATGGTTGAATTATATAATCTTTAACAGTATAATCAAGGTAGTAGCTTTATCAGGAGGTTCTATGCTACAATATAGCGGGTGGCACGGCACCACCAATAAAAGGAAAAATAAGATCCTATCTGCTGGTTTTTCTTATAAAAAATATGAACCTGGTATTAGTAAACAGAGACATCCGAACGACTTGGGTAATGGTGTTTACTTTTTTCTGCCTTTTAATAACGATACTGGTAAAACTATTGCTTCTGCTTATGTAGCAAAGTATAAATCATTTGAACTAAGCAAACCTGGGGTTACGCCCGGATTAGTTAATGCCGAAATCACTATAAAATCTATAGACAATATTTTTATTTTAGATGACCCAACAAACCAAAGTCTATTAGATGAATATCGACAAAAGGCATATATTGAAATTGAACGTGAGATTGCAGGTATTTCAGATAGCGGAGCCAAAAATAGAGCTACTCTTCTTAACCAAAATCAAGGGTTAATTATTGAACTGCTACTTGATTTAGCGTCTCAGTATGGAAAGAATTTTAAAGCCGTACAGTCCAAAACATATACTGATATTTCATTTTTACCAGTGATTAACGGCAAGAATGGAGAAGAAATTTGTATCCGTGATTTAAATTGTATTACAAATATTTTATAAATAAGGAGGCTTTTATGAGTTTATTATCAAACTTTTTAGGAACTGAAGAATTTTCTTTGATGGATTCTCCAATGTTTCAAGAATTAGTTGAAAATATTAAGGCCAACAAAATCTATTCAGTAAACAATGAATTTGATTATTATTTGAATATGTCAGGAAGTCCTAAAAAATATAAAGATGAAATACATTTTACCTCTCAATTAGATAATCAAAATGATTTTTATGATTTGAATTCTATAAATAAAGTAGATGCAATGTCTAAATATATTATAAAAAACAAGAAATCATGTTTTTCATATTTCCCAATAGATTCTGAAAACTTAATTACAACAAAAGAAAGTAGTGAGGTGGCAGCTTAATGTCCTCTTTACAATTTAAAGATTATTTTTTAAATGAAGTATCATATCGAAGAAATCCTAGTTTTGATCAAACAAATAGTACTATTAATTTAAAACCTGAATTATCTGCACAAATTTTAATAAGAAAGTCTGAAAATCTTGCTTACGTTAACTTAATAACAAAGCAAGGAAATATACATTCAGATGATTCTGCTTTTGAGCTTATTGTAGATATTGTTGGAGAATTTTCGTTTATATACGACAAAACAGAATTTGATATTAGTTTTGAAACTTTTCTTAAAGAGAATGGTTTAGCAATTCTTTGGTCCTATATTCGGCCTATTGTATCTGACATGATCACTCGTGGTAATGAGTTCCCAAACTTCTTATTACCTGTCATTAACATTAAAAAAATGCTTGAAGAAAAAGATTCAATCAAGTTAACATACGAATAAAAATAGTGTAATGTTTTTCAAAGATCCAATGACGTGCTTTTTCTACTTTAATGTACATTTAGAAGGTCTTTAGGAAAATATAAATAAATAAGTAAAATTTGTGATGAAAATAAATACACCCAAAGAGTTTTGTATTGTAGTGATGCAAGTTAAAACTCTACCTTTTTCACTACCTTTTTTAAAATAAAAATAATGATTAGGATATTTAAAAGAAGAGGAACTTTAGTGTGAAGTTCCTCTTTTTGTTATTTGTTCTTTTACTTATAAATTGTAATATCTGTTTTGAACACCTCGTATTTGAATGAATTTCAATATATGCTTAATATCAATGTTTCCACATGTTTTTAAGAAAGAAATATTTCATCTAATTGAATAACTTTCAATTGAATGGTGTGAATTTTACCCTAAAAATAAACGAATTGAGCTAGATTTCACCAAAAAGTTCACACCATTTGAATTGTTACTGTTTTGTACTTTTTATAGATTTAGAATTCTTT
Source organism: Streptococcus parasanguinis (assembly GCF_964238605.1). Lineage (GTDB taxonomy): Bacteria > Bacillota > Bacilli > Lactobacillales > Streptococcaceae > Streptococcus > Streptococcus parasanguinis_AJ. Next base: position 4,238 of record NZ_CAXSMM010000006.1, on the reverse strand, counting down.
GTTTTCAAATAGTTTAGTGTCAATGTAAAAAATTACTATTGAATAAATAACAGTTAAAAGTAGTTGAATGGTGTAGCTAATTATCGAAATATTCCTTTCTTAAGAACTGGTTTTGAAAGTATGGGTTTCAGTTGGACTAAAAGCAGCTTAATATCGAGACTTTTCAGAACGATATTTACTGATTGATTTCATAAAATTTGAATCAAAATTTCTTAAATAGATGTAAAGTATCTTACAAAGTTCTTTTAGCAAAGAAAGATATTGAAAAAGAAACTACCTCAATATATAACATTAGAGTACAAAAATTACAACATCCACGGGATTCTCTTATCATCTAGTATTTCATTGGCATGTAATGAAGCTATTTCATGTTCAATAATTTTTAATAGATCGGTTTCCTCAAGTAATCGAAGTATTTCAATATTTTTTTGTATTAGCTCCTCGTTGGAATCACATATTCCAATTCTAATTGAATGAAAAGCAATTGCATCATATCGCTTAAGTAATTTTGCTGTCTCAACAACTATTGAGCAGATATAACTACACATAGGAAAGTGTTTATAATAAAAATAAACAGTAGACAGATTGGATAGTATTGCAAGCTTTAAGGGTAATATATCATGGAAATTAGAGTATTTTTCTAGTCTTTGAAGTACTAACTGTGTAGTATCTATAATTGTCTCTAAAGGAAGGCAGAAAAGAATAGAATTTAAAATTTTAAAATCTGATTCATACCACGTATCATGATGCTCTAGATCATTCCACAAACAACTTACAAGATCTTTCGTCAGTAAATCCTTGTTGGATAGTCCATGCTCTCTAATTTGAAGTATTATCTTCAAAGAATAGTAAAATTTTTGAATAGAGATATCGTAATTGGTTTTTAGATAAGACTCGCATTTATTTATAATATATTCAAGTTGTTCTGTTCCGCTAATTGTATGAAGATTACTTATATCATTAATTATTTCAGTATGTTTATTAGGACGATAAAGATTACATATATAATCGAATTCATCAAAACTCATATTGATTTGTTGAAGTAAGAAAGCCATGTTCTCATACTTTGGAACAACATTCCCATTTTCTATCTTAGAAAGAGTTGTAGTAGACAATACATTTCCACACACATCTGACTGTCTTAAATTTTTTGATTTTCGAATTTCTTTATAAATTTTACCAAAATCATATCTCATAATATAACCTCTAAAACAACTTGAAAATAGTTAAAAAAATAATTGGTAATTCTGAATGTATTGTATACTTTAGTTAGATGAAAAGCAAATAAAAAGAAAATATTTTGGGAAGCGATCAGGTGTTATTTTCTCGTGTTCCTTAATTATCACTATGTAATTATATAGGATTGCTGTTATGTTAGATAGCAATTGGAGGTGAGTACATTGGTTTGTATAACATAAAATTTGTTAGGCTAAATTTTTATAAATTTATTATTGTAGTTATAATTATATACAGCTGTACATAAGTTACTAAGGAGTAGGAAAAATGAAAAAATTATTAGCATTGGGATTAGTTGCTGGTGCAAGTGTTATGTTGTGTACAGGAACTATCGTTAAAGCAGAAGAAAGAATGACAAGTCAACAGATTGAACAAGTAACTCAAGGTCTGGAGGATGATCAATATGTATTAACCACCCCTGGAGGAGGTATTATAACTAACAAAGATGGGAGCGATAATTTTCCGTCAGAACAGGTGGCTAGTGAAGGAAAGGTAATGAAGGTAGCTGACTATAAAAAATATCTAGCTACGCAAGATATTTCCCAAAACCAAGAAACTCCTTCTGGCACTACATTCTTTGGTGCTTGGATTCCGACTCGCGTGCATGTCTTATATCCAAATCAAGAGTATCAATCTAATCCGTTTTATGCAAGAGGTTGGCGCTATGGTGAAGAACGCTTTAAACCATCTAGAGGTAGTGGAGACTACTTGTATTGGCAAGCTCAAGGCGATAGTGGTTTAGTAGAAGATGGATATGGTATTTCGGTTGTAGTAAATGATGGTGGGTATGTAGCTGTAAATAGTCGACGGGGAACATTTTTCAAAACATATAATCCTAAAACAGGATCAAGATATAAAGTAAGTAATCCTGTTTAATATAGGAGGTAGAAAGATGGCAAAGAAAAAAATGTTAGTAACTCTCTCAGTTTTATCATTGGGTTTGGTTTCATATGTTTTATTTAAACCAGCTATTGCAGAGACTACTAGTGGCATAACAAGAGAAAACAAAACTATAGAAATTTATAAAGATTTATTAAAAGGTAAATCAGAAAAAGAAATTAATGACTACTTTTCTGATTTACCAGACAGTAAATTGATTATTGCAGATAAATCAGGAGGTTATACAACTAGCTTAACTGATGACTATAGTAATCCTGTGGAATCAACTGATGAAAATGGCAATGAGGAACTAAAATCATTCCACGATAAAAGTGTTGCTGCAACAGTTGGTGAAATTAAAGAAGCGTTAAAATAGAAAAAACTAGGTAATCAAAATACTGGTAATAAGAAGGGTTCTACTGAAAGTGTAGAACTCTTTTTCATATTACTTGTTAAATGGTTGTAATTTGGATTTTCTTAAGTTGAACTTGTAAAATAGAAGTGTATACATTTTTAATCTATAGTCGTAGAGATTTAGTAAAACTATAGCCAAATATAGATCTTTTTTAAAATGTACTAATGTCTGTTATAATGGACATTAGTTGAAATTTCCATTATAACAGACATTGATACAGTTTTGTAACATTATTTTGGTATAGTAATATTATAAAATGAGGCGAGAAACATGAGAAAATTTGTTAGCATATTATTGTTGTCATTATCAATAATTACGCTAATTGCTTGTACTAAAAATAAGCAACAATCTCTGGATGGCGAATACTATTGGATATCAAGTGAAAGAAATGAATTAGCATTTATTATAAAAGGGAATAGAGGTTCAATAAAACACGGAGAAGCTGATAGTTTTACAATTGATCAAGAAAGTAACACCTTCCTTTTATCAGGAGAAGGTAGAGCTGATTCAACAGTAAAATATAAAGTTAAGGATGGCACCATTACAGTCGATATATCTGGAATAGAACATGAATATTACCAAAAAGGAAGTAAAGCATATAATAAAGCACTTCGACAGTATAATAAGTAGAAATAGAGCGATGAAGTTTGGATTTCTTATTTATATTAGGTTATTAGAAAACACCCTGAAAGATAGATGGAAATCTAACTTTTGGGGTGTTATCAATTTTAAGGCGTTGAATATGTCTTTATTTTGTGAGTGAAACACGGAAATCATTGTATTTGCTGTAATCAAAATCTTCATTGAGACCTGTTACAAACACAATTGGTGTATAATGGCCCTCTTCCAAAATGAAACCGGCTTTTACCTTGGCATTGGCTCCCCCAAGTCCAGCAATACCTGGAAGAAGGGCATCAAAAGCTCCAGGTTCGTCTGTTTCCCAGTAATAGATATTACCAGAAGCTTGAACAGCTTTTGCTCTAGTCGTTGCTGTACGAATTGGGTTCACATCTGCTTGATAAAAGTTTGCTGTCGTAGTTACCGTTCCGTCCGCAGCCACTGTCATTTGGACATCTTTTGCGATTTCAGTTGTACCTGTCCAAGTCCCTACCAGCTCTGCAGGAACCATTTGAGATGAATCTGTAGCTTTGTCACCACTTGTTGTATTAGACGCTGTGGTTGTTTGACTTGATTGTGTTGTTTCTTCTGGACTAGATTCAGTAGCTTTTGTATTTTTCTTTTTAGAAGACTGATTTGTTTTATTCTGACCAGATTTCATAGAAGTCTGTGTTTCTTTTACAGAAGAACTGTTCTCCTCTTTTTTAGAACCACAAGCTACTAGTAGAGTTGCAGAAGTTAAGCCTAAAAGTGCTAAACTTGTCCATTTTTTCATAATTATAATACCTCACCTAAATTTATATTAGCTATTATATTACAAAGTTATAGAATGTCAAGTTTTTTTGAAATATTTTTGTAACATTTGTAATTTATCTAAATTTTTAAAGGGTGGCGCATAGGGTTACAAAGTAAGAGATTTCTATATTCTTTGTTACATAATTATCAGAAATAGAAAATCAACGTAAGAAAACTACTGTTAGAGTCTCATTGGTACAAAATTCCCAACAATAATTCCTACAATTCTAGGATCTTCATCATACGATAAAAAAATATCTTGATACTTTAGATTGATAGAAACTAATCTTAATCC
>NZ_CAXSMM010000005.1:0-156291 GCF_964238605.1 Streptococcus parasanguinis | reverse complement strand
AGAGCCCACTCAACCACTGCGTCTTGCTCGACAATCCAAAAATAATTGAGAGGCTAGGACTTTTGTCCCAGCCTCCTTTATTTCCTCCGCTCTGCATAGTCGACAAAATGAAACTTGTCTAATTTGTGCCGGCTTTCGGTGAACTGGAATTGCCGTCCGTCTGCTAAGTGAACTTGGGAGCGGACCGTTACCACGTGTTGGTCTTTTCCAAGATCCAGTAAGATTTTGTCGCGATTATCGATTGGTGAAATCAAAATTTCTTTTTTGGCATAGCCAATCTGCAATTTCAAGTCTTCTTCTATATATTGGTAGATAGAGTGCTGGGCAATTTCCTTAGTTAGGCCTGGGATCAGCTCTCTGTCTAGGTAATCAATATCTAAGACAGAAGCGACGCCATCCACTACCCGTTGCCGGGTTACTTTCCAAACCAAACGGTGAAGGGGAAAACCTGTCTTTTTAGCTCCTTTTTCATCGATACTGATTTTTTCAAATCGAATGACACTGGTTTCTGAGCGAAGACCAGAAGCTTTGACGATTTCTTGGTAGCTGGTTAATTGGGAAACGGGGAAGTCAAAGTGCGCTTGTCTAGAAACTTGCGACCCCATTCCTTGAACAGTCTCGATAAAGCCTTCTTCCTGCAAGAGCTTGAGCGATTTACGAATGGTATCTCGACTGACCTGGTAGTGCTCTTTTAAGTCGTTCTCACTAGGCGCAATCCCAATGTCCGCAAGGAGTTGTTTAAGGTGGTCAATTTCTGGCGGGACAAGGGCGTCAAAGGCTTCCGTTTCGATGTGATCAATTTGATTGGGAAAGATGAAGTCTTGGTGGATTGCCCTGAAAATGAAGGGAAACCAGCTTATACGGATAAACCCATTGTCCATGACTATCTACACATGATGAATGAAGCGACTTTCGGCGCTGATGATAGCTTTATGACAGTTGGAGAGATGTCATCGACAACCATTGACAACTGTGTTCTCTATTCAGCACCGGAGCGCCACGAGTTATCTATGGCCTTTAACTTCCATCATCTGAAAGTCGACTATGAAGATTGTCAAAAATGGACCATTACTCCATTTGATTTTGAAGAGCTCAAACGTCTCTATCATACCTGGGGCAAGGAAATGAGTGAACGAGGTGGTTGGAGTGCCCTCTTCTGGAACAACCATGACCAACCTCGTGCTTTGAATCGCTTTGTAGATATCAAGAACTTCCGCAATGAAGGAGCGACCATGCTCGCAGCTAGCATTCACTTGTCACGTGGGACCCCTTATATCTATATGGGGGAAGAAATCGGCATGATTGACCCAGACTATGATTCGATGGTAGATTATATGGATGTCGAGTCCATCAATGCTTACCAAATGCTTTTGGATCAAGGCAAGTCTCCTGAGCAAGCCTTTAAGATTATCCAAGCTAAGTCCCGTGATAATTCTCGTACGCCCATGCAATGGGATGCTTCTGAAAATGCCGGTTTTTCAACAGGGACCCCATGGTTGAAAGTTGGGAAGTCCTATAAAGACATCAACGTTGAAAAGGAAATGGATGGCCCAATCTTTACTTTCTATCAAGAATTGATTCGCTTGCGCAAAGAAATGCCCATCATTTCAGAAGGAAGCTACCTGCCAGCACTGGAAGATAGTCAAGAAGTCTACGCCTTTGAACGCCACTTAGATGGTCAAAAACTCTTGGTACTCAATCATTTCTATGGAAGTGAAGTCGAAGTAGCGATTCCAAAAGACTACCAAGCAGGGCGCGTGCTTTTATCCAACTATGAGAACGTAGAGCTTTCTGAAAAAGTAATTCTGAAACCATATCAGACACTGGCGATTTTAGTTTAAGTATTTCACACTTCGATCTTTTTGGGTCGAAGTGTTTTTCTTTTTGAAAAATATTTTTGAAAGCGCTTGAAAATGCAAAGTCATTCCCTTATAATAAAAGAGGAAAACTTTTTAGGGATGGAGAAACGCATGAGAAAAAACGGTAAAAAGATTCGCCTACTGGGAGTAGCCACCTTATTGGCTAGTCAGTTGGGGGTCTTTAGCAGTGCCCTCACGGTAGTTGCAGACGAGACCACAGCTTCGACTTCAGAGTCAGCGCTTGTGACGAACACTAGCAGCGAGGAAAGCTCGACAAATCGTTCGACTTCCGCTACAACAACAACTACAGACGCTACGACGAGAGCTTCGAGTGATAAAGAAGAGACATCTAGCAGTTCCTCAGACGCTACTGAGGAGAAAACGGTTAAGATCGGGGACATTCAAGGGGAATCACAACGCTCTCCACTGGAAGGCCAAAAGGTAGCTATCAAAAATGCAGTGGTGACGAAAACAGACCGCTATGGTTTTTATGCCCAAGATATTGAGTCGGATGGGAATAGCCGTACTTCAGATGGGATTTATGTTGTTTCCAAATACAAGGTGAAAGTCGGTGACAAGGTGAAAATCACTGGTACCGTCAAGGAAGGCTATATGGAAGAGGTTACCTTGGGAGCTGGGAAAACCTTTAAGGAACCAACGAATAGTTTAACGGTGACCATGCTGGTCGATGCTTGGATCACAAAAGATGGGACAGCCCCTCTTCCAGAAGCTGTGAATATCACTGCGGGCATGCCAGCAGATGTGAAGCCTAATCCGACTGCTTATGCTCCAGAAACCGATGCCCTCGATTATTGGGAAAGTCTGGAAGGCATGTTCACTGTGGTAAAGAAACCGCATGTTCTAGGTCCCCAGTATAAAGGAGATATCTATGTATTGGGAGAAGATTTTACAGGCCTTCCTTTAAACAATATTGGAGGTCTGAATCTACGGCCACATGCGCAAAATACAGCGACGATCCCGATTTATGTTGGTAATCAGTTTGTCGCAAAAGCCAAAGATTACTTTGCAGAAGATGTGACAGGAGTGGTGACTTATCGGAATAGCTTTTATAAGGTAGAGCCCACTCAACAGTTGACAGTTCAAGATGGTGGCTTGCAGCGTCAAGCAGCTCAAACCCAACCAAGTGAGGACAAACTGACCATCGCTTCCTATAATATTGAAAATTTCTCGGCCAACAATGACAAAAATGAAACGCCAGAGGATAAGGTGACGCTGATTGCCAATTCCTTTATCCATGAAATTCACAATCCGGATATTATCACTTTGATCGAAGTGCAGGACAATAATGGTAGTGTGGATGACGGGACGACCAGTGGTCTTGAAAGTGGACGCAAACTAGCCAATCGGATCAAGGAATTGGGTGGCAAGAGCTATGAGTATACGGAGGTTGCTCCAGTAGATGGCGCTGACGGAGGAAAGCCTGGTTCTAATATTCGTTTGGGAATCCTCTACAATCCAGAACGTGTGACCTTAGCCAAGAAAGAGGCAGCGACTAGCAACGAAGCAGCACAATTTGACAAGGGACACCTGGTTAAAAATCCAGCTCGGATTGCCCCTAATGATCCATCGTTTAATCATACTCGCAAGTCTTTAGCTGTTGAGTTTGAATTCAAAGGCCAACCAGTTGTGGTGATTGCCAATCACTTGAAATCAAAAATCGGAGATGATGCTATTTATGGGGCAAGCCAACCAGCAGTGGAACATACCTTGCCAACTCGTGAAGCACAAGCTAGTGTCATCCATCAATTCGTCCAAGAAGGATTGAAGCAAAATCCGAAGACGACCTTCGTTTTGACGGGTGATTTTAATGATTACGATTTCTCAACCACAGCACAGATCATTGCGGGCAATGAACTAACCAACTTAATGTCTCAACATGATGCAGGTGATCGCTATTCTTATTTCTACCGTGGTAGCAATCAAGTATTGGATAACATTTTTATTTCAAACAACATGGCAGCCAAAGCAACGGTTGAACCAGTCCATATCAATGCTTCCTTTATGAAGGAACACGGTCGTGCATCAGACCATGATCCTGTCTTGGTCCAAATCGACTTTAGTGGAGCACAAATTCCAGGAACGCCGACGAATGATCAACAAGGGAATCCAGGACAACCAACTGATCAAACCAGCCCTTCTTCATCGAATACAGGAACTCAACTAGTCCCTCATCAAGACCAAGCTAATGAACAAAAGAGTTCAACAGCTGAAAGCAAAGAGAAGGGTAAGAACGAAGATGAGAAGCAAGAAGACAAGGAAGAGGTAGCAACAGAAACTAAGACACCAGGCAAACGGAAAATCCTTCCATCTACTGGACAAGAAACAAGCTATCTAGCTCTTTTTGGAGTGGTAGTAGTTACGATGAGTCTTGTCTGGTATGAGAAAAAAAGATGACTTACTAACGTGTTTCATAAGAAAGATCTAAAAAAGGAGTCGCTGGCTCCTTTTTATCTCCTGAAATACAGGACAGATAGTTCCATATTGGAAACTGTACTAGGACAATGAAACATACTGAAAAGAACAGTTTCTTTTCAAAAAGAGGCTTAAACTCTTTAAAATAGATGGAATCGTGTTATAATAAAATCATAAAACGTTTTCAAGAGAAGAGGTTCCTCAATGGAAAATGAAACAGTTGACTATGGAAAAGTAACAGGAATGGTACACTCAACAGAAAGTTTTGGTGCAGTAGACGGGCCTGGGATCCGCTTTATTGTCTTCCTTCAAGGCTGTCAAATGCGGTGTCAATACTGCCACAATCCAGATACTTGGGCAATGGAAACCAACAAGTCCCGTGAACGGACAGTGGATGATGTCCTAGAAGAAGCCCTCCGTTATCGTGGATTTTGGGGCGAAAAAGGGGGAATCACTGTCAGTGGTGGAGAAGCCCTCTTGCAGATTGACTTTTTGATTGCACTTTTTACTAAGGCTCAAGAGTTGGGCATTCATTGTACTTTGGATACCTGTGCTCTTCCTTTCCGCAATACGCCTCGTTATTTGGAAAAATTTGACCGCTTGATGGCAGTGACTGACTTGGTACTTCTGGATATCAAGGAAATCAATGATGAACGGCACAAAATTGTGACCAGCCATACCAATAAAACGATTTTAGCTTGTGCCAAGTACTTATCTGATATTGGAAAACCAGTCTGGATTCGTCACGTTTTGGTACCTGGGCTTACAGACCGAGATGACGACTTGATCGAGCTTGGAAAATTTGTTAAAACCCTTAAAAATGTTGATAAATTTGAGATCCTTCCATACCATACTATGGGGGAATTCAAATGGCGTGAATTGGGCATTCCCTACAAATTGGAGGGTGTGAAACCACCGACAAAAGAACGGGTCCAAAATGCAAAAGATTTGATGGAAACAGAAAGTTACCAAGATTACCTGAAACGGGTCAAAGGATAAAAAGTATAGACAGTTGGGCCTTCCAGCTGTCTTTTCTATTGAAATGCACAACTATTCCCTTTCTTTAAATGGCAAAACGTGCTAAAATAGAGTGAATCTATAAATGAAATAAAGAGGTAGAAACATGTCAAAAATTCTCGTTTTTGGTCACCAAAATCCTGACTCAGATGCTATCGGCTCATCTGTAGCTTTTGCTTATCTTGCAAAAGAAGCTTATGGTTTGGATACAGAAGCAGTGGCTCTTGGAACTCCAAATGAAGAAACAGCTTTCGTATTGGACTATTTTGGTGTGGAAGCACCACGCGTCATCACATCAGCTAAAGCAGAAGGTGCAGAACAAGTCATCTTGACGGACCACAATGAATTCCAACAATCTGTTTCAGATATTGCTGAAGTAGAAGTTTATGGTGTAGTGGATCACCACCGTGTGGCTAACTTCGAAACTGCCAGCCCACTTTACATGCGTTTGGAACCAGTTGGATCAGCATCTTCTATCGTGTACCGTATGTTCAAAGAACACGGTGTAGCAGTGCCAAAAGAATTGGCAGGTTTGATGCTTTCAGGTTTGATTTCAGATACCCTTCTTTTGAAATCTCCAACAACACACCCATCTGATAAGGTGATTGCGCCTGAATTGGCTGAATTGGCTGGTGTCAACTTAGAAGAATACGGTCTTGCCATGCTCAAGGCTGGTACTAACTTGGCAAGCAAATCAGCAGAAGAATTGATCGATATCGATGCTAAGACTTTTGAATTGAACGGAAACAACGTTCGTGTGGCTCAAGTGAACACAGTTGATATTGCGGAAGTTTTGGAACGCCAAGCTGAAATCGAAGCAGCTATCCAAGCTGCCAATGCAGCTAACGGATACTCTGACTTTGTTTTGATGATTACAGATATCGTCAACTCAAACTCAGAAATCTTGGCTCTTGGTGCCAACATGGACAAGGTAGAAGCAGCTTTCAACTTCAAACTTGAAAACAACCACGCTTTCCTTCCAGGTGCCGTTTCACGTAAGAAACAAGTGGTTCCTCAATTGACTGAAAGCTTTAATGCTTAATGATAAATGGGGAAACCCATCGTTAAAAGGAGTTTCGACTCCTTTTTTGCTAGGAGAAGACCATGTTAGCATCAGGTGATTTGATTTTTGTCAGTGAAAATACAGAAATGGGGCAGGCTATCCAGACATCTACTGGTCATTACAGCCATGTGGCTATCTTTCTAGACGGCTTTATTTATCATGCTAGGGTGGAAGGTGGTGTCCTTGCCCAGTCTCCCGAAGATTTCTTTGAAGATGGGAAAGTCTATGACCTTTATCGCTATGCGGAGATTGATTGTACAGATGTCAAAAAGCGAGCAGAGAACCTTTTGGGTTCTCCCTACAATGCTTCCTTTTATCCAGATGGAGATGGTTTCTATTGTTCCCAGTTTGTAGCAGAAATTCTTCCTATTTTTGAGACCATTCCCATGAAGTTTGGAGAGGAAGAAGAAGAGATTAGTTCCTTTTGGAAAGCCTACTACAGAGAACTCGGCCTAGCCGTTCCTCTAGATCAGCCCGGGACCAACCCAAGTCAGTTAGCCCAGTCTCCCCATCTACAGTTTAAAGAAAGGTATATGGATGATTACAATCATTAATCCCACACGTTTGACACGTCAGCCATTTTTCAAGGACTTGATCAACTATCTGGACCAGCAGGATGATGTGATTTTGCGGCAAATCAAGGCCCAATTTCCAGATCAACCAGTGGATAAACTGATGGAGGAGTATATCAAAGCGGGCTTGATCCTTCGAGAAAATAAACGCTACACCCTCAATTTGCCCTTCTTGGAGTCAGCTGATCTTGTTGACCTGGATCAAGAAGTCTTTGTCCGAGAAGATAGTGAATTTTATCAGGAACTGAAAGCCAAGGTCTTCCAAACGGAACTCCGCAATACGACCAATGAAGCGATTCTCATAGAGGAGACTGATTTCGAGCGAAATGCACAGACTCTTTCCAATTACTTCTACAAGGTGGCTCAGCAATATCCTTTGACAGAGGAGCAAGAGAAGCTCTATGCCATTTTGGGAGATGTCAATCCCGAGTATGCTCTCAAGTATATGACTAGCTTTTTGCTCAAGTTCCTCAAGAAAGAAGAAGTCCAGCAAAAGCGCAGAGACATCTTTGTTGATAGTTTAGTTTTATTGGGCTACATCATTCAAAATGAAGATGGAAAGTATGAGTTAGCTGTCGAATTTGATAAAGAACGATTCATTTTTATAAAAAAATAAAGGCTAGGAAAACTTCCTAGCCTTGTTTCGTTTGATTTTCGTTTGATTATAAATAACGTTCAGCGATGGTGGCGTCACCCGGATACTCTTCTTTTACGCCATTGACGATTTGGTAGCAGTCCGCTCCTTTTCCGGCGATAATGACGGCATCTTCAGGCTTGCTGGTTGTTGCCATGGCCAGTTGAATGGCTTGCTCGCGATCTGCGATTTTCTCGACAGGGCGCGTGATGAAGCTACTAATCTCTTCAGCGATAGCCAAAGGATCTTCATAGTTGGGGTCATCCGCTGTGAGGAAGACTTGGATTTCAGGATGGTCTTCTAAGAGTAAGCCAAAGTCCTTGCGACGGCTCTCTCCTTTGTTCCCAGTTGATCCAAGAACTAGTGAAATAGTCCCCGTTTGATGGGTTTCAACAACTGATAGCAGTTTTTTCAAGCTATCTCCATTATGGGCATAGTCGATGAAAACCTTGGCTCCATTTTGCTGAGTCAAGACTTCCATTCGGCCAGGAACGCGCGTCTTAGCAATCCCTTTTTGGATATCCTCGAGGCTCGCACCTAGGTGAAGACAGGCAAGACCTGCTGCTACAGCATTTTCTTGGTTAAAATGGCCAATCAGTTGGATATCGTAGTCGCCTGCTAGCTTACCAGTGGCTGAGAAGCTGAAGGCCTTAGAGTTTTCAATTTGATTCTCAGACTGGCTTCCATAAAAATCGTGGTCTTGGTTCGCGACTTGATCCGCTAAAACTTGGAAATGATCCATATCGCTATTGATGACAACGGCTTGGCTATTCTTCATGAGGAGACGTTTGTGGTAGAAATAATCCTCAAAAGTTGGGTGTTCAATCGGTCCAATATGGTCTGGACTGATGTTGAGAAAAACACCGACGTCAAAGGTCAGGCCGTAAACCCGCTTCACCAGATAAGCTTGACTGGAAACTTCCATAATAAGGTGGGTCCGATCATTGGCTACTGCCTGGGCCATCATAGCAAAAAGATCCAAACTCTCTGGAGTTGTCAGGGTCGATTTAAAGAAGTTTTTACCATCCAGTGTCGTATTCATGGTAGACAGCATAGCTGGTCGGTGACTTTGTTCCAAAATATGGTAAGCAAAGTAGGCCGCTGTTGTCTTTCCCTTAGTCCCTGTGAAGGCTAATAATTTTAATTGTTTTTCAGGGTGCCCATAAAACTCCATGGCAATTAAGCTCATGGCCTGTTTGATATCATTGACGAGGATGGCAGGAATACCAACTTCATAATCTTTTTCAGAGACATAAAAGCCGAGTCCATTAGAAATAGCCTGTTCCAGGTATTCTTTTTTGAAGTTGGCCCCTTTGACAAAAAAGAGGGTGCTAGCAGAAACCTTACGGCTATCATAGCTAATGGCATCAAAACGTGTTCCTTCTAAATGGTAGTAGTATTCACCATTTACTAGAACTTCTCGGAAATTTTGGTCTTGTTTTAAAATGTTGAGGGTTTGTTCAATTGTAATCATAAAACTATTGTAAACCTAAAGTCCCTATTTTACAAGTGTCATGGAAAAGTTTATAATGAAGAGAAGAAGAAACGAAAGAGGACACCAATGAGTCACGAACAAAATGACCAGCAAGCCCAGATGCTACGCGGGACTGCCTGGATGACAGCCAGCAACTTTATCAGCCGTTTGCTAGGAGCTGCTTATATTATTCCTTGGTATATTTGGATGGGGAAATATGGGCCACAAGCCAATGGTCTTTTTACAATGGGCTACAATATCTATGCTTGGTTTCTCTTGATTTCGACAGCCGGAGTACCCGTAGCTGTTGCCAAGCAAGTAGCCAAATACAATACCCGGGACCAAGCCGATCATAGTTTTGCTTTGATTCGGGGCTTCTTGAAATTCATGGGAATTCTAGGCCTTGGATTTGCCATTCTCATGTATCTTTTATCTCCTGTCTTTGCTAGCCTTTCAGGTGGGGGGAAAGAGTTGATTCCGATCATGCAGAGCCTTTCTTGGGCTGTCTTGATCTTTCCTTCGATGAGTGTCATTCGGGGATTTTTCCAAGGTTTTAACAACATGAAGCCTTACGCTATAAGCCAGATTGCAGAACAAGTCATTCGGGTCATCTGGATGTTGCTCACGACCTTCTTCATTATGAAGATTGGCTCTGGAGATTATGTGCAAGCTGTTACGCAGTCAACCTTTGCTGCCTTTATCGGAATGGTAGCAAGCTTGTTGGTTCTCTTTTACTACCTTGCAAAGACAGGCTTGCTCTCATCTATTTTTAAAAAACAAGAGGAAAGTGAAGAAATTGATACCCGGGCACTCTTGATCGATACTATACGGGAAGCCATTCCTTTTATCATTACTGGTTCCGCGATCCAGCTCTTCCAAATTGTCGACCAGATGACCTTTATTAATATTATGTCCTGGTTCACAGATTATAGTCAGAAACAGCTCTTGGTCATGTTTAGTTATTTCTCTGCTAATCCAAACAAAATTACTATGATCTTGATCGCAGTAGCGACTTCGATTGGGGGAGTGGGGATTCCTCTTTTGACAGAGAATTACGTGAAGGGTGACCTAAAAGCTGCTGGGAAGCTCGTACAGGATAACTTGACCATGTTATTGGCTTTCTTGCTTCCAGCGACCTTTGGTGCAGTTGCGGTCGCAAAACCACTTTATACGGTTTTCTATGGGCAACCAGATAGCTTAGCATTGGGACTCTTCATTGTAGCGATGTTGCAGACCATTATTTTAGGTCTTTATATGGTCTTGTCTCCAATGATTCAAGCCCTCTTTCAAAACCGCAAGGCTATTCGCTATTTCTTTTATGGTGTAGTGGTGAAATTGGTCCTACAAATTCCATTTATTTTGGTCTTTCGTTCTTATGGACCACTTTTGTCAACGACCATTGCGTTAATGGTGCCAATCGTTCTCATGTATCGAGAGATCCAAACCATCACTCAGTTTAATCGAACCATCGTCTTTAAGCGCACCTTGCTTGGTTCTATTCTGACCGTGGTGATGCTACTTGGAGTCTTGATTGCAGGCTTGATTTTGGGCTGGATTTTCCCACCAAATGGTCGTGTATCGAGCATGATTTATATCATCGTCATTGGCGGATTAGGAGTTGCTATTTATGGAGCCTTAGGATTATGGCTACGATATTTTGACCGCTTTATCGGAGGTCAAGCCACACGTCTCAGACAAAAATTCCGCATCAAATAAATCAGAGGTTGGGTAAAAAGTGCCCAGCCTTTTCTTATAGTTTGAAACTATAGCTAGGTCTTGGAAATGTGAAAACCGCTCTCCTCATAATAGTGATAAAATAGTAATCAGTTAGATTGAATATTTATCGGAGGGCAATATGAGTAAAAAACGCAATATCAATACTATTTTGGCACAGGCAGGAATCAAGTCGGATCAAGCAACGGGAGCTTTGACGACTCCTTTGCATTTCTCTACGACTTACCAACACCCAGAATTTGGTCAGTCTACAGGTTTTGACTATACCCGTACGAAAAATCCAACACGCGCAACAGCGGAGAAGACTTTGGCAGCTATCGAAAGTGCAGACTATGCTTTGGCGACAAGCTCTGGAATGTCAGCCATCGTACTTGCTTTTAGCATTTTCGCTGTTGGTTCAAAAGTCTTGGCCGTTCGTGACCTTTATGGAGGTTCTTTCCGCTGGTTTAACCAACAAGAGCAAGAAGGTCGTTTCTCTTTCACCTATGCCAATACAGAAGAAGAACTGATCCACCATCTAGATAATGATCCGGTAGATGTCCTCTATATTGAAACACCAACCAATCCATTGATGTTGGAATTTGATATTGCTCATTTAGCCAAATTGGCCCATGCAAAAGGTGCCAAAGTCGTGGTGGACAATACCTTCTATAGCCCGATCTATCAACGTCCGATTGAAGAGGGAGCGGATATTGTTCTTCATTCAGCAACCAAGTACCTAGCTGGTCACAACGATGTCTTGGCTGGTGTTGTCGTGACAAATGATGCAGACTTGTATGACAAACTCTTTTACAATTTGAACACGACAGGTGCTGTTCTTTCACCATTTGACAGCTATCTGTTGATCCGTGGTCTCAAGACGCTTTCTATTCGGATGGAGCGCTCCACAGAGAATGCTCGCAAGGTGGTCGAGTTTTTGAAAACCTCCCCTCAGGTCAAAGAAGTCCTCTACACCGGAAAAGGTGGAATGGTCTCCTTTAAAATTCAAGATGAGAAAAAAATTCCTAACTTGTTAAATTCCCTCCAAGTCTTTACCTTTGCAGAAAGTCTTGGCGGAGTTGAAAGCTTGATCACTTATCCTACCACTCAGACTCATGCGGACATTCCTGCAGAAGTTCGCCATTCATACGGTTTGACAGATGATCTTCTTCGTTTGTCCATCGGAATCGAAGATGCGGATGATTTGATTGAAGATTTGAAACAAGCATTGGAGGCTTAAGATGACCAAATATGATTTCACGACTTTACCGAATCGCTTGACCCACCATACCTACAAGTGGAAAGAAACAGAGACAGATCCAGAAATCATTCCGGCTTGGATCGCGGACATGGATTTTAATGTCATTCCAGAAGTACGAGAAGCGGTGATCGGTTATGCGGACCAA
The DNA here is from genome assembly GCF_964238605.1 of Streptococcus parasanguinis. Taxonomy (GTDB): domain Bacteria; phylum Bacillota; class Bacilli; order Lactobacillales; family Streptococcaceae; genus Streptococcus; species Streptococcus parasanguinis_AJ. Next base: position 144,120 of record NZ_CAXSMM010000005.1, on the reverse strand, counting down.
ATGGTCTATGGCTACACCTACGCATCGGATACCCTCTACCAGTCTATCCTTGATTGGGAAAAAGAAGAGCACGGCTATTCCTTTGACAAGGAAGCTGTCGTCTTTATCGAAGGTGTTGTTCCAGCCATTTCAACAGCTATTCAAGCCTTTACTAAGGAAGGGGATGCTGTCTTAATCAATACGCCGGTCTATCCTCCATTTGCCAGAAGTGTCAAACTCAATCGTCGAAAATTGATCGAAAATTCATTAGTTGAAAAGGATGGTCTTTTCCAAATTGATTTTGATCAGCTCGAAAAAGACATTGTGGAGCAAGAAGTTAAACTCTATGTTTTGTGTAATCCGCACAATCCTGGAGGCCGTGTATGGGATCGTGAAGTCTTGGAAAAAATCGGCCACCTCTGTCAAAAACATGGTGTCCTTCTCGTTTCAGATGAGATCCACCAAGATTTGGCCTTGTTTGGCCACCGTCATACCAGCTTTAACACGGTTGATCCAATCTTTAAAGACTTCAGTTTGATCTTAACCAGTGCAACCAAGACTTTCAATATTGCAGGAACAAAAAATTCCTATGTGGTCATTGAAAATCCAAAGCTTCGTACGGCTTTTAAACAACGGCAATTGACTAATAATCAACATGAAATCTCAGGCTTAGGGTATATTGCTACAGAAGCGGCTTATCGTCATGGCAAGCCTTGGTTGACAGAGCTCAAGCAAGTTTTTGAAAAACACATCGACTATGTGGTAGATGAATTGCATGAAAAGACCAAAATCCGTGTCATGAAACCCCAAGGCACCTATCTTCTTTGGTTGGACTTTTCAGCCTATCCTTATACCGATGATGAGCTGCATGCTAAAATTCATGACCAAGCCAAATTGATTTTGAACCGTGGAACAGATTTTGGAAAAGAAGGAAACTTGCATGCTCGCCTCAATGTAGCAGCCCCTTTCACCCTCATTGAAGAAATCACCAAACGCTTGGTGGAAACTTTTCACAAATAAGTGTTGACTTTCTGTGAGTGAAGGAGTAAAATAAACTCGAAATACGGTAGGTGAGGCTACCACAAGGATACGGATGACTACCGCAAAGCAGTGGAGACACTACTCGTTGGTTAACAGTCCTGATCGCAAAGGTCAAGACTAAGCTCATTTCATTGCCTTGTGGAGCTAAAGCTTGGACGGTCAGTTTTTTGAGAGTTTTGATTGAAAAATAAATGACGAGTTTCATGAGTCCTACCGATCGAGGGTAGGACTCTTTTTTATGCCTTACCAAGAAAAGAGAAAGGAGAGAGCTATGATACAAATCGACGATCATCCCGAACCGCACCGAACCAGCCAATCGCTGATTTGTGTCGTAGGGACTCCAAAAGTGATTGGCTCCTGATTGAAAAAGGAGATACCAATGCAAACAAATAAAGAAAGACTCATTGCTGCTCTTCAAGAACCACTTGAAAGCACCTTTGCCAACTACAAAACCAGTGCCCTTGGTTTAGTTGACGATCAAGTAGAAGAAAACCGCGATGCCTATGGCGAAAATGTCATCACAAAAGGTCAAGAAGATTCCATGATCAAAAAGATCTACGAATCCATCATCAATCCTTTTACAGTGATTTTGTTAGTCATTGCGCTGGTTTCCTTCATTACTAATGTCTGGCTAGCAAAACCAGGTGAACAGGATCCAACGACCTCCATCATCATTGTGACCTTGGTCCTGATCTCTGGTGGTATCCGCTTCATTCAAGAATTGCGGAGCGACAAAGCAGCTAGCAACTTATCACGTATGATTGTCAATACAGCGACCGTTCTTCGTGATGGATCAGAACAAGAAATTCCGATCGATGAAATCGTCGTAGGAGATGTGATCAAACTGAGTGCCGGCGATATGATTCCAGCAGATGTGGTCTTGATCGATTCCCGTGACTTCTTTGTCCAACAATCTGGTCTTACAGGGGAAAGTGATGCTGTTGAAAAGATTTGTCTCAGCAAGGCTGAGAGTCAAAATTTAGATAGTCTCTTGGCGAGTGAAAGCTTGGCCTTCATGGGAACCAATGTCATCTCCGGACGGGCAACAGCCTTGGTCCTGGTCGTGGGGGATGAAACCATGATGGGCGCCATTGAGCAAACTATCAACACCTATGACGAACCAACCTCATTTGAGAGAGAAATGAATACCATTTCTTGGCTTTTGATTCGGCTCATGTTAGTCATGGTGCCCGTCGTCTTTGTGATCAATGGCCTAACAGACGGTGACTGGTTAGAAGCAGGTGTCTTTGCCCTCAGTGTTGGGGTTGGTTTGACTCCTGAAATGTTGCCGATGATTATTACAGCGAGTCTTGCTAAGGGCTCTATCATCATGGCTAAGGAAAAAGTCGTTATCAAAAAACTCAATGCCATCCAAGACCTTGGGGCTATCGATATTTTGTGTACAGATAAGACAGGTACATTGACCCAAGATGAAATCGTTTTGGAGTATCCGCTTGATATCCATGGCGAATTGGATCTATCAGTCCTTCGCCGAGCTTACTTGAATTCCTATTTCCAAACCGGGCTAAAAAATTTGATGGACCGAGCGATTATCAATCGGACCCAGAAAGAAGCCAAGAAACATGAGATTGTTCGCGATCTGGATCAAACCTTCCATAAGATTGATGAATTGCCCTTTGATTTTGAACGTCGTCGCATGAGTGTCATTGTCAAAGACGAAGACGGTGTGGTCAGCATGGTGACCAAGGGTGCCTTGGAAGAAATGCTTTCTGTATCGACTTATGTTGAGTACAAGGGGGAGATTAAACGCCTGACAGATGAAGTCCGTCAAGAGGTCCTCGCTGAAGTTGCTCAATTAAATGAACAAGGTCTTCGTGTTTTGGGCGTCAGCTACAAAACCGACTTGGACGAAAATGACATCTTTAGTGTTGAAGATGAACGAGACATGATCCTAACCGGTTACCTTGCCTTTCTTGATCCACCAAAACCTTCTGCAGCTCCAGCAATCAAAGCTCTTGCAGAATATGGGGTAACCACCAAGATCTTAACTGGGGACAATGAAAAGGTCACCCAAGCTGTCTGTGAAAAAGTAGGACTAGATGTCGAGCGGATTCTTTTGGGAAGCGAAATCGATACGATGACAGACCAAGAGTTAGCAGAAGTTGTGGAAACAACAACGGTCTTTGCCAAACTATCACCAGATCAAAAAGCGCGGATCATCCTCTGCCTCAAGAATAATGGCCACAAGGTTGGTTACATGGGAGATGGGATCAACGATGCTCCATCCATGAAGGTCTCAGACGTTGGGATCTCCGTGGATACCGCTGTGGATATCGCCAAGGAAACGGCAGATGTCATCCTTCTGGATAAGGATTTGATGGTCCTTGAAAAAGGTTTGGTTGAAGGCCGCAAGGTCTATGCCAATATGACCAAGTACATCAAGATGACGGTCTCTTCTAACTTCGGGAACATCTTCTCTCTGCTCTTCGCCAGCATCTTTTTGCCTTTCCTTCCAATGGCTCCTGTTCATTTGATTGTGCTCAATCTTATCTATGATCTTTCTTGTATCGCCCTTCCTTTTGACAATGTCGACAAGGAATTCCTCAAGAAACCTCGTATCTGGGAAGCAAACTCTATCATGCGCTTTATGGCCTGGATTGGTCCAATTTCATCTGTATTTGATATTATTACCTACATGCTTCTTTACTTCCTTGTTGTTCCTATGATTTTAGGTCATGGCTACAACCATGGAGCAACAGATGCAGCAGCCTTTATCATGGTGTTTCAAACCGGATGGTTTATCGAATCTATGTGGTCTCAAACCATGGTTATTCATATGTTGCGTTCACCAAAACTGCCATTTATCCAAAGTCGTCCAGCCTTCTCAGTCGTGGTGACGACCTTAGCAGCAGCCTTCTTTGTAACCTCCCTTCCATATAGTCCTTTGGCTTCTATCTTGAAGTTGAGCCAACTAAATGGATTGTACTTTGTTCTATTGTTTGCGATTATCGTCCTCTATATGCTGAGTGTGACGGTTGTCAAACGTATCTATATTAAGAAATACAAAGAATGGTTGTAATTGATTGATAGAAAGAGTGAGTCCGAACTTAAAAAATTAAGTGTAAGGGCTCTCTTTTTTTTGTAAAATTTGGTATAATAAGAAGAATGTAAAGTTGGAAATGAAGATTTCCATGTGCTGTGAGTATCAAAGAGGGACTGAAAGAAAGAGTAGAGCTTGACTCCACTTTTATCATAGCTCTTTTTTGAATAATAACAGCTTAGAAAGAAGGATCTCAAAATGGGAAAATTAGAAGTTATTACACATCCACTGATTCAACACAAATTGTCTATTCTTCGTCGTACAGATACCTCTACGAAGGCCTTTCGTGAATTGGTAGATGAGATTGCTATGTTGATGGGCTACGAAGTGTTGCGTGAATTGCCTCTTGAGGATGTTGAAATTGAAACTCCTATTACCAAAACCGTTCAAAAACAAATCGCAGGTAAGAAATTGGCTATTGTCCCAATTCTTCGTGCAGGGATTGGGATGGTTGATGGTCTCTTGAGTTTGGTACCAGCTGCTAAGGTTGGCCATATCGGGATGTACCGTGATGAAGAAACCTTGAAACCAGTTGAATACTTGGTGAAATTGCCAGAAGATATTGATCAACGTCGTATCTTTGTAGTAGACCCGATGCTTGCTACGGGTGGATCCGCTATTCTAGCGATTGATTCCTTGAAAAAACGTGGCGCTAGCCATATCAAATTTGTCTGCTTGGTATCAGCGCCAGAAGGGGTGAAAGCTCTTCAAGAAGCTCACCCAGATGTTGATATCTTTACAGCAGCCCTCGATGATCATTTGAATGAACATGGCTACATTGTTCCTGGTCTTGGAGATGCGGGTGACCGTTTATTCGGTACCAAATAAGAAACCATTCATGATTCGTCCGAAAGGTGCTTAAGATTTGACCTTTTTTGACCATTGGTTTATAATAGCACATATACTTTGAACCTCACGAATCGTGAGAATGAATGGATACTAAAGGAGAAGAATAGATGATTCCAGTAGTTATTGAACAAACCAGTCGTGGAGAACGTTCTTACGATATTTATTCCCGTCTGTTGAAAGATCGAATTATCATGGTAACAGGACCCGTTGAGGACCAAATGGCTAACTCCATTATCGCTCAATTGCTCTTCTTGGATGCCCAAGATAATACAAAAGATATCTATATGTATATCAATACACCAGGAGGCTCTGTCTCTGCAGGTCTTGCCATCGTAGATACCATGAACTTTATCAAGTCAGATGTCCAAACCATTGTCATGGGGATGGCAGCTTCTATGGGAACAATTATCGCTTCAAGCGGTGCGAAGGGCAAACGCTTCATGTTGCCAAACGCCGAGTACATGATTCACCAACCAATGGGTGGTACTGGTGGTGGTACCCAACAAACCGATATGGCGATTGCAGCAGAACACTTGCTCAAAACACGGAATAACTTGGAAAAAATCCTTGCGGAAAATTCAGGTCAATCCATTGAAAAAGTGCATGCTGATGCGGAACGTGATAATTGGATGAGCGCACAAGAAACACTTGAATATGGCTTTATTGATGAAATCATGGCCAATAATAAATTGGGCTAAACCATCCTGTGGGAAGGCCCGTCAAGAGGCTGGGACAAAAGTCCTAGCCTCTCAATTATTTTTGGATTGTCGAGCAAAACGCAGTGGTTGAGTGGGCTCTACTTCGCTGATTTCATCAGCTTTTACAGCCCTACTCAACTGTGCGGAGGTGGGACGACGAAATCGAATTCTAACGAATTACCGATTTCTGTCCCACTCTCTTTTTTGCTCTCATAAAAGAGTAGTTCTTTTTCTTGAAATTTGATATACTAGTAACAGAACGAGAAAGGGATTGACCATGTTTGAGAAACAAGAAAGAACAGGCTTAATTGTTAAATTGTATTACAATCGCGACGGGAAAAAATTACAATCAGTCGGAGATGTCTTGTACCATTCTAAGAAATGCCGTTATGTCCAATTGTATGTGGACAGTGACAAGGCGGATCAAGTCATGGAAGACTTAAAGAAAGAACGTTATGTCAAAAAAGTCTTGCCTTGCCATCTCAAAGATTTAGATACAGATTTTGTGGGGAGTTTGCAACGATTGGAGACCCCATCTGTGGTAACAGAAGTTTAGAAAACGCAATCATTTGATGGATTGCGTTTTTTTTATTGACAATTGTCAGATAATTCGGTATATTCTTAATGTATTTATTTTAAGATTCATTTAAGGAGATCATTACAAATGAAGAAAAAATTTGCTCTTTCATTTTTAACCATTGCAAGTGTCGCTCTTCTTGCTGCTTGTGGTGAAGTTTCTACTTCAGGTTCAAACACAACTGGTAACGAAATCGGCAAAGAACTAAAAGTCGGTTTTAACTTTGAAAAAACTGGTGAAGTAGCAGCCTACGGTAGCGCTGAACAAAAGGGTGCTCAATTGGCCGTTGATGAAATCAACGCTAAGGGTGGAGCTGACGGTAAGAAGATCGTTGTCACAGATAAAGATAACAAATCTGAAACAGCTGAAGCAGCTACAGTCACTACAAACCTTGTCACTCAATCAAAAGTGAACGCTCTTGTAGGACCTGCAACTTCAGGTGCTACTGCAGCAGCGGTTGCCAATGCTGGTAAAGCAGGTGTTCCATTGGTTACACCATCTGCAACTCAAGATGATTTGACAAAAGGTCAAGATTACCTTTTCCGTGCAACCTTCATCGATAGCTTCCAAGGAAAAATCATTGCCAAATACACAACGGATAACTTGAAAGCGAAGAAAGTCGTTCTTTACTACGATAACTCATCTGACTATGCGAAAGGGATTGCTGAAGCCTTCAAGAAATCTTACAAAGGTGAAATCGTAGCAACAGAAACCTTCCAATCTAAGGATACAGACTTCCAAGCTGCCCTTACAAAAATCAAAGATAAAGACTTCGATGCGATTGTTCTTCCAGGTTACTACACTGAAACTGGTAAGATCGTAAACCAAGCGCGTGGTATGGGAATCAAACAACCAATCATTGGTGGGGATGGATTTAGCGATGCTAAGTTCGTTGAACAAGCAACACCTGCTGCATCTACAGATATCTACTACGTAGCTGGATTCTCTACTGAAGGTGAAATGACTGATAAAGCCAAGAAATTCGTAGAAGCATACAAAGCGAAATACAATGAAGAACCTTCAATGTTCGCAGCTTTGGCTTATGATTCAGTTTACATGGTTGCAGAAGCATCTAAAGGTGCTAAGAACTCTGTCGAATTGAAAGATAACCTTGCGAAGTTGAAAGACTTGGAAGGTGTGACTGGTACAATGTCAATTGACAAGAACCACAACCCGGTTAAATCAGCTCTTATGATTGGCTTGAAAGATGGTAAAGTCAAATCAGTTGAGTCTGTAAAACCATAATTATCATTTGTTGTTTGTACAAGAGGCTGGGAGAATGAAAATTCCTGGCCTCGCTCTTTATTGTTAGAAAGGATGGTTCAAATGCTCCAGCAATTAGTGAACGGTCTAATCTTGGGAAGTGTCTATGCACTCTTGGCCCTTGGTTATACCATGGTGTATGGAATTATCAAATTGATCAACTTTGCCCATGGGGATATCTACATGGTAGGTGCCTTTATGGGATATTTCTTATTGAACTCATGGAAAGTGAACTTCTTTGTAGCCTTGCTCCTAGCAATGGTTGGGACAGCTATTTTAGGGGTTGTAATTGAATACCTGGCTTATCGTCCGCTTCGTCATTCGACTCGGATTGCTGCCTTGATCACAGCCATCGGGGTTTCCTTCTTGCTTGAATATGGGATGGTCTTCTTCGTAGGGGCCAATACCCGTTCCTTCCCGCAAGTGATTAAAACGGTTCGTTACAACTTCGGTCCTATTTCAATCTCCAATATTCAGTTGATGATCTTGGGAGTGTCTGTTTTCTTGATGGTCGCTCTTCAATTTATTATTCAAAAGACAAAGATGGGGAAAGCCATGCGGGCTGTATCTGTCGATAGTGATGCCGCTCAATTGATGGGGATTAACGTAAACCGTACGATCAGCTTTACCTTTGCTTTGGGATCAGCCTTGGCAGGTGCTGGTGGTGTCTTGATTGGTTTGTATTACAACTCGATCGAGCCTTTGATGGGGATGACACCAGGGATCAAAGCCTTTGTCGCAGCCGTTCTTGGAGGAATCGGAATCATTCCAGGTGCGGCCCTAGGTGGATTTGTTATCGGTTTGTTGGAAACCTTCGCTACAGCGATCGGTCTTTCAGACTTCCGTGATGCCATTGTGTATGCCATCTTGATTGTGATCTTGCTCATCCGTCCAGCAGGTATCCTCGGTAAAAATGTGAAAGAGAAGGTGTAAGCCATGAAACAAAATTTAAAAGTGAATTTAGTCTGGCTTGGTCTTTTGGTCGCAGGTTTTGCCTTGATCCAAGTCTTGGTTGCAGCGGGTGTGCTCAACCTCTTCTATATCCAAATTTTAGAACAAATCGGAATTAATATTATCCTTGCAGTTGGCTTGAACCTCATTGTTGGTTTCTCAGGTCAATTCTCACTTGGGCATGCCGGATTTATGGCGATTGGTGCCTATTCTGCAGCCATTCTCGGTTCTAAATCACCAACCTATGGGGCTTTCTTTGGCGCGATGGTTTTAGGTGCTTTGATTGCTGGTGTCGTTGCCTTGATCGTTGGGGTTCCAACCCTTCGTTTGAAAGGGGACTACCTCGCTATTGCGACACTTGGGGTTTCTGAAATCATTCGGATCTTGATCGTCAATGGTGGTACTCTAACAAATGGTGCTGCTGGGATCCTTGGTTTGCCAGCCTTTACAACTTGGCAATTGGTTTACCTCTTTGTTGTCATTACAACGATCTTTACGATTAACTTCTTACGCAGTCCAATTGGACGCTCTACCCTTTCTGTTCGTGAAGATGAAATCGCAGCAGAATCTGTTGGGATCAATACGACCAAAGTCAAAGTCATCGCCTTTGTATTTGGTGCGATCACAGCGGCGATTGCTGGATCTCTCCAAGCTGGCTTTATCGGCTCTGTTGTTCCTAAAGATTACTCTTTCACCAATACCATTAATGTCTTGATCATTGTCGTATTTGGTGGTTTGGGATCAATGTCAGGAACAGTTGTGGCAGCCATCGTCTTGGGTATCTTGAATATGGTGCTTCAAGACTTCTCAAGTGTACGTATGATCATTTACTCATTGGCTTTGATTCTCGTGATGATCTTCCGTCCAGGTGGTCTTCTTGGAACATGGGAATTCAGCTTGAAAAAACTACTCTCAAAAAAGGAGGCTAACTAATGGCACTTCTTGAAGTAAAAAATTTAACAAAAAACTTTGGTGGTTTGACAGCCGTTGGGGATGTGACCATGGAACTTAATGAAGGGGAATTGGTTGGTTTGATCGGACCCAACGGTGCCGGGAAAACAACCCTCTTCAACCTCCTAACAGGGGTATATGAACCAAGTGAAGGGACCATTACCTTAGATGGTCAGCTGCTAAATGGAAAAGCACCCTATAAAATCGCTGCTGGTGGTCTGGGACGAACTTTCCAAAATATTCGTCTCTTTAAAGATTTGAGCGTTTTGGACAATGTCTTGATTGCCTTTGCCAATCACCACAAACCACATGTCTTTGCGAGTCTTTTCCGCTTGCCAAGCTATTACAAGAATGAAGAAGCTTTGAAAGCGAAAGCCCTTGAATTGTTAGCGATTTTTGGTCTGGAAAAAGAAGCAGATACCTTGGCCAAAAACTTAGCTTACGGACAACAACGTCACTTGGAGATCGTTCGTGCCCTTGCTACAGAGCCAAAAATCCTCTTCTTGGATGAACCTGCTGCAGGGATGAACCCTCAAGAAACAGCAGAATTAACCCAATTGATCCGTCGCATTCAAAAAGAATTTAATATTACGATTATGCTGATCGAGCACGATATGAGCTTGGTCATGGAAGTAACAGAACGGATTTATGTATTGGAATATGGTCGCTTGATTGCCCATGGTACGCCAGATGAAATCAAGACCAACAAACGCGTAATCGAAGCCTATCTAGGAGGTGAAGCCTAATGTCTATGTTAAAAGTTGAAAATCTTTCTGTACACTATGGCATGATCCAGGCTGTCCGTGATGTCAGTTTCGAGGTAAATGAAGGGGAAGTTGTTTCCTTGATTGGTGCCAATGGTGCTGGGAAAACCTCTATTCTTCGTACCATTTCAGGTTTGGTGCGTCCAAGTGCTGGGAAAATCGAGTTTTTGGGGCAGGAGATTCAAAAGGTTCCGGCTCAAAAGATTGTAGCAGCAGGACTCTCTCAAGTTCCAGAAGGCCGCCACGTCTTTCCAGGCTTGACTGTTATGGAAAACTTGGAAATGGGAGCTTTCTTGAAGAAAGATCGAGAAGAAAATCAAGCTAACTTGAAGAAAGTCTTCTCACGTTTCCCACGTTTGGAAGAACGGAAGAACCAAGATGCAGCGACCCTATCTGGTGGGGAACAACAAATGCTCGCAATGGGTCGTGCCCTCATGTCGACGCCAAAACTCTTGCTTTTGGATGAACCTTCTATGGGATTGGCCCCAATCTTTATCCAAGAAATCTTTGATATCATCCAAGATATTCAAAAACAAGGAACAACCGTTCTCTTGATTGAGCAAAATGCCAACAAGGCCCTTGCCATCGCGGACCGCGGTTATGTTTTGGAAACAGGGAAAGTCGTTCTTTCCGGAACAGGAAAAGAACTCTTAGCCTCAGAAGAAGTCCGCAAGGCTTACCTTGGTGGATAAGATTTCTAAAGTTCACTAGAATGTCAAAAAGAAAGGTCCTGAAGACCTTTCTTTTTTCATCTCTCTTGTTTGATTTTTCTAAATTTTGAAAACAAGAGAAAACTGCTGAAAGCGTTTGAAATCATTCTTAAAATCAAGTATAATAAAACTAATAAAAGCATAGGAGAACTTGTTATGGCTGTTAAAGATTTTATGACACGTAAAGTGGTTTACATTAGTCCAGATACTACAATTGCCCACGCGGCAGATTTGATGCGCGAACAAGGTTTGCACCGTTTGCCAGTCATTGAAAATGATAAATTGGTTGGTTTGGTGACAGAAGGTACGATTGCAGAAGCAAGTCCATCTAAAGCAACAAGCTTGTCTATTTTCGAGATGAACTATCTCTTGAACAAGACCAAGGTTAAAGATGTCATGCTTCGCGATGTCATTACCGTCTCTAAATTTGCGAGCTTAGAAGATGCGACCTACCTCATGTATAAGAACAAGGTGGGAATTCTTCCAGTCGTGGACAATGACCAAGTATCCGGTGTCATCACAGACCGTGATATTTTCCGTGCTTTCCTTGAAGTATCCGGTTATGGAGAAGAAGGAGTTCGTGTTCGCTTTGTGACAGAAGATAAGGTTGGCGTTCTAGAACAAATCATTCACTTGATTGTAGAAGAAGGATATAACATCGCCAATACAGTCAATATCCCAACAAAAGACGATCGTGTGGTTATCGAAGTTCAAATTGATGGGGTGACAGATCTAGAAGGAATCCGTAGTAAATTTGAAGTCAACGGTTTGAAAGTCGATGAAATTACTCGAACAACCGCAAAAGCTATTTAATAGAAAAATCAGGCTGGATGGCAATCCAGTCTGATTTTTCTATTAACGGGTAATGGGTTGTTTTTCTTTATCTAAAGTAAAGCCTTCGCCGAGAATTTCATGGGCTTCAGAAATGGTGATAAAGGCGAATGGATCGATCTGATTGATGATGTCTTTCATTTGTTTCATCTCATTCCGTGAAACGACACAGTAGACGATATCCAGATCTTTACGGCTGTAATAGCCCATCCCGCGGATAAAGGTAATCCCGCGACCCAGATCATCAGATACCTTTTTGGCAATTTCTTCTGGTTTAGATGTGACGATAAGGAATCCTTTTCCAGCAAAACCACCTTCTCCAATCAAGTCGATCACAAGGGTGTCAATCAGGATAAAGAAGAGGGTGTACATAGCTGTGCGGACATCTTGGAAGACAATGACCACAGTTGTCAGAACAATGGCATCGACAATCAACATGAGTTTTCCCATGCTGAGGGAAGTGTATTTGTTAAAGATGCGAGCGAGGATGTCTGTTCCTCCCGTAGTTCCACCGGCATTGAAGATGATCCCTAGACCTAAACCAAGCACAACCCCTGATGCGATACAGGCAAGCAGAATATCTCCTTTAAAGGCTGTAAAAATAAAGTGATGGTAGTGGTGGCTGAGGGGCATGGCCTCAAAAATTGCCATCCATGCCGAAACCGAGAAAGTCCCAAGTAAGCTCAGGTAAAGAGATTTCTTGCCCAGCAGTTTCCAAGCCAGAACGAAGAGAGGTATATTGATCAGCAAGTTCATCAGGGATACGGGGACTTTTAAGAGGTAATAGGTGATCAAGGTAATCCCTGTCGCTCCTCCTTCATAGAAGTGAAAGGGAATGACCAAAAAATAGATCCCAAACGAAAAAATGCCGGCCCCCAAGATGATAGCCAGAATATCTTTAAATTTAAACATGATAGGTTGTCTCCTAAAACTTTATAAGATCATTGTAACAAAAAAGTGAAAAAATGAAAATGACTTTGAAAAATTTTCTCTCCTAAAATACAAGATTTTTACCCTTATTTTTGGTAAAATAAAAAGTAGAAAACTAGAAAGAGGATATTATGGTAAACGGTACATTAATTTCATTTGAAGGTCCAGAAGGAGCGGGGAAATCATCGGTCCTAGAAGCCGTTTTGCCTCTACTTGAAGAAAAAGGAATTCCTTTTATTACAACCCGCGAACCAGGTGGTGTAGACATTGCAGAAAAGATCCGCCAAGTCATTTTAGATCCAGACCATACTCGTATGGATGCCAAGACCGAGTTGTTGCTCTATATTGCTAGTCGCCGGCAGCATTTGGTGGAACGTGTCTTGCCAGCCCTTGTAGCTGGAAAGGTTGTCTTGATGGACCGCTTTGTTGATAGCTCGGTCGCTTATCAAGGGTATGGTCGCGGTCTGAGTGTGGAAGATATCGAGTGGCTCAATCAATTCGCGACAGATGGTCTTAAACCAGACCTCACCCTTTACTTTGATCTGGATGTCGAAGAAGGGCTCGCCCGGATTGCCAAAAACCAAGAGCGGGAAGTCAATCGTTTGGATTTGGAAGGTTTGGAGCTTCACCAAAAAGTCAGACAAGGTTATTTGGCCTTGTATGAAAAGGAACCAGAGCGCATTGTGAAAATCGATGCCAGTCAATCCTTTGAAGCAGTCTTTGCGGATGTCTTGGCTGTTTTAGAAAATCGCTTGGGGATATTGAAATGAAGCTAGAAGAGATCCAACAGCTCCAGCCAGAATTGGTGGAGCGCTTCACCCAGATCTTGGAACACAAACAGCTCAGTCATGCTTATCTCTTTACGGGTTCTTTTGCCAGTTTTGAGATGGCCCTCTTGCTAGCTCAAAGTCAATTTTGCGAAGATTTGCAGGGAGTCTGGCCTTGTGGCAACTGCCGGTCCTGCCGCTTGATTGCTGAAGAAGAATTCTCAGACGTGAAGATCGTGCGTCCGGTCAACCAGATCATTAAGACGGACCGTATTCGTTCGCTGGTTCAAGACTTTTCTCAATCAGGGTTTGAAGGAAGCCGGCAGGTCTTTATCGTCCAAGATGCGGATAAGATGCATACCAATGCGGCGAACTCTCTCTTAAAAGTCATGGAAGAGCCCCAGAGTGAGATCTATCTCTTCTTGTTGACATCCGATGAAAACTTGATCTTACCGACCATCAAGAGTCGGGCCCAGCAGGTCCATTTTCCTAAAAAGCAAGCCTACCTAACCGAACTGCTAGAAAAAGAAGGCTTGATCAAATCACAGGCAAATTTAGTAGCTCGTTTTAGTTTTAATCTCGAAGAGGCAGAGCAGCAAAAAAAGAATGCTACGTTTTTTGAACTGGCAAAAGTTTGTGATCAATTCATCGAACGTTGTCAATCCAATTTGAATCGTGCCTATTTGGAAGTGACCTGCTTAGTGAGCCTAGCAGATGATAAAGAAAAACAAAGCCAGGCCTTTCGTTTGATGGAGTTGGCTTTAGAAGAGCAGTTGCGCTTGAGTAGATCCCAGCAGTTGCTTGATAAATTGAGTCTTGCTCGCAGGATGTGGAAGGCCAATGTTTCTTTTCAAAATGCTCTAGAATATATGGTTTTGAGCTTAGAAAGTTAAGGAGTCAGAATGAATAAAAAAGAATTATTTGATGCTTTAGACGGCTTTTCTCAGAATTTGTTGGTCACCTTGGCTGAAGTCGAAGCCATCAAGAAAAATTTGAAACAAGTCATCGAAGAAAATACAGCTCTTCGCTTAGAAAATGATAAATTGAGAGAGCGTTTGGGGGAAGTTGAGAAGACTTCATCCGCAAAGTCGCAACACCATGGCCGTGAAAATTTGCAACGTATTTACAACGACGGTTTTCATATCTGCACTTATTCCTATGGTCAACGCCGTGAGAACGATGAAGAGTGTATGTTTTGTGACGAGTTGTTATTTAGGGAGTAAATATGCAGATCCAACGAAGTTTTAAAGGGGAAAAGAAAACTGGGGTGCTTTATCTGGTCCCAACACCGATCGGTAACCGGGAGGATATGAGTTACCGCATGGTCCAGACCTTAAAGGATGTGGACTTGATCGCAGCTGAGGATACTAGAAATACAGGCCTCTTGCTCAAGCATTTTGAGATTACGACACCCCAGACCAGCTTTCATGAGCACAATGCCATGGAGAAAATTCCTGATCTGATCGCCCATTTAGAATCCGGAAAGGATGTGGCACAAGTCTCAGATGCAGGACTTCCTAGTATCTCTGACCCCGGTCATGATTTGGTCAAGGCAGCGATTGAACGAGAGATTCCTGTCGTAGCTGTGCCTGGTCCTAGTGCGGGTATAACGGGTTTGATTGCCAGTGGCCTAGCCCCTCAACCTCATATTTTTTATGGATTTCTGCCTCGCAAAGAGGGGCAACAGAAGGCCTTTTTCCAAGAAAAAGTGGCCTATCCGGAGACCCAGATCTTTTATGAATCGCCTCATCGAGTAAAGGCAACCTTAGAGAATATGTTGGCTGTCTATGGGGATCGTCCTGTCGTCCTGGTTCGTGAATTAACCAAGATCTACGAGGAATATACTCGTGGCAGTATTTCTGAGTTAGTCGCATTTCTTGAAGAAAATCCCCTCAAAGGGGAGTGCCTCTTGATTGTCGAAGGAGCCAAGAAAGAAGAACTAGACCTAGAAGAGGTCGACTTGATCCAAGAGATCGATACCTTGGTCCAAGAGGGCATGAAGAAAAATCAAGCAATTAAACAGGTCGCTAAACAATACGGCCTGCAAAAGAGTGAGCTCTATGCTCGATACCATCAAGACTAGGAAAGGTTGGAAGCAGGATGGAAATTAGAATGGCTTATCCCAATGAGATTAAGCGAATTATGGAAATCATCCAAGATGCCAAGGAAAGCCTGGCTCAAAGACAGGTCGACCAGTGGCAGGATGGCTATCCAGATGAAGAGATCATTTTTGAGGATATTCTAGAAAGTCGAGGCTATGTGGCCGTTGAAGATCAGGAAGTTGTCGCCTATGCAGCTGTCTACAAGGGCAACGAAGCGGCCTATAATGAGATTTACGATGGCAAGTGGGAGCATGACAACTATATGTATGTCACTTTTCACCGCGTCGCTGTAGCCAAAGAAGCTGCTGGCAAAGGGGTGGCTCAGACCTTCCTTCAAGGTTTAATCGAAGGGGAAAAAGGGCCGGATTTCCGTTGCGATACGCACCCGGATAATGTGGTGATGCAGCATTTACTTGAAAAATTGGGCTACCATTATTGTGGAAAGGTCCCTATTGATGGAGTCCGTCTGGCTTATCAAAAGATCAAGCGAAAAGCAGAAACCAGTCTATTCCAAGTGGTCTCAGAAGAGGACCGCTGGGACCAAAGAGCAGAAGCGGCCTACAATGACTCTCTATCTTAAACAATTTTATGAAAGTCCTATGGGGCTTCTTTCGATCATTGTCAGTGAGGAAGGCCTTGTAGAGCTTGATTTTTATGATCCGAAAGAGGATGCGCCTGATCCCTATGGGGCGCTGGAGCAGGTCCATCCCTACCATGAGAAGGTGAAGGAGTGGTTGGACCATTATTTTGCGGGAGATCCAATCCCTATCAGCTTTCCACTAGCGCCACAAGGAACAGCCTTTCAAGAGCGAGTGTGGCAGTTATTGCGAGAGATCCCATATGGTGAGACCAAGACCTATGGCCAACTTGCCCAGGATCTTTCTTGTGGTTCAGCCCAGGCCGTGGGACAGGCTGTTGGACGCAATCCCTTAACGATCTTAGTCCCTTGTCACCGCGTGATGGGAAAAGATGGACAACTGACGGGCTATGCGTCTGGACTCGATCGCAAACGCTGGCTCTTACACCATGAAGGAATTATCTGGAAGGAGAAATAAAATCGATGTATACCTTTATTGAATACCCAAAATGTTCGACTTGTCGAAAGGCTAAATCAGAATTGGACGGTCTCCAATGTGAGTTTCAAAGCCAAAATATTGTCACAGAAACACCTACTAGCAAAGAATTGCAAGACTGGATGGCAGCGTCTGGCCTACCGATCAAGTCTTTCTTTAATACTAGCGGGATGAAATACCGGGAACTCGGTTTGAAAGATAAGGTGGATCAACTGACAGTGAAAGAAGCGGCGGATCTCCTTTCTTCAGACGGTATGCTAATCAAGCGGCCTCTGCTTGTCAAAGACGGAAAAGTGGTTCAAGTGGGCTACCGGAAACCATACGCAGACTTAGGTTTGTAAAAGAAAAGGGAGTTGGGCTCCCTTTTCTTTTTGTAGTGAAGATGATATAATCATACGAGTGAAATCAATGAAAGAGAGTCAAGCATGAGTATTTTAGAAGTGAAAAATTTGAGTCACGGTTTTGGGGATCGTGCGATTTTTGAGGATGTGTCCTTCCGTTTGCTAAAGGGAGAGCATATCGGTTTTGTCGGGGCCAATGGTGAGGGGAAATCGACCTTCATGAGCATTGTGACGGGTAAAATGCAACCTGACGAAGGGAAGGTGGAGTGGTCTAAGTACGTGACGGCAGGTTACCTGGATCAGCATTCGGTCTTAGAAGAAGGACAAACGGTTCGCGATGTCTTACGGACCGCTTTTGATGAGTTGTTCACAGCTGAAGCTCGCATCAATGACCTCTATATGGCCATGGCGGAAGAGGGAGCCGATGTCGATGCTTTGATGGAAGAGGTTGGAGAACTCCAAGAGCGTCTAGAAAGTCGTGATTTTTATACCTTGGATGCCAAGATCGATGAAGTGGCGCGTGCTCTTGGGGTCATGGACTTTGGCATGGACACGGATGTGACCTCCTTGTCAGGAGGGCAACGGACCAAGGTCCTCTTGGCCAAACTCTTACTTGAGAAACCAGATATCCTTCTCTTGGACGAGCCAACCAACTATTTAGATGCAGAGCACATCGATTGGCTCAAACGCTATTTGCAGAATTATGAAAATGCCTTTGTCCTCATTTCTCACGATATTCCTTTCTTGAACGATGTGATCAACATCGTCTACCATGTGGAAAATCAGCAGTTGACCCGTTATTCTGGGGACTACTACCAATTCCTCGAAGTTTACGAAATGAAGAAATCGCAATTGGAAGCGGCTTATGAGCGTCAGCAAAAAGAGATTGCTGATTTGAAAGATTTCGTAGCCCGCAATAAGGCGCGTGTGGCTACACGGAACATGGCCATGTCTCGTCAGAAGAAGCTGGACAAGATGGAACTCATTGAGTTGCAAAGTGAGAAACCAAAGCCATCCTTTGAGTTTAAAAATGCCCGCACTCCGGGACGCTTTATCTTCCAAGCTAAGGATCTCCAGATTGGCTATGACCGTCCTTTGACCAAGCCTTTGAACTTAACGTTTGAACGCAATCAAAAAGTTGCCATCATCGGGGCCAATGGGATCGGGAAAACCACTCTCTTGAAGAGCTTGCTAGGAATCATCCCACCGATTGCTGGAGAAGTAGAGCGGGGAGATTACCTAGAACTTGGCTACTTCGAGCAAGAGGTCGAAGGTGGCAATCGCCAGACACCGCTTGAAGCAGTCTGGAATGCCTTTCCAGCTCTCAACCAAGCGGAAGTCCGTGCCGCCCTTGCCCGCTGTGGCTTGACCACCAAACATATCGAGAGCCAAATCCAGGTGTTATCCGGTGGAGAGCAAGCCAAGGTACGCTTCTGTCTCTTGATGAATCGTGAAAACAATGTCTTGGTACTAGACGAGCCAACCAACCACTTGGATGTAGATGCCAAAGAAGAATTGAAACGGGCTCTGAAAGAGTACAAAGGATCGATTCTCATGGTTTGCCACGAACCAGACTTCTATGAAGGCTGGATGGACCAAATCTGGGACTTTAATGAATTGACGTAAAGACAAAAAGAGAACCGCATGGTTCTCTTTTCAGATTCTTTTTAGAAACTTTCCTTAGGTGAGTACGGAGGTTAGGTGAAATTATCCAGTGGATGATTTCAGCAATCCAGGAAGTTCCATGACTAATTATTGAGCCTAAGGTCTCAATAATTCCGTGTGCCTGAAACAAATCTGTTTCAGGCACTTTTCTCACGGTGGAAAGTTTCAGTAGATGAATGACTTAAATAATTAGAATTCATTTTTTTACCAATGAATCTATTAGCTAATTTTATGTAAAATGTTTATCAATATCTTAAAAAGAGAACCTCTCGGTTCTCTTTTCATTATTTCTTGAAATTGTAGTCTTTTAAGATCTCGATTTTTTCAATCTTGATGTCTGTTTTTGGTTTGTCCTTATCATCAGTTTCGGCAGAGGCGATTTTATCCACCACATCCATGCCATCGATCACTTGGCCAAAGACAGTGTAGTTACCACCATCGAGGGTTGGATTTCCACCATTTTTATAAGCATCGATGATCTTAGCTGGGAAGCGATCAGTTGGGAGTTTACTTGAAATATCATCCTTATTTTGGTTGATATAGAATTGACTGCCATTGGTATTTGGACCAGAATTGGCCATGGCAAGGGCTCCACGAAGGTTGTAAAGGTATGGAGAATACTCATTCTCAAAACCAGTACCTGAATCTTTGGATTTGTCTTTGCCCTTCCAGATGGATTCGCCACCAGTACCATCTCCCTTAGGATCTCCAGTTTGGATCATAAAGTTGTTAATGACACGGTGGAAAAGTAAGCCATTGTAGTAGCCTTCTTTTGCATGGGTCAAGAAGTTTTCAACTGCAAGGGGCGCATATTTAGGGAAGAGCTTCACAGTGATATCGCCTTCAGTTGTTGTGATTTTAACCTCTGCTTCGTCTTCAGCCACATCAGTTGAGAGTTGTGGGAAGACGGCATTTTCATTGGTCATGGCATCGTTAAAATCTTTGCGCAGTTGTTCTAATTTCTTTTGTTCTTCTTCAATTTTCTTTTGATCTTTTTCACTAGAGCTAGAAGTTGCTGTCTGCTCTGTCTTTTCTTTGCTTGAGCTTGAAGAGTTAGCGTCAGTCTTATTAGACGAACAAGCTGTCAAAGCCAAGCCGGAAAATAATAGTAGTGCGATTAATTTTTTCATATTCTTCCTTTCCAACATAGTTGTCTTTCTCTATTGTACCTTAATTTTGCGATACTTTCAAATCTGGATGAAAATCTCTATTCACTAGAGTTGTTTAAAGATCGACAAGGCTTGATAAATCACTAATTAAGAAGGAAGTTGCGTAGAGATAGAAAATTCGGTATGATGGGAGTTGAACTTTTTTGTTGGGAACCGAGCTGATTCCTTAAAAAACAAATCATGAATGGTGAGGTTACAAATTGGATTATAAAACTCTACGAAAAAACTATAGACTCTATATTCGATCTGCTGGCTTTTTGGCAATGCTTCTCATTATTTGCATTGGGTTCGTGGTCAGAGATACTCTTCTTCAGACTGCTTCGCTCTTATTGGTCCTTGCAGGCTTGTTTTTATTCATCAAATGGCTTAAGAAGAGCTACGCCAACAAGTGCAATACCTTGCTACATGTAGACTTAGATTTAGCTTTTTGGCAACAATACCTTCAGTTGAACAAGAATGTAAAAAAAAGCTATTTCACAGATAGATATTAAGCTGACATCGGTCGCATATTCGTTTATGATGGGAGATTTCGATGCTGTCATAAAGGAAGCTAGAGAAGCAATAAGTCAGACGGATTGTCCGCAGAAATATAAGAACTTTTTTGAAAGTTACCTTATTCGTTCGATCGTGCTGACAGATCCTGATTTGTCTAGAGAAGAGCTAGAGGCTCAGTTAAATGGATTGACCATTACAGACCCTATACTGGCTGAGAAAACAAAAGAGGTCTGTCTCGCTCTTTATGATTTAACCATTGCGCACCAAAGCAATGATTATTTTGAAGACTTAAGCAATGACTTCAAGTATCAGCAGTTGGAAATCATCTACTACCAAGCCTTGAATGCTGCTCTCAAAGGAGATAAGCATAGAGCGAAGGAGCTCTTTCGCAAGTTGATTTTAGAAGATGAGTCGCTCTATATCGTTCGAAAGGCTCAACAATACTTGAAGGATGAAGGCAATCATCTGTAAATTCTACAATCGAAATAGAGATTAAATGAAAGAACCGGAGAAAACACAAGGAGTTATTAAAAAATGGATAAGAATTTTAAGGAGATGTCGTTTGATGAATTGAAATGTTACCGCAGAGAAGGTCTATGGAGATCTTTGGGACTATTGCTGGTCATTATTTTAGTGATTGTGGGAATGGTCTTGATGGAAGTGAATCATGTTTCTCCGTCCAATCAGAATCGTTTTCGGGTTATTGGTTTGACAACGGTCATTGCGCTCTTTGGCTACCTGAAGCCTCTGATGGCAGCAAATCGCGTGATGCTAGACCATCCGGATTGGATTAAGAAATCGGGTTTTCGAGCGAAAATTCCCTTGCCGATGGATTGGCATGTCAAAAGACTTTGCGTCCTTGGAGCGAGTCTCTTGGTGATTGGAGTAGGCTTTGTCTCGTCATTCAAACCACAAGTCCAACAGACAAATTTACAAGATCAAATCGATATGATTCAAACGGATCATGACTTGGAAAGAGAACAAAAAGTCGATCAAGTTCTAGATACCATCACACCGGATGATAAAAAATCTGAGTAAGATCTATTTCGGAACCTCGTCATCAGGAAGCTTTCTTGATCGACAGGTTCTTTTTATTTTGTTATGATACAATCAATGATAGATAGGAGAGATCTTATGACGACTATTTCAGATGTACTAGAAAAATTTTATGCAGATCATGAAGTGAAACCCTATATTTCACCTGAGAGGGATTTGGAAGCTTGGTTTTTGGATCCAAAGCCTGTTTCCAAACGAAATATGGAGCTCCTTCGAGATGGCTTGCTTGCTGGGGATATCATTCTCTTGTGGCGGATCCATTTTGGAACGTTTACGACAGAGACTTGGTTTCCTAAGTACTTCGAATATACTTATGGGATTCATGCTTCGGAACACTTGAAGGTTTTGGTGGAGAAGGGCTATGCTTTTATCGAATCCGCTTTTGATTCACTGGACCATATCAATGCGACCATGAAAAAAGCCATTCTCAAAAAGAAGGGGGTCACTGGCTTGTCCAAGATGAAAGCGGCTGATTTGAACCAAGCTTTGGCTGACCATTTTACGGAAGAAGAGTTGGAGCAACAGTTCGCGATTCGAGGCTATCAGTTAACGGACAAAGGAAAGCAAGCGCTGAAAGACTATCAAGCCACCATTGACCGCCACCCCAAGAAAAACATCTAAAACAGTGCCTACTCGGTGCTGTTTTTTACTTTATACTGCAAAATTGAGGAAATGATTTTACTAGAGAACTGGCTTGGAATTGTGATATAATAAAAGTTATGGCAAACAATAATCAATCAAAAAAAACACGGTCGACGAGACGACTGTCCAAAGCAGAATTAGAAAGAAAAAAAGCAATTCATCGCATGATTGTGACCATTCTGATTAGTCTGGTTTTAGTCTTTGCGGCTTTGAAATTGGGAGCAGTAGGGGTCTTGGCCTACAACTTAGTCCGACTCTTTGTTGGGAGTTTGGCTTACTTGGCTATTTTAGCGACCTTTTTCTACCTCTATGCCTTTAAATGGCTGGATAAACACGAAGGGGTGATTTCAGGATTCCTAAGCTTCTTTGCTGGGCTTCTCTTGATGTTTCAGGCCTTCTTTGTATCCTCCCTTCATTTAGACAATAATGGGATCAAGGTCACCTTTTCAAGAATCATGGCGGACCTGATTCATCTGCGAGTGGAGAGCTTTGCCGGTGGTGGTATGATCGGTGCCCTTCTTTATGCTCCGATTTCCTTCCTGTTTTCAAATATTGGCTCTTATTTTATTGGCCTTCTCTTTATTGGATTGGGGATTCTCTTGATGAGTCCTTACTCCATCTATGATTTATTTGAAAAGGGTTCAGAAGCCTTCCACGCTTCTATGGAAAAACGCAAAGAACGTCGCGAGCAGAAATTCCTTGAAAATGAAGCGAGAGCTGCTGAGGAAGCTGCTGCAGCTGAAAGAGAGCAAGAAGAAGCAAGTGCAGTTCTTCCAACTCCCCTTTCAATGGAAGGGCATCCTGTAGACCCTGAAACGGGAGAGGTGTTGGCGGAAGAGCCGTTCACAGAGTCCTTCCCAGAAGCTGAAATTGTCGCACCAGCAACACCAGAGATCTACCTGCCAGATGAAGAATGGCCTGAAGATCCTGAAGCATACGAAGAGCTTCCAGTAGCCGAAGAATTCGAAGACGATGGGGAAGAAGTTCAAGTGGATTTCACACCTAAGGAACTCCTCCAGTACAAGCTTCCAACCATTGATCTCTTCGCACCTGATAAGCCGAAAAACCAATCCAAAGAGAAAAACATCGTTCGCCAGAACATTCGTATTTTGGAAGAAACCTTTGCAAGCTTCAATATCAAGGCGACAGTGGAGCGGGCAGAAATCGGTCCTTCTGTCACTAAGTATGAGGTCAAGCCAGCTGTCGGTGTGCGGGTCAACCGCATCTCCAATCTAGCAGATGATTTGGCCTTGGCACTAGCAGCCAAGGATGTGCGGATTGAAGCACCGATTCCAGGGAAGTCTCTGGTCGGGATTGAAGTGCCCAACTCAGAGATTGCGACTGTTTCCTTCCGTGAATTGTGGGAGCAGTCCAAAACAGACCCAGCTAAACTCCTTGAGATTCCTCTTGGGAAGGCTGTAGATGGCTCGGCACGAACCTTTGATTTGGCTCGGATGCCCCACCTCTTGGTAGCGGGTTCTACTGGATCTGGTAAGTCAGTAGCGGTCAATGGGATTATTTCGAGTATCTTGATGAAGGCCCGTCCGGACGAAGTCAAGTTTATGATGGTCGATCCTAAGATGGTGGAGCTTTCTGTCTACAATGATATTCCTCACCTTTTGATCCCAGTGGTGACCAACCCACGCAAGGCCAGTCGAGCCCTGCAGAAGGTCGTTGATGAGATGGAAAATCGCTATGAGCTCTTCTCGAAAGTGGGTGCTCGTAATATTGCTGGCTTTAATGCCAAGGTGGCTGAGTACAATGCCCAGTCTGAGATGAAGCAAGTGCCCCTTCCATTGATCGTGGTCATTGTCGATGAGCTGGCAGACTTGATGATGGTCGCAAGTAAAGAAGTGGAAGATGCCATTATCCGCCTTGGACAAAAGGCGCGTGCGGCGGGGATCCACATGATCCTTGCAACTCAACGGCCATCGGTTGACGTTATCTCAGGTTTGATCAAGGCCAATGTGCCTTCCCGTGTCGCTTTTGCGGTATCATCTGGAACCGACTCACGGACCATCTTGGATGAAAATGGCGCAGAGAAATTGCTCGGTCGTGGGGACATGCTCTTTAAACCGATCGATGAAAATCATCCAATCCGTCTACAAGGATCCTTT
The DNA here is from genome assembly GCF_964238605.1 of Streptococcus parasanguinis. GTDB lineage: Bacteria > Bacillota > Bacilli > Lactobacillales > Streptococcaceae > Streptococcus > Streptococcus parasanguinis_AJ. The sequence continues at coordinate 120,088 of NZ_CAXSMM010000005.1, read as the reverse complement.
ATCTCAGATGACGATGTGGAGCAGATTGTCAACTTTGTCAAAGAGCAGGCAGAAGCTGATTATGATGATGCCTTTGATCCAGGCGAAGTATCGGAGTCGGACTTTGACGGAGGCATGGGTGGCTTAGACGAAGGTGATCCTCTCTTTGAAGAGGCCAAAACGCTCGTCATCGAGACCCAAAAAGCCAGTGCTTCAATGATCCAGCGCCGCTTATCGGTTGGTTTTAACCGGGCGACTCGCCTCATGGAAGAGTTGGAAGCAGCGGGTGTGATTGGACCAGCTGAAGGGACCAAGCCTCGAAAAGTATTGCAACAATCATAAGGATAGGGAAAAAGGGCATATGCCCCACTCCCTTTTCTTTTTATAGAAAATAGAAAGTAGGACCAGATGAAGTTAGACACGATTCATCATATTGCCATCATTGGACGGGATCGCGACGCCATGTTGCATTTTTATGTGGACCAGTTGGGCTTTGCGATTGTCAGTGAGTATGACCGTCCCGAACGCAGAGATATCTTGATCAATCTCCGCCAAGGGGAGTTGACTTTAGAACTCTTTATCAAACCGACGGCCCCAGAACGGCCTAAGCTCCCCTTGCCCGAGCATGCGGGACTGCGTCATCTGGCCTTTAAAGTGGACGATGTAGAGACCTATCTAGCTAGATTGGATCAGCTAGGTATTGAGAATACAGGCCTTCGCTATGATGATTTTGATGGCAAGAAGATGGCATTTTTCTTCGATCCAGAAGGATTGCCCTTGGAAATACATGAGTGAGGAAAGCAATGGTTAGATTAGAAGGACTCAGTCAGGAAGAAGTAGCGAAAAAGATCCAAGAGGGCAAGCAAAATAAGGTCACGATTAAGACAGAAAAAAGTATTGGGCAGATCATTCGAGACAATGTCTTTACTTACTTTAATCTGATTTTCCTGGTCTTGGCGGTCTTGCTGGTAGCAGTGAAGTCTTGGAACAATCTCTTGTTTGTCCCGGTCGTCGTGGTCAACTCCTTGGTTGGAATTGTGCAGGAAGTCCGTTCTCGACGGATCTTGCGTCAGATGCAATTTTTACACATGAGTGAGGCGGTCGCTCTTCGCGAAGGAAAAGAAGTCACTCTACCTATCGACCAGCTGGTGGAGGGCGATCTGGTTCGCTTTCAAGCTGGAGACCAGATCTATGCGGATGGGGTCTTGCTGGAGGGCGAGCTAAAAGTCGATGAGTCGCAATTGACAGGTGAAGCTGATGAGGTCAAAAAAGGAGCGCAAGACGCGCTCATGTCAGGTAGCTTTGTGATCGCTGGTCAGGGTTTAGCGCGATTGGAAAAAGTTGGGAACGACTCCTACATCAACCAATTGAGCTTGGAAGCCAAGCAAGTCAAGTCTCATGAGGAGTCCGATATGGTCCATGCGGTCAATCGTATTGTGGGGATCATTGGTCTTCTTATCATTCCGCTAGGCTCGCTCCTTTTTCTTCGTAGCTATATCAGCCTAGGCGATAGCCTCAAGCTCAGTGTGACTTCAACAGTCGGGGCCTTGATCGGGATGATTCCAGAAGGCTTGTATCTATTGATGACCTTGGCTCTGGCTCTAGGTGCTGTCAGATTGGCTAAGGAAAAGGTTCTGCTCAATAGCATGAAGGGGATTGAGACCTTATCGCGCGTGGATGTCCTTTGTGTCGATAAGACAGGGACCATTACAGAGCCAGGTATGGAAGTAACAGAGATTCGTCCAGTTAAAGACGCTCAAGACTTGGAAGCTCTAGCTCAGTATGTAGGAGCTAGTATGGATCAAAACGATACCATGGATGCCATCCGAAAATTTCACAAGACTCCGGTCAGCCAGCCTTGGAAAGCTGTCGACGTTCAGCCCTTCACGTCTAAGAAAAAGTATGGGGCCATTACCTTTGAATCTGGGATCTATGTATTGGGGGCTCCAGAATTTGTCTTACGAGAGGGCTTCTCTGAGCTTGAACAAGAGATAGCTCCTGCTACTCAGGCAGGGAATCGGGTCTTGGCCTTTGGGAAATATAAGGGAGAACACCTGGGAGAGACTTTAGAAGCTCCTGTAGACTTGGTAGCCTGGATTATTCTCTCCAATCCTTTGAGAAAAAATGCCAAAGAAACCTTCGCCTACTTTAAACAACAAGGAGTGACCATTAAGGTTATCTCAGGGGACAACCCTGCTACAGTCTCAGCTATTGCACAAAAAGCAGGCATTAAAGGAGCAGAAGATATAATCGATGCCAGAACCTTACTGACGGAAGAAGATTTGCACCAAGCGGCGAGCCAATATACGGTCTTTGGTCGGGTGACACCAGAGCAAAAGAAAAGCTTTGTAGAAGGCTTGCAGGCAAAGGGGCATAAAGTCGCCATGACCGGAGATGGCGTCAACGATATTCTGGCCCTCAAAACAGCGGATTGTAGTATTGCGATGGAATCTGGAAATGATGCGACCAAAAAGATGGCGCAAGTGGTCTTACTGGATTCTGACTTTGGGAAGATGCCGTCCATCGTGGCAGAAGGGCGGCGGGTGGTCAATAATATTCAACGATCAGCCAGTCTCTTTTTGATCAAGAATATCTTTTCCATTTTGTTGGCTATCTCAGTGACGCTCTTAGCCTTTACCTATCCCATCATGCCGTCGCAGATGTCTTTGATCAGTGGTTTTACGATTGGGATTCCAGGATTCTTCCTAGCGCTTGAGCCCAATAGCGAGCGCATCAAAGGGCGCTTTATCGAAACGGTCTTTAAAAATGCGCTACCTGCTGCCTTGACGGATTTTATACTGATCTTCAGTCTGGTATTGCTCTCTTCAACATTTGGCATGAGGTCGGAAGAACTCTCGAGTGCAGCCATCTGCTTGATGGCCTTCGTTGGCTTTACGATCATCTATCAAGAATCCCAGCCTCTCAATCACTACAAGAGACTGGTTCTTCTAGGAAATATCCTAGCCTTCCTGGTTTCAAGTAGTATCTTAGGGAGATTCTTTAACATGAGCCCCTTGAGGCTTCAAACGCTGGTTATCTGCGCTATCATGGCAGTTCTTGCTCTCTTCTTGATTCAAGTATTCAAGAAACTAGTGGGCTGGTTCTTTCATCGAAAGAAATAAAAAAAAGACAACTCTTAAAGATAGAGTTGTCTCAGATTGAAGAAAAAGATAATTTTGAAACTTTCCTTAGGTGAGTACGGACGTCAGCGAACTTCCACGAAGTTCCATGACTTAGTTTTGAGCCTAAAGTCTCAAAACTCCCGAGTGCTTGAAACATTGTTGTTTCAAGCACTTTTCTCACGGCGGAAAGTTTCAGTAAATATTTGGAGAATATAAAATTAAAATGATTTTAGGCAATGCAGTATCATCTAGGTTATTTATAAAAAAAACAACTCCAAAGATAGAGTTGTCTTTTGGTATTAGATAAACAAACTAGCGGTTAAGATCAGATAGAGCAAGAAGGTAACCAGAAATCCAGCGCGCCAGAAGTATTTGATAAATTTCGGATAATAAAAACTCTTTTTCTTTTTTAAGAAATAAACCGTTAGCCCCAAGGCCAAAAGCGAAAGGCTCAAGGCCAGCAGTGGTAAGAGGCTGTGGTAAAAGGCACTGTCTGAAATCAGGTAGTACTCCAAGGCAAATAAAGGAAAGGCAATATCGGTAGATCGCCATCCTCTTTTTTGGAGTTTAAAGAGGTGAACAATGATGCCGCTCAGAATCAGCGTTAAAAAAATAAATAATACAGAAGCAACTTTGATTAACATAGCTTCATTCTATCATAAAACGAAAAAAAAGTTTACTATATTTTAATTTTTTCTTGCAAAAAAAGAGAAATCGTGTATAATAGAAAGGTATGCACAAAGCATACTTGTGGGAGGTAAAAATCTGTAATTACCGCCAAAACCACAAAGGAGGATTTAAGAAATGGCTAAAAAAGTCGAAAAACTTGTAAAATTGCAAATCCCTGCTGGTAAAGCTACTCCAGCTCCACCGGTTGGTCCAGCGCTTGGTCAAGCAGGTATCAACATCATGGGATTCACTAAAGAGTTTAACGCTCGTACAGCTGATCAAGCTGGTATGATCATCCCAGTTGTTATCACTGTTTATGAAGACAAATCATTCGATTTCGTTACAAAAACACCACCAGCTGCTGTTCTTTTGAAAAAAGCTGCAGGTGTTGAAAAAGGTTCAGGTACACCGAACAAAACGAAAGTTGCAACTGTAACTCGTGCACAAGTACAACAAATCGCTGAAACTAAGATGCCAGATTTGAACGCTGCAAACATTGAGTCTGCAATGCGTATGATCGAAGGTACTGCTCGTTCTATGGGATTCACTGTTACTGACTAATTGTAACAATCCTATTTGCCCGCAATACACTTGATCAAATGACGAGTGACGTGGGAGATGAAAATCGATATGACCACATTACAAGGAGAAAGATAAAATGGCTAAAAAAAGCAAACAACTTCGTGCTGCTCTTGAAAAAATCGACAGCACAAAAGTATACAGCGTAGAAGAAGCTGTAGCTCTTGCAAAAGAAACTAACTTTGCAAAATTTGACGCAACTGTAGAAGTTGCTTACAACTTGAACATCGACGTGAAAAAAGCTGACCAACAAATCCGTGGTGCAATGGTATTGCCAAACGGAACTGGTAAAACAGCTCGCGTACTTGTATTTGCACGTGGTGCAAAAGCTGAAGAAGCAAAAGCTGCTGGTGCAGACTTCGTAGGTGAAGATGACCTTGTTGCGAAAATCAACGATGGTTGGTTGGACTTCGACGTTGTTATCGCTACACCTGATATGATGGCTCTTGTTGGACGTCTTGGACGTGTCCTTGGACCACGTAACTTGATGCCAAACCCTAAAACTGGTACAGTAACAATGGATGTTGCGAAAGCAGTTGAAGAGTCTAAAGGTGGTAAAATCACTTACCGTGCTGATAAAGCAGGTATCGTTCAAGCGATCATCGGTAAAGTTTCATTCGATGATACTAAATTGGTTGAAAACTTTAAAGCTTTCAACGACACAATCCAAAAAGCAAAACCAGCTACAGCTAAAGGTACTTACGTAACTAGCTTGACTTTGACTACAACTCAAGGTCCTGGTATCAAAGTGGATGTTAACTCACTTTAATTGAAATGAAAAGCTGCCTTCGGGTAGCTTTTTTTGTACGCCATTTTTATTTGCTACAGTTGGTAAAACTAATCGGATGGAAAAAAGAAAATTTTGATGGATATGACTATATAAAAAACGTAATTTATGGTAAAATAATACAGATCAAAAAAGGAGAGAGAAAATGGTAGAACCTAAGTATAAACGTATCTTAATCAAGCTATCTGGTGAGGCTCTTGCCGGCGAACGTGGTGTCGGAATCGATATCAAAACTGTCCAAAATATGGCCCAAGAAATCAAGGAAGTTCATGAACTTGGAATTGAAATTGCCTTGGTGATTGGAGGGGGAAACCTTTGGCGTGGAGAACCTGCTGCTGAAGCAGGGATGGATCGTGTCCAAGCAGACTACACAGGTATGCTCGGTACTGTCATGAACGCCCTTGTGATGGCTGATTCACTTCAACAAGTTGGCGTGGATACCCGTGTTCAAACTGCGATTGCTATGCAACAAGTTGCAGAACCTTATATCCGTGGTCGTGCCCTTCGTCACCTTGAAAAAGATCGGATCGTGATCTTTGGTGCAGGGATCGGTTCTCCTTACTTCTCAACAGATACGACCGCAGCCCTTCGTGCAGCTGAGATTGAAGCAGATGCCATTCTCATGGCCAAAAATGGGGTCGATGGTGTTTATAATGCCGATCCGAAAAAAGATGCTTCAGCTGTGAAATTTGAGGAATTGACTCACCGTGATGTGATCAACAAAGGTCTTCGCATCATGGACTCAACAGCCTCTACTCTCTCCATGGACAACGACATTGACTTGGTTGTCTTTAATATGAATGAACCAGGCAATATCAAACGAGTTGTCTTTGGTGAAAATATCGGAACAACCGTATCGAATAACGTAGAAAAATAATAGAAAATAGAGGAAGATTATGGCAAACCCAATTGTAGAAAAAGCAAAAGAAAGAATGACTCAGTCTCACCAAAGTTTGGGACGTGAATTTGGTAGCATCCGTGCTGGACGTGCAAATGCAAGTCTTTTGGATCGTATTTTCGTAGAATACTACGGAGTAGAGACACCATTGAACCAATTGGCATCTATCACCATTCCAGAAGCGCGTGTCTTGTTGATCACACCATTTGATAAATCATCTTTGAAAGACATCGAGCACAGCATCAATGCTTCTGACCTTGGCATCACTCCAGCCAACGATGGATCTGTCATCCGCTTGGTTATACCAGCTTTGACAGAAGAAACTCGTCGTGACTTGGCAAAAGAAGTGAAAAAAGTGGGTGAAAATGCTAAAGTAGCGATCCGTAACATCCGTCGTGATGCTATGGATGAAGCGAAGAAACAAGAAAAAGCAAAAGAAATCACAGAAGATGAATTGAAAGGTCTTGAAAAAGAGATCCAAAAAGTTACGGATGACGCTGTTAAGCATGTAGATGAAATGACAGCGCACAAAGAAAAAGAATTGATGGAAGTTTAATCCATCCCAACCATTACAGGAAAGAAAGACTCAGTTGGCACTGCTGGCTGGGTTTTATTTCCATTATTCTTGTGAAGAGGCAAGAGGAAAGAAGGAAACATGAATACGAATCTAGCAAGCTACATCATGGGAATGGTCATTGATGAAAATGATCACTTCTATTTTGTTCAAAAAGATGGCCAGACCTACGCGCTTGATAAAGCAGAAGGCCCACACCAAGTCGGAGAAAGTGTCAAGGGCTTTGCCTATACAGATATGAAGCAAAAGCTCCGACTCACGACACTTGAAGTCACTGCAACTCAAGAAAGCTTTGGCTGGGGAACGGTCACGGAAGTGCGCAAGGATTTGGGAGTCTTCGTGGATACAGGGCTTCCAGATAAGCAGATTGTTGTCTCACTAGATATCCTACCGGAGATCAAAGATCTATGGCCTAAGAAGGGCGATCGTCTCTATATTCGCTTAGAAGTTGATAAGAAAGATCGGATTTGGGGGATCTTGGCCTACCAGGAAGATTTCCAGCGTTTGGCTCGTCCAGCCTATAACAATATGCAAAACCAAAACTGGCCAGCCATTGTCTACCGCTTGAAATTGTCTGGAACCTTTGTTTACCTTCCAGAGAATAATATGCTGGGCTTTATCCACCCAAGTGAGCGCTATGCAGAACCTCGTTTGGGAGAGGTCTTAAATGCCCGCGTTATTGGTTTTCGTGAGGTGGACCGGACCTTGAATCTATCTTTGAAGCTACGCTCCTTTGAGATGTTGGAAAACGATGCCCAAATGATTTTGACCTATTTGGAAGCCAATGGAGGCTTTATGACCTTGAATGATAAGTCCTCTCCAGAAGAGGTCAAGGCGACTTTTGGGATTTCAAAAGGCCAGTTCAAAAAGGCTTTGGGTGGTTTGATGAAGGCCAAAAAAATCAAGCAAGACCAGTTTGGAACAGAGTTGATCTAAGAGGAGGCTTATGCGAAAATCATTTTATACTTGGCTGATGACGGAGCGCAATCCTAAAAGCAATGCTCCTAAAGCCATTCTAGCAGATCTTGCATTTCACGAGTCTGCTTTTCCCAAGCATACAGATGACTTCGACGAGGTCAGTCGCTATCTAGAAGAGCATGCCAGCTTTTCCTTTAATCTTGGCGATTTTGATGCGATTTGGGAAGAATACCAAGCCCACTAGAGAAGGATAGGTCGAGGATGGTTTTTTCTCGGCCTCTTTGTTATAATAATAGAAAAACACAGGTAGAGAGGTTCTTTATTTGCAAGAACATTCAGTTGAAATTACATTAACGCATCCAGACGATCTCTTTCATTTGTTTGGATCTAACGAACGCCATCTCCGTTTGATGGAGCAAGAATTTGGGGTAACTATTCATGCCCGGACAGAAATCGTCCAAATCATTGGGGAAGAAGAAAGCTGCGAGCAGGTTCGTCAAGTCATTCAGGCTCTTTTGGTCCTCGTTAACCGTGGCATGACCATTGGAACGCCGGATGTGGTGACCGCCATTACCATGGTGAGAAATGGGGAATTGGATAAGTTCATCGCTCTCTATGAAGAAGAGATTATCAAGGATAGTTACGGCAAGCCCATTCGGGTTAAAACACTTGGTCAAAAGATCTATGTCGATAGTGTCAAGAACCATGATGTCACTTTTGGGATTGGACCAGCGGGGACTGGGAAAACCTTCCTAGCAGTGACCTTGGCTGTGACTGCACTCAAGCGTGGTCAAGTCAAGCGGATCATTTTGACGCGTCCTGCTGTTGAAGCTGGAGAGAGCCTTGGTTTCCTACCAGGGGATCTCAAAGAAAAAGTGGACCCTTATCTACGACCGGTCTATGATGCTCTCTACCAGATTTTAGGGAAAGACCAAACAACTCGGATGATGGAGCGGGAGATTATCGAGATTGCGCCTTTGGCTTATATGCGGGGGCGGACCTTGGACGATGCCTTTGTCATCCTCGATGAAGCGCAAAATACCACCATCATGCAGATGAAGATGTTTTTGACCCGTCTTGGTTTTAACTCTAAGATGATTGTCAATGGAGATACCAGCCAGATTGACCTTCCTCGAAATGTCAAATCAGGCTTGATTGATGCTCAGGAGAAATTGAAGAACATTTCTCAAATTGACTTTGTGCATTTCTCTGCTAAGGATGTCGTTCGTCATCCAGTAGTAGCAGAGATTATCCGGGCCTACGAGCCCATTCCGAACCCAGTTGTCAAAGAAAAACTGGATGTGGAAGAAGAATAAAAGAAAAGGCAAAGATCATCGGATCCTTGCCTTAAATTGACGATAAAATCATCTCCTAGCCTTTCCTTAGGTGAGAACGGACGTTAGGTGAAATTATCCAGTGGATGATTTCAGCAATCCAAGAAGTTCCATGACTAATAATTGAGCCTAAGGTCTCAATTATTCCGAGTGCTTGAAACTAAATTGTTTCAAGCACTTTTCTCACGGCGGAAAGTCTCTGAAAATGATTTAAAAAATTCAAAACAACTTGTTTTTTTCAAAACATTTTTAATTAGTTCATATGAAAAAAATAAGTAGTTTGTTTTTTTCGATGGTGATTTTTTTATGATAGTTTAAACCAATTCATCAATTGGTGTGAAGTCACGCTCTAAACCAGTAGCAACTGGTTGGCTTGTGATATGGCCTTGGTAAGTAGTGACACCTTGGCGCAAGCCTTCATCGAGGGCAATTGCCTTGTGGAAGCCATTGTCAGCTAGGGATTCGACATAAGGAAGGGTCACATTGGTAAGGGCGATGGTAGAAGTGCGAGCGACGGCCCCTGGAATATTGGCTACAGCATAGTGGAGCACGCCATGTTTTTCGTAAACTGGTTCCGTATGCGTTGTCACACGGTCTGCTGTTTCGATAACACCACCTTGGTCAACGGCCACATCGACGATGACTGAACCGGGGCGCATTTGTTTAACCATATCGTCTGTCACTAATTTAGGAGCTTTAGCACCAGGAATCAAGACAGCTCCGATGACAACATCGGCATCACGGACGCTGGCTTCAATGTTAAATGGATTGGACATAAGGGTTTGGATTTGATGACCAAAGACATCTTCCAGAACAGCCAAACGTTTAGCACTGATATCTAAGATGGTCACTTGGGCACCAAGTCCAAGGGCGATACGAGCCGCGTGGGTTCCAACGACCCCGCCTCCGATAATGGTAACTTTTCCTTTGGGAACACCTGGCACCCCACCTAGGAGGACGCCTGATCCACCTTCTTGTTTGGTCAGGAAGTGAGCACCGATTTGCACGGCCATCCGTCCAGCCACCTCACTCATTGGCACCAAGAGTGGCAATTGTCCATCTAAGTCTCGAACGGTTTCGTAGGCTACACCAGTTGTCTTGGCTGCAACCATGGCATCTGCTAATTCAGGAGCAGCAGCCATATGCAAGTAAGTAAAGAGCAAGAGGTCTTCGCGAAGGAAGCCATATTCTTCAGCGAGGGGTTCTTTGACTTTGACCACCATCTCAGCGGCCCAAGCTTCTGCAGCAGTCGCAACGATGGTTGCCCCTTGCTTCGTGTAATCTTCATCCGCAAAGCCAGAACCAAGTCCGGCATTTGTTTCCACCAAAACGTGATGACCTTTCTTCACCAAGCTTTGTACACCTGCAGGTGTCAAACCGACCCGATTTTCGTTGTTTTTAATTTCTTTAGGAATTCCAATGAGCATTCTTGCCTCCTTACTCAGATTTAGGTGTAAAAAGGCCATTGGTGTGAGATGGCTCTCTTGACTCAATGACCTTTTCACTCCTTATCTGATTGTTTTGATTGATTTAATTGTATAGAAAAGTGGGTTAAAAAGCAAGAAAAATTTGAGCTTGCCTTCCTTTAGACTATTTGCTAAACTAATCCCTAAAGAAGGAGTGTCAAATGGAAAATTTATATGTGAAGTTAGCGGCTTATCGTGAAGTGGAGACAGAGCGTTTGCACTTGCGTCCGGTCACTCTTGAAGACGCACCAGCTATGTTTGAGTATGCTTCTGATGAGACAGTTACGCGCTATACCTTTGCAACCAATCATAGTCTTGAAGAGACGCGTAATAATATTGCCCTCTTTTACCTAGCGAGCCCACTTGGAAGATGGGGGATCGAGCTCAAAGAGAATGGAAAATTTATCGGGACGATTGATTTACTGGATTTGGATCTTTCTCTGAAGAAGGGGAGTATCGGCTATGTTCTGAATAAAGACTATTGGAACCAGGGTCTTGCGACAGAGGCTACCAAGGCAGTCATTGCCTTGGCTTTTGAACAGTTAGGGATGAACAAGCTAATTGCTGTTCATGATCAGGACAACCCAGCTTCTGGACGGGTGATGGCCAAATCAGGGATGAAATATTCTCACGAGGAGCCCTACGCGATGCTAGACCTGCATGAAGAAGGGAGAATGGTGACGAGAGTTCATTATGTCCTCACGAAGGAAGAATATTTGTCAGAAAAATGAGTCAGGATATTGACAAAAGACCTATCTCCATGATATAGTAGATAGGTACTGCTGGTTTAGCTCAGTCGGTAGAGCGCATCCATGGTAAGGATGAGGTCGCCGGTTCAATCCCGGCAACTAGCATATCAGAAGAGAGAAGCTTAGAGAAGATCTAGGCTTCTTTTTTTGCGAGTCCATCTTTAAAAGTCCGGTTTTTTCAACAATTTTCAAAAAAACGTTGACAAGCAAGGAAATCCGTGGTAAAGTTAGAACAACAAAGAGAAAGGAGAAAACCATCATGAACAAAGTAGATGTTTTGATGACACAATTGAATACACAGCTTCTCCAATCTCAGTTGAGTTCGATGTAAACTATAAATGGAACCCAAGATGGAGGAGTTTGTCTTGGGTTTTTTGTATGCATTTTTACCTGCCTTAACTGAATTGGTGATAGGCATCAGAAGGCCCAAGTGTGGACTGAGCACGTACTCAGCTCCTTGCTTGGGTTTTTTCTGTGCCATTTTGAAAAGGAGAATATATGATCAGAGCTATTTGGGAGTATATCAGGGAGCGCAAGTGGCGATATGTGAAGATCGCTATGGTCCTGATTCTTTATGATTACACCTTATTGATCCCGACGCAAGTTATCCAGCGTTTAGTGGATCATTTGAGTCAGCAGACGCTGACGCAATCGAACTTTGTATGGGATATGGTCCTCTTGGTAGGATCAGCCATCCTCAATTACCTGACGGCTTTTTATTGGCAGTTGCGACTTTTTCAGTCGTCAGTCCATTTCAAGGCGACCCTTCAGGGACAAGCGTTTCGTAAGCTAGTAGCTATGCGGCGTCCCTTTTTTGAGAAATTCCGTTCAGGAGATCTCTTGACGCGCTTTACGACAGATGTGGATGGGATGGCCGATATGGCTGGTTACGGGATGATGGTGCTCCTGTTTGGCGGTGGCTTGTTTGCCTTTATTATTCCGACCATGTTTTTCATTTCTTGGCAATTAACCTTGATTTCCTTTATTCCCATGATCTTCCTCGTCGTCTCTACCTATTTTTTGAGTAGAAAGCAGGAGGAGTATGTTGAGCAAAACCGGGAAGCAGTCGCTCAGTTGAACGATGAGGTCTTGGAGTCGATCGAAGGGATCCGGGTCATGCGGGCCTATAGTAGACGGGACCAGCAGGTCAAACAGTTTCAGAAAAAAACAGCCAGTCTATCCAAAACGGGGGATAAAATTGCCTCTATCCAGTATTCTTTTGGACCTTTAGCCCTGTTGTTTATTGGATTCTCGACAGTCTTGCTCCTGCTATATGGAGGCCAGTCCCTGGCAAGCGGGCAGTTGAGTCTTGGGAAATTATTGGCTTTACAGCTGTATTTGGTCTTTTTAATTGAGCCTATGTGGATGATAGCGGACCTGATCTTGGTCTACCAGACAGGGCAAATGTCCTATAAAAAATTAAAAGAAGTGATTGATGAAACAGATGATCTGGAGCCAGATGGTCCTCACTACCTAGAGCAGATTGATTTGGTGCAGTTTAAGGACTATTCTTTCAGCTATCCTGGTGCTGAGCGAAAGAGCCTGTCAGGCATTGATTGGACCATCCAGAAAGGACAGACGGTTGGAATTGTTGGTCGTACCGGAGCAGGAAAGACTACCCTGGTTCGACAATTCTTGCGGCAGTACCCAGTTGGTGAGGGAGAGTTTTTGGTCAACCAGCAACCGATCGTGGACTACAACCGACACTCCATCGAAGAAAAAATTGGCTATGTTTCCCAAGAACATATTTTATTCTCCAAGTCTATCCGTGAGAATATAGCGCTTGGTAAAAAAGGAGCCAGCCAAGATGACTTGGTGGAAGCAGTAGCCCAAGCTGCTTTTGCGGATGATCTCGAGCGGATGTCTCAGGGAATGGACACCCTGATCGGTGAGAAAGGGGTCTCTGTATCAGGAGGTCAAAAACAACGGATCTCTTTGGCGCGTGCCTTCTTAAGAGATGCTGAGCTCTTGCTGTTAGATGATTCCCTTTCGGCGGTGGATGCGAAGACTGAACAGGCCATTATTGACACGATTCAAAAAGAACGAAAAGACAAGACGACCATCATTGTTTCCCATCGCTTGTCGGCTGTTCATCAGGCGGATTGGATCATCGTCTTGGATCAAGGGCAGATTGTAGAAGAAGGCAGGGCTAGTGATTTATTAGCTCAAGAGGGCTGGTATTATGAACAATACCAACGGCAACAAAAACAGGAAGGAGAATAAGATGAAAGTTTTAAAACGATTATTATCGAGGATCACGCTTTATCCAACTGTCTTTCTTGCTGGCTTTATTTGCCTCTTACTAGCCACCATTTTTTCTGAATTGTCTCCCTTTCTTCTCCAAAAGATGATCGATGGGCCTTTGACCGCACTGACCCACGGTGGCGGGCAAGGTGACTTGCTTCAGATGGGAGGATTCTATCTCTTGGTCTTGAGCCTGGGACAGCTGATTAGCTACTTGGGAAATCGGATCTTGCTACATGGAAGTAATCAAGTAACCGCTAGTCTGAGAGACCAAGCCTTTCAAGTCATGCAAGGGCTACCTATTTCTTTTTTTGATGATAAGCCGGCTGGGAAGATCGCGACAAGAATTGTCAATGATACGGAGACCTTGCGGACCCAGTTTTATAACTCTTGTATGATTTTAGTCATCTATTTGGTGCGTTTCCTCTTTATTCTAGGAATTCTCTTTTATCTGAGTCCTATGATGGGCCTTCTCTTGTGTTTGGTCTTTCCAATTTTCTATGGAATCCAGTATCTCTACAAGGTCATGACGGATCAGCCTATGAAGGATTTCTTTGATGCGCGAAGCGAGGTCAATACCCAGGTCAATGAACTCTTGCATGGTGCCAGTATGATTCAACTCTATCATCAAGAGCCTGGTGTGGTGGAGGAGTTTGAAGCCACTACCCAGAAGATGTTAGGAGCCAATGATCGAATCCTCTTAGCCGATTCTATCGCTTCTTGGACCTTGACGGAATTGCTCAAGTTTTTAGTGATTGCAGGCATTTTGACTATCGCTGGGATTTCTTTCCTAGAGGGTAATATCGGTGTGACGGCTGGTTTCTTATTTATCAATATTAACTATGTCATTAATCTATTTGATCTCATGGCCAATCTCAGTCGTCAATTCCCGAATATTCGGCGATCCTTAGAAACGGGGAGCCGCGTCCTTGCTTTCTTAGACCAACCATTAGAGGCCGATGGTGCATCGGAACTGAAGATAGAAAAGTCTCAAGTCGTGTTTGACGACGTTCAATTTGCTTATGAAGAAGGCAAACCAGTTCTACAGGATATTGCCTTTCAGGCTAGTCCTGGGGAAACCATCGCTCTTGTGGGCCATACTGGATCGGGTAAGTCTTCTATTATGAACCTGCTCTATCGTTTTTATGATCCTCAAGAAGGAGCGATTTTGATCGATGGTCAAGATATTCGCCAAGTCTCTCGTGAGAGCCTACGTAGCCACATGGGGATTGTCCTGCAGGATCCTTATCTATTTACAGGGACCATTGCTAGTAATGTGGCCATGAATCAGAATCACATTGATCGGGATGCAGTCCAAGATGCCTTGAAAAAAGTCGGGGCTTGGCCCTTTGTAGAGCGCCTTGAAAAGGGGATCGACCATCCAGTCGTAGAAAAAGGATCCGCCTTTTCAAGTGGCGAGCGCCAATTGATTTCCTTTGCGCGGACGCTCTATATGAATCCGCAAATTCTGATTTTGGATGAGGCAACCTCTCACATCGATACGGAAACAGAAGAAATCATCCAGAAGGCTATGGCAGTCCTGCAAAAGGGACGGACCACCTTTATCATTGCCCATCGCTTGTCCACTATTCAAGATGCGGATCAGATCTTAGTCTTATCTGAAGGACGCATTGTGGAGCGTGGTAGACACGAGGAACTGGTTGCACAAGGCGGGATCTATGCCCAGATGAATGCCATTCAGCAAACAGTGGGGTAAGATTGTCCTGTAAAGAAAAAGATTGAAAACCAGCCTGTATCTAGTATATAGGCTGGTTTTATGCTATAATGAAGTGATAATAGTGAGGTGATCCAGATGTATATTGAAATGGTAGATGAGACTGGTCAAGTCTCTGACGAAATCTTAAAACAAACACAAGAAATTTTAGAATTTGCTGCTCAAAAAATTGGGAAAGAAGACAAGGAAATGGCCGTGACTTTTGTAACCAATGAACGCAGTCATGAACTAAATCTTGAATACCGTGATACGGATCGTCCGACGGATGTCATCAGTTTAGAATACAAACCAGAGATGGAGATTTCTTTTGATGAGGAAGACCTTGCAGAAAATCCAGAATTAGCAGAGATGATGGCTGAATTCGATACCTATATTGGGGAGCTCTTTATTTCAATTGACAAGGCGCGTGAGCAAGCCGAAGAATATGGCCACAGCTTTGAGCGCGAAATGGGATTTTTGGCAGTACATGGTTTTCTTCACATCAATGGCTATGATCACTATACGCCGGAAGAAGAAAAGGAAATGTTTGGCTTACAGGAAGAGATTTTGACAGCCTATGGACTCACAAGACAATAAGCGAAAATGGAAAAATCGGGACTTCACTTCAAGCCTGGAGTTTGCGATAACAGGAATTTTTACTTCGATCAAAGAAGAGCGCAATATGCGCAAGCATGCCTTATCAGCCCTTGCAGCAATTCTTGCTGGTTTGGTATTTAGGATTTCTGCGACAGAATGGCTCTTTTTATTGCTCAGTATCACCTTGGTGATTGCTTTTGAAATTATGAATTCAGCCATTGAAAATGTGGTGGATTTAGCTAGTAACTACCATTTCTCCATGTTGGCAAAGAATGCCAAAGACATGGCGGCTGGAGCAGTCCTGGTCGTATCAGGTTTTGCCCTACTAACAGGACTGGTGATTTTTGTGCCCAAATTCTGGGCCTTGGTATTTGGATAAGAGGGAGTATGCCCTCGTGAAAGGATAATATGACATTTAAATCAGGCTTTGTAGCCATTTTAGGACGTCCCAATGTTGGGAAGTCAACGTTTTTGAACCATGTCATGGGGCAAAAAATTGCCATCATGAGTGACAAAGCGCAGACAACGCGCAATAAGATTATGGGGATTTATACGACCGATAAGGAACAGATCGTCTTTATCGATACTCCAGGGATTCACAAACCCAAGACAGCGCTTGGAGACTTCATGGTGGAGTCGGCCTATAGCACTCTTCGAGAAGTGGATACGGTTCTCTTTATGGTGCCAGCAGATGAACCGCGTGGGAAGGGCGATGACATGATCATCGAGCGCCTCAAGGCTGCTAAGGTACCGGTTATTCTGGTGGTCAATAAGATCGACAAGGTGCACCCAGACCAACTCTTGGCGCAAATCGATGACTTCCGTAGTCAGATGGATTTCAAGGAAATCGTGCCGATTTCAGCCCTCCAAGGAAACAATGTTTCGCGTTTGATTGATATTTTGAGTGAAAACTTGGAAGAAGGTTTCCAATATTTCCCTGCCGACCAAATCACTGACCATCCAGAGCGCTTCTTGGTCTCTGAAATGATCCGCGAAAAGGTCTTGCACTTGACGCGGGAAGAAATTCCTCACTCTGTTGCCGTAGTCGTGGATTCCATGAAGCGGGATGAAGAAACCGATAAGGTTCATATCCGTGCAACCATCATGGTCGAGCGCGATAGCCAAAAAGGGATTGTCATTGGAAAAGGTGGCGCCATGCTCAAGAAGATCGGAACCCTTGCGCGTAAGGATATCGAGCTCATGCTAGGGGACAAAGTCTTCCTAGAAACCTGGGTCAAGGTCAAGAAAAATTGGCGGGATAAGAAATTAGACCTAGCTGATTTCGGATACAACGAAAAAGAATATTAAGAAGAGGTGGGCAGAAGCCTGCTTCTTGTTTTTGAAAGGAGTCCTATGCCTGAATTACCAGAAGTAGAGACGGTTCGACGCGGTCTTGAGAAATTAATTCTTGGGAAAACCATCCAGTCCGTGGAAGTAAAGTATCCAAAGATGATTCAGACGGATCTGGATACTTTTCGTCAAGATCTCCCAGGCCAAGAAATTCGGGTCATGGGACGCCGTGGGAAATACCTTTTATTTTATCTGACGGATCTGGTCCTCATCTCGCATTTGCGGATGGAAGGCAAGTATTTCTTTTATCCAGACGAGGTTCCTCTTCGCAGACATGCCCATGTCTTCTTTCATTTTACAGATGGTAGCACCCTGGTCTATGAAGATGTCCGCAAGTTTGGGACCATGGAAGTCCTCATACCTGAGCTTGTCGACAGCTATTTTTTGGCGAAAAAAATTGGTCCAGAGCCGACGGAAGCGGATTTTAAAGCACCAGCCTTCCAAGCAGCTCTTAAAAAATCAAAGAAACCCATTAAATCAGCTCTTTTAGACCAAAAATTAGTGGCTGGTTTGGGCAATATTTATGTGGATGAGGTTCTTTATCGAGCCAAGGTTCATCCAGCCCGTTTGGGTCAAAGCTTGACTGCTAGAGAAGCCAAAGCAATTCGCAAAGAAACGATTGCCGTGCTTGCTCAGGCTGTTGAAAAGGGTGGTTCCACCATTCGCTCCTACAGCAATGCTTTTGGCGAGGATGGCACCATGCAGGAAGAACACCAGGTCTATGGGAAAACAGGCCATCCTTGTTTGCGTTGCGGGACACCGATTGAGAAAATCCAGCTGGGGGGACGCGGAACCCATTTTTGCCCCCACTGCCAAAAGGAGAACTAGATGGCAAGAATCATCGGATTAACAGGAGGGATTGCTTCAGGAAAGTCCACTGTGACCTCCTATCTGAGAGAAAAAGGGTATCCTGTCATTGATGCTGATCAAGTGGTTCATGATTTGCAAGCACCAGGAGGAGCCCTCTACCGTGTCCTAGTGGATCATTTTGGGAGAGAGATCCTTACCAAAGAAGGAGAGTTGGATCGCGTCGCTTTGGGTCAGCGGATCTTTTCAGACCCTAGTGAAAGAGACTGGTCCAATCGCGTCCAAGGAAGGCTTATTCGTGAGGCTCTAGCTGAGGTAAGAGACAGACAAGCTGCACAATCCGATCTCTTTTTTATGGATATTCCTCTCTTAATCGAGCAGCACTATGAAGGGTGGTTTGAATCTGTCTGGTTGGTAGCTGTATCAAAAGAAACCCAGCTCAAGCGCCTGATGGAACGCAACCACTTATCAGAACTGCAGGCCCAAGAACGCATCGCGTCTCAAATGCCGCTAGATGAAAAAAGAGCCCATGCAGATCTGGTCTTAGACAATAATGGCGATCTTGCTGCCCTCTATGCCCAATTAGATGCAGCCCTACAACAAGCTCTACAACAATTAGAAAGAAGATGATTTTATCACAAGAGAAATCAATTGGCGTAAAAATCTATATATTGCCTGGATCGGGTGCTTTTTCATCGGAGCCAGCCTTTCTTTAGTCGTTCCTTTTATGGCCCTCTTTGTGGAAGAGTTGGGTGTTACGGGTAAGGCTGTTCCCCTTTATGCTGGCATTGCCGTCGCAAGTTCTTCTGTAACCTCTGCGATCATGTCTCCCATCTGGGGGAGCTTAGCCGACCGCTATGGTCGAAAACCCATGATGCTTAGAGCCTCCATTGCCATGACGCTGACCATGGGAGGCATTGCCTTTGTTCCATCAGTTTTTTGGCTCTTGGTCCTGCGCTTGCTCAATGGGGTCTTTTCAGGCTTTGTTCCCAATAGTACAGCCCTGATTGCCAGTCAAGTTCCCAAGGACCAATCTGGCTATGCCCTAGGGACCTTGTCGACTGGTGTCGTGGCTGGAACCTTGATGGGTCCTTTGATTGGAGGACTCATTGCCGAAAATCTGGGAATGCGCAATGTCTTTCTCTTGGTCGGCTTCTTCTTATTTTTGGTTTCCCTCTTAACCTTCTGGGGTATTGAGGAAGAGTACGAGCCCCTTCCAAAAGAAGAACAAAAATCCAGTTGGCAGTTGCTCATGTCCATTCAGCAAAAAGATATCCTCTTGGGCCTCTTTTTGACCAGCATGACCATCCAAATGATCGCCCAATCTATTTCTCCGATCCTGCCTCTTTATGTGCGGGCTTTGGGACAAAGAGATAACCTGATCTTTGTATCGGGGATGATTGTTTCAGCTATGGGAGTCTCTAGTATGCTCTTTTCCGGTTGGATGGGAAAACTCGGAGACCGAATCGGGAATCACCGGCTCTTATTAATCGCCCTTCTTTATAGTGGCTGTCTCTATATCCTTTGTGCCCAAGCGCAATCACCCCTTCAATTAGGGATTTTACGCTTCCTCTTTGGGATCGGGACAGGAGCCCTACTACCAGGAGTTTCTGCATTATTGAATCGTTTAACCCCCCCTGAAGGGATTTCTCGGATCTTTAGCTACAACCAGCTCTTTTATTACTTAGGTGGTGTATTAGGACCAATGATGGGATCGAGTATTTTCATGCATTTTGGCTATCATTGGGTATTTTACGGTACAGCCCTTTTGGCTTTTACCGATTTGATGTTCCTCTTATTCTTATTTAGAAAGTATTTGAAAGTGAGAGACGTACGTGCGAATTAAAGTTCAATTGACCTGCACCAGCTGTGGGAGTCAGAATTATTTGACCAGTAAAAATACCAAAACCCATCCTGAAAAGATCGAGGTCTTGAAGTATTGTCCCAAGGAAAGAAAAGTAACCTTACATATTGAATCAAAATGATTTTCATGGTATAATAGTGAAGATTTTAAGGAGTTTTGAATATGAGCGGAGCATTAACAACTATTTTACTAGTATTATCAGTATTGATTATTATCGCAATTTTTATGCAACCAACAAAAAACCAATCGAGCAACGTCTTTGACGCAAGCTCAAATGACTTGTTTGAACGTTCAAAAGCACGCGGGTTTGAAGCCGTGATGCAGCGTTTAACAGCTATTATGATCTTCTTTTGGTTATTGATCGCGATGATCTTAATGGTACTTTCTAGTAGATAAGATAGGCTCAGACAATGTCTTTGCCTATTTTTATTTTGTAAAACAAAGACACAAGTAGATAGAAAAAAGGAGGCTGGATAACCAGCAAATAAATCAATGAAAACAAGTATTAAAGAATATTTACAAGAGCATGACAAAGCCCAGATCAATGATCTGGCAGCAGCTCTAGGAAAGGAAGGGTCTAAGGATTTCCGTGACTTGGTCAAAACCATCTCTCTGATGGAACGCCGTCATGAGTTGAAATTCGAAGATGATGGCTCTCTTCGTTTGGCTCAAAAGAAGGCCCCAGCTATTACCCTCAAGGGGATCTTTCATGCGCATAAGAATGGCTTTGGCTTTGTCAGTTTAGAGGGAGAAGAAGAGGACCTCTTTGTTGGTCGAAATGATGTCAACCACGCTATCGATGGGGACACCGTTGAGATCGTCATTACTAAGGTGGCAGACCGAAACAAGGGAACGGCAGCAGAAGCTAAGATTATTGATGTCTTGGAGCATAGTATCAAAACGGTAGTTGGACAAATCGTTCTGGATGAGGAAAAACCTAAATATGCCGGCTACATTCGTTCGAAAAATCAAAAGATCAGCCAGCTGATCTATGTGAAGAAGCCAGCCATCCAATTGGAAGGGACCGAAATCCTCAAGGTCGAAATCGATCAATACCCGAGCCGCAAGCACAATTATTTTGTGGCGACTGTGCGGGATGTGGTCGGTCATGTAACAGATCCAGGAATCGATGTCTTGGAAGTGTTAGAATCCATGGACATTGTCTCAGAATTTCCAGAAGAAGTGCTGAAAGAGGCTGAGCAGGTTCCAGATGCACCGTCTGCTAAGGATTTAGAGGGACGCTTGGATCTGCGAGAGGAGATCACCTTTACGATCGACGGAGCAGATGCCAAAGACTTGGACGATGCGGTCCATATCAAGCTACTCAAGAACGGTAACTTTGAGCTGGGTGTTCACATCGCAGATGTTTCTTATTATGTTACAGAAGGTTCAGAACTCGACACGGAAGCTCTGAATCGGGCGACCTCTGTCTATGTGACCGACCGAGTAGTACCTATGCTTCCAGAACGTCTCTCCAATGGGATCTGTTCTTTGAATCCGAATGTGGACCGCCTGACCCAGTCTGCCATCATGGAGATTGATCCTTATGGCAAGGTCGTCAAGCATACTATTACCCAAACAGTGATCAATACAACCTTCCGAATGACCTATAGCGACGTCAATGATATCTTAGCGGGAGACGAAGAAAAGGCTCAAACCTTTAAGAAAATTGTCCCAAGTATTCATCAAATGGCCACCTTGCATAGCATTCTAGAAAGCATGCGGATTCGCCGAGGAGCCCTCAATTTTGATACCAATGAGGCTAAAATCTTGGTCAATAAAGAAGGAAAACCGGTCGATATCGTCCTTCGTCAAAGAGGAATTGCCGAGCGGATGATCGAGTCCTTTATGCTGATTGCCAATGAAACGGTAGCGGAGCACTTTACGCGACTGAAACTGCCGTTCATCTACCGGATCCACGAAGATCCAAAAGCAGAAAAAGTACAGAAGTTTATCGATTATGCTTCTAGTTTTGGAATCCAAATCTACGGAACGGCTAGTGAGATGAGTCAAGAAGCCCTGCAAGAAATTATGCGCAAGGTCGAAGGAGAACCCTATGCGGATGTCCTTTCGATGATGTTGTTGCGCTCGATGCAGCAAGCTCGCTATTCAGAGCACAACCATGGCCACTATGGGCTTGCTGCTGAGTATTATACCCACTTTACCAGTCCCATCCGTCGGTATCCGGACCTGATGGTTCATCGAATGGTGCGCGAATATGGGAAATCCCAAGAAGTAGCTGAACACTTTGAACAAGTCCTTCCAGACATTGCCAGCCAATCCTCTAGTCGAGAACGCCGAGCTATTGATGCAGAGCGCGAAGTAGAAGCCATGAAGAAGGCTGAATACATGGAAGACTATGTTGGAGAAGAGTACGATGCTGTGGTTTCCAGTGTGGTGAAATTTGGCCTCTTTGTGGAGTTGCCAAATACGGTTGAAGGTTTGATCCATATTACCAATCTTCCTGAATTCTACCATTTTAACGAACGAGATCTAACCCTTCGCGGAGAAAAATCAGGAGTGACCTTCCGTGTCGGTCAGCAAATTCGGATCAAGGTAGAAAGAGCTGACAAGATGACAGGAGAGATTGATTTCTCTTATATTCCAAGTGAATGGGATGTCGTCGAAAAAGGCCTCAAGTCTAAAGGACGTGACCGAGATGGCAACCGCAGGGATCGCAGACGCAAGGATAAAAAAGTTTCTAAGGGATCAACCGCTAGAAAAGATGACAAGCGGAAAGATTCTTTCTCTAAATCCAAAAAGAAAAAAGGGAAGAAACCATTTTACAAGGAAGTAGCAAAGAAAGGAGCCAAACATGGCAAAGGGCGAAGGAAAGGTAGTCGCGCAAAATAAAAAGGCGAGACATGACTACACCATCGTGGATACGATTGAAGCAGGGATGGTGCTGACGGGGACAGAGATCAAAAGTGTCCGTGCAGCACGCATTAACTTGAAAGATGGCTTTGCACAAGTAAAAAATGGCGAAGTTTGGCTTAGCAATGTCCACATTGCCCCTTACGAGGAAGGCAATATCTGGAACCAAGATCCAGACCGTCGTCGCAAGCTCCTTCTTCATAAAAAGCAAATCCAAAAGCTGGACCAAGACACCAAAGGGACCGGAATGACCTTGGTGCCTTTGAAGGTCTATCTCAAGGACGGCTATGCCAAATTGCTTTTGGGGCTCGCTAAAGGGAAACATGATTATGACAAGCGTGAATCCATCAAGCGTCGGGAACAAAACCGGGACATCGCACGGGTCATGAAACAATACAATACACGTTAAAGAAAAAGACAGTTTTGAAACTTGTTTCAGATCTGTCTTTTTTCTTAGAGATGGGCTCTCCTTTTTCTAACTTGTAAAAAGGGGCTTTTTTCTGTATGATAAGGGTAGTGAAAGAAAAAGGAGAAGCAGCATGACACAAAAATTGATCGCCTACAAACGCATGCCTATCTGGACTAAGGATAGCATGCCAGAAGCTCTTCAAAGAAAGCACAATACCAAGGTAGGAACCTGGGGGAAGATTACAGTTTTAAAAGGTCAGTTACGATTTATTGAATTGACCGAAGAGGGGGAAGAAATCGCGAGCCACCTATTTGAAGCAGGAGCAGAGAACCCCATGGCTGAGCCCCAGGCCTGGCACCGTGTGGAAGTAGCGACGGACGATGTGGAGTGGTACTTGGAATTTTACTGTGAGCCAAAAGACTATTTCCCCAAAAAATACAATACCAATCCTGTCCATTCAGAAGTGCTAGAAGCAGTGGGAATTGTCCCAGCTGGAAAGGCGCTGGATCTAGGATGCGGGCAAGGTCGAAACGCCCTCTTTTTGGCCCAACATGGCTTTGACGTAACAGCGGTGGATCAAAATGAGCTGGCACTTGAGATCTTACAAAGTATTGTCGCTGAGGAAGATCTAGAGATGCCAGTGGGACTCTATGATATCAATGCTGCAGCCCTTACTCAAAACTATGATTTCATCGTATCAACTGTGGTCCTCATGTTTTTAGACGCTTATCGGATTCCAGCGATTATCCGCAATATGCAAGAGCATACCAATCCAGGGGGCTACAATCTCATTGTCTGTGCCATGGATACGGAAGATTATCCTTGCCATATGCCCTTCTCGTTTACCTTTAAAGAAGGAGAATTGGCGGAGTATTACAAGGATTGGGAATTGGTCAAGTACAATGAAAATCCAGGCCATCTCCATCGTCGAGATGAGAATGGCCATCGGATTCAACTTCGATTTGCAACCATGTTGGCAAAGAAAAAATAAAGAAAAAGCAGGAGCCTAGCATCCTGCTTTTTTGCTTTTACAAACAAGTTGAACAAGGTGATCTGAATGTTGTTCATTTGCCAAAAAGAAAAACCTTCTCCATAAAGCTAGGAAAAGGTTGGGGGATTTAGTTCCAGCTAGCAAAGTCGCAGACGCTAAGAATGATCGTCCCGATTTCGATTGGCTCTTCCTTGGCACCGGATTCTAACCAGGTCACAATCACAGATTCGATGGTAGCGATGAAAATTTCTAGACCATACTTGTATGGAACTTGAAAGTCTGAAATGATGTGTTCTTTAGCATGGGGAGTATCGTCTAGTGCATGGAGGGTAAAACTTCTTACTAGTTTACGGAAGTCTGAGCAGCAGGATTGGGACAATGCATAAATAAAATCATAATTCTCTTTAATAGCAGTCAAGACATTGAGAAAGTTCACCTTGACAGGGCTTCCTTCAACGAAGAGGCTATCCAATTCTTGCATCATGTCCATTTTCATTTGCTCAAACATGTCGTATTTATCGACATAGTGCAAGTAGAAGGTCCCGCGGTTAATCCCAGCGGTTTCAGTTAATTGTCGAATAGTGATGCTTTCAAAAGGTTGTTGCAAGAGGAGTTTTGAGAGCGCATTTCGTAAGTCTGACTTGGTTGTTGTTTGTCTTTGGCGTACCATATGTTCCTTTCTGTAGTTGTATCAATCTGTTTCTATTTATTTGACGTTAAAATAATCTATATGTTAAATAATTTTACGACACTAACAAAGAGCATTATACTCCAAAAGAATAAATTAGACAACAATTCTAATTTTTGTACAGATAACGGAAAGTGTACAAAAAATTTACAAGTTTATGAATGACGGGCACTGACAAGATTTTGTGAAAATCTCACAACAATTAGTGATTTAAAATAATTCCCTCCTAAAAAAATGGTCAGGAAATTTTTAGGAAATGGAGGAACAAGATGAAGGAACGAACAAAAAAACCAGCACCGTTTAAGTGCTGGTTTCTTTATTTGATAAAAGTTGTCACGATCAAATTGAAATTTAAGATAGTTAAGACAATCGCAACGAGATAGCCTAAGAAAGTATTCCATTTCGCATTGACATGCTCTCCCATGATTTCCTTGTTGGAGGTGAAATAAACCAGAGGGAAGATGGAGAATGGAAGAGCCGCTGATAGGAAGACTTGAGAGTAGACTAGAAGGTCGTCGAGGACATGTTCCTGATCTCCAAATAAGATCGCAACGATGATGACAGGAAGAAGGGCAATGATCCGAGTCATGAGACGAACGACCCATTGTGGTAAGCGGAATCTCAAGAAACCTTCCATAACGATTTGACCGGTTAGGGTCCCAGTAATGGTTGAATTTTGACCACTGGCTAACAAAGCGATGGCAAAGAGGGTGGATAAGAAGGGACTGGCGATAGCACCGGCAATATGGTTATCCTTGAGGGCGTTGTACATGCTAGAGAAAGCACCGATCTTATCTCCGTGGCCAAAGAAGAGGGCTGCTCCAAGAATCAAGAGGAGGGAGTTGACGACGAAAGCCAGACTCAATTCAATATTTGAATCCCAGGTCATAAAGCGAACTGCCCGTTTGATATCTGCTGGATCCTTGTAATCGACTTTTCGCGTTTGCGAAATGGAAGAGTGGAGATAGAGGTTGTGGGGCATTACGGTTGCACCGATGATCCCAAGCGCCAAGGTTAAGGCTTCATTTCCTTTTGGAAGCCCAATTCCTAGCACCTCTTTTTGAGGCAGGAAGCCAGCGAAGATTCCTCCGATATCAGGTTTCGATAGGAAAACCAGATAGCCAAAAATTGCAAGGATCGTGAGGATCAAGGTTGATACGATGGCCTCGATCTTTCGAAATCCTAGATGCATGAGCCCCAGTAATAGGAAGACATCAAAGATGGTGATCAGGATAGAAAAGAGCAAGGGCCAGCCAAAAAGAAGGTGGAGGGCAATCCCTGATCCGATGACTTCCGCTAAATCTGTCGCCATCAAGGCAAGCTCAATCACAATCCAAAGGGTATAGCGAAGCCATTTTGGTAAATGATGGGCGGTTGTTTGGGCCAGATCCTTACGATGGACAATCCCTAGTTTACCAGCCATTTGTTGCAATTGCATGGCGATTAAAGACGAGAGAAGAACCACTGATAAGAGGAGGTAGCGGTATTGGGCCCCTCCGACGACACTGGTAATCCAGTTTCCCGGATCCATATAGCCGACAGCTACTAGACTTCCAGGCCCCGAAAAGAGCAGAAGAGTCTTCCAAAAAGGGATCCCTTTTGGCACGTCAATAGATTGGTTGATTTCTTGAAGTGATTTCCTTTCAAACTGTTGTAAACTCACAATGAGCCTTCTTTCTAAGAATAATTCAAATTTTTCTCTAATTATAGCATAAAATTTATAATAGTTCATGATAATTTAGGATAACCTTGTTTTCTACTACCTCGATTTCTTTGTAATCTATCAGAAAAGGACTATAATATAGATAGGAAGTAGGAGGGAGGAGAGGAAATGGCCTACATTGAAATGCAGCACTGTTACAAGCGCTATACGAGTGGAGAGACAGAGATTTTCGCTAACCGGGATGTTTCCTTTGAGATTGAAAAAGGCGAGTTGGTCATTATTTTAGGAGCTTCAGGAGCTGGAAAATCAACGGTTCTCAATATCTTAGGGGGGATGGACACCAATGACGAGGGTCAGGTTCTGATTGATGGGGTGGATATTGCAAAGCTAAATTCCCATCAACGGACGGATTATCGACGAGATGACGTTGGCTTTGTCTTTCAATTTTATAATTTGGTCCCTAATTTGACAGCTAAGGAGAATGTTGAGTTGGCTTCAGAAATTGTTTCTGATGCTCTGGATCCGGAAGCTGTTTTAAGAGAAGTAGGACTTGGCAATCGTCTTGATAATTTTCCTGCCCAATTGTCAGGCGGCGAGCAACAACGGGTGGCGATCGCTCGGGCAGTGGCTAAGAACCCAAAAATTCTCCTTTGTGATGAGCCAACGGGAGCCTTGGATTACCAGACGGGTAAGCAAGTATTGGGGATTTTACAGGATATGTCTCGAAAAAAGGGAGCGACGGTCATCATCGTAACCCATAATGGTGCCCTAGCTCCGATTGCAGACCGTGTGATTCGCATGCATGATGCCAAGGTCAAGTCGGTAGAAATCAATGAGCTTCCTCAAGATATTGCTACGCTAGAATATTAGAAGAGGTGGTAGCATGAAACGAAAAGTCTATTGGAAGGATCTATTTGCTTCCTTTACACATTCAAAAGGACGTTTTCTCTCCATCTTAACCTTGATGTTGTTGGGAAGCTTGGCCTTGGTAGGTCTAAAGGTGACCACTCCAAATATGCACCGAACGGCTAACCAGTTTATTCAGCAACAAAAGATGCTGGATCTTGCCGTCATGGGGGACTTGGGATTAGACCAGGCAGATCAAGAAGAGCTTTTAGGACTCAAAGGGGCGCGTGTCGAATTTGGTTCACTGCTGGATCTGACGGTGAAAGGAACAGGAAAGGCAATTCGACTTTTTTCTCCCCCAAAGAGTCTCTCTTCTTTTCATGTGACCAAGGGGCGTCTGCCCCAAAAAGAAGGGGAACTGGCCCTAGCGAGTTTTTGGGAGGATCGTTATCGATTAGGGGATACCCTCACACTTGAAGAAAAGGTGGGAACTCGCTCTAGTTTAAAGCGAAAGCAATTCACCATTGTTGGCTTTGTTCAATCCTCTGAGATATGGTCTCAAAAGAATTTAGGCACTGCCATGAGTGGCAGTGGGAATCTAGATGCCTATGCTCTGGTTTCAAAAGAAGTCTTCACTAGCAAACTCCCTGTGATGGCGCGTATCCAGTTTGATGATCTGGGATCTTTTGATTCTTTTTCGCAGGCCTACCAAAAACGGCTAGAAGAACACCAAGAAGAGTTAGAAAAACTTCTGAAAGACAATGGAAAGGCTCGCTATCAAAGACTCAAGAAGGAGGCGGATGGGCAGATCCAAAAAGGCCAGAAAGAACTCAGTCGTGCCAAGGAAACACTCCAGTCAGCCAAGAATCAGATCGATCAGGCTCAAAAGCAATTAGACTTGCAGGAGACGCAACTCAGTAAACTAGCTCCATTTCTGCCAGCTAAAGAGCGAGTAGCCAGTCAAGAAAAAATCCATCAAGCTAAAGAACAACTGGATCAGAAAAAGAAGAACTGGACCGAAGGTGAAACGGAGCTTGCAAAAAAAGAGGAGGAGCTAAAAAAAGCTCAAACCGAGCGAGATCAGCTGGAAATTCCAACTTATCATGTCTATGACCGCAAGACCATGCCAGGCGGACAAGGTTACCTGATGTATAGCAATGCTAGTAGCAGTATCTCTGCTGTCGGAAATATTTTTCCGGTCGTTCTTTATCTGGTAGCAGCCATGGTGACCTTCACCACGATGACGCGCTTTGTCGATGAAGAGCGGACCAATGCAGGCGTTTTTAAGGCGTTGGGCTATCGAACCAAGGACATCATTCTCAAATTTGTCCTCTATGGATTCTTTGCTGGTACGATTGGAACCCTTCTAGGAAGCTTGTTGGGGCATTATTTCCTATCGGGAATCATCTCCAACATTATTACGCAAGGGATGGTTATAGGAGAGAGCAGAGAGTATTTTTATAGGGATATAACTCTGATTGCTCTCGGACTATCTTTCATCGCGAGTGTGCTTCCAGCTTACTGGGTTGCTCGTAAGGAATTAAAAGAAGAAGCCAATCTTTTATTACTGCCCAAACCACCAGTATCTGGTTCGAAAATTTTTCTGGAGCGTATCCATTTTATTTGGAAACGTCTGAATTTCACGCACAAGGTTACTGCTCGTAATCTCTTTCGTTACAAACAAAGGATGATGATGACTATTTTTGGAGTGGCGGGTTCTGTTGCTCTTCTCTTTGCAGGGCTAGGGATTCAATCTTCTGTAGGAAGTGTTCCCAAACGCCAATTTCAAGAGATCCTATCTTATGAGTTGATTGTAGCCAAAAAAACGAATGCCTCCTACCAAGAAAGCAAAGAACTAACCAATCGTCTGGCAAAATCAGACATCAAGGATTATCGAGCTATCTATAGTAAGGTCATTGAAGCTTCTTTAAAAAATGGACACGACAAGCAGACTGTTACGATGTTGGTTACGGATCGTGCAGATTTTTCTCCCTTTGTCAGCCTGCGTTCTTTCAAGAAAGGGGAGTCCTTGTCTCTAAAGAAAGGGGTTATCATCAGTAGCAAACTGGCACAACTAGCCCAGGTTACAGTTGGGGATCGACTGACCCTAGATGGTCACTCTTTTAAGGTGGCAGGAATCACTGAAAATTATGTCGGCCATTTTATCTATATGGATCAGGCAAGTTACCAAAAAATCTACGGAGAGCGGACTTCAGAAAATAGCTATTTGGTACAGCTGCGAAATTCCTCCACACAACAAGTGCAAGCAGTTAGTCGGGACATGATGGCTCTTGCAGCTGTGAAAGCAGTCAGTCAAAATGCTTCGATGATTTCCCTCTTTAACTCAGTTGCCAAATCGTTGGACACTACCATGATGGTTCTAGTAGTCGTATCGGTTTTGTTAGCTATCGTGATCTTGTATAATTTAACCAATATCAATGTGGCAGAACGGATTCGTGAATTATCGACCATCAAGGTCTTGGGATTCCATAATAAGGAAGTGACACTCTATATTTACCGCGAAACCATCTTATTGTCTATCATAGGGATCCTCATGGGGTTAGTGGGTGGCTATTATCTTCATCAATTTCTTATTGCCATGATTGCACCAGATGCCATTCTCTTTTACCCCAAAGTAGGACTTGGTGTTTTCCTCATCCCTGTAGGAGGACTGATCCTTCTTTTGGTCCTGTTAGGAATTTATGTTGACCATTATCTCCGAAAAGTAGACATGCTCGAAGCCCTCAAATCAGTAGACTAAGATACAAAGCCCGTAGCTGATAGCGACAAAATGAGCCCTCTAGTCTTATTTTTCATTTCATCAGCATCGAATGTTTATAAAACTTTCACCTCGGGGTGGAAGTTTTTCTTCTCTTTGTTATAATGGAGAGTAGGAGAAGATCATGACTAAAATTGCTTTACTTTCAGATATTCATGGAAATACGACAGCTTTGGAAGCTGTCCTAGAGGATAGTCGAAAAGCCAAGGTGGATGAATATTGGCTCTTGGGAGATAGTTTGATGCCTGGAACAGGCAGACGCGCTCTTTTGGAGCTGTTAGAGGAGCTTCCTATTACGGTGAAAGTCCTTGGAAACTGGGAAGATAGTCTTTGGCGCGCTATGAGGGGGATGTTGGATGAGACTAGACCAAGTCATCGCTACCTCATGCGCCAGTGTCAATATATTCTTGAAGAAATCACGCCCCAGGAAATTGAAGCTATGCAGGAAATGCCCATGCAGGTCCATAGAGAAATCGCCGGTTTAAAGATCGGCATTACCCACCACTTACCCGATAAGAATTGGGGTCGGGAATTGATCCACATTGGTGAGCAGAAGGATTTTGATCGCTTGGTGACAAACCCGTCTTGTGATATTGCAGTCTACGGACACATTCACCAGCAGTTTTTTCGCTACGGGACAGGAGGAGAACTGATCATCAATCCTGGGTCGATCGGTCAACCTTTCTTTTTGGAAAAGAATCTTCGCAAGGATCTTCGGGCCATGTATGCTATTCTTGAATTTGATCAAACGGGGCTAAAAGATATCGATTTTAAACGGGTGGATTATGATGTGCAAAAAGAACTCCAACTTGCTAAAGACCTCCATCTTCCTTATTATCAAGTGTATTATGAAAGTTTGGTCAATGGCATTCATCATACCCACAATCATGAGCTACTTCATGAGATTGAGCAGAGAGAAGGTCATGATCGAGAAATCGATGCTTGGTTAGAGGACTTTTTCCAATAGTGTAACTGTTGACATTACAACAAAAACTAGTATAATAAGGGTAGTAAGAGTCATCTGTTGACAATCGTCCAATGGATGCCACTTTCAGAACAGGCAGAAAGGAGTAAAAACATGCAAATTTCGAGTCGCTTTACCATTGGGACTCATGTCTTGATCATGATTGCTCTACAAGGAGAAAAAACAAAAGTAACCAGTGATTTTTTGGCAGGAAGTGTTGGTGTGAATCCTGTTATTATTCGAAAGACCTTGTCTCAGTTGAAAAAAGCTGGATTGATCCATGTAGCGCGTGGGACAGGAGGAGCTGAACTCGCTAAAGCAGCCGATGAGATCAGTCTGCTGGATATCTATCAAGCTGTCGAATGCTTAGGTTCGACAGGCCAATTATTTGGTTTCCATGAAAAACCCAATCCAAATTGCCCAATAGGTCACAATATCCACCATGTCTTAGATGGGAAGCTCGAAGACATTCAGACTGCTATGGAAAAAGAGATGGCTCAAACCAGCCTAAAAGAAGTCGTAGAAGACGCGCAGAAAAGAATGGACCTCGAATCGGTTTCATAAGAAAAATGAGAGTGGGACAGAAATCGGTAATTCGTTAGAATTCGATTTCGTCGTTCCACCTCCGCACAGTTGAGTAGGGCTGTAAAAGCTGATGAAATCAGCGCAGTAGAGCCCATTCAACCACTGCGTCTTAATCGACAATCCAAAGACAATTAAGAGGCTAGGACTTTTGTCCCAGCCTCATTTTTTATATTTATTGACGAAACATTCTGTTTGCTGCGACTTGGATCTACAAAAGGATTAGTCAAAGTAAAGCAAGTCTTTGCTGGTTTCTGTAAAGAGTCCAAAGCCGTCTTTTGTGACATAGCCGCAGTCTTCGATACGGACTCCGACTTTACCTGGGATATAGATCCCTGGTTCGACTGAGAAGCACATGCCTTCTTCAAGCACCAGGTCATTTCCTTCCATAATAGAAGGAAATTCATGCACATCCATACCGATACCGTGTCCAAGGCGGTGGTTGAAGTATTCACCATAGCCAGCTTTTTCGATAACGCTCCGTGCAGCACGGTCAACTTCATGTGCGGTTACACCAGGTTTGATCATGTCAATAGCTGCTTGTTGAGCTTCTAACGTCAAGTGGTAGATTTCTTTTTTGAAATCATCTGGTTTTCCAACCGCAACAGTACGGGTCATATCTGATGCATAACCATTCACCATACAGCCAAGGTCAAAGAGCAAGAGAGCATCGTTTTCGACTTTGTTGCTTCCAGGAATTCCGTGTGGGTTAGCTGCATTATTCCCCGTCAAGACCATCGTTTCAAAGCTCATTTCATAGCCCAAGCGTTTGATGCCAAAGTCGATTTCTGCAACGATATCAGTTTCTGTTTTATCCAGTGAGATGGCGTCAAAACCCATATTGACAGCCTTATCTGCGTATTGACCGGCCACCAACATCTTTTGGATCTCATCAGCAGATTTGATCAAGCGCATGCGGTTAATCCGTGGTGTTAAGTTAGTAAATTCCGCTTTTTCAAAGACAGTGCGCAAACCATTGTATTTGGTCAGAATCAAGTTATCATATTCAAGTGCAACAGTTTTGGCATCTGGTTTAGCGATAGCCCCTTTAATCTTTTCCCAAGGGTTTTCAGAATCTACATAGCCAACTACTTGGAAATCGACAACTGCAGTCGCCCGTTCCACTTCAAGTGCAGGAACGAAGAGAAGGGGTTCGTGGTCTGTATAGACGAACAAGAAGAGTTGGCGTTCGTGGGGATCACTGTAAAATCCAGTCAGGTAATTGATGGTGACAGGATCAGATACAACAGCGACGTTTGTTTTTTCAGTTTCAAGAAAATCGACGATTTGATCTAATTTAGACATAATGCTACCTTCTTTCTATGGATCTATTTTGTCAAATTTTCCCTAAAAAAGCAAGAGTTTACAAAATTTTACCAAAATACTTGAAAGTGTTTACAATCCATGATAAAATAGGATTAATTAGAGAATGAAAACGAAATTTTCAATAATGAAAGGAAATCTTATGAATACAGACGATACAGTAACGATTTATGATGTCGCCCGTGAAGCAGGGGTTTCAATGGCAACCGTTAGTCGTGTAGTGAATGGAAATAAGAACGTTAAAGAAAATACACGTAAAAAAGTTTTGGAAGTGATCGAACGCTTGGATTACCGTCCAAATGCTGTTGCGCGTGGTCTTGCCAGTAAGAAAACCACAACAGTCGGTGTTGTGATTCCAAACATTACCAACAGCTATTTCTCTACCTTGGCTAAAGGGATTGATGACATTGCGGAAATGTACAAGTACAACATCGTCCTTGCAAATAGCGATGAAGACGATGACAAAGAAGTTTCAGTAGTAAACAACCTCTTTTCAAAACAAGTGGATGGAATCATTTTCATGGGCTATCACTTGACAGAAAAGATTCGCTCAGAGTTTTCACGCTCTCGGACGCCAGTCGTCCTTGCTGGGACAGTCGATGTAGAACACCAATTACCAAGTGTCAATATCGACTACAAGCAAGCTACTGTTGATGCTGTTGCACAATTGGCAAAACACAATAAGAAAATTGCTTTTGTAAGTGGCCCATTGGTGGATGATATCAATGGAAAAATCCGTTTGGCTGGCTATAAAGAAGCTTTGAAAACGAAAAAATTGAGCTACAGCGAAGGACTTGTCTTTGAATCGAAATACCGTTATGATGAAGGTTACAACTTGGCAGAACGCATCATTGCGTCAAAAGCAACAGCTGCCTTTGTAACAGGGGATGAATTGGCTGCAGGTCTCTTGAACGGCTTGTCTGATCACGGTATCAAAGTACCAGAAGACTTTGAAATCATTACTAGTGATGATTCACAAGTAACACGTTACACGCGTCCAAATCTATCAACGATTGGCCAACCCTTGTATGACCTTGGTGCGATTAGTATGCGGATGTTGACAAAGATCATGCACAAAGAAGAGTTGGAAGAACGCGAAGTGTTGTTGTCTCATACGATCAACCAACGTGGAACGACCAAAAAATAAGGATTAGTAGACTAGAGTCTCGACATGGGAAGACGTGTCTACTAGTCTAAGAGGCTAGAACAGAACTGTTCTAGCCTCTTTTTATATGTGTCATTAATCATAAGTAATGATGAAGTGAAATTGAATGAGTGTTGGTTCAAATATTGATGTGTAAGTTACAATTAAATCGTTCTAGAGTTTGTTAAAATACCATACAACAAAATATGATGAATTTGTTTTGTTTCGTCTTCTATGTTTTTATTTGGAGATAGATGATTTCCTGTGCTATTGAGAGCACTCATGACGTTTAAAATAACCTCTGTTGACAAATCTTTAGCAATTATATTTTCATTTTTACCTAGCTCAATATATGCACGATATATTTCACGCTTTTTCTCATCTATCGCTTTTGTCATAAGTTTCGTAAAAGTAGGATCCTCTAACGTTTTTTCTTGAAAGTAGTTAGAAATCTGTTGGCTTATTTTTTTCTGACATAAAGCTAAGGCTTGATTTAATTTTGATTTATAATCTATATTACTGAGTAGAATGTTTTCAGCTTCTTGTATGATGTCTTTAAACAATTCATTAATACATAAAGCTACTAAATTATCTTTCTTATCAAAGTAATTGTAGATTGACACAGGAGAAACTTCTGCGACTTTTGCAATTGATTGTATACTTGTTTCTTTAAACCCTTTTTCTTTAAATAAAGAAAGAGCAGACTGAATAATAGCTTGCTTCTTTTTTTCTGTTGTTTTTTGATATTGATTCATTTGAACACTCCATTTGATATCAATTATAGCACAACTTTGAAATTTATCTCAGATTATTTCATTAATTCTTGACGATATCTGATATTTACAATATAATTAAGTTTGAAATATAATTAATGATATTTCAAACTTATAATAATTGAGGGAAGATATTTAATGTTAACTGAATTTCTTATTAAGCAGTCTCAAAAACCTAGTGGTCTTATTGGTAGAGTCATCACAAAAATATGGTCATTCTATTTTAAAAAACTTAGTCTTTGGGCGATTAAACAGACTACTATTTCAGATAATTATAGAATTTTAGAAATTGGTTACGGTGGCGGGAGTACTATCAAGAACCTTCTTGCTTTAAATAAAAATCTTGAGATTCATGGTATTGATATTTCTAAGGAATCATATAGAACTGCCCAACGTGTTCATTCAGATTCCATAAGAAAAGGTAGTGTCCAACTTAAGATTGGAAATGTGGAGAATATGCCTTATCAAAATAACTATTTTGATAGAATATTTGCTATTCAGACCCATATTTTTTGGAAGGATATAAAAAAGAGTTTTCAAGAAGTTTATAGAGTCCTGTCCAGCAATTCTACTTTGATAATTGCTTCTGAAAAAGAAAAAATACATTATCATATGACAGATTATCGTACAAGTCATGAATTTAGTCAGTTACTAACAAGTATTGGTTTTTCAAAAATTGAGGAAAAACAGAATCGCAATTGGATTTTGTATATCGTATATAAATAAAATAGAATTTTAAATTTCGAACAGAACTGTTCTAGCCTCTTTTTTATACTGCAAACAGGTAGAGACTTGCTGGGCACTCTTTATTTCGGTATAATAGAAAGTATGAAAGTTTTACTGTATTTAGAAGGAAAATCCGTATTACAAAAATCAGGAATTGGTCGAGCCTTGCAGCATCAAATGCATGCGCTGGATTTGGCTGGGATTCCGTATACGACAGATATTTTAGGAGATTATGATGTGGTGCATATCAATACCTATGGCCCACGGAGTTTCCTTTTGCTCCATGCAGCAAAGCGTCGTGGAAAGAAAGTCATCATGCATGGCCATTCAACCCGTGAGGATTTTGAAAATTCCTTTATCGGGTCTAACTTTTTTGCGCCCTTGTTTGGGAAGTATTTGGCTCACATGTACCAAAAGGCAGACTATGTGATCACGCCATCTGAGTATTCCAAACACCTGATTCAGTCTTATGGGGTGACCACACCGATTATCGCGGTTTCCAATGGAATTGATTTGGAAAAATACAAGAAGGATCCGAAAAAAGAAGAAGTCTTTCGCAAGCATTTTAATATCCAAGAAGGCCAAAAGGTTGTCATCTGTGCAGGGCTTTATTTTAAACGCAAAGGGATTGAAGATTTCGTAGAAGTGGCTCGTCGCATGCCGGATGTGCGCTTTATCTGGCTAGGTTCTATCAACAAATGGATCATTCCGCGTAAGATTCGTCGTATCGTGGAAAAGGATCATCCAAGTAATGTGGAATTCCCTGGCTACTTCAAGGGAGCGGTCTTCCAAGGGGCCATGACGGGTTCAGATGCTTTCTTCTTCCCATCTTATGAAGAAACAGAAGGAATCGTTGTTTTGGAAGCCTTGGCCAGTCATCAGCACACGGTCTTGCGGGATATTCCAGTATACAATGGCTGGATCGACGAGACGTCTTCTGAATTGTGCCATAATGTAGACGAATTTGTGGATTCCTTGAACAAGGTCTTGAACGGACAAGTAGACAAGCGGGAGGCGGGCTACAAGGTCGCTGAAAGTCGTTCGATCGACTTAGTGGCTTATCAATTGGTCGAAGCCTATCAAACAGTTTTGGAGATGTAAGATGCGTGTAGGGTTATTTACAGATACCTATTTCCCGCAAGTTTCGGGAGTGGCGACCAGTATTCGGACGCTCAAAACAGAATTAGAAAAATTGGGTCACACGGTCTTTATCTTTACGACAACGGATAAAGATGTCAACCGCTATGAAGATTGGCAGATCATTCGGATTCCAAGTGTGCCTTTCTTCGCCTTTAAGGACCGCCGCGTTGCATATCGTGGCTTCTCAAAGGCGCTTGCCATTGCCAAGCAATACCAGCTGGATATTATCCATACCCAGACTGAGTTTTCACTGGGCCTTTTGGGAGTGTGGATTGGACGCGAGTTGCGGATTCCAGTCATTCATACCTACCATACCCAGTATGAGGACTATGTCCGCTATATTGCAAGAGGCATGGTCATTCGCCCAAGTATGGTCAAATACATTGTGAGAAGTTATATGAATGATCTGGACGGCGTGATCTGTCCTAGTGAGATCGTCTATGACTTGCTCCAAAAGTACAAGGTCAAGGCAGAAAAACGCATTATTCCGACAGGGATTGATTTGGCCAAGTTTGACCGACCAGAAATCACTCCGACAGAGACAGCAGCCCTTCGTGAAAAATATGAAGTCGCAGAAGATGAAACGCTTTTACTGAGTCTGTCGCGGGTTTCTTATGAAAAGAATATTCAGGCTGTTATTGCGGCTCTTCCTGATGTCCTCAAGGTCAATCCAAAAGTTAAGTTGATCGTGGCTGGAGATGGTCCTTATTTGGATGATTTGAAAAAACAAGCGGCGAAACTGGGGATTTCAGATGCGGTTGTCTTTACAGGGATGATCCCACCAAATGAGACAGCTCTTTACTATAAGGCGGCTGACTTCTTTATTTCAGCTTCAACGAGTGAGACGCAAGGGTTGACTTATTTAGAGAGTATTGCGAGTGGTACCCCGATCATCGCTCATGGCAATCCTTATCTCGATCATGTGATTGATGACCCTATGTTTGGAAAGCTCTTTTATGAAGAGAGTGATCTGGCACAAGCGATTCTTGAAGCGATTGAGGAGATGCCTCCAATCGATGAGACCAAGTGGGCAGAAAAGATTGATGATATTTCTGCAGCAACCTTTGGCCGTCGGGTCTACGAATTTTACTTGGATAAAATCATCTCTAAAGACTTTTCAAATGATTTGAATCCTGAGCAAAGTCGGGTTAAGCGGATGTCTAAGACCATTGTGAAAATCCCGACCAAGGTGATTGCTCTTCCGGTCAATGGATCTGTGAAGATGATGAAGGCTTCGGTCAAACAAGTGAAGAAAATCCGTAAAATCACGCATTTCTTTGATTGAAAATGAAACTTTTTCTTGCAAAATTTTTCAATCGTGCTATAATAACTGACAGAGACATATCAAATCTAGGAAATCTGATAGAGAGCGCGTGGGGCTGGAAATCGCGTAGAGGATAGGTTTGGGACTACTCGTGATTCTTTTATGCAAACATAAAACGGTGGCTACGTTAGAGCCAATCAGAGGTGTCCCTCTTTTTTGAGGAACATAAATGAAGGTGGAACCACGTTGCGACGTCCTTTCGAGGAGGTCGCTTTTTTGATTTCTTCATGAAGACATCAAAAGGAGTGACGATTCCAATGTTCAAAGACACCTCCCACCCATTTAGCTACTAAAAACTTTATAAGGAGAAAATCATGATTAAGATTACTTTCC
Source organism: Streptococcus parasanguinis (assembly GCF_964238605.1). Classification (GTDB taxonomy): domain Bacteria; phylum Bacillota; class Bacilli; order Lactobacillales; family Streptococcaceae; genus Streptococcus; species Streptococcus parasanguinis_AJ. Next base: position 81,878 of record NZ_CAXSMM010000005.1, on the reverse strand, counting down.
CAGATGGCGCTGTTCGTGAATTCGAATCTGGCGTTACTACTTTTGAAATTGCCCAATCTATCAGCAATTCTTTGGCTAAAAAAGCTCTTGCTGGTAAATTCAACGGCAAATTGATTGACACAACTCGTGCCATCACCGAAGATGGAAGCATTGAAATCGTGACACCTGATCACGAAGACGCTCTTCCAATCTTGCGTCACTCAGCAGCTCACTTGTTTGCCCAAGCAGCTCGTCGCCTCTTCCCAGATATCCACTTGGGTGTTGGTCCAGCGATTGAAGATGGTTTCTACTACGATACAGACAACCAAGCTGGTCAAATCTCTAACGAAGACCTTCCTCGTATCGAAGAAGAAATGAAGAAAATCGTGAAAGAAAACTTCCCATCTGTTCGTGAAGAAGTGACCAAAGATGAAGCGCGTGAAATCTTCAAAAATGATCCGTACAAATTAGAATTGATCGAAGAACATTCAGAAGACGAAGGTGGGTTGACCATCTACCGTCAAGGTGAATACGTTGACCTTTGCCGTGGACCACACGTCCCATCAACTGGTCGCATCCAAATCTTCCACCTTCTGAACGTTGCTGGTGCTTACTGGCGTGGGAATAGCGACAATGCGATGATGCAACGGATTTACGGTACAGCATGGTTTGACAAGAAAGACTTGAAGAACTACCTTCAAATGCGTGAAGAAGCTAAGGAACGTGACCACCGTAAACTTGGGAAAGAATTGGATCTCTTCATGATTTCTCAAGAAGTTGGTCAAGGTCTTCCATTCTGGTTGCCAAATGGTGCGACCATCCGTCGTGAGTTGGAACGCTACATCGTTGATAAAGAAGTAGCAGCAGGCTACCAACACGTCTACACTCCACCAATTGCTTCTGTAGAACTTTATAAAACTTCAGGTCACTGGGATCACTACCGTGAAGACATGTTCCCACCAATGGATATGGGGGATGGAGAAGAATTTGTTCTTCGTCCAATGAACTGTCCTCACCACATCGAAGTTTACAAACACCATGTGCACTCTTACCGCGAATTGCCAATCCGTATCGCTGAAATCGGTATGATGCACCGTTATGAAAAATCTGGTGCCCTTACAGGACTTCAACGTGTGCGTGAAATGTCTCTGAATGATGGTCATACCTTTGTGGCTCCAGAACAAATCGAGGAAGAATTCAAGAAGATCCTTCAATTGATCATCGATGTGTATGAAGACTTTAACTTGACAGATTACCGATTCCGCTTGTCTTACCGTGATCCTGAAGACAAACACAAATACTTTGACAACGATGAAATGTGGGAAAATGCTCAACGCATGTTGAAAGCAGCCGTTGATGATATGGGTGTTGAGTACTATGAAGCAGAAGGGGAAGCAGCCTTCTACGGACCAAAATTGGATATCCAAGTGAAAACAGCTCTTGGTAAAGAAGAAACCCTTTCTACCATCCAATTGGACTTCTTGCTTCCAGAACGCTTTGATCTTCATTACATTGGAGCAGATGGAGAAGAACACCGTCCAGTTATGATCCACCGTGGGGTTATCTCAACGATGGAACGCTTTACTGCGATCTTGATTGAAAACTACAAGGGAGCTTTCCCAACCTGGCTTGCTCCTCACCAAGTAACCCTTATCCCAGTATCGAACGAAAAACACGTGGACTATGCTTGGGAAGTGGCTAAGAAACTACGTGACCGTGGTGTTCGTGCAGATGTGGATGAACGCAATGAAAAAATGCAGTTCAAGATCCGTGCTTCTCAAACACAAAAGATTCCTTACCAATTGATCGTTGGGGACAAGGAAATGGAAGAGCAGGCTGTAAACGTTCGCCGTTATGGTCAAAAAGAAACAGAAACCATGTCAGTGGATGCATTTGTAGAATTAATTCTTACAGATATTGCAAATAAATCCCGTGTTGAGAAATAAACCATTTAACCTAGAACAAAATCTCAGCCACCTAAAAAGCAACAACTGAAATAGTTGTTGCTTTTTTACATTTTGATTAAGCTGAGCTAGTAGTGATCTGCTAAACCACCACAAATAGTATCCTCATCAACAATCCTTTCTACCCATTAACTTTTGGATATAGGATATCCTCCCAAGATTTGCTTCCTCGAGTTAGATAAGGTCAATATCCTCAATCCTTGTCTGCTTCATTTTCTTTTACGAGATCTTTTTGAGAATCTTTTTCAGAGAGTTTTTGATCGATATACTTGTCAATGTTTTCGTAAAATTCCTTGGTCGTCTCACTATCTAATTTTGTCGAATTATGGACTTGATTGACTTTCAATTGAACAGATTGAATACCGTAAGAGTCTTGTTTTTGGCGAATGGTTTCTAATTCTTCTTCTGAAATCGGATCTCCAACAACTGTCAAGACCAATTCATTGCTACTTGACTTGTAGACTTGATTAATGATCGTATGATTGGCAAACTCTTTTCCTACAAACTGTTTGATCCCTTCTTTTCGTGCTTGATCCATCGTCAGAGTGACTGCTGAATAGCTGGCTGGAAGAACCAATAATACAATCAAGGAGATCAACCCAATTCTCATTTTCATGTTTAGCTCTTTAAATGAACTTAAGGGAGATTGTCTCATCATAATTCTTGTTCCAACAATATTGATTAGCATGATAAAGACACAGTTGATCAAGAAAAGATAGAGAGCCCCAAATAAAAATCGTACATTTCCATTAGCTAAACCATAGCCTGCAGTGCAGATAGGTGGCATCAGAGCTGTTGCAATAGCTACTCCTGGCACGATATTGTTTGCTTCTTTTTTTCTTGAACCAATGACACCTGCTATCCCACCCGCAATAGCAATGAGAACATCCCAAATGGTTGGAGAGGTTCGTGCAATCAATTCGCTACTTGCATAAGATAAGGGAGAAATCCAGAAATATAGAGTCGAGACAAGCAAACTGACCAATACTTGAGTAAATAAAACCCCTAGAGATTGCTTGATTAAACGCGTATCAAAAATAGCTAAACCAAACCCCAGTCCAATAATCGGTGTCATAAGAGGGGAAATCAGCATGGCTCCAATAATGACAGCTGTTGAATTCATATTTAGACCTATCGAGGCAATAAAAATCGAACACATCAAAATCACTGTATCTCTTAATCGAACATGAAGGTCATCATATAGTTTCTCGCGGAATTCACGTGTTGAATAGTTTCCGGACATTGGTTACTCCTTTTATTTCATATAATCTTGTTTCTGCATGGATGATGGTAGAGAGACTTCTGTCCAAACTGACATGTTTTTAATTCTCATTTGTCATTCTTTTGAACATTATCTTTTAAATATCCATCAGTCCATCCTGCATATTATATCAAAAAATTTACAGTCTTTCTCTGAAGAAATCTATCAATTGAACAGATAGAGAAAGTCAGAAATTTTAGATTCCTTATTCAAAGAAGGAGAACGGTATCTCCTCTGAAAGTAGATACCGTTTTAATGTTTAAAGATGATGAGTTTGTAGCAGCAATCCTAGCTGATATCGCCAACAAATCACGTGTTGAGAAATAATGAAAAAATAAAAAGATTGAGGATAAAACAATCTAAAAACCCTTCCCTTAGGTGAGTAAGAACGTCAGCGAACTTCTATGGAGTTCCAAAACTCCCTAGAGAGGCTGGGACAAAAGTCCTAGCCTCTCAATTATCTTTGGATTGTCGAGCAATACGCAGTGGTTGAGTGGGCTCTACTACGCTGATTTCATCAGCTTTTACAGCCCTACTCAACTGTGCGGAGGTGGGACGACGAAATCGAATTCTAACGAATGACCGATTTCTGTCCCACTCTCATTTTTCTCACGACGGAAAGTTTTTAATAAATGATTTATTCATTCTAGCAAGTAGGAAATTAACTATTTTTAGAATAACTCAAGTGATTTTATCTTCTACATATCATTCGTTTTTTCTGAGACGGAGATTTTAACTTCTCGGTCTTTTTTAACCTTTCTTATTGGAAAGTCCAGCAATTGAGGCTCCACATTTCTTCATAAGTTTGATATAATAAGAAGATAGAGATTGATAAGGAAAAGTAGCATTAGAAACAGGTATGTAAGATGAAAAAAATATTAGTAGTTGATGATGAAAAACCAATTTCAGATATTATCAAATTTAACATGGCAAAAGAAGGCTATGAGGTATTGACAGCCTTTGATGGTCGGGAAGCTTTAGAGGTCTTTGCAGCTGAAAATCCGGATATTATTATTCTTGATTTGATGTTGCCAGAGATTGATGGTTTGGAAGTGGCGCGTACGATTCGTAAGACTAGCAATGTGCCGATCATTGTCCTATCTGCTAAGGATACGGAATTTGATAAGGTCATCGGGCTTGAAATCGGTGCGGATGACTATGTCACCAAACCCTTCTCAAATCGGGAATTGCAAGCGCGTGTGAAAGCCCTGTTGCGTCGTTCTGAGTTTGCGGCTGATCCTCAGCTTGAAAATGAGGCCGATACGGAAATTGTCATTGGTGATCTTCACATTCTTCCAGATGCCTTCTTGGTTCAAAAAGGCAACAAAGAATTAGACTTGACCCATCGCGAATTTGAATTGCTTTATCACCTTGCGACCCATGTCGGTCAAGTGATGACCCGTGAGCACCTTCTTGAGACGGTGTGGGGCTATGATTACTTTGGTGATGTTCGGACAGTAGACGTGACGGTTCGTCGGTTGCGTGAAAAAATCGAGGACACACCGGGACGTCCAGAATATATCTTGACCCGTCGTGGTGTTGGATATTATATGAGAAACAATGATTGATCAACTAAAACAATTTGTAATGTCGTCGAACTTTGTCTTTGTTCTGATTACGGTTGGGTTTATCATTGTGGTAGCCTTGCTTTTGCTAGAAAACCGTAGGGACAATATCAAGCTCAGACAATTAAACGCCAAAATTAAGGATCTGATTGCAGGGGACTATTCTGAAGTGGTCGACATGCAAGGAAGTCCAGAACTGACGGATATGACCAATAGTATCAATGATCTGTCTGAGGTTATTCGCCTGACGCATGAAAACTTGGAACAAGAAACCAAGCGTTTGACCAGTATCCTTTCTTACATGACAGATGGGGTGCTTGCGACCAATAGACGTGGTCAGATCATCATGGTCAATGAAATGGCCGCCAAGCAATTGAATGTCAATCCAGATGAGGTGCTCAATACCAGTATTCTGGATTTGCTTTCGCTTGGAGATGACTATGATCTTCGAAGCTTGATTACAGAAGTACCAGAGTTGACCATCGATTCCCAGGATGAAAATGGGGAATACATAAGTCTTCGTGTGCGCTTTGCCTTGATTCGTCGCGAGTCAGGTTTTATCTCTGGTCTGGTAGCTGTCTTGCATGATACGACAGAGCAGGACAAGGAAGAGCGGGAACGTCGCCTTTTTGTCTCCAATGTGAGTCATGAATTACGGACACCTTTGACCAGTGTGAAATCCTATCTGGAAGCCCTAGACGATGGCGCTTTGTCAGAGCCGGTAGCACCAGATTTTGTCAAAGTTTCACTCAATGAAACCAACCGCATGATGCGCATGGTCACAGATCTATTGAGCTTGTCACGAATCGATAATGAAACCAGTCAGTTGGACATCGAGTTGACCAACTTTACGGCCTTTATCACCTTTATTTTAAACCGGTTTGATAAGATCAAGAGTCAATCGCAAGAAGATACCAAGAAGTATGAACTGATCCGGGAATACCCGATCACTCCGATCTGGGTGGAAATTGATACGGATAAAATGACCCAGGTAATCGACAATATCTTGAACAATGCCATCAAATACTCACCCGATGGTGGAAAAATCAAGGTAGGGATGAAAACAACAGATGCCCAGTTGATTATCTCTATCTCAGATGAGGGCTTGGGAATTCCCAAGAAAGACTTGCCACGCATTTTTGATCGCTTTTACCGAGTGGATAAGGCGCGTAGCCGGGCCCAAGGTGGGACTGGTCTGGGCTTAGCCATTGCTAAGGAGATCATTAAGCAGCACAAGGGCTTTATTTGGGCCAAGAGTGAATATGGTAAGGGATCTACTTTTACCATTGTCTTACCGTACGACAAAGATGCGATTAAAGACGACTGGGATACAGAAGAGGAAGAATAAGGAGTCAATGACAGAAGAGGGATTTAAGTACAGTATTTTAGCTTCAGGTTCTAGTGGAAATTCTTTCTACCTTGAGACACCAAAGAAAAAACTGCTCATTGATGCAGGGCTATCAGGGAAAAAGATTACGGGACTATTGGCTGAAATTGATCGCAAACCAGAAGATTTAGATGCCATTCTGATTACGCACGAACACTCAGACCATATCCATGGTGTGGGTGTTTTAGCGCGGAAATATGGGATGGATCTATATGCTAATGAAGCCACTTGGAAGGCTATGGAAGGGACCAAGTATCTAGGAAAGGTCGATGATGCTCAAAAGCATATCTTTGAAATGGGCAAGACCAAGACATTTGGCGATATCGATATCGAAAGTTTTGGGGTCAGTCACGATGCTGCTGCCCCTCAATTCTATCGCTTTATGAAGGATGGCAAAAGCTTCGTCATGCTGACGGATACGGGCTATGTGAGTGATCGCTTGGCAGGTATCGTCGCGGATGCGGATGGCTATCTGATTGAGTCCAACCATGATGTAGAGATCCTTCGAGCAGGTTCTTATGCGTGGCGCTTGAAGCAGCGGATCTTGTCAGACCTAGGCCACCTTTCTAACGAAGATGGTGCGGATGCCATGATCCGAACCTTGGGAAATCGCACCAAGAAGATTTATCTGGGACATTTGTCAAAAGAGAACAATATCAAAGAATTGGCCCATATGACCATGGAGAATCAACTGGCTCGAGCAGATCTAGCTGTTGGCCATGATTTTGAGGTGCTAGATACCTCGCCAGATACCGCGACCCCTTTGACGAAGATATAAGGTAGAGAACCACCCGTGGGTGGTTTTTTATATGCCTATTTGAGGAAATCTATACCTAGTAATGAATTTGCTCTTTACCCAAAATTCGTGTATGATAGGAAAGAACGAATTCTGAGTGAGAATCACGAAAGTAGAGGAGAGATAATAAATGAAAAAAATGGTGTTATTACTGGCTGGTTTGGTTGCTTTAACTGCTTGTAGTCAGTCTAAGCAGGATACGAAAGAGTCGACTTCCAATCAAACGACGAAGGAAACAAAAGTATCAGAGTCTTCTAAAGAAGAAAAAGGTTTGAAATTTGTAGTAGCACCTCAGTATGAAGGTAAAACATCTGAGCTAATTGAGTTAGGAAAAAAATTGCTCAAGGAACATCCTGAAGTTGGTAGTGAAGGTCATATGGTAGTCTACTTTACTGGGGCTGTATCTGAAGGAAGAGCAGCGCTCATGTTGGTCAATAAGACAGATGTGGATATCAAGAAAGATTTGAATTTTTCAATTTCTTGGTCTTATGATGGAAAGACTATTTTTGATAATCAAAAGGTAAGTTATTCCATCAAGGATAGCGGCGAATTACCATCTCATTCAGCAACTTTGATATTGTTGCCACTGAATGAGGAACAATTGGGAATTGTAGATGGAATGTCAGACCCATCTAAGATGAAGCTTCAACTATCCGATATGATACTTGCAGACTGATATCAAAAAATGAATCATATAAAGGAGAAGTAAATGCGCCTTGTTTATCTTACGGTTGGTTTTGTTTCTTTGGGATTAGGAATTATTGGGATTCCTTTGCCGATTTTACCGACGACTCCCTTTTTACTGCTATCGATGGCCTGCTTTGCTAAAAGTTCCAAACGCTTTGAAACCTGGCTCTACCAAACCAAGCTTTATCAAACCTATGTAGCGGATTACCGAGAGACCAAATCGATTGCCAAAGAACGGAAGAAATGGATCCTTCTTCAGATCTACATTCTGATGGGGATTTCGATCTATCTGGCACCGATTATTTGGGTGAAGCTTGCTCTAGGTGCTTTGACGATTTTTATCACCTATTATCTCTTAAAAGTGATTCCCAATAAGTCCGAAAATCAAACAGAAGAAGATCCTGATTAAAATTGGAGAATTCAGGCCCTAGAACTAGGAAAAGAAGTGCGTTCGTGCTTCTTTTTTGGTATACTTAAGAGTATGAATTTATTAGAAAGTAGGCTTCCCATGGAGAAATTACAAGCCCTGTTATCGGAACGGTTTCAGATCGTTTTTTCAGATAGCAGTTTATTAGATACAGCTTTTACGCACACCTCTTATGCCAATGAGCACCGCCTCTTAAAAATTTCACATAACGAACGTTTGGAATTTTTAGGAGACGCTGTTCTTCAATTAGTTATTTCCGAATATTTGTATAAGGAACACCCAAACAGACCGGAGGGAGATTTGTCCAAATTCCGTTCTATGATTGTCCGTGAAGAGAGTTTGGCTGGTTTTTCTCGGGATTGCCAATTTGACCATTTCATCAAACTGGGCAAGGGCGAAGAAAAATCTGGTGGCCGGGACCGTGATACGATCCTTGGCGATTTATTTGAAGCCTTTTTAGGTGCTCTTTTACTGGATCAAGGAGTGGAAGCGGTCAAACGCTTCATTTATCAGGTCATGATTCCTAAGGTTGAAACGGGTCAATTTTCCCAAGTCATTGACTACAAGACCCGTCTGCAAGAACTGTTGCAGGTTCACGGAGATGTGGAGATCCAATACCAAGTGGTTAGCGAGTCCGGTCCAGCTCATGCCAAAGAGTTTGAAGTAGAAGTGTTCGTGAACGGTCAAACGATGGGACATGGTCATGGTCGTTCCAAGAAGTTAGCGGAGCAGGAAGCAGCCCGCAATGCAGTTGAAACGAGGAATGATGGGCCATGTATCTAAAAGAGATTGAAATCCAAGGCTTTAAATCCTTTGCGGATAAGACAAAAGTCGTATTTGACAAAGGGGTCACTGCCGTTGTAGGGCCTAATGGATCTGGAAAATCAAATATCACGGAGAGCTTGCGCTGGGCCCTGGGGGAATCTAGTGTCAAGAGTTTACGTGGGGGCAAGATGCCCGATGTTATCTTTGCAGGGACAGAATCGCGAAAACCGCTGAATTATGCTTGTGTCACAGTTGTCTTAGATAACCAGGATGGTTTTATCCAACAAGCGGGGAAAGAAATTCGTGTCGAACGGCATATTTATCGTTCAGGAGACAGCGAGTACAAGATCGACGGCAAGAAAGTACGTCTCAGAGATGTCCATGATCTGTTCATGGATACGGGATTGGGACGTGATTCCTTCTCCATTATCTCCCAAGGACGGGTAGAGGAGATCTTTAACTCCAAACCGGAAGAACGCCGGGCCATCTTTGAAGAAGCTGCTGGTGTCTTGAAATTTAAGACGCGGCGTAAGGAAACTGAGACCAAACTCAACCAAACCCAGGAGAATTTGGACCGTTTGGAGGACATCCTTTATGAATTAGAAGGACAGATCCAACCTCTTGAAAAGCAAGCGACGGTTGCTCGCCGTTTCTTGGAATTAGACCAAGAACGGCAGGTTCTCTTGCTGGATGTTTTAGTTGCTCAAGTCGATCTGACAAAAGAGCTCTACGAAAAGGCTGATCAAGAAGAAAAGGCCATTCAAGAACAGTTGGCTTCTTATTACCAACGTCGTCAGGTCTTAGAAGAAGAGAATGTACGCATCAAGAAAGCCCGTCATCAGTTGGATGAGAGCTTAGCTGAGGACCAGGCCAGCTTACTTGAGGTTACTCGTTTGATCAGTGATTTGGAAAAGCAAATCGAAGTAGCTAAGTTGCAATCGAGTCAAGCGGCCCATAGTCGCAGGGAAAATCTTGAGCGGTTGGATGCTGTTTTAGCCCGTCTGGAAGAAGCGAAACAAGAGCTGGCTCAAAAACAAGAGACGCTAGCTGTGCTTCAACAAAGACTGACAGAGAACCGTCAGCAACAAGAAGAGTTGGAAAAAGAATTAGCCAACTACGAAGAAGATCCGGAACAAGTCATTGAGCATCTACGCGAGCAGTATGTCGCACTCTTACAGACGGAGGCTGAAAAATCTAATGAACGGACAGCCATTGAGAGTCGGATCCAAGCACTCCTGCAAGAATCTAGCCATCGTCAAGAGGATTTGACCAAGGCACAAACAAACTTCGAAGCTGCCAAGGAAAAAGAAGTCCGACAATTGGAAGAGTTGGATCAGGCACAAGCGACGGTCAAGGGTTTACTAGTAGAATATCAAGAGCAACTGGTAAAAGTGGAGCAGGCCAAAGCTGCCTACCAAGAGGCTCAAGCTACCATGTTTGACTTGATGGATGAGAGCAAGAATAAGCGGGCGCGGATCAATAGCTTGGAAGCCATTCAGAAGAACCATAGTAACTTCTATGCAGGCGTCAAGAGCGTTTTGCAAGAAGCAGAACGGTTAGGAGGCATCTGTGGGGCTGTTAGTGAGAATTTGAGTTTCTCAAAAGACTACCAGACGGCGCTTGAAATTGCTCTGGGAGCTAGCAGCCAACAGATCATTGTCGAAGATGAAAAGGCTGCAACGCGAGCGATCGATTTCTTGAAACGCAATCGCTTGGGACGGGCAACTTTCCTTCCGCTCACGACGATCAAAGCTCGTCAACTATCCCCTCGGAATTTGGAATTGATTCAAGCCAGTGCAGGATTTCTAGGAATTGCGAGTGACTTAGTGACCTATGAAAATCGGTTTGAACAGATTTTCCAAAACCTGCTTGGAGTAACGGCTATCTTTGACACGACGGAGCATGCGCGTGAGGCGGCTCGTAAAGTCAATTATCAAGTTCGGATGGTGACCTTGGATGGGACCGAATTGCGGACCGGAGGATCGTATGCCGGTGGTGCCAATCGTTCCCAAAATACGGTTTTTGTCAAACCAGAATTAGATAGTTTGAAGCAGAAAATGCAAGCTCTGGATGCTCGTTTGAGAGAAGCTGAGCAGGAGGTAGAGACCAAGGACAATCTGCTCAAGCAGGCGCAAGAATACCTGGCCTCTATTCAAAGCCAAGGTGAGCAAGCGCGTCTAGAGCAACAGCGGGCCCAATTGGCCTACCAACAAAGCCAAGAGCAACTGAAAGAAATTCAGGAACTCTTAGAAGCTTTGAAGTCAGAATTGGCAACAGATGCGACCCAGTCTCTTCAAGAAGAGCTGGAGTCTCTTACTGAGCAATTGGCAGAAATTGAGCTTCAAAAAGAAAATCTGAATCGCGACATTGAAACCATGAAGTCGGACAAAGATGTTCTGCAACAAAAGGTACAAAACCTGCAAGAGCAATTGGCAGAATTGCGACTTCAACAGACCGAATGTAAGAGCCAACAAAGCTATGAGCAAACAGATGCTCGTCGCTTGGAAGAAACGATCTCCCAGTTGGAAGTAGAAGAGCATCAGTTGCAATTGCTGATTGAACAAGGCGATGCCCAAGTTCAAACAGTAGATGTGGAGCAGCTAGCCAATCAATTGGCACAGGCCCAAGCCAAGAAAACGGACTTGGAACAAGGGGTCATTCGGAAACGCTTTGAGCTAGATGATTTGGAAGGCCAGGCCGAAGATGTGGCAGAACAGATGGAACAAGCGCGTAAGAAAAACGAAGAATGGATTCGTCAACAAGCCAAGGCTGAAGCGACACGTGAAAAGCATGCGGATCATTTGAACAAGCTCTTAACGCAAATTACCGATGAATTCATGCAAAGCTTTGAACAAGCCAAAGAGCAGGCCAAACCTGTTGAAAATCTTGCAGCAGCTGAGAATCAGCTCAAGAGCATCGAAAAAGATATTAAGGCACTTGGTCCTGTCAATGTGGATGCGATCGAGCAGTACGATGAGGTGAAGGGGCGCTTTGATTTCCTTTCCAGCCAGCGTGAGGATGTCTTGGCTGCGAAAAACATGCTTCTGTCCACCATCAACGACATGAATGACGAAGTCAAGGAACGTTTTAAATCAACTTTTGAAGCCATTCGTGAATCCTTTAAAGTCACTTTCCGTCAAATGTTTGGTGGGGGTTCTGCTGATTTGATTCTGACAGAGCCAGATCTTCTGACAGCTGGTGTTGAGATTTCTGTGCAGCCACCTGGTAAAAAGATCCAATCCTTAAACCTCATGAGTGGTGGAGAAAAGGCCTTGTCTGCCTTGGCCCTCTTGTTCTCGATTATTCGTGTCAAGACCATTCCATTTGTCATTCTGGATGAGGTAGAGGCTGCCCTAGATGAGGCTAATGTTAAGCGCTTTGGGGATTATCTGAACCGCTTTGATAAGGAAAGCCAATTTATTGTCGTGACGCACCGGAAGGGAACTATGTCGGCTGCAGATTCCATCTATGGGGTGACCATGCAGGAATCTGGGGTTTCTAAAATCGTCTCAGTAAAATTGAAAGACTTAGAAAATGAAGAATAATGATATTAAATTGATTGCTACGGATATGGATGGAACCTTTCTAAATGATCAACATCAGTACGATCAAGACCTTTTACGCAAGGTATTAGCAAGCTGCAAAGAAAAAGGCATTTATTTTGCTGCTGCGAGTGGCCGTGCCCTCCTTTCTCTCAAATCTCTCTTTAAAGGATTTGAGGACCAGATGATTTTCATTGCTGAAAATGGTAGTGTGGTAGAATTTCATGGAGAAGATCTCTACGAAGCGACCATGTCCAAAGACTTTTATTTGGGTGTTTTTGAGGCTTTGAAATCTTCACCTTATGCAGACCCGAATAAGCTTCTTTTGACCGGGAAAAAAGGGAGCTATGTATTAGAAACAGTAGATCCCGACTATCTGGCCTTGAGTCAGCACTACAATGAAAACATTCAAAAAGTGCAAAACCTAGCAGATATTCAGGATGAAATCTTCAAATTGACCACCAACTTTGATGCAGCTCTAGTACTTGAAGGTGAGCAATGGGTCACTGAGAACATCCCCGGTGTCAAAGCGATGACGACAGGTTTTGAATCGATTGATATTGTCCTCGATTATGTCGATAAGGGAGTGGCCATTACCGCCTTAGCGGATAAACTAGGGATCTCGATGGATCAGGTGATGGCTTTCGGGGATAACTTAAATGACCTCCATATGATGCAAGTCGTGGGCCATCCTGTAGCGCCAGAAAATGCACGTCCTGAAATCTTAGCGATTGCTGAAAAAGTCATCGGCCACCATGCGACTGGTTCTGTCCTACGCTACATGGAGGAAATTGTATGAGTAAGATTTCCTTGATTGCGCTGGATTTAGATGGGACCCTTCTCAATTCAGAAAAAAAGATCTCCCCTCGCAATAGAGCAGCCCTCGCTGCTGCACAGGCCCAAGGTGTCAAGGTGGTTCTAACCACTGGTCGGCCCCTGAAAGCTATGGATTTTCTTTTGGAAGAATTGGGAACAGCAGGCCTCAAAGAAGAGTATACGATTACCTTCAATGGTGGCTTAGTGCAGCGAAATAATGGAGAGATTCTCTCAAAAGTTGTCTTGGCACCAGAAGATGTCGCAACCATTCATGATGAAACAGCCCGTCTAGGCCTTCCGCTGGATGCTATCAGTGAGGGAACGGTTTATGAGATTCATGCAGATCGAAAGTCTCTCTATTCCCTTTACAATCCCTACCTGAACTTTATTGAAACTGATTTTAAAGACCTGCCATCCACGATTTCCTACAACAAGTGTGTGACAGCAGTCGATCAAGACTTTTTAGATGCAGCGATCAAGCAGATCAAGCCGGACTTATTTCAAGACTATGAAATTTTTAAATCTCGGGAAATGTTGCTGGAATGGTGCCCTAAAAATGTTCACAAGGCGACAGGTTTAGAGGCACTGGCAGCTATTTTGGGCCTTAAGGCAGATCAAGTCATGGCCTGTGGAGATGAAGCCAATGACCTGTCTATGATCCAGTGGGCTGGACTAGGGGTTGCCATGGGCAATGCGATTCCAGCAGTGAAGGAAGTTGCAGCGCTTGTGGCCCCTGTGACCAATGACCAAGATGCTGTCGCATGGGCGATTGAAAATTATGTGCTAAAGGAGAGTGAATAAATGGGATTATTTGATCGTTTATTTGGAAAAAAAGAAGAAACTGAAAAAGTGCTTCCGTCTTCGGAAGAAGTGACGGAAAGTACTGAGGTTGAAGAAACTGTCAAAGAGGAGCCGGCGGCTACCTTAAATGACAAGGAAGAGCAAAAAATCGCTGATATGGAGGCTTATTACCAAGAGCTCAAAGCGCGAATTGCAGCCACTCATCAACCTATTTCAACCGTTGCTCAAGAAGAGCCGGCAGAGGAACCTCTTGTTGAAGAAATCGTGACTTCAGAGACTCCTGAAGATCAAGAACCAGTAGAGGAGCCTCCAGTTGCCTTTGAACCTGCTCAAACAGAAGCAATTCCTCAAGAAGTTTCACCACTAGCTGATGACACGGAGACTGAGCCTCTTGAAGAAGTGAAAATTGAAGCGGAAGAAACTGAAGATGGTGAGGAAGCAGATGGGGCTAACGGTTCAGAACTGGAAGAAGAGTCACCGATTGCTTCTCCATCATCTGAAGCTGAGCTAGTAGAAGGGAGCACGACAGAAGAGGAGTCTCCAGAACTAGTAGAAGCTCAGGATGAGGTTTCAGAACCTGAAGTATCAGAAGCGATCGCTCAAGTGGAAGAAACTTCAGAAGTTGCAGAAGCTGAGTCCAGACTTCCTCAAGGAGAAGCAGCATCAACCGTTGAGGAAAGAACTGTTGAAGAGGCAGAGCAGCCAATTCCAGACGAGGTTAAGCCTCAGCAAGAAACCATTCAGGAAAAATACGATCGTAGCTTGAAAAAGACACGGACTGGATTTGGAGCACGTCTCAATGCCTTCTTTGCTAATTTCCGTTCAGTCGATGAAGAATTCTTTGAAGAATTGGAAGAACTCTTGATCATGAGTGACGTTGGGGTTCAAGTGGCCTCTAATTTAACCGAAGAGTTGCGCTATGAAGCCCGTTTGGAAAATGCCAAAAAACCAGATGCTCTCAAACGCGTGATCATCGAAAAATTGGTGGACTTGTATGAAAAGGATGGCCAATTTAATGAAGCCATTCGTTTTCAAGAAGGCCTTACGGTCATGCTCTTTGTTGGGGTCAATGGAGTTGGTAAAACCACATCTATCGGGAAGTTAGCCCACCGCTACAAACAAGAAGGCAAGAAAGTCATGTTGGTTGCAGCAGATACTTTCCGTGCAGGAGCAGTGGCTCAACTGGCAGAATGGGGACGCCGTGTAGACGTTCCAGTTGTAACAGGTCCTGAAAAATCAGATCCTGCTAGCGTCGTCTTTGATGGAATGGAACGTGCGATCGCTGAAAACATCGATGTTCTGATGATTGATACGGCGGGTCGTCTGCAAAACAAGGACAACCTCATGGCGGAGCTTGAAAAAATCGGCCGGATTATCAAGCGAGTGGTGCCTGATGCGCCGCATGAAACCTTGCTGGCCCTCGATGCATCGACTGGTCAAAATGCCTTGGTGCAAGCCAAAGAATTTTCAAAAATTACGCCTGTGACAGGAATTGTATTGACCAAGATCGATGGAACGGCTCGAGGTGGGGTCGTCCTTGCGATCCGTGAAGAGTTGGACATTCCAGTGAAGTTGATTGGATTCGGAGAAAAGATTGATGACATCGGACCATTCCATTCAGAAAACTTCATGAGAGGCCTCTTGGAAGGCTTGATTTAAGAGTCGAATAGAAAAAGACAAATTGTTGGAAGAACAATTTGTCTTTTTGTTTCCTTGCGCTATCAAAAAAACCACCCGAAGGTGGCTTTCCTTAATTCTTAGGTTCAGGTTTCCAAACCCATTCGGCTCCGTATTCTGCAAGGAGATCATCGGATGCAGTTGGTCCCATGGATCCAGACTTGTATTCATAGAGTGGTGCTCCATTTTCGGCCCATAGTTTTTCGATTCGGTCAATCAATTGCCATGAAGCACGAACTTCGTGCCAGTGGCTGTAATTGGTTGAGTCATTGTTCAAAACGTCAAAAATTAATTTTTCATACGGCTCTGGGGAAGCTCCAGTTGCAGTCGCATCTGTTTCGTAATCAAAGGAAATCGGTGCGATGCTGAATGTTTCTCCGACCTCTTTCCCGTTGATGCTCAATGAGAAACCTTCGTTTGGTTGGATATAAATGGTCAAGACATTTGGTTGCAAGCTATGTCCAAAGATGGAATCGGTTTGCTTGAAGACCACATTGACCATGGTTCCTTTTTGGGTCAAGCGTTTTCCGGTACGGAAGAAGAAAGGCACTCCGCGGAAGCGATCGCTATCAACAAAGAACGTACCAGAAGCATAGGTTTCTGTAGTAGATTCAGGGTCGACATTGGGCTCACTGCGATAAGAGATATCTTTTTTCCCTTCGATCGTACCTGAATGGTATTGACCACGGATAAAGAATTTCTTCAGTTCCTCATCTGTTGGATTGTGCAATTGCTCAAAAACTTTAACTTTTTCTGCCCGAATTGCATCCTTGGTAAAGGTAGCTGGTTTATCCATGGCAAGCAATGACAAAAGCTGAAGGGTATGGTTTTGCACCATATCTCGAAGGGCCCCAGAATGATCATAGTAGCCACCGCGTTCTTCAACTCCTAAGCGTTCAGCAAAGGTAATTTGGATGTTGTCAATAAAATCTCGGTTCCAAAGGTTATCAAAAATAAGATTTCCGAAACGAATGGCAAAGATATTTTGGATCATTTCTTTTCCAAGGTAATGGTCGATCCGGAAGATTTGTTCTTCATCAAAGGTTTCTTCCAATTCCTTGTTGAGCTGACTTGCAGTTTCCAAATCTGTACCGAAAGGTTTTTCAACGATCAAGCGCTCAAAGCCTTGCCCATCCACAATGCCTTCTGATTTGAGGTGTTTGGCAATGGTTCCAAAAAATTGAGGAGCCATGGACAAGAAGAAGACCTTGTTGTGTTCTGTTTGGTATTTTTCATCCAAGCTATTTTGCAATTCACGCAGGGCGATGTAATGTTCGGTATCATTGACATCGTGGCTTTGGTAGTAGAAATGACTAGCGAATTCTTGAGCTTGTTGTGGGCTATCTGCCAGATCTGTGATGGATTCTACCACAACTGATTCAAAGTACTCCTTGCTCCATGGTCTGCGAGCTGTTCCGATAACCGCAAAGTGTTCAGATAGATTTCCTGATTTATAGAGTCTAAAAAGGGATGGGTAGAGTTTGCGCTTGGCTAAATCTCCACTGGCCCCGAAAATGGTTACAATAACTTTTGAAGACATTTAAGTACCTATTTCCTATTTTATTAACCATATTTTACCATAAAATCTACAAGATTTCTTTGATGGAATCGTTGTTCCGAATATTTTCCGCTTGGATTAGAGGATTTGAGAGGAAAGCATAGAAAAAGCTAGAACGAAGGAGCGTTCTAGCTTTCATGGGGTTAAGGCCTATCGAAGGAACTTAGTCTATTCATTAAAATACGCGGTAGACATAAGGATTATCTGGTTGTGTAATGGTTTGACAATCCGTCACGTGGAGGACAGGCAAGCTTTGCTTGAGCTGTTTGTGGTATTCAATGGATAAGGTTCCTTTTGCATGGATCCAGGTATTGTTTTCAAAATGTTGAGGGGCACCGGTTGTTAAAAGACCGTAAACACCCGAGTCTGCGATACAGTGGATGATCCCAAAGCGAAAGAGAAATTGACTTTCTTTGTTATTAGGGTCATTGTAAACAAAACCGGTCAACTCAATGGTCTTTCCTGCAAATTGGTCTGGATAATCATAAATGACTTCCATGACTTCCATATAATTTTCAGTGGTCACCTGGATCACCTTTTTATCAACATATTTCTTAGCTGCCTGCTTCATCTCTGACTCATAGGCGGCTTTGGTGAAATAGCTACTGGTATCAGGTTTGAGATACTGGGTTGTTGTCCCTTCATCCTGTTGGATTTCTGTGGAAGAACCTGCTGCTACTGGGAAGTGATAGCCTTTGGCAGAGACGGTTTGAGAATCCAGCGTTACGGTTGGAAAAAATAAACCGACGAACAAAGGAATACAGAGCAAGAAAATACTCGCCACTTTTGCCCAGAAGCCAGAGAGATGACTGTGGATCTTCATCTGCTTGACCCAGATGATCAGCTGCACAAGAGCTAAAACAAAGGACAAGAACATGGAAATATAAGCCAAGTAAGAATAGTGTAAGTTGATGTATTGATTGAGCTTACCAGATAATTGTAGGTACATGGTGAGCTCAAAATAGCCAGCTAATATCAAGAAACGAATCATAGCACCACCCCCACAAACCAAGCATAAAGGAGCACAACTCCACTCACAATTCCAATAAATTGCCAGATGAAACGGGTCTTGAGATAATTTTTCATCATGAGGAGATTTTTGACATCAAGCATAGGCCCAATCACTAGAAAGGCAAGAACAGGCGCTACTCCAAAACTTGTTAGAAGAGAGGATCCAACAAAGGCGTCCGCCTCGCTACAAAGTGAGAGGAGGAAGGACAAGACCATGAGAAGGAGAATAGCAATAACCGGTGTCGCGCTGATCGAAGTGAGGATCCGTGTTGGGACATAGACTTGGATGAGGCTGGCAAAGAGGCAACCAAATACCAGGTAACGTCCCGTATCAAAGAATTCATCAATGGCTTGTACCAAGACTTGGAAGAGCTTTTGACCTTTGCTCAAGTCCCTAAAATCATGTTCATGTACAGCCTTACGATGTTCTTTTTGGATCGAATCTGTCTGAATAAAACCAAGAAAGATTCCAAGTACCGTTGCGACCAGTAGGGAACCAAGGGCTCGGTAGAGGGCCATCTTGACAGAATTCCCAAAGGCTGAGTAGGTCGCAAAGAGAACGATAGGATTGATGACCGGTGCTGTCACCAGAAAGGGAACAGCAGTATAACTTGGAACTTTCTTTTCTAGAAAGCGATTGATAATGGGGACAATTCCACATTCACAGGAAGGAAAGATAAAGCCGATAAAGGTCCCAAAGAAGATCCGCCCAAATTTATTCTTGGGAAGAAAGCGGTAGACCCTCTCGGGGGTGATATAGACCTCAATAATCCCTGAAATGATACTTCCGATTAGGACAAACGGTAGGGCTTCGATAATAATCGAGAGAAAAATAGCCCCAGCCTGCAAGACGCTAGAGGGAAGGTGTTGAAAGAATGTCATTACTTAACCTTCTTTGCTTCTTTAGTTGTAGCAGTTTCTGCCTTCTTTTTTTCTTCAGGAAATTCTACTTTCTTTTCTACATCCGGAAAACTCGCAAAATTTTCAAACATTTTATCAAGATCATCTGTTTTTGAGAATTTAATAGCCATTGTTGGGCCTCCTTTTTATTTTCTTTCATTATAACAAAAAGGAAAGAGCAAGGGGGAAATGGAGCATAAAAGGAAAGAACCATAGGGTCAAAATTATTCTCTGAAAAATCCCTGAAACAGAGACCAGAACAGGCGCTCTCACCCTTGATGGCAGCAAAATATGCTATAATAGAGGCTATGGATAAATATGAAAAAATAGCCCAAGAATTGGGTGTTAGCTTAAAACAAATCGATACCGTATTGAGTCTGACCGCAGAAGGCTCAACTATTCCTTTCATTGCCCGCTATCGAAAAGATATGACGGGAAATTTAGATGAAGTAGCGATCAAGGCCATTATTGACCGGGACAAATCCTTAACGACTCTAGCCGAACGAAAGGAAACTGTCCTTGCTAAGATTGAGGAACAGGGCAAACTGACAGAGGCGCTCAAGCAGGCTATTGAGGCTGCTGAAAAATTAGCGGATGTCGAAGAGCTCTATCTCCCATATAAGGAAAAACGGCGGACCAAGGCGACGATTGCACGAGAAGCAGGACTTTTCCCCTTGGCACGTCTCATTTTGCAAAATAGTCCAGACTTGGAAGCAGAGGCTCGGAAATTTACCTGCGAGGCCTTCCCAACTGAAACCGCAGCATTAGCTGGTGCAGTGGATATTCTGGTAGAGGCTATTTCAGAGGATACCCAATTACGGGCCCTCACCTATCAAGAAATTCATGGGCATTCCCTCATGACGTCAACCTTGAAGGATGAAAGCTTAGATCCTAAGAGAACCTTTGAAATCTATTATGATTTTTCTGAGAAGATCAAGAATATGCAAGGCTACCGGACTCTAGCTCTCAATCGTGGGGAAAAATTGGGCGTTCTCAAAGTCGGATTCGAGCACCAACTGGATCGGATCATTCGTATTTTTGAGGCTCGTTTTAAAACGAAAAATGCCTATGTCGATGAGGTTATTCAACAAGCGGTTAAGAAAAAAATCGTTCCTGCGATTGAACGTCGGATTCGGACAGAGTTAACGGAGGTGGCAGAAGACGGAGCCATTCAATTGTTCTCTGAAAATCTACGGAATCTATTGCTCATTCCTCCATTAAAAGGGCGCGTGGTCCTTGGATTTGACCCAGCCTTTCGGACCGGTGCTAAACTAGCCGTTGTCGATGAGACAGGAAAGATGCTTGCCACCCAGGTCATCTATCCAGTTGCTCCTGCAAAACCAGCTCAGATCGAGCAGGCTAAAAAGGATCTATCCTCCTTGATCAAAGAGTTCGGAATAGAAATTATTGCGATTGGAAATGGAACCGCCAGCCGTGAAAGTGAGGCCTTTGTCGCAGAGGTGCTTCATGACCATCCAGGAGTTCGCTATGTTATTGTCAATGAAAGCGGAGCCTCTGTCTATTCAGCTAGTGAGTTGGCCCGTCATGAGTTCCCAGAGCTAACCGTTGAAAAACGCTCGGCCATCTCCATTGCCCGTCGCTTGCAAGATCCGCTAGCAGAATTGGTGAAAATCGATGCCAAATCCATCGGTGTCGGTCAATACCAACACGATGTCAATCAGAAAAAACTGACAGAAAGCTTGGATTTCGTGGTAGATACTGTCGTCAACCAAGTTGGGGTCAATATCAATACGGCTAGTCCCTCTCTCTTAGCCCATGTAGCAGGACTCAATAAAACCATCTCTGAAAATATTGTGAAATACCGGGAAGAAGAAGGAATGATTCTTTCACGAGCACAGATTAAAAAAGTCCCTCGTCTCGGCGCCAAGGCTTTCGAGCAAGCGGCTGGATTCTTACGCATTCCTGAAAGTAAAAATATCTTGGACAATACCGGCGTTCACCCTGAAAGTTACAAGGAAGTTGAAAAACTTTTTCAACTTCTTGAAATTACCGACCTCGATGCATCCGCTCAGGAAAAATTAAAAGCTGTGAACATAAAGGAGATGTCTACTCAGCTGGATCTGGGACCAGAAACCCTGAAAGATATTATTGCCGATCTCCTAAAACCAGGTCGCGATTTGCGGGATTCCTTTGATGCACCCGTGCTCCGTCAGGATGTCTTAGATATTAAAGACCTCCATATAGGCCAAAAATTAGAAGGGGTTGTGCGTAATGTGGTTGACTTTGGAGCCTTTGTCGATATTGGCATTCACGAAGATGGCTTGATTCATATCTCCCATATGAGTAAGCAGTTTATCAAGCATCCAAGCCAGGTCGTCTCAGTGGGTGATTTGGTAACCGTCTGGGTGAAGAAGATTGATGTGGAACGCGAAAAAGTCAATCTCAGTTTGGTAGCTCCGAATGAATCTGACTGAGTATGTACGCCAAGTATCCCTAGAAGATTTTGGGAGAGAATTCCGCCATCAAGCAGAGTGGAATTCACGTCTTCAAACTACTGGGGGTCGTTTCTTTCCCAAAGATCGACACCTTGATTTCAACCCGAAAATATACCAAGCTTTCGGGTTAGAGGTCTTTCGTAAAATCGTCCGTCACGAGCTCTGCCATTACCATCTTTACGATCAAGGAAAAGGCTATCGCCACAAAGATCTAGACTTTAAGCAACTTCTCCAGCAAGTGGACGGTCTTCGTTTCACACCTCCTCTACCAGATAGAACTGGGCGAGTCAAGCGGATCTATCTCTATCAATGTCCCCGTTGTGGCCAAGAGTATAGACGAAAGCGAAAAATCGATCTGAAGAAATATGCCTGCGGTCGCTGTCACAGCTGCCTGCAATTTCTTGAAATGAGACAAGTGTAAGAATCAGTCTTTAGGCGGATCTCTTTCCAGTTCGACTCTGCTAAAATAGGTCTAACTAGAAAGAGGAAAATCAAATGACATCATCATTTTACAAATTAAAACGACATCGCCTGGTTTCAGGTGTGCTAGCTGGCTTAGCTGATAAATTTGGTCTTAGTGTAACTCTCCTACGCTTCTTGTTTATTCTTTTTACGGTTTCTCATGCCTTTATCGGTGTGATTATCTATTTACTGTTAGATACGACCTTGCCTTATAAGGACGAGGAGGAGCAGGAAATGTTTGACGATGGCCCTCGACCTCGTCGAAGAAAAGAGGCCGAACCCATCCATGATCAGAATGATAGTCCATTTTTCTAAAAGGAGATTTGAGTGAAGCAGAAGTTCTATTCCCTTGCTTTTATTCTATATCTCTTCTTCAGTTTTATAGGACAGTTTTTCATTTTAAATCGTTTTTTTGGTGAAGGAGTTGGAACAGTTTTGATCGGAATGCTCCTTTTTCCACTGGGCATTTGGAATAGCCTCTTCTACCTCTTGTTTCTGCCAACAGAAATGGCTAGAAAACCACAAATTTATCGGTTTTCGATTTTATTTCTTCCGATTTTGTATCTGGTTTTGTCCTTGCTGGGGGGAGGACCTACCACCTTTATGCTAGGCTTGATCGCATTTCCTTCAAATGCGGTGGTCTATGCAGTCTCTACCGGAATCAAATCTATGATCAAAGATTTCTTGCAAGGCCAAGGCTAGAGCATTCTTCATATGTTCCCATCATTTCCTAGAGGTTGGAGACCTTTGTCTTGGCCTCTTTTTGCTTGCCTTAAAAAGGAGTTGAAAATGGATCTTTCAAATGATACTTCAGTCTCTCGTCTGAAGAGAAAATCTGCTATAATAGAGAGAGAATTTGAAAAGGGAGAATGATATGGCAGTTACTGTTCGCGATCTACAGGAAAAGCTTCGTCTATCGGTTGTTTATGGGGATGATAGCCTCTTAAGCAAGGAAATTACGACTGCGGACATTTCACGTCCAGGTCTTGAAATGACGGGCTATTTCGACTATTACACACCTGAGCGGATTCAGCTTGTAGGAATGAAAGAATGGTCCTACCTGGTGAAGATGAGCTCTCACAACCGTCATCAGGTCCTGCGCAAGATGTTCCAGCCAGAGACACCTGTCATCATTGTCGCGCGGAACTTAGAAATTCCAGAAGAAATGTTGCGTGCTGCGGAAGAGAAGCAACTAGCTATTTTGAAGAGCAATGTTGCAACGAGTCGTTTATCTGGAGAGCTTTCTAGCTATTTGGATAGTCGGCTAGCAGAACGTACGAGTGTACACGGTGTCTTGATGGATATTTATGGGATGGGTGTCTTGATCCAAGGAGATAGCGGAATCGGAAAAAGCGAGACAGGTCTGGAACTTGTCAAACGGGGTCACCGCCTCGTAGCAGATGACCGAGTCGATATCTATGCGAGAGATGAGATGACCCTTTGGGGAGAGCCAGCTGAAATCCTACGCCACTTACTAGAGATCCGTGGTGTCGGGATTATAGATGTCATGAGTCTCTACGGAGCCAGTGCTGTCAAGGATTCTTCACAAGTCCAAATCGCCGTTTACTTGGAAAATTATGCCAAAGATCAGGTTTATGATCGTCTGGGTAATAATGCAGAAGAGTTAGAAATCGGTGGCGTGACCATTCCTCGGATTCGCATCCCTGTGAAGACTGGTCGGAACATTTCGGTCGTGATCGAAGCCGCAGCTATGAATGTTCGTGCCAAAGAAATGGGCTATGATGCTACCAAAACTTTTGAAGAACGTTTGTCCCAGTTGATTAGTCAAAATGAGGTGAAGGAATGAATCCAGTAGCCCTTCAATTAGGTCCGATCAGTATTCGTTGGTACGCGATTTGTATTGTCTCTGGCTTGATTCTAGCCGTTTATCTTTCTATGAAAGAAGCGCCCCGTAAAAAAATTGATCCAGATGCTATCATTGATTTCATTTTGATCGCCTTTCCTCTTGCGATTGTGGGGGCTAGACTCTATTACGTTTTTTTCGAATGGGGTTACTATAGCCAGCACCTGGGTGAGATTTTCGCCATCTGGAACGGAGGAATCGCGATTTATGGTGGCCTCTTGACAGGTGCCCTTGTCCTCTATCTATTCTCTCGTAGACGTTTGATTGAACCGATTGACTTTTTAGATATTGCGGCCCCAAGCGTCATGATTGCACAGAGTATTGGGCGATGGGGGAACTTCTTTAACCAGGAAGCTTATGGAGCTGCTGTTAAAAGTCTTAACTACCTGCCCTCTTTTATTCGAGACCAAATGTATATAGATGGCAGTTACCGTCAGCCAACCTTCTTATATGAATCCAGTTGGAATCTGCTAGGTTTTCTCTTGATCTTGATTCTTCGGAGGAAGCCCCAATTTTTGCGGCAAGGTGAGATCACAGCCTTTTACCTTATCTGGTATGGTTTTGGTCGGATGATCATCGAAGGAATGAGGACGGATAGCTTGATGTTTGCTGGCTTACGTGTTTCCCAGTGGTTGTCGATGATCCTGATTCTAGTTGGACTCGCCATTATCATCTACCAACGTCGCAAAAAAGCCCCTTATTATGTAGAAACAAAGGAGTAATATATGTTTATTGAAATTGCCTACGGCCTCTTAGGCCTTGCCTTAGTAGCGCTTGTCATTTATATGATTTTTTTCCTCTCAAAGATTGGAAAAGTTGTAGATGAGACGCAAAAAACGATCCAAGTTTTGACATCAGATGTCAATGTCACCTTGCATCAGACCAATGATTTATTGGCAAAAGTCAATGTTTTAACGGATGATTTGAATCAAAAAGTTGCAACGATTGACCCACTCTTTACAGCCGTGGCGGATCTTTCAGAGTCTGTTTCAGATTTGAATGATCAAGCCCGTCAATTGAGTGTCAAAGCTGTATCAGCTGGTGGAAAAACAGTGAAAGCCTCTATCGGATTAAAAGCGATTAAGATGGCTTCAAAATTATTTAAATAGAATCGAGGAAGAATATGGGACGTTTATCTAGTTTATTAATTGGTGTGATTTCAGGTGCTTCAGCAGCCTACTATTTATCAACAGAGCAAGGAAAGAAAGTCACTAAAAAAGTGGTGCGCTTCGTAAAAGATTATCAAGAAGATCCTCAAGAAGTACATGAATCGGTGAAACAAACTGCTAAGGATGTTTCAAAACAAGCAGCAGAAGTGATCCAACAAACCAAAGAAAAAGTTGGTTCTGGAGAAATTACGACAGGAACTGTTTTGGAATCTGTCAAAGAAAAGACGCAAGATGTGGTTGAAAAATCTCAAGAAGTCTATCACTCATTTAAGGATAAACTTCAAAAAGAAAATCTAAGTGGCAATGACTTGGTTCAATCCATTCGCAAACAAACAGAATCAGAAGACATCGTGTTAGAGTTGGATGAAAAAGATTCTGAAGAAGCAGCTGAAGAAGAAACAAAAGAAGCATAAAAAAGAGAGTGGGACAGAAATCGGTAATTCGTTAGAATTCGATTTCGTCGTCCCACCTCCGCACAGTTGAGTAGGACTGTAAAAGCTGATGAAATCAGCGTAGTAGAGCCCACTCAACCACTGCGTCTTGCTCGACAATCCAAAAACAATTGAGAGGCTAGGACTTTTGTCCCAGTCTCTTTTTATGGAAGGTAAGATGGCAATTGGCAGTTAAGTTTTGTCTTCCAATTGTTATTCCAATTAAAAAAATTCGAGTAAATAAAAAAATCAGGCGAACCTGATTTTTATTTTTTTCGTTTATTGTAGTAAATTCGGAACCCTTGAATACTAGCAAAGCTAGAACCAATCGCTAAAGCAAACGCAAAGAAGGTATTCATTTTCGTTGCTAAAAAGACAAAACTAAATACAACCGTCAACACACAGAAAATAGCAATATTTAAAAAATATAGCAATTCACTTAATTGAGGTGCGGGTTCAACTTCAGGAGCATAGTCCTGAATAGGGGTTTCTTGGGTTTGTTTGGTTAATTCGATATAATCGAATTCTTCTTCATGGTGTCTTAAATTTCTTACGGGCATTTTCTCTCTCCTAACAGTACTCTATTATTCTATCATGAATTCAGGTATATAAATGTTACAAAAATGTTACAAATTTTACAAAATGAATATATTTTTCTAGAATATCGGAATTTTTGTTATAATGGTTCTATGAAAAATATTATTATTACAGCAACAGCAGAGAGTGTTGAGCAAGCGCAAGCCCTGATTGATGCAGAGGTTGACCGAATCTATGTCGGTGAAAAAGACTACGGATTACGATTGCCTCAAACTTTAAGCTATGACGAAATAAATCGAATTGCCCAACTGGTCCATGCTGCTGGCAAAGAATTGACAGTAGCTGTAAATGCACTCATGCACCAATCGATGATGGATTCAATCAAGCCTTTCCTAGATTTTCTAAAGGAAATTCAGGCTGATTATATTACTGTCGGAGATGCGGGCGTTTTTTATGTCTTGAAACGAGATGGCTATCCATTCAAAACCATCTACGATGCATCAACCATGGTCACTTCTAGCCGCCAGATCAATTTCTGGGGAAAACAAGCAGGAGCTTCTGAAGCTGTTCTGGCTCGTGAGATTCCATCTGCCGAATTATTCGTAATGGCTGAGAATCTTCAGATTCCAGCAGAAGTATTGGTCTATGGTGCTAGCATTATTCACCATTCGAAACGACCTCTTCTTCAGAATTATTACAACTTCATCAAGACAGAGGACTCTGTGACCAAGGAGCGTGATTTGTTCCTAGCAGAACCAGGAGATCCAAATTCTCATTATTCGGTCTACGAGGACAAACATGGAACCCATATCTTCTCAAATAATGACTTGAATATGATGACCAAATTGTCTGAGTTGGTAGAACATGGCTTTGATCATTGGAAACTCGATGGTGTCTACTGTCCGGGTGAAAACTTTGTCAAGATTACAGAGTACTTTGTCAAGGCCCGTGATTTGATTCAAAAAGGAACATTTACACAGGATCAAGCCTATCTGTTTGATGAAGAAATCCGCAAATTGCATCCAGCTAATCGTGGTTTGGATACTGGTTTCTATGATTATGAACCAGATCGTGTAAAATAATAAAAAAACTAGGGCTTCTTCGTTTGTGAGTTTTCCTTTTTCAGGGAACGAAGAGGCTATTCATCATATCGACAATCTTGTAAATTGGAGAAAACATGACAAATACAAAAAAACGTCCAGAGGTTTTGGTACCTGCTGGAACATTAGAAAAATTAAAAGTTGCCGTTAATTATGGGGCAGACGCAGTGTTCGTCGGTGGACAAGCCTATGGTTTGCGTAGCCGTGCTGGAAACTTTACCATGGATGAGCTTCGTGAAGGTATCGAATATGCGCATGCACGTGGCGTAGATGTACACGTGGCTTCGAACATGGTGACCCATGAGGGAAATGAACAAGGGGCTGGTGAATGGTTCCGTGAATTACGAGATATGGGCCTTGACGCCGTGATCGTCTCAGACCCGGCCTTGATTGAAATCTGTGCAACTTATGCACCTGGACTCAATATTCACTTGTCTACGCAAGCTTCTGCAACCAACGTGGAGACCTTCCATTTCTGGAAAGAATATGGCTTGACCCGTGTCGTCTTGGCCCGTGAGGTATCCATGGAAGAGTTGGCAGAGATCCGTAAGCGTACCGATCTTGAGATCGAAGCCTTCGTTCATGGAGCCATGTGTATTTCTTATTCCGGACGTTGTACCCTTTCTAACCACATGTCTGACCGGGATGCCAACCGTGGTGGTTGTTCTCAATCTTGTCGTTGGAAATACGATCTCTATGATATGCCATTTGGCCAAGAACGCAAGAGTATCAAAGGACAAGTCCCAGAAGAATATTCTATGTCAGCCGTGGACATGTGTATGATCGAAAATATTCCAGACATGATTGACAATGGGGTTGATAGCTTGAAGATCGAAGGTCGGATGAAATCTGTCCATTACGTATCAACAGTTGCCAACTGTTACAAGGCAGCTTGTGATGCCTATATGGAAAGTCCAGAAGCCTTTTATGCCATTAAGGATGATTTGATCAATGAATTGTGGAAAGTCGCTCAACGTGAATTAGCAACTGGATTCTACTACCAAACACCGACTGAAAATGAACAATTGTTTGGGGCACGTCGTAAGATTCCGCAATACAAATTTGTAGGAGAAGTGGTGGACTTTGATCCATCTACCATGACTGCGACGATTCGCCAACGGAATGTCATCAATGAAGGCGACCAAGTGGAATTCTACGGACCAGGCTTCCGTCATTTTGAATGCCAGATCCAAGACTTGCATGATAAGGATGGAGTGAAGATTGATCGCGCACCAAATCCGATGGAACTTCTTACGATCACCGTTCCACAAGAAGTCAAGCCAGGAGATATGATTCGTTCTTGCCAGGAAGGTTTAATCAATCTCTACTCAAAAGATGGGGCAAGTAAAACTGTTCGAGTATAACAAAAAAAGAGAGGGTTAAATCTCTCTTCAGAATATAGAAAAACTCTATTAGGACTAGAAAAACTTCTCCTTTAGAGTTTTTTCTTTATATAATTATGAAAAAAGATTGAAGAAAATTGTCAAAATGGACTTTTTCTTCAATCTGTATAATCAACTTTTAATTGAATGCATTCTGTTTGGTTTTATTCTTTTCCATAAAGGTAACGACTAGCAATTAACCAAGTAGCAATATACATTATTACGTTAACCAAAAATGCGACAACGATAACCATATTCCAATTATGGGATAAATTAGTAGTTAGAATCCCCATAATTGTTGTACCAAAAAGTCCACCAATTTGTTTGTTAGCGTTTAAAGTTGCACCAGCAATTCCAGATAATTCTTGACCAGCAGCTTCCATAAGAATGGTAGTAGTTGCTGGAGTTAACACTCCGATACCAAGGCTCATTAAAGAAAATAAAGGGATTAGGATGTATAGTTGAATTTCATGAAAAAGGACTCCAATTCCAAAAATTCCTGCTGCTCCTACAATGGCAAAAATAATTGAGACAGTAGCGAGGCTTCCCACGGAAAATCGTTTTACAACACGTGCGTAAAATAAATTACCAATAATTAAGACAATCATTCCTGGTAGAATGAGGAGTCCAGAAACCATTGAGGAGAGGTTTAAATAAGTTTGAAAATAAAGTCCTAGCACCAAAACAATACCATATAATGAAATGTTAACTACTAAACCTAACAGATTAGAGGCAATAAACTTAGCATTTTTTAATAGTTGGTGGGGAACAATAGGTGCTTTACTTTTTTTATCGTGGACTACTAAACCAACAGTAAATAATATAAACAGGAGAAGAAACAATAAAAGATTTAGGTTACTATAGCCATATTGATTCCCTTCAACAAGGTAAATAACTAGACTTCCGATAGTTGCAACAAGAAATATATTACTGAAAATGTCAATTCTAGTCTTTGGATTGGCAATATTGTTTTTCACAAGAAGTAATATTGAAATTACTGTCAAAATTCCCAATGGAATATTGATTAAGAAAATACCCCTCCATCCGAAGTAGTTAATAATTAGTCCACCAATAAAAGAACCAGTACCGGTTGCAACAGAAATAATTGCTGTCCAAATTCCTAACATACGTGCTCTTTTAGTAGAATCAGGGTATGAAATGAATAAAAGTGCTAATGAACTAGGCATAAACAAAGAAGCACCGAAACCTTGAACGAATCTAAGTATGATTAATGTTTCAATATTTGGTGAAAAAGAGCACCCAAATGAGGCAAGTGTAAAAATTGTCATTCCAAATAATAAAATTCGTTTAGCACCATATTTTGTTGTTAGATTTCCTGAAAGTAGGAGTAAAGAGCCTAAAGCTAGTGTATAGGCGTTAATAATCCAAATGGATTGCTCTAATGAGACGCTCATAGCTGTTTCAATATGGGGAACAGCAAGAACCACTCCGGTTGTATCTAGGACCGCCATAATGTATCCTAGTGAAAGAATAAAAAGTAGATAAGCTGGCGCTTTTGTATTTGTTTTTTTCATCAAGCTTCCTCCGTTATTTCATCAAACCAATTTTCATTTATCAATCAAAAGCAATATATTTAACTTTCTGAAAATATTTTACTTGAGTATATCCAGTGCCAAAGTATCTTCCATCAGCGCAACCGAGAATATCTTTGATACGGTCAAACTTAGTTGTAATATCCATAGTAATTTCCCCTTTCAAATGATATAATTAGCTTATCATGTAATAATTTCTGAAACAAGAAGGGAAAAAAAGTATAGTAACTATCAAAAAAGGAGGAAATGAATGGAGACTTGCAAGAAGCAATCTTTGAAAAAATCAATTTGTCCAGCAAGAAGGGTCTTGAATTTACTAAAAGGTAAATTTACTCTTGAGATCTTATCTGAAATTATTGATGGTAATATACATTATAGTAGTCTTTTGCGTAGTGTAGAAGGTATTAATCCTAGAATATTAGCTCAACGATTACATGATTTTGAGCAAGAAGGTATTTTATCAAGAAAAGTTTTACCGACATCGCCTCCACAGGTTGAATATAAAATGACAAAAAAAGGTATTGCTCTAAGAAGTATCGTTGAAGAAATGAAAAAATGGGAGCATACTTATGGTGATTAGAGATTAGATTGAATTTACATAATTTATTACTAATATTTTTCTTTAAATAGATAATGTAATTATGAAAGATTTGGTGACCTTTTTAATCAAGGCAACGTCAATACTAGTAGTATGTACTGGAACTTTAACTTTTTACTAGGTTCAAAAGTTAAAGTTAAAATTTGATAGAATTTTTTTGATACTCTAATAAATTTAGAAATGAGATTAAAAGTAATAAAAACAAACGCCAAAAATGACGTTTGTTTTCAATATAAAAGAGAGGGTTAAACCTCTCCTTTTTGTTGAGCGATGCGAATATTATTGGGGACCAAACTGATTTTCTGAATCTCAGAAATCCGAATAATCGTGGACATACTCTTTTTAAAATTTTTCACGATCAGTTGTCGGCGTTCTTGGTCATACTTGACAATATCGCCTGTAAAACTCTTGTTTGAAAAAATAACATGAACCCCTTGTTTTTTTCGCAATGCTTGTTGAATGATTTCAATAATTCTCTCATCTTCTAATGGGGCAGGGGTACTGACTTTTCCATTGAAAAATTCATTTGCTCGGTCTTTAACGATCTCGAGAAATTTTTTCATAGCTAAATTCTCCATAACTTGATACAATATATTATAGATAATTTCAACGATTTTGTAAATGATTTACGAATAATAGAGATGAGAAGGCAAGAAAGGAGTCGTGAAATGGCAGAATTTTCATTCCAAATCGAAGAACATCTACTGGTCTTGTCAGAAAATGACAAGGGTTGGACCAAGGAATTGAACCGTGTAAGTTTTAACGGTGCTCCAGCTAAGTATGATATCCGGACCTGGAGTCCCGACCATACAAAGATGGGGAAAGGCATTACACTCACGAACGAAGAGTTTCAAGTTATGCTCGATGCATTTAAAAATTAAAATAAAAAAGAGGTCCTTCAAGGACTTCTTTTTGTTATAGTCTAAGACTATATAGATGTCAAAGATATTAGATTATCCCAACCCCTTGTTTATCAGGTGTTAGACTGCTATAATGGTTGCATTGATGAATTAATGTAAAACTTATAGGAAAGAGGAATTCATATTGACACATACACATGCACCTTATCGCATAGACCATGTTGGTTCATTCCTTCGTCCAGCAGCTTTGGTTCAAGCTCGTGAAGATTTCGCAGCTGGAAAAATCAGTCAGGCTGACTTAACAAAAGTAGAAGATCAGGCGATTCGTGACCTCGTTGAAAAAGAAATTGCTGCTGGTCTGAAGTCAGTAACGGATGGAGAATTCCGCCGTGCTTATTGGCATTTGGATTTCTTCTGGGGATTTGGTGGCATTGATCACGTCCAAGCTGAACAAGGCTATCAATTCCATGATGAAACGACCAAGGCGGACTCGGCACTTGTCGTTGGAAAAATTACAGGAGCCAATCATCCATTTGTAGAGCATTACAAGTTCTTGCGTGATCTTGTAGCAGATGTAGATGGTGTAGAACCTAAATATACCATTCCAGCGCCTGCGCAATTCTATTTTGAATTGATCCGTGATGCAGAACATGTAGAGCAATTGAATACCATCTATCCTGATTTTGCGGCTGTTCGTGAAGACATCAAGCAAGCCTATCTTCAAGTGATTCAAGATTTGTATGATGCAGGACTTCGGACACTTCAGGTAGATGATTGTACGTGGGGTGTCTTGGTAGACGATAATTTCTTGACGGCTTGGGGAGCAGCTCAAGGCAAGTCAAAAGATGAGGTTCGCCGGGAATTAGCTGATCTCTTCTTGACCTTTAACAACGATGTCTACCAAAATGTTCCAGCTGGTTTGACCGTCAATACACACGTTTGTCGTGGGAACTTCCATTCTACCTGGGCTTCATCAGGTGGCTATGCACCGATTGCAAAAGAACTCCTTGGAGAAGAAGCGGTCAATGCTTACTTCCTTGAGTTTGACACCGATCGTGCTGGTGGTTTTGAACCACTTGCAGAAGTGACCCCTGGAAAAGGAGTGGTGTTAGGCCTCTTGACATCTAAGAGTGGTCAACTGGAGAACAAGGATGAAGTCATCGCTCGTATTAAAGAAGCGAGTCAGTATGTACCTTTAGAAAATCTTTACCTGTCTACTCAGTGTGGCTTTGCTTCAACAGAAGAAGGAAACATTTTGACAGAAGAAGACCAATGGAAAAAAATCGGTTTGATTAAGGAAATTGTCGCTGAAGTTTGGGGCGAATAAGGAGGAAGAAACATGTCAGATTTACTAAGTATTTATAAAGAATTGCAAGCTAAAAAATGGGTGGACTTGAGTCACCAAATCAATGCGGAAAGTCCACACTTCCCAGCCCTTCCTGCTTTGCAACAAGAAGATCTTTTCACATTAAAAGATGGTTTCCATGTTCAAAAATTTACAGTGGTTGGTCAATACGGAACGCATATTGATGCACCGATTCACTTTGTAGAAGGTGGTCGTTGGTTGGATGAGATTGACCTCAAAG
Source organism: Streptococcus parasanguinis (assembly GCF_964238605.1). Lineage (GTDB taxonomy): Bacteria > Bacillota > Bacilli > Lactobacillales > Streptococcaceae > Streptococcus > Streptococcus parasanguinis_AJ. The sequence goes on along the minus strand of NZ_CAXSMM010000005.1, from coordinate 48,744 downwards.
ATCTCCTCTTGCCACTCTATGTTATCGACAAGTCTAAAGAAGTTGCTGCCAATCCAAACTTTATCTTGAGTAAACAAGATATCTTAGACTTTGAGGCAGAGCATGGACAAATTGCTGAGGGTGCTTTTGTTGCCTTCCGCAGTGATTGGTCAAAACGTTGGCCAGATCAAGATGCTATGCGTAACCTAGATGAAAATGGGGTTCAACAAAGTCCAGGATGGAGCCGTGAAGCCTTGGAATTCTTGATTCATGAACGCCATGTTAAGGCTGTGGGTCATGAAACCTTCGATACAGATGCAGGTATTCCAGCAGCAGAGCATGGCTTGGTCAATGAATACTACCTCTTGGAACAAAATATCTACCAAGTTGAAGTCTTGAACCAATTGGACCAAGTTCCAGCTGTAGGTGCCTTGATTTCGATTGCTTTCCCTCACTGGGACAAGGCAACTGGTTCACCTGTCCGTGCCATTGCCATCTTACCATAAACAAAGAAAAAGAGAGTGGGACAGAAATCGGTAATTCGTTAGAATTCGATTTCGTCGTCCCACCTCCGCACAGTTAAGTAGGGCTGTAAAAGCTGATGAAATCAGCGTAGTAGAGCCCACTTAACCACTGCGTCTTGCTCGACAATTCAAAGACAATTGAGAGGCTAGGACTTTTGTCCCAGCCTCTTATGTTTTATCTCATGGTCACAAATTCTTCGGATCCGGTTGGGTGAATGGCGACGGTTGCGTCGAAATCGGCTTTTGTCGCTCCCATCTTGATAGCAACTGCAAATCCTTGGATCATTTCGTCCACTCCGTAGCCAAGACCATGAAGGCCAACGACCCTTTCTTCGGGACCAGCAGTGATGAGTTTGAATTTTGCTTGCTGGCGGTGTTGGGTAACAGCAGTGTACATGGAAGCAAATTGAGAAGTATAGACTTTGATATTCTCTTTTCCATAAGTTTGCTGGGCTTCTTCCTCCGTTAGGCCAACGGTTCCAATAGCAGGGTGAGAAAAGACAACGGTTGGGATGTTTGTATAATCCATTTTGGCATTGACTTTTCCATTGAATAGTCGTTCAGAAAGAGTGCGTCCAGCTTTAATAGCGACAGGAGTTAATTCTTTTTCTCCTGTAACATCCCCAAGAGCATAGATTCCTGGAATAACTGTATTCTGGTATTCATCCACTGCAATGAATCCTTTTTCATTTAAGGTGACGCCTGCAGCTTCTAGATTGAGATCCTGGACGTTTGGTTTTCGCCCTGTTGCCCAGATAACATGATCTGCCACGTGGCTGGTCATATCCTCAAAATAAATCTTCACACGACCGTCTTCAAATTTTTCAAGCTTCATGGGAACCTTATGTTTGTGAAGCGGAAGGTTTTGTTTTTCCATTTCTTCCATTAAGCCATCGACAATGTAGGAATCAAACTTTCTTAAGGGACGATCACCGCGAACGAAGAGATCGGTCTGAACACCTAGGGCATGGAGCACACCGGCTAGTTCCACTGCAATGTAGCCAGCTCCAATAATGGCAACAGATGTAGGAAGTTCTTCCCAAGCAAAGACATCATCAGACGTTTCGCCAAATTCAGCTCCAGGAACAGAAGGAATAAAAGGATGGGCACCGGTCGCAATTACGATATGCTTGGCCTTAATGGTTTCTCCATTTACCTCAACCGTATGAGCATCCACAAAACGAGCACGTCCTTCAATTCGTTCAACCCCATTGCGTTTGAAACTGCCATCATAGGAATTACGGGAACGATCAATATAGGCTTCGCGATTTTTTCTTAAGGTTGCAAAATCAAATCTTGTTTGTTCAGAAGTAAATCCATAGTCTGGTCCATAATCGCGAATAGCTTCTGCAATTTGCGCACCATACCACATAATCTTTTTAGGCACACATCCTCTGTTGACACAGGTGCCACCCAATTGTTTTTCTTCAATGACAGCAGCGCTCGCTCCGTACTCTCCAGCCCGGTTCATCGTAGCGATTCCTCCACTACCTCCACCGATTGAAATAATATCAAATTCTTTCATGTTTTCCTCCTAAATGGGATTTTAGTTTGATTGTAATATCAACTGTTACAAAAGTCAAGGGTTTAGCATGTTACCAAGCATTTAAATTTCATTTTGCCGTATCAATTTTAGATAGAAAAGTAAGGAAATATGGTATACTATGGTATAGAATAAAACGCTTTCTTTGATGGAGAAAAACGATGAAGAAATTGAAAAAATGGCAACTATTTACAGCTGCAGGTGCAGCAATTGTGGTGATTGGAACAGGAAGTGTGATGATGTTTTCGCACCCAAGTACTCCTGATCAAGCAATCACGAAAGAAACTCCAATGGTGCAAACGGTCAAGGATGGATCGATCGCTTCTTCAGTCTTGTTAACTGGGAAAGTCACTGCCAACCAGGAACAGTATGTCTATTTTGATGGAACCAAAGGGGATTTGCAGTCGATTTTGGTCAATGTAGGAGATCAAGTGACGGCCGGTCAGCCAATTGTTCAGTATAGTAGTACAGAGGCCCAAACCGCTTATGATGCAGCCGTTCGTGCTGTCAATAAGGCAGATCGTCAGTTAAATGACTTACTGACAAATGGTGTGACCATTGATACGACAGGCGATGAAGAAGCAGATGCCAAATCAGCTTCGCAGACCCAGCGAACAGTCGATTCTCAAGCTAGCGATTTACGAGATGCTAAGTCGGATGCGGTCGATAATATGAACAAGGCTAAGGCTCTTCTGGATGCGACAACAGTTAGGAGTAATACAGATGGTACCGTGGTCGAAGTCAATAAAGATGTTTCAAAATCGACTACAGGGACCAACCAAACTCTGGTTCACATTGTGAGCAACGGAAATTTACAAGTCAAAGGGGAATTGTCTGAATACAATTTGGCCAATATTTCTGAAGGTCAGGAAGTGGTCCTCACTTCCAAGGTTTATCCGGATAAAACCTGGACAGGAAAGATTTCTTATGTAGCCAACTATCCGACTGACGCGGGTCAAGCAGGTGCCAATGCAGCAGGTGGAACACAAGGAAGCGGAGGAGCCAAGTACCCATTCACAGTGGATATTACCAGTGAAATTGGAGAACTCAAACAAGGCTTTTCTGTCAATATTGAAGTCAAAAGTTCTACTCAACATCCCCTTGTTCCCGTGACAAGTGTCATGGCTGATGGGGACACGAGTTATGTATGGACGGTCGAAAATGGCAAGGCTAAGAAAGTAAAAGTAACGCTTGGTAACGCCGATGCTGAAAACCAGGAAATCTTGTCAGGCTTGAAGAAAGATGCTCAAGTTATTGTGAATCCTAATGAGAAACTGGAAGATGGAAAAGAGATCGGAAAATATGACAAAATTGATTGAACTAAAAGGAATCAATAAAACCTATAAAAATGGGGATCAGGAACTTCGTGTCTTAAAAGACATCGATTTAGAAGTCGAAGAGGGAGAATTTGTGGCCATTATGGGTCCATCTGGCTCAGGGAAATCGACCTTGATGAACGTCATTGGCTTGTTGGACCGCCCGACCAGTGGAGAGTATTTCCTAGAAGGTCAGGAGGTTGGAAATCTCAGTGAGAAAAAATTAGCACGTGTTCGAAATGAACAGATCGGTTTTGTCTTTCAACAATTCTTTCTTCTCTCCAAGCTCAATGCCTTTCAAAATGTAGAACTGCCTCTCATTTATGCAGGAGTTCATCCTGCTAAACGGAAGGAATTAGCTGAGCAGTACCTTGAAAAGGTAGAGCTCCATTCTCGCATGCACCATTTGCCTTCAGAGCTCTCAGGGGGTCAAAAACAGCGGGTTGCGATAGCTCGAGCTCTCGTCAATCAGCCAGCCATCGTCTTAGCAGATGAGCCGACTGGTGCCCTAGATACCAAGACGGGGGAGCAAATAATGGACTTGTTAACCAAGTTAAACCAAGAAGGAAAAACCATTATCATGGTTACACACGAGCCAGAAATTGCAGCCTTTGCGCATCGTCGCATCGTCATTCGTGATGGAGTGATCTCCTCAGATAGCAAGCTGGAAAGGGGGACCTAATGCAAAATTGGAAATTTGCGATCAGCTCAATTATGAGCCATAAATTACGGTCTTTCTTGACCATGGTGGGGATCATTATTGGGGTCGCTTCTGTCGTTGTCATCATGGCTCTGGGAGATGGTATGAAAGCTGGTGTCACCAAGACCTTCACCAAGGACCAAGAGTATGTACAAATCTCTTATTCTCCCAACAAGAGTGGCTATGTGACTGGGATCAATATTGGTCCTTCTGATGATACTGGAGAAGGAGAAGGCGGAGGCGAAAGTGGCCCTGCAGCTGAAGACCGAGGGATGGCTGCTCCATCGGATATGGATGGGGAAAACGCTGAAGATGTTGATGGTCAAGTCCAAGAAGCACCACCAGTTGTGCAAGAATCTTGGGTTAAGGAATTAACCAAGATTCAAGGCATCGATGGTTACTATGTTAGCAATACCTCCAATGCAACCATTGCTTTTCAAAAGAAAAAAGCAGAAGGGGTAAACATCCAAGGAGTAAATGAAACCTATTTTTCTGTCAAAAAGGTTGAGCTCTTATCTGGACGAAAATTAACCCCTTCAGACTATAGTAATTTCTCCCGGGTGGTGCTCCTTGATGAAGGATTGGCCCAACAATTATTTGGAACGGAGAATCCACTGAATCAGGTGGTCTCTGTTGGGGATAACAATTATCGCGTCGTTGGTATTTTCAAGGATCCAAATGCAGGAACAGCTCTTTACGGAGCTTCCTCAGGTGGAAGTGCCTTGATGGCCAATACCCAACTCGCCTCTGAATTCGGAACGGATGAAATTCAAAATATTGTCGTCCATGTGCCAGATGTGAAGCAGATTAAAACCGTTGGGATCGAAGCTGCTCAAAAGTTAACAGAACTTTCAGGTGTTCGCCAAGGAGAATTTCAAATCTTTAATTTGGATAGCATCCTAGAGGAAACCAAAAAAGTAGTAGGAATTATGACGTCAGTGATCGGTGCCATTGCAGGGATTTCCCTTTTGGTTGGCGGGATTGGAGTCATGAATATCATGTTGGTTTCTGTGACAGAGCGGACGAGAGAAATTGGTCTTCGCAAAGCATTGGGAGCAACTCGAGGTAAGATTCTGGTTCAATTTTTGATTGAGTCGATGGTCTTGACCATCATTGGTGGGCTGATTGGACTTGGACTTGCTTATGGTGTGAATAGCTTGATTACTACACTCGCAGCAGCCTCCCTAGAAGGCCCACCGATTATTTCCTTAAATGTCGCTATCGGCAGTATTATTTTCTCTGCTTTTGTAGGCATCATCTTTGGAATTTTACCAGCGAATAAGGCTTCTAAGTTAAATCCGATCGAAGCACTGCGTTATGAATAAAAATAGGAGCGAGTCAGGATGAATGGTTTAAGATTCTCCACGCTCCTTTTTGCTGCTGTTGTTGAATAGTTTGTCGAAACCTTTTCAATTATCTCGCCCTGTACAGGTTAAACAGTTTAAGCAGTCAACGACAGTTTTCGGATATTATTTGAGTATAGCTTCGAGAGGTTACATTTTACCTAGCCTTATTTTTGTTTAATTGGTAAATATTAGTGAATTTCTGGTCTAAATATGATAGAATAGGGGAGAATAACTTAGGAGGTTCCAAATGACTACTGAACATATGGAAGAATTAAATGACCAGCAGATTGTCCGTCGTGAGAAAATGGCGGCCCTTCGTGAACAAGGAATCGATCCATTTGGGAAGCGATTCGAACGCACTGCAAATTCAGGTCAATTAAAAGAAAAATATTCAGAATTAGATAAAGAACAACTCCACGACTTGAACGAAACAGCTATTATTGCTGGTCGTCTCGTAACAAAACGTGGAAAAGGAAAGGTTGGCTTTGCCCATCTTCAAGACCGTGAAGGTCAAATTCAGATCTACGTTCGTAAGGATGCTGTTGGAGAAGAAAACTACGAAATCTTCAAAAAAGCAGACCTTGGTGATTTCCTTGGTGTTGAAGGGGAAATCATGCGCACAGACATGGGTGAACTTTCCATTAAAGCAACTCATATCACTCACTTGTCAAAAGCTCTTCGTCCTTTGCCTGAAAAATTCCACGGACTTTCAGACGTTGAAACCATCTATCGCAAACGTTATTTGGATTTGATTTCAAACCGTGAAAGCTTCGAACGCTTTGTAACCCGTTCAAAAATCATCTCTGAAATCCGTCGTTATTTAGATGGTCAAGGATTCCTTGAAGTGGAAACACCAGTGCTTCACAATGAAGCTGGTGGTGCGGCTGCCAAACCATTTATCACTCACCACAATGCGCAAAATATTGACATGGTGCTTCGTATCGCGACTGAGCTTCACTTGAAACGTTTGATTGTTGGTGGGATGGAACGCGTTTACGAAATCGGACGGATCTTCCGTAACGAAGGAATGGATGCCACTCACAACCCTGAATTCACTTCGATCGAAGTCTACCAAGCTTACGCTGACTTCCACGATATCATGGATTTAACAGAAGGTATCATCCAACATGCTGCTAAAGCGGTCCATGGAGATGGTCCAATTGACTATCAAGGAACAGAAATCAAAATCAACGAACCATTCAAACGGGTTCACATGGTTGATGCGATCAAAGAAATCACAGGTATTGACTTCTGGCAAGACATGACCTTTGAAGAAGCTGTAGCACTTGCAAACGAAAAACATGTACCAGTTGAAAAACACTACACAGAAGTGGGACAAATTATCAATGCCTTCTTCGAAGAATTTGTTGAAGAAACCTTGACGCAACCAACTTTTGTTTATGGTCACCCAGTAGCAGTGTCACCTTTGGCTAAGAAAAACCCAGAAGACCCACGCTTCACTGACCGTTTCGAACTCTTCATCATGACCAAAGAGTATGCCAATGCCTTCACGGAATTGAATGATCCGATCGATCAATTGCAACGTTTTGAAGCGCAAGCGCGTGCGAAAGAATTGGGAGATGACGAAGCTACAGGCATCGACTATGACTACGTTGAAGCTCTCGAATATGGTATGCCACCAACAGGTGGACTTGGAATTGGTATTGACCGCCTCGTTATGTTGTTGACAAATGTAACAACAATTCGTGACGTTCTTCTCTTCCCAACCATGAAATAAGCTAAAAGAAAACACTGATCTTGCGATCAGTGTATCAGATTGAAGAAAAGTCTTCTAAAAAACTTTCCTTAGGTGAGTACGGACGTCAGCGAACTTCTACGAAGTTCCATGACTAATTATTGAGCCTAAGGTCTCAATAATTCCGAGTGCCTGAAACACAGTTGTTTCAGGCACTTTTCTCACAGCGGAAAGTTTTGTATAAACTTAACTAACTAAAGAAAATAGAATCATATTTTTGAAGATTCAACTAGCTATTTTAGGTGATAAACAGTTTGCCTGCATTCTAAAAAACACTGATCTTGCGATCAGTGTTTTTTTAGTCCTCTATATAAGAGGTATCATTCCATTTTTCTAAGTGATAGTGCTCAAAATTATCTGTTGTCAAAATCGTCACGCTGGCATTGTCTAGTCCGCCATTTTTGCGAAGTTCTCCTGTTTCATAACCGAGCAAGGTTCGAATAGAAGCCGTCAAATTAGCTCCGTGTCCAACAATGAGAACGGTATCGAGCTCTTTTCCTTTCAGACTTTTTACAAAATCACAGGTACGTTTGGTTGTTTCATAAACAGATTCTGCATCAAAGATTTCATTTTGAAAACGAGCGAGGTTATGTCGAAACGCATCCATTTGTTGGGGATAGATGGCCGAAATGGTAGAAATTTTAGCTCCTTCTATTTTTCCCAAATTCCACTCACGAAGAGCAGGCGTTGGTTGCAATTTTAGAGGTGTCTCCAATTGATCGAGAATGATCTGTGCAGTATGGACTGTCCGTGGCAGATCACTTGCAAAAGCTGCATCAAAAGGGACAGTAGCTAGATGCTTTCCTAATTTTTCAAGCTGATGAATGGAGGCTGGTAATAGCGGAGAATCGCCATTTGATCCTTGTAAACGTCCTTCTTCATTCCATTCTGTCCGTCCGTGTCGAATAAAATATAGTTTCACAATCTTGTCTCCTTCTCTGTCTTTATTCCAAAATATCTGCAAAAGTCGCCTTTACGAAGTCTGCTAGAAGTTGTGGTTTGATTTGAATACTATGGCCAATTTCCCCAGCAGACACGATCATGGTTTCTAACTGAAGGGCTGATTCATCGATAAAAATAGGAAAAGAATGCTTTTGGCGAATGCCCACCGGATTATTGGCCCCATGAACATAACCCGTTGTTTTTTCAAGATCTTTTTGAGGAATCATAGCGATTTTCTTATTCCCTGATAATTTGGCTAACTTTTTCTCTGAAAGATGCTCTGTAATAGGAATGATCCCAATCACGGGCCCCGTTTTATCTCCTTTAAGAGCTAGGGTTTTGAAAATAGTAGAGCGATCAATTTCTTCTGGTAAGATCCCTTCTAAAGCGTTGATTTGTAAGCCTATGTGCTCAATTTTTGCTTTAGTCAAGATCTGCTCGACCAAGGTTTTCTTCACCTTATTTTTTTTTGCCATGGCTTTCTCCTTTTCTCTTTTTCTCTACAAAATCAGATTTCATTAGACCATTATAACATATAATAGCTGCGATATTGTCTAAGCCTCTAAACATAGAAAACAGCAGAAAAAGTGAAGATCACTTGATCTGCTGTTTTGAGGCTATGAGGAAGAGCCATCTTTTTGTACCTTGAATAGTTTCCGATAAATCGCTTCTTGGTCTTGCGTCGGAGCAATCTGGTTGAGATCCAAGTAGTGTGAGAATCCATTTAATTGCCCTTGAGAGGTATATTGATGCAAGTCGTATTCCGTATTGGTATCTGGTGCAGCATTATAGTAGCCATCGTCAAATCCATAAGTAGGAATCCAAAGAGCCGTAAATTTATCAGTGGAGATACTATGTTCTTCCATGAAGTAGGTTCCGATATAGAGTCCAATATTTTTGGCACCCAAAGCTTGTAGTTTTGCTCGGAAAGCTTCAACACCTGCGTTCATATCCTTCATGGTTTTTTCCTCAACATCTAACCAATAGTAGGTCGGTTTGTAAGGAGAAGCAGCCTTGTAAAATTCTTCTGCTTCTTTTTCCATTTCTTTTTTATCCTTAGCAGCGACATAAGCATAGACCGCGACTGGGATATTTCGTTTTTGGAATTCTTGGATATGGGTTTTATAGGATTTATCCAGACCATTTAAGTGGGTCGCAGCATTTTCCTTTTTAGCTTGAGCCCCACTATGGACACGAACGATCACACCTCCTACATTTTGGGAGAGAACATCGTAGTCAATTTCACTAGGCAATTGCCAGCCAGAGATATCAATGATCGGGCGGCCAACCAGTTCTGGATTGATATCTTCTTCTTTTTTAGAAGAAGAGCTTGCAGTGGTTGTTTTTTTAGGTGTATTGGAGTTCGGAATGGTTTTGGTTGTTGCTTGTCGCTCTCTTACTTGCAGATCGGCAATCGTTCGTGAAAGAACGAGAAAAGAAATGATACCGATAAAAAAGATCAAGAGAACAACGGGTTTTATCCTTTTTCTCATACAAAATCATTTTACCGTAAATAAGACGAAAAGGCAAAACTTAATGCTTAAAAGATCACGATTTCAGCCATTATTTTCAATAAAAAGGAATCTTTTCATCGAAAAAGGATAAAAATATATGAAAATAAGAAGAATGACTAGAGTATTTCTCGAAAATTGAGAAGAAGCCGAATCTTTTCGGACCTTTCCTTGGTTTTGCTTCTCAAAAATGATATAATGAAGGTTGAACATTAGGAATATGGTGAATTATGAAAATTGAAAAAAGACATCTTTTAAATTATTCCATCCTCATTCCCTATTTGATTTTATCCATCATTGGCTTGATTGTCGTTTATTCGACAACAAGTGCCTTGGCAATTCAAAGTGGAGTGAGTTCGATTCGAATGGTACGGACACAGGGGTTCTTCTTCATCTTTAGTCTCCTAACCATTGCCTTGATTTATAAATTTAGCCTAGACTTCCTGCGAAATAAAAAAGTATTAGCTTTTGTCATCTTTATTGAGGTGATTTTATTGATCTTGTCTAGGTTTATCACGGATACGGTCAATGGAGCTCACGGTTGGTTGACGATTGCAGGAATGTTTAGTATCCAGCCAGCAGAATACCTCAAGGTGATCTTAGTCTGGTATCTGGCCTTGATCTTTTCTAAACGACAAGACGAGATACGCGATTATGATTATCAAGCCTTGACCCACAATGAATGGATTCCAAGGAATTTAAACGATTGGCGTTGGCTGACCTTGATTCTGATTGGAATCGTTGTGATTATGCCGGACTTGGGAAATGCGACGATCTTGGCCTTAACGGTCTTGATCATGATTACGGCTAGTGGAGTGGGCTACCGTTGGTTTACCTCTTTACTTGGTTTAGTTGTTGGAGCCTCCACCATTGTCCTTGGTTCAATTTGGATCATCGGTGTGGACCGTGTCGCTAAAATTCCTGTCTTTGGTTATGTGGCCAAACGTTTTAGTGCCTTCTTTAACCCCTTTAATGACTTGTCTGGCGCAGGTCACCAATTAGCTAATTCTTACTATGCCATGAGTAACGGTGGTTGGTTTGGCTTAGGGCTAGGAAATTCCATTGAAAAACAAGGTTACTTACCAGAAGCGCACACAGACTTTGTGTTTGCGATCGTGATTGAAGAATTAGGTTTTGTTGGAGCTAGCTTGATCCTTGCTCTCCTATTCTTTTTAATTCTTCGGATCATTTTAGTCGGTATTCGAGCAAAGAATCCTTTTAATTCGATGATGGCCATTGGGATCGGTGGGATGATCTTAGTGCAAACCTTCATTAACATCGGAGGAATTTCTGGTTTGATTCCGTCTACAGGAGTGACCTTCCCCTTCTTATCCCAAGGGGGAAATAGCTTATGGGTCTTATCCGTAGCGATTGCTTTCGTTTTGAATATCGACGCTAGTGAAAAACGGGCTAAGATGGAACAAGAAGGCATGGTTTTTGAAGAAAAAGGTAAAATCAAACCTTATTATTAAAAGGGAATTGTTGAATGGCTATTCAAAAAGGAGAAAAAATGGTCTTACAAAAATTAGAGAACTTCACAAATAAAGATATTATCAAAGAAGAAGCCGAAATTTTAACCAATTTATTAGATGATATTACGAAAAATTTGGTTTGTCCGGAAACCTTTGATAAAATTAGGCAGTTGAAGGATCTATCAAAAACACAGAACTATCGTGAGTTGAATCAAATAGTGGAACAATTGACAAATGAAGAAATGACAGTGATTTCACGTTATTTTGCGATTTTACCACTCTTGATTAACATCTCAGAAGATGTCGATTTGGCCTATGAAATCAATCATTTGAATAACGTGGATGGTGAATACCTCGGAAAACTTTCTTCAACCATCAAAGAAGTTGCGAAAAATGAAGATGCACAAGAAATTCTTGAAAATCTCAATATTGTACCTGTTTTAACAGCCCATCCAACTCAAGTGCAACGAAAAACCATGCTGGATCTAACCAATCATATTCATGCTCTTCTTCGTCAGCACCGGGATGTTAAAGCTGGTTTAATGAATGAGAATAAGTGGTATAACAATCTTCGTTGTAATATCGAAATCATGATGCAAACGGATATGATTCGTGACAAAAAATTGAAGGTTACCAATGAGATCACCAACGTCATGGAATATTACAATAGCTCTTTCTTACAAGCTGTTCCAAATCTTATGTTGGAATACAAACGCTTGGCAAAAGAGCATGGATTAGAGCTTGAACAACCACGTCCGATCACAATGGGCATGTGGATCGGGGGAGACCGGGACGGGAATCCGTTTGTAACAGCTGAGACCTTGAAGCGTTCAGCAACTATTCAAAGCGAAGTCATTTTGAACTATTACATCGAAAAGATTTCTAAATTATACCGTCATTTCTCCCTTTCAACGAGTCTTTCTAAAACAAGTGAAGCAGTAGCTGAAATGGCCGCCCTATCAAGTGATACATCTGTCTTTCGTGAAAAAGAACCATACCGTCGGGCTTTCCACTATATCCAGTCAAAATTGATCCAGACTTTGGTCAATTTAAAAGAATGGACTATGGTTGGGGAAACTAGAGAAGATCGTTATGCTGTCGAGAGGTTATTAGGAGCAAATGCTCATCAACAAGGGCCAGTTTCTGATTATATCGGCAATCGTATCTCTGGGGCTCTAAAGAAAATTTCTGAGAAAGAAGCTCCAGCTTATGCATCAGCTCAAGAATTTAAAGAAGACCTTGAAAAGATCAAAGATTCCTTGTTAGAAAACAAATCAGAGTATTTAATTTCTGGTGAGTTTGCAGAACTTCTAGAAGCCATCGATGTTTTTGGATTCTATCTGGCCTCTATTGATATGCGCCAGGATTCGAGTGTACATGAAGCCTGTGTGGCAGAATTGCTGAAATCAGCAGGGATTAATGACCACTATTCTGATTTATCAGAGGATGAAAAGTGTCAAGTTCTCTTGAAAGAACTTTTAGAAGATCCACGTATTTTATCAGCAACTCATGCTGAAAAATCTGAACTGCTTGAAAAAGAATTAGCGATTTTCCAAACGGCCCGTGAATTGAAGGATCGTTTAGGAGAAAAAGTCATTCGTCAAAACATCATTTCTCATGCAACCAGTGTGTCAGATATGTTGGAATTGGCTGTGATGTTGAAAGAAGTGGGCTTAGTTGATACAGAAAAAGCTCGCGTGCAAATCGTACCTTTGTTTGAAACAATCGAGGATTTGGATCATTCAGAAGAAACTATGAGAAGCTACTTGTCTCTTCCGATTGCCAAACGTTGGATTGCTTCTAAGAACAACTATCAAGAAATTATGTTAGGTTACTCGGATTCTAACAAGGATGGTGGTTATTTGTCTTCTTGTTGGACCCTCTTTAAAGCCCAACAACAATTGACTGCTATCGGAGATGAGTTTGGAGTGAAGATTACCTTCTTCCATGGACGTGGTGGTACCGTTGGACGTGGTGGCGGTCCTACCTATGAAGCCATCACTTCTCAACCGTTGAAATCCATTAATGACCGTATCCGCTTAACGGAGCAAGGGGAAGTGATCGGCAATAAATACGGGAACAAAGATGCCGCCTACTACAACCTTGAGATGCTTGTTTCTGCAACTATTAACCGCATGATTTCAGAACAAAAGAGTCCATTTTCTATGTTTGATCGTTTCGGGGAAGTCATGGATAAAGTCGTGAATCGCAGTTACGATATCTATCGTGATTTGGTCTTTGGAAATGAGCACTTCTATGATTACTTCTTTGAATCAAGTCCGATCAAAGCTATTTCTAGCTTTAATATTGGTTCGCGTCCAGCTGCCCGTAAGACTATTACAGAAATTGGTGGTTTGCGTGCTATCCCATGGGTCTTCTCTTGGTCACAAAGTCGGGTGATGTTCCCTGGTTGGTATGGAGTAGGTTCTAGCTTTAAGGAATTTATCGATGAGGATCCTGAGAATATTGAAACCCTTCGATATATGTATAAGAACTGGCCTTTCTTCCAATCTCTCTTGTCAAATGTGGACATGGTCTTATCCAAAGCCAACATGGATATTGCCTTTGAGTATGCGCAATTGTGTGAGGAAGAAGAAGTCCGCAATATCTATCAGATTATCTTACATGAATGGCAATTGACCAAGGATATCATCCTGATGATTGAGGAGCATGACGAATTGCTCGCGGAAAACCCTTATCTGAAAGAAAGTTTGGATTATCGGATGCCGTACTTTAACGTCTTGAACTATATTCAGTTAGAATTGATTCGACGTCAACGGACTGGACAACTATCAGCCGATCAAGACAAGCTAATCCATATCACCATCAATGGAGTGGCTACAGGATTACGAAATTCAGGTTAAAAAAATCGGAACATTGTTCCGATTTTTTCTGCTCTGAAACGAAGTGATAGAAGATGTTTAACGAGTTTAAATTAAAGATTTCAAATGAGGATTTTCAAAGCTTGATCAGGATCTTTCAGCAAGAGGACAAAACAAAAGGAAAGAAGAGGAATAATTAAGAAAATATAGGTAAAAGGCTTGCAATTTTATCTAAAATTCGATAGAATAGTAAGGAAAGTTAGACTGTATTGCCTACTGTCTATCTATAAAATATATTTTATTGGAGGCTTTTACTCAAATGGCAAAAGAAAAATACGATCGTAGTAAACCGCACGTTAACATCGGTACAATCGGACACGTTGACCACGGTAAAACTACCCTAACTGCAGCAATCACAACTGTTTTGGCACGTCGCTTGCCTTCATCAGTTAACCAACCAAAAGACTATGCGTCTATCGATGCTGCTCCAGAAGAACGCGAACGCGGTATCACTATCAACACTGCACACGTTGAGTACGAAACTGCTAAACGTCACTACGCTCACATCGACGCTCCAGGACACGCGGACTATGTTAAAAACATGATCACTGGTGCCGCTCAAATGGACGGAGCTATCCTTGTAGTAGCTTCAACTGATGGACCAATGCCACAAACACGTGAACACATCCTTCTTTCACGTCAGGTTGGTGTTAAACACTTGATCGTCTTCATGAACAAAGTTGACTTGGTTGACGATGAAGAATTGCTTGAATTGGTTGAAATGGAAATCCGTGACCTTCTTTCAGAATATGATTTCCCAGGTGATGACCTTCCAGTTATCCAAGGTTCAGCTCTTAAAGCTCTTGAAGGTGACTCTAAATATGAAGACATCATCATGGAATTGATGGATACTGTTGATGAGTACATCCCAGAACCAGAACGCGATACTGACAAACCATTGCTTCTTCCAGTCGAAGACGTATTCTCAATCACTGGACGTGGTACAGTTGCTTCAGGTCGTATCGACCGTGGTGTTGTTCGTGTCAACGACGAAATCGAAATCGTTGGTATCAAAGAAGAAATCCAAAAAGCAGTTGTTACTGGTGTTGAAATGTTCCGTAAACAACTTGACGAAGGTCTTGCAGGGGATAACGTTGGTGTGCTTCTTCGTGGTATCCAACGTGATGAAATCGAACGTGGACAAGTTATCGCTAAACCAGGTTCAATCAACCCACACACTAAATTCAAAGGTGAAGTTTACATCCTTACTAAAGAAGAAGGTGGACGTCATACTCCATTCTTCAACAACTACCGTCCACAGTTCTACTTCCGTACAACTGACGTAACTGGATCTATCGAACTTCCAGCAGGAACTGAAATGGTAATGCCTGGTGATAACGTGACTATCGACGTTGAGTTGATCCACCCAATCGCCGTTGAACAAGGTACTACATTCTCAATCCGTGAAGGTGGACGTACTGTTGGTTCAGGTATGGTTACTGAAATCGAAGCTTAATTCGATCTAGTTCCCAGATTAACAATTATATAGACAGACAGAAAACCCCGTGGAGACGGGGTTTTTATTTTTTACAAAAAGTAAAATGAGCTTGTGCAACCTTTCATTATGACGAAATTTATGGTAAAATAGATAGTATAAAATAAGAAAAAAGAGGTATGTGAAATGTCACGTAAACCATTTATCGCTGGTAACTGGAAAATGAACAAAAATCCAGAAGAAGCAAAAGCATTCGTTGAAGCTGTAGCATCAAAACTTCCTTCAGCTGATCTTGTTGAAGCTGGTATCGCGGCTCCTGCAGTTGACTTGACAGCTGTACTTGCTGCTGCTAAAGGTTCAAACCTTAAAGTTGCTGCACAAAACACTTACTTTGAAAATGCTGGTGCCTTCACTGGTGAAACTAGCCCACAAGTTTTGAACGAAATCGGTACTGACTACGTTGTTATCGGTCACTCAGAACGTCGTGATTACTTCCACGAAACTGATGAAGACATCAACAAAAAAGCAAAAGCAATCTTTGCGAACGGTATGCTTCCAATCATCTGTTGTGGTGAAAGCCTTGAAACTTACGAAGCTGGTAAAGCGGCAGAATTTGTAGGTGCTCAAGTTTCAGCTGCACTTGCTGGATTGACTGCAGAACAAGTCGCTTCAACAGTAATCGCCTACGAACCAATCTGGGCTATCGGTACTGGTAAATCAGCTTCACAAGACGACGCACAAAAAATGTGTAAAGTTGTTCGTGACGTTGTAGCTGCTGATTTTGGTCAAGAAGTGGCTGACAAAGTACGTGTTCAATACGGTGGTTCAGTGAAACCTGAAAACGTTGCTGAATACATGGCTTGTCCAGACGTTGATGGAGCTCTTGTAGGTGGTGCATCACTTGATCCAGAAAGCTTCTTGGCATTGCTTGACTTCGTTAAATAATAACATCTAAAAGGCGAGAGATTTCTCGTCTTTTTTATAGTAAAAAAGACCAGCTTCAAAGCTGGTCTTTTGAGTTATGAACGACGCAAAAGTTTCTTGATGAGAGAAATCAATTTGTATTTAAGAGGACGTGGATAATAACGGAAGGTCCCCATCTTACGAACGATGTAACCATTGAAGTTTTGTTTGAAACGAAGAACACCGTCTGAGCCGTCAAAGATTCCTTGAATACCAAGGAAGTTATATCTTGGGATGCCACGTTTGATGGTTTCAAGCATCATATATTCCTGGAGAACGGCAGGAGCATAGAACTTATTAAATTCTGTATAAGAGCCACTGAATAAATAGGTGGATTCTTGTGGCATATAGACGAAGAGGCTTCCTGCAAGAATGACGTCTTGATCTCCATATTTTTCAATATATTCTTTTGCGTCCTTCTTTCTCACCTCAAAGGTATCAAACTGGCTAGAGAATTCACGAAGTTGATTTTGTTTTTTCTCTGAATTGGGGTTGACTTCAAGATCCTTCTGTAATTTCTCAATCTTCTGTGCTAGTTTTCCTTGGTCTTTTTCAAGATTCGTGTAGTAATGGTGGAAGTTCAGTGTTGCGATCATGAAATCGGCATTGTCGCCAAAACTGTCATAGAAAGTTTGGTAATAATCCAAGGTCTTATCCTGATAGTCGCGACGGTCACTGGTAGAGGAAGTAATATCCTTAAAGAGTTGCAGTTCATCTCGGTTTAATCGTTTCAGTTCAATACCGAAAGATTTGGCTTTTTTGACAAGTGGCTTTCCTTTTTTACTGAAGCTCTTGAGAAGATTTTTTTCGGTGATGCCCTCCATATCTTTCACATAATGCCAATCACCTTCTCCACCTGGATAACCTGTTGTTAAACCATCATGCTGATAGCCCAAGTTTTTAAGGTTATCCATAAAATGGGTTTGCTCTTCACTGGTTGGATTGCCGTCACTATCAAAGGTTTGATAGGTATCATAGGGCTTAATAACGAGTTCAATAGCCCCATTTTCTTTCGCATAGTCTTTTAAAGCTGCATAGAAGGGTTCTAGCATAGCCTCCTCTTGGTAAAGAGGGCCAGAATTGATTTCCATATGGAGACCACCTGTCATAGGAAGACTGTACAAGATCGCTGCCACTTGGACTTGATCTTTTTGTTTCCAAGCGATAAATTGGACCGTGTTTCCTCGCTTTTCAAGCAGATCTGCCATTTCAGCAGACTGGATAAAAGAGCGATGGGAGACAGTATTTGCAAATGAGGTAAATTCTTCTTTTGAAATTGTCGTAAGAGTCATGTAACTTTATTTACTCCTTAATTTTTTCCGGATCTTGTAGACTTTGTTTACAAGTGGATAAAGTGGACTGGTTGGTAGGTTGAATTCCCCAACAAATTCTTCAATGACAGGATTAAATTTTGATTTGAAATGATAGAGACCACCATCGAGTGAATTTTCAATGCCCCCCATATTTTGCCAAGAAGCACCACGGTCGAAAGCGTGTTGGGCAGTTTCATACCAGGTGAGGATAGCAGGTTGGTAACGGCGGAATTCTTCATCCATCCCTGCATAAACATTTTCAGACGTCCCACCGAATTCAAGGCTTAAGGTCCCAGATAAAGGAACGATCTGTCTACCTGCTTGGAGATGCTGCTCAAGAAATTGCAGTTCTTCCTCTATCCGCTCTTTTTCTTTTTGGTTATTCTCAACCTTGCCAGGCTTTGTTTTTTCTGTGAATTTTTCAGCCTCTGCCTTGTTTTTTTCAAGATCTTTTATAAGGGAGGTTTTCCGTTTCTCGAGATCTAGAGTAGACAAAGTAATGTAGGATTGTCCTTGGTAGGTTGTGAGCAGTTTTTCGTAGTAGTCTTTTCCACGTAAATGAATGCTTTTACGAGCCTCAGTCTTTTTCATGAGAGAAGCAAAGTCCTCTAACAATTCGGTTCCGCCAAATTGGACTTGGATCCCTTTGTTTCGGGCAGTTCGGATGGCTTGTCGAGTAGATTTTGAAAGATCTTGCTCGGTGAAAAACTCTTTGTGGATATTCGCTTGAAAGCGTGGTTGGATATTTTCTGCTATATCACTGGTTCGGCCAGTCCATTCAACCCCTTCTTTAGTTAAGGTGTCGATCACTGCTTGCACATCAGTGGTTTCCGTATTTTCTTGTCCAATCAATTGTTTACTCAAGAAAAGACTTGGATCAAATTTCACAAACAAGGCCTTGTATTGTTTGGCTATCTTTTTAAGGGACTGGATCACAAATGAAACCAGCTCTTTGTTCTGGTAATCCATGATTGGGCCTCGAGGAATGTAGAGCATAGAAAAGCCAAGTGGCAGGGGTTGAATCAAGATGCTTGCAACAGCGACTAATTGGTCTTCTTGATAAAAACCAACCCGTTCATTTCCCCAATTATCTTTGATTTTTGCCCATGAGCTGCTTTGTAAGAGATTGGTTTGGTCACTCTGAATAACAAAGGCATCATGCGCACTAGCAGAAATTCCTAGCTGGTAATGGTACATTTCTTATAATACCCACTTTCTAATGGCGTATGCAACGCCAGATTCATCATTTGATTTGGTAATAGTTGTAGCAATTTTTTTAAGAGCTGGATTGCCATTTTCCATAACGACAGCATGTCCCACGACTTCTAGCATGGAACGGTCATTTTCTTCATCTCCGATAGCCATGGTTTCTTCTTGCTGGATTCCAAGTCGTTCAGCTAGATGAAGAACAGCTGATCCCTTATTAGTTGTTTTCCCTAGAATTTCTAAATAAAAAGGGGCTGATTTGACCATGGTGAAGCGGTCCTTGAATTCTTTAGGAATTTTTGCAATCGCAGCATCTAGAATGTCTGGTTCATCGATATACATGGCCTTGACAAATTCTTTCTCACGAACTTCTTCAGGCGTCCGGTAATAAAGGGGCATATTGACCAGTTGAGATTCATGAATGGTGTAGCGTCCGATATCGCGATTGCTGGTATAGATGCCATCTTTAGTAATCACATGAGAGTGGATTTGGAGTTTGTTAGCAAGAGACTCGATATCGAGATAGTCCTCATAATCTAAAAGGTCCTTGATGAGTTCTTTTCCAGTAGCGGTTTCTTGAACCAGACCGCCATTAAAGGTAATGACATAGTTTCCAGGATCCATCAAATGGAGTTCTTTTAAAAGTTTTGAGACCCCTGCGATAGGACGACCTGTTGTGATAACGATTTTAACGCCTGCGGCTTTAGCATCTTGAATGGCTTCAAATACAGAAGGTGTGATCTCTTTTTTTGAATTGAGAAGTGTACCGTCGATATCGATCGCAACTAATTTAATGGACATCCGTCTCTCCTGTAAAATAATCATTGGTGATATAGGAAGTGAATTCCTCTACTTGCTTACTGAAAAGTCCATTAACCTCCAGCATTTCTTTTGGGAAATAGAAGCGGTTGTCCCCATAGCGAGTTCCTGCTAAAGCAGCGACGAGTGGAGACAACTGAGACAATTCAGCGAGACTCCCATCTTTTCGGATCATCTCGATCTGGGTCCGCGGTTTTTCAAGCTCTGGTCGATAAATATCGTAGGGCAGATCGAAATTTTGATGAATAGCGGTGTAGTAGGTTGGATTAAACCCAACCTCTTTAATCAGTTTTTCAAGGATTGCTAAGTCTTTTCGCTTATCTTCTGTAAATAGAGTCGATTTAAAGACTTTCCGATTAATATAGCGCTGAGCAAGATCAGACAAGATGGTATCCGGACTATCCATCCAGACTTGGAAATAGGTATTCATCACACCGTCATCTAGATTTAAGTAGTCTTGGATAGTGACTTCTTCTTCAAAAAATGGAATCAAGCGAGGTGAAGTCAGTTGAAAATACTCTTTCTGATCTGGATAAATGGTTCTAGCGCGTTTGAGTAGATTTTGAAGGAGGACTTCCATGGCACGAGTAGCTGGGTGGAAGTAGACCTGCATATACATTTGGTAACGGCTGACCACGTAATCCTCGACAGCATGCATGCCATTTTGTTGGAAGGCAATGCCATTTTCAATCGGTCGAATAACGCGCAAAATACGGGTCAAGTCAAATTTTCCATAGGAAGCACCCGTAAAGTAGGCATCCCGCAGTAAATAATCCATCCGGTCCACATCAATTTGACTAGAAATCAATTGCACCACTTGTTTATTGGGGTAGGTATGATCAATGACGCTGGCTACACGATTTGGGAAATCAGGAGCTACCTGTAAGAGGATCTGATTGACCTCCGTCTCTGGACTGGTGATGATCAGCTGGGTCATTTTTTCATGATCGGTCCCAAACAGTCCTTCAAAGGTATGGGAATAGGCACCATGTCCAATGTCATGAAGAAGAGCGGCTGTCATGGTCAGTAAGTTTTCATCAGAGTTCCATTGCTCTGCATACTTTTCCTCAAAAATGGACAGAATGCGTCTTGAAATTTCATAGGCGCCAAGACAGTGAGAAAAACGACTATGCTCCCCACCGTGGAAGGTAAAACCAGATGTCCCCAGTTGTTTGATGCGGCGTAGTCGTTGAAATTCTTTACTATTAATTAATTGATAAATGATGGGATGATCCACATGAACGTAATCATGCACGGGATCGCGAAAGACTTTTTCATTCATGGGTCTATTATAGCAAAAAAAAGCCTATTTTGCGATATAGAGGCTAATAGGGGCAGTCAAAATGCGTAAAATTTGATAGAATAGTAAGGCAAGAAAAGAAGAGAAGGAGACAAAGATGCAGATTCGCATTCAAAATACCATTCGATTTGGAGAAGAAATGGAAATTGTTGATCAGTACTATCAAGGTGAATGGAAGGAAAAAGCAGGTTTTCAATATCTCTTGTATACCAATGAAGAAGATGAAAAGGTTGCTTTGAAATTTTCCAATGATGAATTGGTCATGACACGATTCTCAAGTCCTAAATCCATCATGCGTTTCTACAAAAATGAAGATGGTGGGGCAATCATCCCAACTCCGATGGGCATTCAGCAGTTTTTGATTACAACAGACCTCTTTCAATTAGAAGCAGGTCATTTGAAAGTCTCTTATCGCTTGTTAACTCTCGATGGAGAACAGGAATTTGCTAATTATCAATTACTGGTGGAATGGGAAGAATAATCCTCATTAAATTATTCTAGATCCCGCTTGCTTTATTCTATAAAAATGGTATAATAAAACCACTCAAGGGAGTAGCTGGCGGTTTTCCGCGATAGTGTCGTCATTACGAAATTATTTCCGGCACTATATTAAACGGCGAGACTTGTTTTTTCAAACAGGTCTCTTTTTTGTGCAAAAGAGACCTAGTAGAAAGCTATAAGGAGGAAATTATTTTGTCAAAAGAACAAAATAAAGCTTTGTTTTATACACAGAGTAAAGAAGAAGTTCTAAAGGAATTGGACTCTTCAATTGAAGGCTTGTCAACTGCTCAAGCTCAAGAACGTTTAGCGATTTATGGTCATAATGAACTGGACGAAGGTGAAAAACGTAGCCTCTTGTCTAAGTTTATCGATCAGTTTAAAGATTTGATGATCATCATCTTGTTGATCGCTGCAGCTCTCTCTGTGATCACAGAAGGAATGGACGGCCTTACAGATGCCATGATCATCTTAGCCGTTGTTGTTTTGAACGCAGCCTTTGGTGTCTACCAAGAAGGACAAGCCGAAGCAGCTATCGAAGCGCTGAAAAACATGTCTAGTCCATTAGCGCGTGTCCGCCGTGATGGTCACGTGATTGAAATTGATTCTAAAGAATTGGTCCCAGGTGATATCGTTCTTCTGGAAGCTGGAGATGTGGTTCCTGCAGATATGCGTTTGTTTGAAGCAGCTTCTCTTAAAATTGAAGAAGCAGCTCTTACAGGGGAGTCTGTGCCAGTTGAAAAAGATGTGACAGGACTTGTTGAAGCAGATGCTGGTATTGGGGACCGCGTTAATATGGGTTACCAAAACTCAAATGTAAC
This sequence comes from Streptococcus parasanguinis, assembly GCF_964238605.1. Classification (GTDB taxonomy): domain Bacteria; phylum Bacillota; class Bacilli; order Lactobacillales; family Streptococcaceae; genus Streptococcus; species Streptococcus parasanguinis_AJ. The sequence goes on along the minus strand of NZ_CAXSMM010000005.1, from coordinate 26,418 downwards.
TTATGGTCGTGGTATTGGTGTCGTAACAAACACTGGTATGTATACAGAAGTTGGTAAGATTGCAGATATGTTGGCTAATGCCGATGAGACTGAAACACCATTGAAGCAAAGCTTGGAACAATTATCTAAAGCCTTGACTTACTTAATTGTTGTGATTGCGGTCATTACTTTCTTAGTTGGCGTCTTCGTTCGTGGAGAGCATCCATTAGAAGGCTTGATGGTTGCGGTAGCCCTTGCGGTTGCGGCCATTCCAGAAGGACTTCCTGCCATTGTAACTATCGTTCTATCTTTGGGAACTACAACCCTTGCCAAACGCAATTCGATTGTTCGTAAATTACCAGCGGTTGAAACTCTTGGTTCAACAGAAATCATCGCATCTGATAAAACAGGTACTTTGACTATGAACCAAATGACTGTTGAGAAGGTCTACACCAACGGTCAATTGCAAAGCTCAGCAGCTGAGATTGCTGCTAGCAACAATACCCTTCGTATCATGAACTTTGCCAATGATACTAAGGTGGACCCATCTGGCAAGTTGATTGGGGACCCAACAGAGACTGCTTTGGTACAGTTTGGTTTGGATCACAATTTTGATGTTCGCGAAATTTTGAAGGATGAACCACGTGTGGCAGAATTGCCATTTGACTCTGACCGTAAGCTTATGTCAACTATCCATAAGGAATCGGACGGTTCTTACTTTATCGCTGTCAAAGGAGCTCCTGACCAATTGCTCAAACGTGTGACGCGTATTGAAGTTAATGGGGAAGTTCGTCCTATCACGGATGAAGATAAGAAAGCTATACTTGCTACCAACAAAGACTTGGCTAAACAAGCCCTTCGTGTTTTGATGATGGCTTATAAGACAAGTAACGAAATTCCAACCTTGGAATCTGAAATCGTTGAGTCTGACTTGATCTTCTCTGGTTTGGTCGGTATGATTGACCCTGAGCGTCCAGAAGCTGCAGAAGCTGTTCGTGTCGCTAAGGAAGCGGGTATCCGTCCAATTATGATCACTGGTGACCACCAAGATACAGCAGAAGCGATTGCCAAACGTCTGGGAATCATCGATCCAAATGACACCGAAGACCATGTCTTCACTGGAGCTGAGTTGAATGAACTCTCTGACGAAGAATTCCAAAAAGTCTTCAAGCAATACTCTGTCTATGCGCGTGTATCACCTGAACACAAGGTTCGGATCGTGAAAGCTTGGCAAAATGAAGGAAAAGTTGTTGCCATGACTGGTGACGGGGTCAACGATGCACCATCACTTAAGACAGCTGACATCGGTATCGGTATGGGGATTACAGGTACAGAGGTTTCTAAGGGAGCATCAGATATGGTCCTTGCCGATGACAACTTTGCAACCATTATCGTAGCGGTAGAAGAAGGACGTAAGGTCTTCTCAAATATCCAAAAATCTATCCAATACCTCTTGTCTGCCAATATGGCTGAAGTCTTCACCATCTTCTTTGCAACCCTCTTTGGTTGGGATGTGTTACAACCAGTACATCTTCTCTGGATCAACTTGGTAACCGATACTCTTCCAGCTATCGCTCTTGGTGTGGAACCAGCTGAGCCAGGTGTCATGACCCACAAACCTCGTGGACGTAAATCTAACTTCTTTGACGGTGGGGTCTTCGGAGCTATTCTTTATCAAGGTGTCTTCCAAACCATGCTGGTTCTTGGTGTTTATGGCTGGGCCTTACTCTATCCAGAACATGCGACTCGTGCCGAAATCCATGCAGACGCTTTGACCATGGCCTTTGCAACTCTTGGTTTGATCCAATTGCTCCATGCCTTTAACGTTAAATCGGTTTACCAATCCATCTTTAAAGTGGGACTCTTCAAGAACAAGACCTTTAACTGGTCGATTCCAGTTGCCTTTGTTCTCTTGATGGCGACCATCATTGTCCCTGGATTTAACAAACTCTTCCATGTCTCTCATTTGAGTTTGACACAATGGTTAGCTGTTATGATTGGTTCGCTCTTGATTGTTGTTCTCGTTGAGATTGTCAAAGCCGTTCAACGTGCACTTGGAAAAGATAAAAACGCTATTTAAGCATAAAAAAAGTCATCTTCGGATGGCTTTTTTTGCGGGCAAAATAGACTGGGCATATTTCTTGAGGTACGTGTGGTTTTTTGATAAACTAGTCAACAGTTTGAAGAAAGGAAACTTAGTTATGAAAAAGTTTTTTGCTGAAGTAATCGGCACATTTATGCTTGTCTTTATCGGGACTGGCGCAGTTGTTTTTGGAAATGGAACAGAAGGTCTAGGACATTTAGGAATTGCCTTGGCATTCGGTTTATCCATTGTTGCAGCAGCTTACTCAATTGGGACTGTTTCTGGTGCCCACTTGAACCCGGCTGTTTCGATTGCCATGTTTGTGAACAAACGCTTGTCTTCAAAGGACTTGGTTAATTATATTGCAGCGCAAGTAGTGGGTGCGGTTCTCGCATCTGCAACAGTTCTCTTCCTCTTGTCAAATTCAGGTATGTCAACAGCTAGTCTTGGTGAAAATGCCCTAGCGAAGGGTGTGACTCCATTTGGCGGTTTCTTGTTTGAAGTGATTGCGTCCTTTATCTTTATCTTAGTCATCATGACAGTGACATCAGCTACCAAAGGTAATGGGAAAATCGCTGGTCTTGTCATAGGTTTGAGCTTGACTTTGATTATTCTTGTTGGTTTGAACATTACAGGACTTTCTGTTAACCCAGCTCGTAGCTTGGCTCCTGCACTCTTTGTAGGTGGTGCAGCCCTCCAACAAATTTGGATCTTTATCTTGGCTCCAATCGTTGGCGGTGTTCTGGCTGCAATCGTTGCAAAAAATCTTTTGGATACAGAAGAGTAAAAAAATTGGTCCCAGAGGGACCAATTCAGATTGAAAACAAAGTCATATAAAAAACTTTCCTTAGGTGAGTACGGACGTCAGCGAACTTCTTCGAAGTTCCATGACTAATTATTGAGCCTAGGGTCTCAATAATTCCGAGTGCCTGAAATGTTATTGTTTCAGGCACTTTTCTCACAGCGGAAAGTTTAGGTATTTTCTCGATCGATTTAAAAATTGGAACTTATTTATTTTTTTGCAGAATCGCTTAACTTATTTTACTTTAAAATAGTTTGTCTACATTCTAAATTGGTTCCGAAGGAACCAATTTTTTTATAGTTCAAGGATCGTCATGGCTTGAGAAAATTCATGAGCGAGCTGTTTTTTCTTGTATGCTTTAAATTCGGGGAGTTCTTTAATTCTGCGATAGCGTTTGTAGGGATCGTATCGTTTTGGAAAATCATATTCAGGAAAAGCATCGAAAAATTGTTTGCAGAGCTCCCATTCTCGGACATAGCCTAAAGGTCTGGCATGATAGGTGATGTTGTCAATGGTTGTTGCTGGCATTCGATGGTGGCTATGACCAAAAATCACCTCTTTGACAGGATATTGTCTAAACAGTTCATGAAAGGCTTGGCTCCCTAGAAAAGCATTAAAGCGTTCAAAATAAGGGTGGCGCAGGAGAAACTGACTATGAGGAACAAAGTGCATGGCGATGATCAGGGGTTGGTTTACTCGCATGAGCTCTTGTTCCAGCTCTTGCAACAGACGTTTGGTAATGGCTGGATCAGATCCCATTCGTTGGAGGCGTCTGTCAAACCAAAATAGATTTTTGGTTTGGAGATGTTTTTGGGGAGAGATAGTAGGAACAAAACTGTAGTCATACCAGCCCGAAAAGGCAAGAAGCGTATGATTGGAGAAGGGAATCTTTTGAAATTCAAAAGGTCTCATGGCTTCTTCTGATAGGCCCAGCATATCATGATTTCCTAGGCTAAAGGTCACTGGAAGGTGATATCGGAGTTGGTCTAAAAATTCCTGTGACGTCTTTTCAAAGCCGTTGGCAATATCTCCTGCAATATGGAGATGTTGAATTTTTTTGTCCTTGAAAAGAGTGATCAGGGTCTCTAATTCTTCTTTGCCGAAGTTGTTTGAATCAATATGTAAATCGGACATAAAAGCTACTGTTGTCATGCTACCAGTCTAGCATAAGAGGATCTTTTTTTCTAACAATTAGGTTACAAATGAATAGAAAAAATGCTGAAAATCAGCTGGCTTGGCAGTGGTCAACCAGTAGATCCAATATTGGAAGGTGGGCAAATAGTGAAGGTTATGATATAATAGACTAGATACATAGAAAGAGGTACTTATGGACATTTCAGAAATTCGTCAAAAAATTGACGCAAATCGTGAAAAATTAGCTTCTTTCAGGGGGTCTCTTTGACTTAGAGGCATTGGAAGAAGAAATTGCCATTTTAGAAAATAAAATGACAGAACCTGATTTTTGGGATGATAACATTGCTGCGCAAAAGACATCTCAAGAATTAAATGAACTCAAGCAGACCTATGAAAATTTCCATCAAATGGTGGATCTCTTTGATGAGTCAGAAATCTTACTGGACTTTTTGGCAGAAGATGATTCGGTCAAAGAAGAATTGATCGAGAAGTTGGAGGAGCTGGATAAACGTATGACCAGCTATGAGATGACCTTGCTATTGTCTGAACCCTATGACAATAATAATGCCATCCTAGAAATCCACCCAGGTTCAGGAGGGACAGAAGCTCAGGACTGGGGCGACATGCTTCTTCGGATGTATACTCGTTTTGGAAATGCCCACGGCTTTAAAGTTGAAGTCTTGGACTATCAGGCTGGAGATGAGGCTGGAATCAAGTCTGTGACCCTATCCTTTGAAGGGCCACATGCATACGGTCTTCTGAAATCTGAAATGGGGGTACACCGTTTGGTTCGAATCTCTCCATTTGACTCCGCTAAACGTCGTCATACCTCCTTTACATCTGTTGAGGTCATGCCCGAATTAGACGATACCATTGAAGTCGAAGTTCGTGATGATGATATCAAGATGGACACCTTCCGCTCTGGTGGAGCTGGTGGACAAAACGTCAACAAGGTCTCTACAGGGGTGCGCTTGACCCACATTCCGACAGGGATTGTAGTGGCATCCACCGTGGATCGGACCCAATACGGGAACCGTGATCGTGCGATGAAGATGTTGCAAGCTAAACTCTACCAATTAGAGCAAGAGAAAAAAGCAGCAGAAGTGGATTCTCTAAAAGGGGATAAAAAAGAAATCACCTGGGGAAGTCAAATCCGCTCCTATGTTTTTACCCCTTATACCATGGTTAAGGATCACCGGACCAACTACGAAGTAGCGCAGGTGGACAAGGTGATGGATGGAGATATCGATGGCTTTATCGATGCCTACCTTAAATGGCGTCTCCAATAACCTCGAGGGAATCAACCAGAAAAGAATGAAAGGAATTTCATTACATGTCAATGATTGAAATGAAAGATGTTGTCAAAAAGTATGACAACGGGACGACGGCCCTTCGCGGGGTCTCTGTCCAAATTGAACCAGGAGAATTTGCCTACATCGTAGGACCTTCTGGTGCAGGGAAGTCGACCTTTATTCGACTTTTATACCGTGAAGTCAAACACGATAAAGGAAGTTTGAAAGTAGCTGATTTTGATTTGGATAAAATCAAAAAACGCGATATTCCTATGTTGCGACGCAATGTGGGAGTGGTCTTCCAAGATTATAAATTGCTTCCAAAGAAAACCGTTTATGAAAATATTGCCTACGCAATGCAAGTTATCGGTGAGCGACGTCGCAATATTAAAAAGCGTGTTATGGAAGTTTTGGATCTTGTCGGATTGAAACACAAGGTCCGCTCATTCCCGAATGAATTGTCAGGGGGAGAGCAACAACGGATTGCGATTGCTCGTGCGATCGTCAACAATCCGAAAGTCTTGATTGCGGATGAGCCAACGGGTAACTTGGACCCAGATAATTCATGGGAAATCATGAATCTTTTGGAGCGGATTAATCTGCAAGGGACCACAGTATTGATGGCGACCCACAATAGCCAGATTGTAAATACTTTACGTCACCGTGTCATCGCGATTGAAAATGGTCGTGTAGTGCGTGATGAAGCGGAAGGAGAGTACGGATACGATGATTAGAAGATTTTTCCGACACTTAATCGAATCGCTTAAAAGCTTGAAACGAAATGGTTGGATGACGATTGCAGCGGTCAGCTCGGTTATGATTACCCTTAGCTTGGTTGCTATTTTCGCCTCAGTTATTGCCAATACTATCAAGCTTTCAGATGATATTCAAAATAGTGTGCGGGTTGTAGTATACATGCGCAAGGATATTCAAGACCAGAGTGAGCAAATTGAAAAAGACGGTCAAACCGTGACCAATGAAAACTACCATAAGGTCTACGATGCTCTGACAGCCATGAAACATGTTGACAAGGTTGATTTTTCTAGCAAGGAAGAACAGTATGATAAACTGATCAAAACGGCTGGGAACAACTGGAAGATTTTTGATGGAGATGCCAATCCTCTCTATGATGCTTATTATGTAGAGACGACTGCTCCTAAATATGTAAAGCAAGTTTCGGCTGATGCCAAAAAAATTGAAGGAGTTTCTGAGGTTAAAGATGGCGGGGTCGATACCCAACGCTTGTTCGCTCTTGGAACCTTTATCCGAAACTGGGGCTTGATTGGTGTAGCTTTATTGATCTTCATCGCAGTCTTCTTGATTTCAAATACCATTCGGATTACCATCATTTCACGTAGTCGTGAGATTAAGATTATGCGACTGGTAGGAGCAAAAAATGGCTATATTCGTGCACCATTCCTTTTAGAAGGTGCTTGGATCGGTCTTTTGGGAGCCTTGGTTCCTTCAGCTTTGGTCTTCTATGTTTATAATGTTGTCTATACATCTATGAACAATAACTTGGCAGATCAAAACTTGTATCTCTATAGTCCTCATCTCTTGGTACCGATCATGGTCGGTGGCCTCTTTGGATTAGGAATTTTGATTGGAGCGATTGGTTCTTCAATCTCCATGAGACGTTTTCTTAAGATATAATAAAAAAGCAAGTTCGCACTTGCTTTTTTTGTCTACTGTTATGAGGACAGGAAGGATGATAAGGACTCTTTAGGATTGTCTAAAGAAGGGATTGAACATCTTCTCGTGACCAATAGAAGTCTCAGGGCCATGACCGGGATAGACAGTGTAGGAAGATGGAAGGGTAAAGAGTTCTTCTCTGATACTGCTAAGCAACTGTGTCGCGTTCCCTGTTGGAAGATCGGTCCGTCCAATGGTTTCGCGAAAAAGGGCATCACCAGATAGAACCAGGTGATCCTCAGGAAAGACGATAGAGACTCCTCCTGCAGAGTGGCCTGGTGTCTCCAGAACATAAAAGTGGAAATCAGCTATTTGGTAATCGGAGCGAATGTCATAAAGGAAGTCGGCCTCCTTACATACCACATCTTCTAAATCCGCATGACGATCCAAACCAGATAAATTATCGACTGGAGAAGACAACCAACTGGCTTCTGCTGAATGGACATAAACAGGTGGGAAATGATAGGTCTGACGAACCTTTTCAAGACTCATAATGTGATCGTAATGTGTATGGGTTAAAAGAATCGCTACGATGGGTTTTCCGATGCGATCAATTTGTTTTTGAATAGTTGCCCAGTCACTCCCTGGATCGACAAGAATGAGGGAGTGGTCATTTTCAAGGTAGTAGGTGTTTTCATAAGCTACAGGATTAACGGTACGATAGATTTTCATAAGGACTCCTTTCTAGAATAGTGTATCAAATTGCGAGGAAAATAACAGGATTGAAGTCAGCATGAAAGGAGAAAAAAATCTGCAGAGCTTGCTCAAACGTGATATAATTTTAAGTATTATGACAAGACAGAAACGGAAATATGCCATTGTGGATCTGGAAGCGACCAGTGCTGGAAGCAATGCTAAGATCATTCAGGTTGGGATTGTCATCATTGAAGATGGGAGGATTACGCAATCCTATGAGACGGATGTGAATCCCCACGAACGATTGGATGAGCATATCAAACAATTGACTGGCCTGACAGATGCTCGCTTGAAAAAAGCTCCAGAGTTTGCACAAGTGGCAAAAGAAATTTTTGAATTAATAGAAGATGCCGTCTTTGTGGCCCATAATGTCAAATTTGATGCGAATTTATTGGCAGAAGCCCTCTTTTGGGAAGGATTTGAGCTAACGACTCCTCGGATTGATACGGTTGAATTGTCTCAAATTTTCTATCCGACTTTAGAACGCTACAATTTAGGAGCGCTTGCAGCTGAACTGGAAATTGAGTTGCACCATGCTCACTCCGCTTTAGCGGATGCTATGGCAACAGCCCAGTTGCTGTTGAAATTGAGAGAGAAAATTGCGAGCTTGCCAAGGGGATTGATCGAAAAACTTCTTTCGATGGCAGATTGTTTGATTTATGAATCACGACTCTTAATAGAAGATGCGCTTGAAGACAGTAGCCTTTTTTTACCAGCTCATTTAGTAGAAGTTCATGGTCTCTACCTGCGAAAGCCACAGCAGTTTTTAGAAAGTCGTCATTTGTCTGAACAGTTTGAATTCAATATGCAGTTGTTGGGAATGGAGGCTTATCCGGAGCAGAGAGAATTTGTTGCCTATATCGAGGACAGTTTGCAACAGCCACTTCCGAGTTTTATTGAAGCGCCAACGGGTATTGGGAAGACCTATGCCTATCTATTAACGCTTTTGGCGAAAACATCCAAGCGCATTCTTGTCAGTGTTCCGACTAAAATTCTTCAGGATCAAATTATGAAGAAGGAAGGAAAGACTATCCAAGATCTTTTCCAAATTCCCTTTCATAGCCTGAAAAGTCCCAAGGATTACATCCAACTCGATAAATTTTATGAGGCCTTACAGAGTGAGTCAGATAATGGGATGATCCGACGCTTTAAAATGCAACTGTTGGTTTGGCTGACCATGACGGAAACGGGAGAGCTCAGTGAAATTGGCCAACTCTATCGTCATCTTCATTTTGTAGCTGACATTTGCCACGATGGCCAATTGTCGAAACGTTCACTTTTTTATCAGGAAGATTTTTGGCGTCTCGGCCAGGAAAAAGTGAAAACCAGCCGGGTAATTCTGACCAATCATGCCTATCTGTTAACTCGTCTAGAAGATGATAAGAGTCTACTTCAAGAATCTGTTCTGGTAGTGGATGAAGCGCAAAAACTCTTCTTTGCTTTAGAGCAGTTTTCACAGAGAGAAGAAAACTTGCAATCTCTTCTTCTAGGCTTGCAACATGCCATCGAAGAGGAAAAAGATCTTCTGCAAAGGCGTTTGCTGGAGAGTATTCAATTTGAGTTAAATGCCTGCTCTAAGGAAGTTGTACAAGGAAAACCAGCCATCTTATCAGATCAAACAGTGGAAAAAATGCGACAGGATGTATCGGAATTAAAAAATGAATCATTAGAGAATCTAAGAGAATTGTTTGATGAGCGCTACCAAACCTTTTGGATGGACAAGGAAGTGGTCGAAAGCCACCAGATTCTTCGTCTCCATGGAGGAGTTGAGGACTTGCTATCCTTTAGGGAGTTTGTGCCTGAAGAAGTACCCGTGCTCTTTGTATCAGCGACGATCGCTATCAGTAAAAAGGTGCATTTACCTACCCTTTTGGGATACCAAGAGCAGCAGATCTACCGGGTGCCAATAACAGTCAAACAACACCAGGAATTGTTGGTGCCGATAGATTTTCCAGATGTCGTTTCTTTATCTTCTGTGGAGTATGCAAGAGAGATTTGTCAGCTCATCGATGAACTCCTTCCTCTAAGAAAACCAATTTTTCTTTTGTTTACCTCAAAAGAATTGTTACTGGAGACGTCAAACGCATTGAAGTTTCCTCATTTGGCCCAGTATCGAAATGGTGATGCAGCTAATATTAAGCGGCGATTTGACCGAGGAGAAAGCTCCATTTTATTGGGAACAGGAAGCTTCTGGGAGGGAGTCGATTTCTCTCAACAAAAAGAAGTGATTCAAATCATCACGCGCCTTCCTTTTGACAATCCTAAAGATTATATGGTTCAAAAGCTGAATACAAAACTCAGAGAACAGGGGAAAAATCCCTTTTACGACTATAGTCTTCCAGTCGCGATTTTAAGGCTAAAACAGGCTATTGGGAGAACCAGCCGTTTTCAAGATCAGGAATCTCTGGTCCTCTTATTGGATCAGCGGGTGGTAACCAAGCGATATGGAAAACAAATTTTGGACGGGTTGCAACAAGTGTTGCCCCTTCACACGACATTGAGAGAGCGGCTTGTTGAGCAAGCAGCTGACTTTTTTGAAAGGAATTGAGAAAATGAAAAATAAAGGATTTGGACTTGCAATTGCATTTGTACTGGCACTTTGTGCTATGTTGTTGGGAACTTTCTTTCCCATTATTGGCTCCAGTGTTTTTGCCTTAATTTTAGGAATTGTCCTTAATGAATTTGTGGATTTGCCGGAGAATTCACGACCAGGCTTGAACTGGTCCGGTAAGAAATTGTTGCAGTATTCGATTATCTTCATGGGATTTAGCTTGCCCATTGCGACAGTTGCCTCTACAGGTTTATCTTCTTTAAAGATTAGTCTGCCGACGATAACCGTTGCCTTTCTTGCAGCGATTATTTTTGGGAGAGTCTTCCACCTGAAATCTCATCTACGGACCTTAATTGGGTTTGGTACAGCTATTTGTGGTGGATCTGCTATTGCAGCAGCAGCTCCGATCATTGAAGCAGACGAAGAGGAAATTGCCCTATCTATGTCAACTATCTTCTTCTTCAACATTTTGGCTGTCTTTATCTTTCCAGTATTAGGGCATTTATGGCATATGTCTAATTTCCAATTTGGCCTCTGGTCAGGAACAGCCATTAACGATACGTCATCTGTTGTAGCAGCAGCATTTTCATACAGTAAAGCAGCGGGGCAAATGGCTACAATTGTTAAGTTAACACGCGCCCTGATGATTGTACCAGTTTGTTTGGGCTTGATCGGTTTAAAATGGTATAGGAGTAAACAACAAGGAAGAAACAAAGGAATGTTAAAGAAAATTATTCCTTGGTTTATTATCTGGTTTATTGTGGCTTCCATTCTTTCTTCTATTGGCCTGGTACCTAAAGTGGTCCTACCTTACCTAAATGACCTTTCTCACCTCTTTATGGCCATGGCCTTGGTTGGAATCGGAAGCAAGGTTTCTTGGAAACAGTTCCGTGCGGCAGGAGCAGCCCCCCTTCTGGTAGGTTTGATTGCTTGGTTCTGTGTGGCAGGATCTAGCTTGATTCTACAGATGTTGTTCTATTAATTAATTTGATGATTCTCACAGAAAGGAATGTGAATGAAGAAAAATCATTTTTGGACGATCCACCTGGATTATTCGATCATTGGAATTGTCTTCACCCTACTTATGATAGGGATCTTATCCGTTTATGTGGCAGTTTCTCATGATTATCCCCAAATGGTGTGGCCTTTTTTGGGGCAGCAATTAGCCTGGATTGGTGTGGGATGTATCATTTGCCTGATTGTGACGATTTTTAGTACGAAATTTCTTTGGAAAATCACTCCCTTTCTTTACCTACTAGGCTTGGCCTTGATGGTTCTTCCTCTTGTTTTTTATAATCCAAACTTGGTGGCTTCAACAGGTGCAAAAAACTGGGTAGCTTATGGAAACATCACCTTATTTCAGCCTTCAGAATTTATGAAGATTCCCTTCATCCTGATGCTGTCACGTTCTATTGTTCGATTTTTACAAAGAAATAAGGGGCGTGAGCGATTGTTACGACAAGATTGGTTTTTAATTCTAGAGTTGACCATCTATACAATTCCGGTCTTTGCCTTATTGGCCCTCCAGCAGGACTTGGGAACGGCCTTAGTATTCTTGGCCATCTTTGCGGGCTTAGTGCTCGTTTCAGGAGTTTCTTGGAAAATAATCTTGCCGGTCATCTTGCTTCTAGCAGGTGGGTTAGCAGGCTTTCTCTTTCTCTTTCTATCAGAAGGGGGTCGGGCTTTTCTGCACCAGCAAGTAGGGATGCCAACCTACCAAATGAACCGTATTTTAGCCTGGTTAAATCCTTTTGACTATGCACAAACAACCACCTACCAGCAGGCGCAAGGACAGCTAGCCATTGCCAGTGGTGGCCTCTTTGGTCAAGGATTTAATGTATCTAATTTATTGGTTCCCGTAAGGGAAAGTGATATGATTTTTACAGTAGTAGCAGAAGACTTTGGCTTTGTTGGAGCTCTTGTGCTGTTGATTTTATATGTGACCCTGATTTACCGTATTTTAAAAATCACCCTCCAGTCCAACAACCAATTTTATACCTATATTTCCATCGGATTCATTATGATGCTGGTCTTTCATATTTTTGAAAATGTCGGAGCGGTAACGGGCCTTCTCCCTTTGACGGGGATTCCTCTCCCCTTTATCTCACAAGGAGGATCGTCTATTATTAGTAATCTGATTGGTATTGGTCTGGTCCTCTCAATATATAATCATAGTAGCAAAAAGAAAGAGCCAGAAGAAGGGCCTCTAATCCGTAAAAAAATAGTCCTTAAAAAGGCGCAATAGATAGAAAGAAGGAATGAAAATGAAAAAAGTAGCAACGATTTTAGCAAACGGTTTTGAAGAAATTGAAGCCTTGACCATTGTCGATGTTTTGAGACGGGCTGGGATCGACTGTGACCTCGTTGGGATGGAAGAAACGGTCACAGGTTCTCACCAGATCACAGTGGAAGTCGACCGCCTCTGGAATGGAGACCTGTCAGATTATGATGGAATCTTCTTACCAGGTGGGATGCCAGGAGCTGCGAATTTGCGAGATAATCCGGAATTGATTGCAGCTCTCCAAGAAGAAAGTAGGAAAGGAAAAATCATTTCTGCGATTTGTGCAGCACCAATTGTCTTGGCACGTGCCGGCTTCTTAAAAGATAAACACTATACCTGTTACGATGGTTTTGAAGAAGAGATTCAAGATGGGTACTATCAGAAAGAAACAGTGGTGAAAGACGGGAATCTCTTGACCAGTCGTGGTCCTTCAACTGCACTTGCCTTAGCCTACGCCTTGGTAGAGCAATTTGGAGGAGATGCCCAAAGCCTTCGGCAAGGAATGCTCTATCAAGATGTCTTTGGAGATGCTTAACAAAGCTCTTTTGGACACCATATTTTCTGGTGAAAGATCACATTCTATGTCGGAAAATGACTTCTCTTTGATTTAAAATGAAATGACCGTAAAAAATGGCTAAAATCCCCCCTAAATGAGGGTTTTTAGCTTATTTTTTTTGTCCATTTGTGGTATAATATTGACTATGAATTATCATGATTTTATATGGGATCTTGGTGGGACGCTATTGGATAATTACGAAACGTCCACAAATGCCTTTGTAGCGACATTGAAGGACTTTCACATCCAAGCTGATCATGATTCTGTTTATGCAGCATTAAAAATCTCAACACAGGATGCAATTCAAACCTTTGCACCTCATATTTCCAATTTTCGTACGGAATACAAGAAAAAAGAAGCCTTGGGCTTGCAAGAGCCGGTCTTATTTGAGGGAGCAAAAAAGTTACTAGAAGAGATCCAAGCACATGGAGGACGCCATTTTTTGGTATCTCATCGGGATCGCCAAGTTTTGACCCTTATTGAACAGACAGGTATTGCACCCTACTTTACGGAGATTGTAACAGCAGACGAGGGCTTTCCTCGAAAACCAGACCCAGCCTCTATGCTTTATTTGAAAGAAAAATATGGCATTCAAGACGGTCTGGTCATCGGAGATCGTCCGATCGATATAGAAGCTGGGAAGGCTGCAGGGCTTTCGACCTATTTATTTGATTCCATGCCACGCTTACACCAGTTTATATTTGAATAGAAAAGGGAAATTATGACAGAGGATAAACAGCAAGAAAATCAAGCACAAGAATATGATGCCAGTCAGATTCAGGTCTTGGAAGGACTAGAAGCCGTTCGGATGCGTCCGGGAATGTATATTGGTTCTACCTCAAAAGAAGGTCTTCATCACCTGGTCTGGGAAATCGTAGATAACTCGATTGACGAAGCCTTAGCTGGTTTTGCTAGCCATATTGAAGTTTTCATTGAAGCAGATAATTCGATCACGGTTGTCGATGATGGTCGTGGGATCCCAGTGGATATCCAAGAAAAGACAGGTCGACCTGCCGTCGAAACTGTCTTTACCGTACTTCACGCAGGAGGAAAATTCGGCGGAGGCGGCTACAAGGTTTCTGGTGGTCTTCACGGGGTAGGGTCATCCGTTGTCAATGCCCTCTCCACATCCCTCGATGTTCGCGTCTATAAAAATGGCAGTATCCATTACCAAGAGTATCGACGTGGACACGTTGTGGATGATTTGAAAGTCATCGGGGAGACAGATCGGACAGGGACAACCGTCCACTTTATTCCAGACCCAGAAATCTTCACGGAAACCACCGAGTATGATTTTGAAAAATTAAATAAACGGATTCAAGAATTAGCCTTTCTAAATCGTGGTTTGCGTATCTCCTTGACGGATAAGCGAGAAGGCCTGGAGCAAGAAAAGCATTACCACTACGAAGGCGGGATTTCTAGTTACGTTGAATACATCAATGAAAACAAAGATGTCATCTTTGAAACTCCGATCTACACAGATGGGGAAATGGATGATATTACTGTTGAAGTAGCCATGCAATATACCACCGGCTACCATGAGACGGTCATGAGTTTTGCCAATAATATCCATACTCATGAAGGTGGGACGCACGAACAGGGCTTCCGTACAGCTCTCACTCGTGTCATCAATGATTACGCTAAGAAAAATAAACTCTTAAAAGAAAATGAAGACAATCTAACTGGGGAAGATGTTCGAGAAGGCTTAACAGCAGTTATCTCAGTTAAACATCCAAATCCACAGTTTGAAGGACAAACCAAGACCAAACTTGGAAATTCAGAAGTTGTTAAAATTACCAATCGACTCTTTAGTGACGCCTTTTCGGATTTCCTTTTGGAAAATCCACAAATAGCTAAGAAAATCGTCGAAAAAGGGATTTTAGCAGCGAAAGCCCGCGTAGCTGCTAAGCGGGCGCGTGAAGTGACTCGTAAGAAATCAGGACTTGAGATTTCCAACCTACCTGGTAAATTGGCAGATTGTTCTTCAAACAATCCAGAAGAAACAGAACTCTTTATCGTCGAAGGGGATTCAGCCGGAGGATCTGCAAAATCAGGTCGAAATCGGGAATTCCAAGCGATTTTACCAATTCGTGGTAAAATCTTGAACGTTGAAAAAGCAAGTATGGACAAAATTCTAGCCAATGAAGAGATCCGTAGTTTATTTACTGCTATGGGAACTGGATTTGGTGCTGAATTTGATGTCACAAAAGCGCGTTATCAAAAATTAGTCATCATGACCGATGCCGATGTCGATGGCGCACATATTCGAACCCTTCTGTTGACCTTGATCTATCGCTATATGAAACCAGTCTTGGAAGCGGGATATGTTTATATTGCGCAACCACCAATCTATGGGGTCAAAGTCGGTAGTGAGATCAAAGAATATATCCAACCTGGTGCCAACCAAGAAGCAGAATTAGCTGCAGCTTTGGAACGCTATTCAGAAGGTCGCTCAAAACCAACCATCCAACGCTACAAAGGTCTTGGGGAAATGGATGATCACCAATTATGGGAAACAACCATGAACCCCGAACACCGCTTGATGGCACGGGTATCAGTAGACGATGCTGCGGAAGCAGATAAGATATTTGATATGTTGATGGGAGACCGCGTGGAACCACGTCGGGAATTTATTGAAGAAAACGCTGAATATAGTACACTCGATGTATAAAATTCAACGAACGCTTCCCATTAATGGATATTTTATGGTATAATTACTAGGATTACGTTCAAGTAATACGATGAAGGAGTTTTTATATGTCTAGTGGACTAATTGTTCTCATCTTTATTGTCGCCCTTATCTTGATTGTAGGATATGTGGTTGCAGTCATTTTGAGAAAACGAAACGAGGCCTTACTGGCAGCACTGGAAGAACGAAAAGAAAAGTTATATAACCTTCCGGTCAACGATGAAGTTGAGGCCGTAAAAAACATGCATTTGATTGGTCAAAGTCAAGTTGCATTTCGTGAATGGAATCAAAAATGGGTAGATTTATCCTTAAATTCATTTGCTGATATTGAAAACAATCTGTTTGAGGCGGAAGGCTACAATAATTCTTTCCGTTTCATGAAGGCTAAACAAGCTATTGACAATATCGAAAGTCAGATCCAGTTGATCGACGAAGATATCAAGGCGATTCGCCAAGCCCTTTCAGATCTTGAAGAGCAAGAACAAAAAAATAGCGGACGCGTGGTTCATGCCTTAGATATGTTTGAAGAACTTCAAAAAGAAGTCACTTCAGATCCAGATCGTTATGGCAGTGCGCTTCCTGAAATTGAAAAGCAAATTGGAAATATTCAATCTGAGTTTTCACAATTTGTCACCTTGAATTCTTCAGGTGACCCTGTTGAAGCAGCTGAAATCCTTGATACCGCTGAGAATCATATTGTGGCCTTAAAACAAATTGTTGAGCGAGTGCCAGAAATTGTCACCGATCTTCAGTCAAAACTTCCAGACCAATTAGAGGATTTGGAAAGTGGCTACCGAAAGCTTTTGGAATCTGGCTACCACTTCACTGAAACAGATATTGAATCTCGTTTCCAACAGTTGCATGCTTCCTTGAAGAACAATATGGCAAATGTATCCGCGCTTGAATTGGACAATGCTATTTACGAGAATGAGCAAATTCAAGAGGAAATCGATGCATTGTATCACATCTTTACTCGTGAAATCGAATCACAAAAAGTCGTGAAGAAGTTAGTGAAACAACTGCCTGGCTATTTGAAACACGCAAAAGATAACAATAGCAACCTTGCAGCAGAAGTGGAACGCCTTGGTAAAACATTCGTCTTGAATGAAGCTTTCAGCCAACAGTTAAAAGAGTTGGAAGCTGAGCTATCTTCACAAGAAAATGTGGTAGAAGATGCCTTGAAAGATTCATCTGAAACACAAAAGGCCTATTCTATCGTAGAAGAAGAATTAGAAGCCATCGAGGCTCGCTTGAAAGAAATCGAAGATGAGCAAATCGGCTTGAGTGATTCCCTTTCAAAAGTTGAAAAAGACGATGCCAATGCTCGCCAAAAAGTTAACATCTATGCTAACCGTTTGCATGCCATTAAACGCTATATGGACAAGCGAAACTTGCCAGGAATCCCTCAAGAATTCTTGGAATTATTCTTCACAGCAAGCAACAATACAGAGGCTTTGATGGATGAGTTGGAAGGGGATAAAATCAACATCGAATCAACCAATCGTTTGTTAGATATTTTGACCAATGATATGAATGAATTGGAAGAAGCGACTTATCGAATTGTACAAAATGCTACTTTAACGGAGCAGTTGTTGCAATATTCAAATCGCTATCGTTCATTTGATGATCATGTTCAAGCTGCCTTTGATGAGTCCCTTTATATTTTCGAAAGAGAATATGACTATGCGGCTTCCTTCAAAGTCATCTCAGATGCTTTGGAGATGGTAGAAGCTGGAGTGACCGATCGCTTTGTTACTTCGTATGAAAAAACTCGGGAGCAAATTCGCTTCTAATAACAAAAAAACGACTTTTTAGGAGGTCGTTTTTTTTTATCTTCAAATGATCATTGAAACTTGAAATTTAAACCCTATTTTTGTATAGTAAGGGAGAAATAAGAAGGGAAAGCGATGAAAGAAGTAACAGGTCTCCTCGTTATGGATGTAGATGGAACTTTGATCCAACAAGAAGGAATTGATTTACTAGCTCAAGAAGCTGGCGTGGGACAAAAAGTAGCAGAGATTACGGCACAAGCAATGAATGGAGAGTTGGATTTTAAAGCATCTTTACAGGCGCGTGTCGCTTTATTGAAGGGATTAGAGGCCTCTATTTTTCCGAAAATTGTAGAGCAGATGGACGTCACACCGGGAGCTAAGATCTTAATCACGGAACTGCATCAAAGAGGTTACAAGGTTGGCCTTGTTTCAGGGGGATTTCATGAAGTCATCGATCCTATCGCGAAGTCTTTAGGAATTGATCTGGTTCGTGCTAATCGTTTGCAGACTTTTGATGGCCGTCTGACAGGGAAAGTGCTCGGAGAGATTGTGACCCCTGAAAGAAAAAAAGACTCTCTCCGGACATGGGCGAGAGAAAATCATATTCCACGAAGTCAGACGATTGCTATGGGAGATGGTGCCAATGATCTTCCCATGATTGAAACAGCCGGAATCGGGATTGCCTTTATGGCAAAGCCGATCGTTGCCGAACGAGCTCCATACCGTATTGAAACGAGGGATCTAAGCCTTGTTCTTGAAATTCTAGACCAGCATAGAAAGGAAACAGCATGCATATCCTACTAGCACCGGATTCATTTAAAGAATCCTTATCTGCCAAACAAGTAGCAGAAGCCTTAAAAAAAGGATTTCAAGAGGCTCTACCAGATGCAACTTTTGACCTCCTTCCCATAGGGGATGGAGGCGAAGGCACCATGGAAACCCTAGCTGGAGTTCTGGATGTAACGGAGTACCAAACTCAAGTAACCGGACCATTTGGACAGCCTGTTTCAATGTCTTACTACCAAAAAGATGAGATGGCTTTTTTTGAGATGGCTTCACTTGTCGGTTTAGGCACCATTCCAGCTGAAAAACGAAATCCTCTTGAACTGGAAACACGAGGAATTGGTGAACTGATTTTGCAATTGGTTGACCAAGGGGTTAAAACGATCTGTGTGGGAATTGGTGGTTCTGCAACGAATGATGGTGGGATTGGAATGGCAGCCGGACTAGGGGTAGCCTTCTATGATGACCAAGGTCATCTGCTTCGTCCAGTTGGTGCTTCACTCGATCGTGTGGCTAGAATAGATACCAGTGCGGTTCCAAACGCATTACAAGACATCGAGCTCCAAGTCTTAACAGATGTCACCAATCCTCTCTGTGGCAGTCAAGGAGCAACCTATATCTATGGCGGGCAAAAGGGATTGAATCCCCTTCTGTTTCCAGCAGTTGATCAAGCTATGGAGGAATTTTATCAGCTAGCAGATGCCCGAATCTTATCCATGGCTGGCGCCGGAGCTGGAGGTGGTATGGCAGCAGGCTTGGTCGCTTTTGCGGGAGGTCAGATTTTCTCAGGAATTGAGAAAAGTTTGGATCTAATCGACTTCGATCGTAAGGTTCAAAAAGCGGATCTGGTCGTCGTGGGAGAAGGTAGGATGGACCTCCAATCTTTGTCTGGAAAAGCTCCTGTCGGGATAGCCAAACGAACACCAGAGAAGACCCCAGTGCTTGCTATTTGTGGCGCCTTAGCAGAGGATTTGCCAGCATTCCCAAGTCATCATATTGAGGCTGCCTTCTCTATTGTATCAGGTCCTTGTGAGGTGGCAGATGCACTCACTCATGCTGAAAAAAATCTGATTTCCTGTGCTCAAAATATTGGGAACCTTTTAAAAATAAAAGCAAACTAAAAAACCAATGGAAAGGAGATGTTCCCTTCCATTGGTTTTTCTTTAGCTAAAGAGACGTTTCCAAAATGATTTCTTTTCTGGACTGGCAGTCTCTTTTTTCTTTTCAAATAAATTTGGATACTGGAGACTCATATCTGTTGGTGAAATTCCAGATGGGTGGTCAGTATGGATGATGAGACCAAAGGGGGAATGGCGACAGTCATCCGAAACGATGCTTGCCACAAGACCAAGATCTTTGGTTTTTTTCAAATATTGTAGCTGGCTGCTTTCATCTAAAGCTGGGGAGATCTTGACCAAAACAGGATGAAAGCGATCTGAAATATCAGTGAGGATTGTCGAATACTGCTCCAGGTACATCTTGTCCCTTGCCTCCTCCAAGGTGCATGAAGCAATCACCCGCTCCTCATAAGTCTCCAAAAATCGACGCTGCTCATCCGGATTGAATCGAGTAGGACCAGCAGCTTTTTCTAAAATCGTTTTATTAATATCTGTCATAAGTTTAGTATAGCATAAAGCGTAGCAGAAGAGTAGAAGAATGCTAAAAAATTAAATAAGGAGGGGAAATGGCAGAAAATAAGATAGTGGAACCGTTTTCTTGTTAAAAACTTCTCAATTTTCGTAGATTTCCTTGTTTTTTCTTGAAAAAATAGCCTAATTACGATATGATAGAGGAGTAAAAAATATAACTCAATAAGGAGAGTAAGAAATGTCAATTATTACTGATGTTTACGCTCGCGAAGTCCTAGACTCACGCGGTAACCCAACACTTGAAGTAGAAGTATATACTGAATCAGGTGCTCATGGACGTGGTATGGTTCCATCAGGAGCTTCTACTGGTGAACACGAAGCAGTTGAACTTCGTGACGGTGACAAATCTCGTTACGGTGGTCTTGGAACTCAAAAGGCTGTTGACAACGTAAACAACATTATTGCTGAAGCAATCATCGGCTATGATGTACGTGATCAACAAGCTATCGACCGTGCTATGATCGCTCTTGACGGTACTCCTAACAAAGGTAAATTGGGAGCAAACGCAATCCTTGGTGTGTCTATCGCTGTAGCTCGTGCTGCTGCTGACTACCTTGAAATCCCACTTTACAGCTACCTTGGTGGATTCAACACTAAAGTTCTTCCAACTCCAATGATGAACATCATCAATGGTGGATCTCACTCAGATGCTCCAATCGCTTTCCAAGAATTCATGATCGTACCTGCTGGTGCACCTACATTCAAAGAAGCTCTCCGTTGGGGTGCTGAAATCTTCCACGCACTTAAGAAAATCCTTAAAGGTCGTGGTCTTGAAACAGCCGTTGGTGACGAAGGTGGATTTGCTCCTCGTTTCGACGGAACTGAAGATGGTGTAGAAACTATCATCGCTGCTATCGAAGCTGCTGGTTATGTTCCAGGTAAAGACGTATTTATCGGATTTGACTGTGCATCATCAGAATTCTACGATAAAGAACGCAAAGTTTACGATTACACTAAATTCGAAGGTGAAGGAGCTGCTGTCCGCACTGCTGCTGAACAAATCGACTACCTTGAAGAATTGGTAAACAAATATCCAATCATCACTATCGAAGATGGTATGGATGAAAACGACTGGGACGGTTGGAAAGCTCTTACTGAACGTCTTGGTGGTAAAGTTCAATTGGTTGGTGACGATTTCTTCGTAACAAACACTGACTACCTTTCACGTGGTATCGAAGAAAAATGTGCTAACTCTATCCTTATCAAAGTTAACCAAATTGGTACTCTTACTGAAACATTCGATGCTATCGAAATGGCGAAAGAAGCTGGTTACACTGCCGTTGTATCACACCGTTCAGGTGAAACTGAAGATTCAACAATCGCTGACATCGCAGTTGCAACAAACGCAGGACAAATCAAGACTGGTTCACTTTCACGTACAGACCGTATCGCTAAATACAACCAATTGCTTCGCATCGAAGATCAACTTGGTGAAGTAGCTGAATACCGTGGATTGAAATCATTCTACAACTTGAAAAAATAATCTAGTTTACTAGACTAGAAAGATCCTTGAGTCTTCTCAAGGATCTTTTTTTGCGATTGGGGTAAACAAAAATGAGGCTGGGACAAAAGTCCTGGCCTCTCAATTATTTTTGGATTGTCGAGCAAGACGCAGTGGTTGAGTGGGCTCTACTACGCTGATTTCATCAGCTTTTACAGCCCTACTCAACTGTGCGGAGGTGGGACGACGAAATCGAATTCTAACGAATTACCGATTTCTGTCCCACTCTCATCGTCTTATTAGAACAAGCCTTTGATTTTGTCCAAGGCACCGCTGACCATTTCATTTCCAGATACAAGCCCTTTAGCTTGTTCAAGGTAGTCACCGAGGTTGTCTTTGTTGTCATCGACAAATTTCTTTGCAGCGTCGAAATCTTTCTTTTCGATCATTTCTTTCACTTGGTTAAATAAGTCCAATGGATTCATGTTAGGGTCTCCTAAAATATAAGTTGTGAAGTCAGGCTCGCGCCTTTTTCTCATCTATTTAATCATTTTTTTAGAGGTTTGACAACTAAAACGACTTAATGAAAAACCGTACAAACGGCCTCTGGAACATAGAAGTCGTCGGATAGAAGGGTCAATTTTCCGCTAGCAGGATCCCGCTTGAAGACGGTGGTATTAGGTGAATCTTGATGGGCTGCAATCAAATAGTTTTGATCAGGACTAAGCGTGAAATCACGTGGATTGAGCCCTTGACTTGGAACAATTTCAATCAGTTCTAGGCTACCATCAGCCACAACTTTGAAGACCGCGATGGAATTATGAGCACGGTTAGATGCATAGAGGAATTTTCCATCAGCTGAGAGCTTGATTGCAGAAGCCCATTTTTGACCATCGTAGTCTGATGGAAGTGTGGAAACAGTTTGGAAGTGTTCGAATTCACCCATACCGTCATAAAAGAGTACATCGATCGTAGCATTTAATTCATTGATGAGATAGGCAGTCTTATAGTGAGGATGAAAGACCAGGTGACGAGGTCCTGCCCCTGGAGCTGTTTGATACTGATTGATCAGGGTCAGTTTTCCTTCCTCACTGACATCATAGACATGCAAACTATCAGTTCCTAGGTCACACGT
Organism: Streptococcus parasanguinis; assembly: GCF_964238605.1. Lineage (GTDB taxonomy): Bacteria > Bacillota > Bacilli > Lactobacillales > Streptococcaceae > Streptococcus > Streptococcus parasanguinis_AJ. The sequence continues at coordinate 3,883 of NZ_CAXSMM010000005.1, read as the reverse complement.
GATCAAGTACTGATCTGGCGTAAGGTCTGCATAGTGGGTATGTGGACTTGCTTGATTGGCATGAGGACCACTTCCTTTGTGGGTGTCTTGATCGACAAAGGACAAACGCCCATCTGCCTCTATCTTATATACGAGAACTTGGCCTTTGTGATAGTTGGCTCCATAGATCAGTTGACGCTTGTCATCGACAGAGACATAGCAGAGTGGTGCTCCCTCTTCAACAACGTGATTGAGCGGCTGAAAATCAGCTGTAAAACTTGCGATTCCTCCTTTTCCCTCTTCAGCTCCGACACTGTAGAGGTTGCCTTTTTCAGAAAAAGCGATATAGGTTGGATTGGGCTCAGCTGCCACTAGTTCAAGTTGGCTCAATGTCCCTGTTTCAGGGTCAAATTGTGCCTTGTAAATTCCTTTGGATTCTTTTTTGGTATAGGTACCGAAATAAATGGTTTGAGACATAGGACACCTCGTATGATTTGTTAGGTTTATTATATCAAAGGTCCTATTGGAAGGCAATTGCTAGTTGAAAAGGCGAGGGCCTTTCTTTCTTATTTTGCTAGTTTTTTCGTAACTTCAAGCTCAAAAAATGCTAAAATAGAAACAGATTGAAATGAAAAGGAGTTCTCTGTGGATAATAAAGAAAAACAGTTTAGTTTGTCCTGGTTTTTTAGATGGTTTTTAGACAACAAGGCCATTACCGTATTTTTAGTTACCTTGCTGTTGGGCTTGAACCTTTTGGTTTTGAGTAAAATCACCTTTATTTTTATTCCTATTTTTGAGTTTGCAGGAGCCGTCATGCTGCCTGTCATTATTTCTGGTTTGCTCTATTACCTGCTTAACCCTATTGTTGACTTTCTTGAAAGAAAAGGACTCAAGCGGATTTTTGCAATTTCCTTAGTCTTTTTCTTGATTGCAGTGCTTTTAATTTGGGGTTTAGCTGTAGTGATTCCATCCGTCCAACGACAAGTGGTGAGTTTCTTTCATAACCTGCCAACTTATTTGGAAAAGGCCAATGCAACCATCGATGATTTTCTAGATAATCGCGTCTCCTCTGATATCAAACCCCAGTTAGATGAGATCACTAAGGAACTGTCTGCAAACATTACTTCTTGGGCCAGTTCGATCTCTGGGCGGGCTGTCAATTGGGTCAGCAACTTGATCGGAGTGGCTTCGCAAGTTATTGTTGCCTTGATCATTATGCCTTTTATTGTCTTTTATCTTCTTCGAGATGGAAAAAATTTAAAGGGCCACATTGTTCGCTTCTTACCAACTAAGATTCGTAAATCGGCTGAACAAGTTCTCTCAGATGTCAATACCCAACTCTCCAACTACGTTCGAGGGCAAATTACGGTAGCCATTGTCGTCGCCATTATGTTCATCATCTTCTTTAAGATCATTGGCTTGCGCTATGCGGTGACACTGGGGATCTCTGCGGGAATCTTGAATTTGATCCCATACTTGGGTAGTTTCTTAGCCATGTTACCTGCCTTAGTATTGGGCTTGGTAGCAGGACCAGAGATGTTTATCAAGGTCTTGATTGTATTTGCAGTGGAGCAAACCATTGAAGGACGTTTTGTATCACCTTTGGTTTTGGGAAGCCAGTTAAATATCCATCCGATTACCATTTTGTTTGTGCTCTTGACGTCAGGATCTATGTTTGGAATTTGGGGAGTTTTCCTTGGAATTCCAGTCTATGCATCTGCTAAGGTGGTGATTGGAGCTATCTTTGAATGGTATAAGGTCGTCAGTGGTTTGTATGAAGAACATAATGAAGTAGAAGAGGAAACACACAGTGAGTCATAGTCAACAAATGGTAGAGGCTCTCGATCGGCAGGAGCTAGAAGAAGCAGAAGTTCAATTTCAACAGGCTTTGTTAGAAGATAGTGAAGCACAATTATTGGATTTAGGTCAATATCTTGAAAGTATCGGTTTTTACCCTCAGGCAAAGGAGATCTATGAACAGATTGCAGAAACCTATCCAGAAGTGTATCTAAGTTTGGCAACTATCCTTGCAGAGGAAGGACAAATGGAAGAGGCCTTTGCTTATTTAGAAGAAATTGAGCCAGACTCTAACTGGTATGTGGCCAGTCTCTTGGTTAAGGCGGATCTCTATCAGATGGAAGGCCTAGCAGATGTGGCGCGTGAAAAATTAGTTGAAGCTGCTCATTTGTCTGATGATCCGATCATTCAATTAGGGCTAGCTGAAATTGATCTGGAATTGGAACGCTACCAAGAGGCTATCCAAGAGTATGCTCAATTGGACAATCGGGAGATTTTGGAAGCGACAGGTATTTCCACCTATCAACGGATTGGTTTTGCCTATGCCAATCTTGGTAAGTTTGAAGCAGCTGTTCCTTTCTTAGAGAAGGCTCTGGAGATTGAGTTTGATGACCAGATTGCTTACGAATTAGCGACCTTATTGTCTGACCAAGAAGAATTCCAAAAAGCCCTGATCTACTACAAACAAATTGATACCTTGTCGCCTGATTTTGAGGGCTATGAGTACGGTTATGCCTTGGCTTTACAGGCTGAAAATGACCGTGAAAAAGCGCTTGGGATTGCTAAACAAGGGATCCAGAAGAATCCCTTTGATGCCCAATTGAAGCTTCTTGCTTCTCAGCTTTCTTATGAACTTCACCAGCCTGAACAGGCAGAAGCTTATCTATTAGAGGCTAAAGAAGTGGCAGATGATCTCGAAGAGATTGCTCTTCGCCTGACCACCCTTTATTTGGAACAGGAACGCTTTGACCAAGTCTTGGCTTGGCAAAATGAAGAAGTCGAAACAGTTGTCACCCGTTGGAACATTGCCCGTGCCTTGGCTGCCTTGGAGAAAACAGAAGAGGCCGTCTCAGCCTACCAAGAGCTCTATGAGGATTTAAAGGACAACCCAGAGTTCCTCGAAGCCTATGTTTATTTGTTGCGTGAGGCTGGAGATGTGACGAAGGCGCGTGAAGTGGCTAATCAGTATTTGGCGATCGTACCAGACGATGTGCAGATGCAAACCCTCTATGATAGCCTCTAATCAAAACCATATCGTGAAGATTCGGAATAGTTTGTGGTATACTGGTAGAAGATAGAATGAGGAGAGAAAAACATGGAACCAGTGAAACTTTTTCAATACAATACCTTAGGTGCCCTAATGGCGGGTCTGTACGGGGGTTCATTTACGATTGGAGAACTCTTGGAATACGGAGATCTAGGAGTTGGGACGCTTGATTCTATTGATGGAGAGTTGATCGTATTAGATGGTAAGGCATATCAGGCCAAGGGATCAGGGGACCATCCTGAAATAGTCGAAGTTTCTCCGGATGCCAAGGTTCCCTATGCAGCAGTCGTCCCTCACCAAGCAGAAGTCATTTTCCGCCAACGCTTTGAAATGACGGACGAGGAATTGGAAGCCCGTATTGAATCTTATTACGATGGGGAAAATCTTTTCCGCTCCATTAAGATTCGTGGTGACTTTGCCAAGATGCATGTCCGTATGATTCCAAAATCAACACCAGAGATGAAGTTTGCAGAGGTTGCAACCCATCAGCCAGAGTATACACGGGAAAATGTCACTGGAACCATCGTCGGTTTTTGGACACCAGAAATTTTCCATGGCGTGAGCGTGGCTGGTTATCATTTGCACTTTATTTCAGATGACCACACCTTTGGTGGCCATGTCATGGATTTTGTCATCACAGAAGGGATTGTAGAGGTGGGAGCCATCGATCAGCTGGATCAACGTTTCCCAGTTCAAGACCGTCAGTACCTCTTTGCCAAATTCAATGTTGATGAGGTCAAAGAAGACATCAATAAAGCAGAATAAAAAGAGGCTGGGACAAAAGTCCTAGCCTCTCAATTATTTTTGGATTGTCGAGCAAGACGCAGTGGTTGAGTGGGC